>NZ_JBSSCY010000002.1:0-721506 GCF_054060195.1 Curtobacterium sp. PvP017
CGGGGGGCGGGCCCCGCCGTGCCACGGGGCCCGGGTTCCCCTCCTCGGGTGCGGGCCCCGGCGGGGGGCCCCCGGGGGGCGGGGGGGCGGGGGGGCCGGGGGCGGCCCCCCCCCGCGCCCCCCGCCCCCCCGCCGTAAGATCTCGACCATGGTCGAGATCCAGCCGCCGCGTCCGACCGACCTGCTGCCCATCGGCGAGATCGTCCGCCGCACCGGGGTCGCCGCGTCGGCCCTGCACTTCTACGAGCGCAAGGGCCTGATCCGACCCGAGCGCACCGACGGTGGCACCCGGATGTACCCGCGCCACGTCGAACGCCGGATCGCGATCATCCAGGTGGCCAAGCGGCTCGGCATCCCGCTCAGCGAGGTCGCCGAGCAGTTCGGCACGCTGCCGGCCGACCGGATGCCGTCCCTGCGCGACTGGAACCGACTGAACGAACGGTGGCGTGCGCGACTGCGGGCCCGCCAACTCGAACTCGAGCGGCTGCAGCAGGAGATGACGCAGTGCATCGGGTGCGGCTGCGTCTCGCTCGGTGCGTGCTCGGTCGTGAACCCGGGCGACACGCTCGGCGACGAGGGGCACGGCGCTCGTCGGCTGCTCCCGATCGAGGACGACGCGCCGCAGGACTAGACCCCGCGGAGTCCGTGGTCGATCCGGTCGAGCAGCGCGACCGCATCGGACACCCCGTCGTCGTCGCCGAGCGCGTCCCGGAGCTTGCCGGCCCAGTGCGCGCGGAGGCGTCCGATGCTCTCCCGCGCCAGCTCGGTCGAGTGCAGCTGCACGGTCCGCGCATCGTCCGGGTCGTGCCGGCGTTCGACCATCCCCTTCGACACGAGGGACCGCAGCGCGACGCTGAGGTTGCTGCGCTGGAGTGCGGTCGCCTCCGCCGTCGCGCTCGGCGAGGTGCCGGGGTTGCGGTCGACCCAGCGCATCACGAGCGCCTCGGTCCCGGTGAGCGGCACGATGTCGAGCGCACCGGCACCGTGCGGGTCGATCTCCCGCGAGATCCGGAGCACGACGTCGGCGAGGTCGGCGAGGACGTGGTCGGACACAGCGGAGTGCATGTCCGTACTGTACCGAGGATCGGCAATGAGTTATGCTTTCATAACAATGACCACGGACACCGGAACCATCCGCGCGCACGTCGCGACACCCACGACCAGGCAGCAGGGCATCACGATCCCGCTGCTGCTGGTGCTCGGCCTGCTCAGCGCCGTCGCCCCCTTCGCCACCGACCTGTACCTGCCGGCGTTCCCACAGATGACCACCGAACTCGGTGCGAGCGCCACCACCGTGCAGCTCACACTGACCGCGTTCCTGGTCGGCGTGACGGCCGGCCAGCTCGTCTTCGGGCCACTGTCCGACCGGTTCGGCCGCGTGCCGCCGCTCATCGCCGGCGCGGCACTGTGCGTCCTGGCGAGCGTCGCCGCCGTCTTCGCCCCGAACATCGGCGTGCTCATCGCCGCACGACTCCTGCAGGGACTCGGTGGCGCCGCCGGCATGGTGATCAGCCGTGCGGTCATCTCCGACCTGGCGACCGGCAAGCCCGCCGCCCGCGCGTTCTCGCTCATGATGATCGTCGGCGGGGTCGCCCCCGTCGTCGCACCACTGCTCGGCGGCCTGCTCACCGGCCCGATCGGCTGGCGCGGACTGCTGTCGATCGTGCTCGGCCTGTCGGTGGTCATGCTCGTCGCAGTGCTCGCCGTCATCCGTGAGACCCACCTCAAGGCCCACCGCGACGTGCTGCGCGAGGAGCGCAAGGGCTCCGGTTCGCCGCTCCGCGCGCTGCGCTCTCGCACGTTCCTCGGCTACATCGCCGTGTTCGGCTTCGCGTTCGCCGTGATGATGGCCTACATCTCGGCCTCGCCGTTCCTGTACCAGGACATGATCGGGCTCGGCACCGTCGGCTACGGCCTGGCGTTCGGGCTGAACGCGCTGGCCCTGATGGGTGTGAGCATCGTGTCCGCCAAGCTCACCGAGACCCGTTCGGTCACCGGCGTGCTGTCGCTCGGCATCGCCCTGGTGTTCGCGTCGACGGTCGTGTTCGCACTGCTCGTCGTCTTCTCGGCGCCGGTGTTCTGGCTCGCCGTCCCGCTGTTCACCGCGGTCGGCTCGCTCGGCCTGGTGCTCGGCAACGCGACGGCGCTCGCGCTCGGTGCGGTCCCCACTGCTGCCGGCAGCGCGTCGGCCGTGCTCGGTGCGCTGCAGTTCGGGCTCGCCGCGCTGGTGTCGCCGCTCGTCAGCATCGGTGGCTCGGCGACGGCTGTGCCACTGGCGGTCGTGATGCTCGCGTCCGCCGTGGTCGCCGTCGTGGCGCTGCTCGTCGCCCGGGGGCGCACCCGCCTCGCCTGACCCGGTCGGGCCCGACCCGGAACGACATCATCGACGTCGCACGACGACGAGGACGTCGTTCCGGGTCGGCAGCCGACCCGAACGCCCCGTCGGCTACCGCCCCGGGCGCAGGAACGGGATCCGCGGCATCAGCCAGTCGACCCACACCACCCGCACGCCCGGAGCGACGGCGAGCGCCCACAGGATCGAGGCCGCCGCGTCGGTCGGGTAGTGCACCGCGTCGATCGACACCGAGAAGAACACCACCACGATCGCGACGACCCCGAGTGTCAGCGCGAGCCGGTGCCACCGCGTCTCGCGCAGCAGCCAGATCAGCGCGATCACGAACGCCGTGATGTAGACGGTGTGCCCGCTCGGGTAGCCGGGGTCGGGCTGCACCGGGAACGGGTGCGGCAGCACGGCGACGTCGGGCCGAGCGCGGTGCACGATCTCCTTGACGACCGCGGAGGGGACCCAGGTGACGGCGATCGTGCCGCCGAAGGCCAGGGCCGGTCGGAGGCTCCGGGTGCGCCACCAGATCACGGCCACGACGACGACGGTGATCCCGATCGCCGGAGCGGGACTGATGACGTGGTAGACCGCGGTGGTGAACGCCCCGACCGCGCCCGTGTGCAGGGCGTTCAGGGCCTTCGAGAGCCCGAGGTCGACCGTGCCCAGAGCGAACCCGACGAGCGTGATGACGACCACCGCGATGACCGCGATCGCGACCGACACGAGCGGGTAGGGCGACGGCTCGAGGATGCCGTCCGCGTCGGGCCCCGGTCGGCGGGGGCGGAGCTGCGGCGCGTCGGTCATCCGACCATCGTCCCAGCCCCGGCCCGACCACGGGCCCGGCGAGCCTCTGAAAGCACTCAGCGCAGCCGTCCGCGAGTAGACAGGACGCATGCCAACCGTTGCCGAGAACATCGTCGCCACCCTCCGCAAGAACGACGTCGCGCGCGTCTACGGCCTGCCGGGGGACTCCCTCAACGGCTTCACCGACGCCCTGCGCAAGGACGGCACGATCCGGTGGGAGCACGTCCGCCACGAGGAAGCCGCCGCCTTCGCGGCGAGCGCCGAGGCCGAACTGACCGGTGAGCTCGCGGTCTGCGCCGGCAGCTGCGGCCCGGGCAACCTGCACCTCATCAACGGCCTGTTCGACGCGAACCGGTCGCGGGTCCCGGTGCTCGCGATCGCCGCGCACATCCCCACCGCCGAGATCGGCTCCGGCTACTTCCAGGAGACCCACCCGCAGGAGCTGTTCCGCGAGTGCTCGGTCTACGTCGAGTACGTCGCCGACCCGACGCAGATGCCCCGCCTGCTCGAGATCGCGATGCGCGAAGCGGTCGAGAAGCGCGGGGTCGCCGTGCTCGTGATCCCCGGCGACGTCCTGCTCGCCGAGGCCAAGGACGACCGCACCACGCGCATCGAGCGCACGACGCCGCGGATCGTGCCGAGCGAAGCCGAGCTGCAGCGCACCGCCGAGCTGCTGAACGGTGCCGACAAGGTCACCATCCTGGCGGGTGCGGGCGTCGCCGGAGCGCACGACGAGGTCGTCGCGCTCGCCGAGCGGCTGCAGGCCCCGATCGTGCACGCCCTGCGCGGCAAGGAGCACATCGAGTGGGACAACCCCTACGACGTCGGGATGACCGGGCTGCTCGGCTTCGCGTCCGGGTACCGCGCGATGGAGGACGCCGACGTCGTGCTCATGCTCGGCACCGACTTCCCGTACCAGCAGTTCTTCCCGGCCAAGGCGAAGCACGTGCAGGTCGACATCCGTGGGTCGCAGCTCGGCCGGCGGCACCCGGTCGACATCGGCCTGGTCGGCACCGTGAAGGACACCGCGCTCGCCCTCATCCCGATGCTGACCGGTTCGCACCCGACGACGCACCTCGACAACGCCCTGAAGCACTACCGGAAGACCCGCGAGAAGCTCGACGACCTGGCCGTCCCCGCCGGCCGGAAGAAGCCGCTGCACCCGCAGTACGTCGCCCGGGTGCTCGACCGGATCGCCGCGCAGGACGCCGTGTTCATCCCGGACGTCGGCTCCCCCGTCGTGTGGGCGTCGCGCTACCTGACGATGAACGGCAAGCGTCGCCTGATCGGGTCGTTCGTGCACGGCACGATGGCGAACGCGGTGCCGCAGGCGATCGGTGCGCAGACGGCGTTCCCGGACCGCCAGGTGATCGCTCTGGCGGGCGACGGCGGGCTGACGATGCTCCTCGGGGAGCTCATCACGATCGTGCAGAACAAGCTGCCGGTGAAGATCGTCGTGTTCGACAACTCGTCGCTCAACTTCGTCGAGCTCGAGATGAAGGCGGCCGGGTTCGTGAACTACGGCACCGAGCTGCAGAACCCGGACTTCGCCGCCGTCGCCGAGGCGATCGGCATCAAGGGCTTCAAGGTCGACGTCTCCGACGACTTCGAGGACGCCATGGCCGCCGCACTCGCGCACGACGGGCCCGCGCTCGTCTCCGTGCGCGCGAACCGGCAGGAGCTGTCGATGCCGCCAGCGGTCACGCTCGAGCAGGCGAAGGGCTTCACGCTCTACGCCATCCGCACGGTGCTGTCCGGTCGCGGCGACGAGCTGCTGGACCTCGCGTCGACCAACGCGCGGCAGCTGCTGTAGACGCGACCGCACGGCGGACGGGAGGCGCGGTGCCAGCTGGCACCGCGCCTCCCGTCCGTCGCGGCGTCACCACCCGAGCGGCTGGCCGTCCTCCAGGAACACGCCGGTCGGGCCCTCCCGGCCCGCGCACGCGGCGGCCGCGATCGTCGCGGCGCTGACCTCGACGGGGCGACCGTGCGGGTTCGGCATGCCACCGAACTCGGTGGCCGTGTAGCCGGGCTCGATCGCGACGAAGTGCACCTCGGGCACGACGCGCGCGTACTGCACCGTCAGCATCGAGACGGCGGCCTTGGACGCGCCGTAGACCACGGCCGGCACGGTGAACGCCGGCTTCGACGGGTCGTGGGTGGCGGTGAAGGAGCCGAGCGCACTCGACAGGTTCACCACGATCGGGTTCGCGGAGCGACGCAGGAGCGGCAACGCGGCCTCGGTCGCGCGGATCGTGCCGACGGCGTTCGTGTCGAAGACGGCGAGCGCCTCGGGCCCGCTCTGCCCCCAGACGGCGATGCCGGCGTTGTTGACCAGCACGTCGAGCCCGCCGTTCTCGGCGACGTGCGCGAAGGCGGCGGCGACCGAGTCGTCGTCGCGGACGTCGAGCTGGACGGAGCGGGCGCCGATCTCGGCGGCGACCGCGGCGCCCTGGTCGGCGTCGCGGGCACCGATCCAGACGGTGTGGCCGGCTGCGACGAGCTGGCGGGCGGTTTCCTTGCCGAGGCCACGGGTGGCGCCGGTGATGAGTGTCGTTGTCATGCATCCAGCGTCACGCTCGACGCGGTCGGCAGGGAGTCGCCCGGTTGTCGTAGGACCGGCAGGGCCAGGACGCGGCCGCGACGTGCGCGCAGACTGGTGGCATGGCGGACACGGACTTCGGGCACACCCTGCGACGGCTCCGCGACCACGTCACCCCCGCAGCTGCCGGCATGGTCGTCGGGCCGCGGCGTCGAGCGGCCGGGCTGCGGCGCGAGGAACTCGCGGGCCTCGCGGGGATCTCCGCCGACTACCTGACCCGCCTGGAGCAGGGACGCGCGACGTCGCCGTCCGCCCAGGTGGTCGAGGCGCTGTCGCGTGCCCTCCGGGTCTCGGACGCCGAACGCGAGCTGCTGTACCGGCTCGCCGGGCACGCGGCCCCGGGCGCGGACGTCGTGCCGTCGCGGATCCCGCCGAGCGTGCAGCGGCTGCTCGACCGGCTGGCGGACACCCCGGTCGCGGTGCTCGACGCCGCGGGGAACCTGCTCGTCGCCAACGCCCCGTACGACGCGCTGATGGGGCCGATCGGGGCGCTGCGCGGGAACGAACGCAACACCGCGTGGCGGCACCTGGTCGGGTCCGGCAGCCGGGCCGTGCACACGCCCGCGGAACAGGCGGCGTTCGAGGAGAACCTGGTCGCCGGACTCCGGATGACCGCGGCCCGCTACCCGCTCGACCGGCAGTTGCAGCAGCTCGTGCGGGACCTGCGGGCGGCGAGCCCGCGGTTCGTCGAGCTGTGGGACTCGGGTGCGACGACGATGGGCGAGACGGCCCGCCGCAAGGTGATCGACCACCCCGACGTCGGGCTCATCACGCTCGACTGCGACACCCTGGTCGTCGGACCGGAGGACCTGCGGATCCTGGCGTACACGGCGGTGCCGGGGTCATTGGACGCGGAGCGGTTGGCGCTGGCGATCGTGCTCGGGACGCAGTCGTTGGTGGAGTGAGCACTCGCCCCCAATTCGTGGGGGATGCTCGCGACGTGGCCCTCAGCCCGTTCCAAGGTTGGCTACGATCCGAGAGCGCCGGCTTCCGGCGAGCTCAGACGTCCGGGCTCCTGCCGGACTGCACACCCGAGGGGACCACCCGTGCAGCACAGCACTGCAACACTTCGACGCGCCTGCGCGATCGGCGCGACCATCGCCGTCATCGGCCTGAGCGCCGGCTTCGGCGCGTTGACGGCCACGACCGCCTTCGCCGACGAGCAGCCCGTCGCGCCGACGAGCACCGCGACCGCGTCCCCGGCGCAGGGCGCTGACGGCACGGCCGACGGCGCTGACGAGTCGGCTCCGCCGGTTCCCGGGGCGACGTCCAGGCCGACGGCCGAGGCGACAGCTGATCCCACCGCGGAACCGTCCCTGCCGGTCAGCACGCCGGCCGCGACTGCGACTCCCGATCCGACCGCGCCCGTCGCAGCCGAACCGGCCGCGTCGCCGATCGCGACGATCACCGGGGACGCGACCGTCGGCAGCACCCTGACGGCGACCGGGCACGACTTCACCGGCGACCTGGCCTACGCGTGGACCAGCGGTGACACGTCCTTGCCGGTCACCGCTGACTCGTACGTCGTCGCCGCATCGGACGCCGGCAAGACCATCAGCGTCACGATCACCAGCGACGCCGAGGAGTCCGCGACGACCACGACCGCCGTCATCACGCAGGAGGCGGCCTTCCCGGAGGCCTCGACCGAAGACGACCCGATCACGTTCTCCGCGGTCGCCGGTGAGCGTTTCACCCACACGTTCGCCGCCGAGGGCTTCCCCGCACCGACGTACTCGGCTGCGTACTACTCGCTCGACGATCCGTACGCGAGCGAGGACGACGGCGATGAGTCCGGGTACCTGCCGTACGGCCTGTCCCTGGACCACGCCACCGGCGCGCTCTCCGGGAAGCCCCGCTACTCCGGCACCTACGCGTTCCGCATCGTGGCGACGAGCGGCACCACGACCGCGTCGCAGTACGTCAACATCACGATCGACGCCGCCGCACCGCTCGGCGTGGAGGTCACCGCCGAGGACAAGGACACCTTCCTCACCGCGCACTCCACCAGCTGGGTCATCGAACGCGACGGCACCGTCTGGACGTTCGAGAACGAGACCACCCGTCAGCCCGACGGTGGGTACATCGGGTTCGGGGTCGGGTTCGAGGGCGGCCAACCCACCATCGACCAGGGCGGGACCCTGCTCGTCAGCGGCCACCTGGTCGACCGCTTCGGCAACGAGGTCGACGACGCCGACGGCTACCCGGTGCCGTTCACGGTGACCTCGGATCACGCTTCCGACGTCATCACGCCGAGCCGCGACCCGTGGGTCGCGACCGATGTCACGTTCCCCGAGGCGTCGACGCACTCCCTCGAGGTCGCCTCGAGCGGGTTCGCAACCGCCTTCACGGTCGACGTCCAGCCCACCGCGGCGCCGGCAGTCTCCCCCACGGGCACGGTCGTCACCCCGACCGCGAGTACGGGCGAGCTCGCCTACACGGGGTCGGACGCGATGCACCTGCTCCCCTGGGCCGGCGGCCTCGCCGTCACCGGAGCAGCGGTCATCGCGCTGCAGGCCTCCCGCCGCCGGAAGCAGCACTGACGTGGCGACGAAGAAGCTCATCCCCCGAAACCGCGCTCGTCGCCTACCTGGTCGGCGTGCCCCTGGCCGTAGTGGGTGCGATCGCGGCGCTGAGCCTCGGCGGCGTCGAAGGTGCCGTCGCCGGGGCATCGGCGTTCATCGGCGGCGTCCTGTTCGTGTGCACCGGCATGGTCGTCAGCGCGATCGACCGGCGTTGATCCCTCGTCAGGCGCTGCGGGCGAGACGGCCCGCGACTCTCGCTCGACAGTGGCGCCAGGTCGAAGCGGTGCTCACGCACGATCACACGTGGCGTCCCTGACACAGAGCTGGTGGAAGTACGAAGGCCCCGCGAGCGGGGCCTTCGGCTGGCGACGTTCCGGTAGCCGGCCCGTCGTGCTTCCACCGTACCGGTGCGCGCGCGGCGTCAGCACCCCCGATCCAGTCCGGACGGAGGTGCTGCCGGCTACGCCGCGTCCTCGACGTCGAACACCACGACCCGTGTACTCGCCCCGCCGATGAACTCCGCCACTGGCCGGTGCTCCGGGTGCGGCAGGTACCCGGCGAGCGCTGCCCGATCGCGGAACCGGACGACGAGCATCCAGTGGAACCCGCCCTCCAGCCCCTCGGTGCTCACGCTCGTCCCCGACTGCACCGACTCGACACCGTCGATCCGCGGCAGGTGCTCACGTGACAGGGCGTCGGCCTCGGACGACCGGTCCGCTCCGTCCCACTCGACCAGCACGGTGTGCGTCACTCCGGACATGTGGTCTCCTCGTCTGTCACGACGCCGATCAGAACGCGGGCGTTCCGCCGGCGATCGTGATCGTGGATCCGGACTGGTAGCTGGACTCCGGGCTCACGAGGTGCACGTACGCGGCACCGAGCTCGGCGGGCTGTCCGGGTCGACCGAACGGCGAGGTCTCGCCGAAGTGCGACACGGTCTCGGCGTCGTCGGAGCCCGGCTGCAGCGGCGTCCACACGGGTCCGGGCGCGACGGAGTTCACGCGGATGCCCTTCGGGGCGAGCTGCTGTGCAACGGCCTCGGTGAAGAGCTTGATCGCACCCTTCGACACCGCGTAGTCGATCTTGTCGGCCGACGGCGTCGACGCCTGGATCGAACCCGTCGTCACGATGGTGGAGCCCGGCTCGAGGTGCGGCACCGCAGCCTTGGTCAGCCAGAACAACGAGTAGATGTTGGTCTTGAACGTCGAGTCGAACATCGACGTGTCGAGGGTCAGGATGTCCTCGTTGCTGTCCATGCGGCCGGCGACCATGACCAGGGTGTCGAGACCGCCGAGCTCGTCGACGCCCTTCTGCACCAGGTCCTTGCAGTACTGCTCGTCGGAGATGTCACCGGGGAACAGGACCGCGCGACGGCCCTCGGACTCGAGCAGGTCGCGGACCTCTTCGGCGTCCTCCTGCTCGTCCGGCAGGTAGGACAGCACCAGGTCGGCGCCTTCGCGCGACAGCGCGATCGCGGCCGCTCGACCGATGCCGGAATCGGCGCCGGTGATGATGCCGCGGTAGCCGGTCAGCCGCTCACGGCCGACGTAGCTCTCCTCGCCGTGGTCCGGCTTCGGGTCCATCTTCCAGGCGGCACCCGGCAGCGACTGCTCCTGCTTCGGGTACGGCGGGGCCGGGTAGAGGGTGTTCGGGTCGCGCTTGTCGTACTGGCTCATGCATCCACCATCGTCGTCGCACGTGAGCGGGCTTTCAGCGTCACCGGGCCAGGGGTACGGTCCACCATGTGGCAGAGGACGGCTGGATCGTGTTCGACGACGAGCCGAAGCGGCGCGTGTTCCGGGCGCGCTTCCGGCGCGTGATGCCCTGGATGGTCGTCTTCGGCACGGCGACCGCGTTCTTCTCGCGGGGCGGGGCGTCTCCGTTCCAGCTCTTCGGCTGGATCGCCGTGCCGATCTGGTTCGCCGGCTCGTGCCTGCTCGTCGTCGGCCTGTGGCAGATCATCCGGTTCCAGACGCGCCCCTTCGCCGTCGACGTGCAGCTCCGACGCATCCGGATCCGAGGCCGCACCGCCGAGTTCGGCGACGTCGACGTCGCCGAACTCGACCCGGCCGGCAACGAGGAAGCCGACGGACTCTCCCTGCGCTTCGGGGTCCGTCGCGGCCGGAAGGTCTCGATCCTGGTCCGTGAAGGACGGGACGCCACGATCACCGGCGACCACCGCGCCGCACTGCTCGCCCTGATCGACGGCTCCTCGATCGCTCGGCCGTCGAGCCCGCACGACCCTTCCGGGCGCTTCGCGCGGTTCAACTTCCCTGGCTCGCTGGACAAGGCAGCCGCGGCGCAGGTGGTGAAGGACCCGCCCCAGGTGGGCGACCCAGCGCCCTGAACGGGGCCGGTGACGGACGGGAGGCCCGTGGCGGCGTCGCCACGGGCCTCCCGTCCGCCTCTTGGTTCAGACGCCGGCCGTGGTCTTGATCCAGGACGAGGCCTGCGACAGCAGGTCGTCGCACGTGGACGCGCGTTCAGCGTCGCGCGCCGTGTCGGTCTGCTGCGGACCGGAGTCGCCACTGGTCCCCATTTCGTCCGACTGTCCGGGCGCTCCGACAGGTCTACGGTCTGTTCCGTGTGGCAACGACGCCGCACGACGACGAATCGAGCATCATGCAACGACGGATGAAGCAGCTCGTCGCGATCGCCTTGAGCGCCGGTGTCGTGGGGGCCCTCGTCCCCGCGATCTCCGCCCAGGCGGTCACGACGAGCGACACCCCGGACTTCGGGAGCAACGTCAAGATCTACGATCCCTCGGTGCCCGCGTCGACCATCCAGGCCGACGTCGACGCCGCCTTCACCAGTCAGCTCCGCAGCGCGAGCGCGCAGTTCGGCACGCAGCGGTACGCCTTCCTGTTCAAGCCCGGCAGCTACGGCCGCGTCTGGGCGAACCTGGGCTTCTACACATCGGTCGCCGGGCTCGGGAAGAACCCCGACGACGTGACGATCAACGGTGCCGTGAACGTCGATTCCGGATGGAACGCCGGGGACGAGAAGAACGCGACGCAGAACTTCTGGCGGTCGGTCGAGAACGTGGCGATCGCCCCCGAAGGCGGCACCGACCGGTGGGCGGTGTCCCAGGCCGCGCCGATGCGTCGGGTGCACATCAAGGGGAACCTGACGATGGGGCCCTCGAACCAGGACGGCGGCCAGGGGTACTCGTCGGGCGGCTACATCGCCGACACCAAGGTCGACGGCACGGTGACCTCCGGGTCGCAGCAGCAGTGGTACACCCGGAACTCCACGATCGGCTCGTGGCAGGGCGGCAACTGGAACATGACGTTCTCTGGGGTGAACGGCGCCCCGGCGAACGACTTCTCGAAGAGCTACACCACGCTCGCCACGACCCCGACGACGCGGGAGAAGCCGTACCTGTACGTCGACTCGTCGAACAAGTACCACGTGTTCGTCCCGTCGCTGCGGCAGAACTCGAGCGGTGTCACGTGGCCGAACACCGGCGGCACCGACATCCCGATGCGGAACTTCTACGTCGCCCACCCGGGCGACTCGTCGGCGACCATCAACAGCGCGCTGGCCCAGGGGCTGAACCTGTTCTTCACACCGGGCACCTACCAGCTCGACGCGGCGATCAACGTCACCCGCGCGGACACCGTCGTGACGGGCATCGGCTTCCCGACGCTCGTGCCGACCAAGGGCAACGCCGTCCTGACCTCGACCGACGTCGCGGGGGTGAACGTCTCGAACCTCGTGGTCGATGCGGGCACGCAGAACAGCGCGCAGTTGGTCCGCCTCGGCGCGTCCGGGTCGCACGTCGACCACGCCGGCGACCCGCAGAGCATCCAGGACGTCTTCTTCCGCGTCGGATCGAGCGTGCAGGGCAAGGCCTCGACCACGCTGCAGGTGAACGCCGACGACACGCTCGTCGACCACATCTGGGCCTGGCGCGCGGACCACGGCGGTGCGGCGACCGGGTGGACCGTGAACACCGGGGCGACCGGCGTCGAGGTGAACGGCAACGACGTCCTCGCCACCGGGCTGTTCGTCGAGCACTACCAGAAGTACGAAGTGCAGTGGAACGGCAACAACGGCAAGACGATCTTCTTCCAGAACGAGATGCCCTACGACGTGCCCGACAACGCCTCGTGGCAGAGCCCGACCGGCGCCGGCTACGCGGCCTACAAGGTGGCGGCGAACGTGACGAGCCACGAGATCTGGGGCGGCGGCGTCTACTGCTTCTTCAACACGAACCCCGCGGTGCACGCAGACCGGGCGTTCGAGGTCCCGCAGACCGCTGGCGTCCGCGCGCACGGCCTGGTCACGGTCTCGCTCGGCGACACCGGCACCATCTCGAGCGTCATCAACGGCGTCGGTGGTGCGGTGCCGACACCAGCGGGCAACACCGCCCCGAACCGCGTCGCCTCGTACAACTGATCCCGGGAGGATCGATGATGCACACCACTCGGAAGCGACGACTGGTCGCTCTCACGGTCGCCGGAGCGGCGGCCATCGCACTCGGTGCGGGCCCCGTCCTGCAGGGAGCGGACCCCGCGAACGCCGCGAGCGGCGACGTGGTCTGGTCGCAGGACTTCGACGGAGCCGCGGGCAGCGCGCCGGATCGATCGGCGTGGACGAACGAGACCGGCGGCGGCGGCTGGGGCAACAACGAGCTCGAGGACTACACCGACTCGCGCGACAACTCGGCGCTCGACGGGCAGGGCAACTTGATCATCACGGCGAAGCGCGAGGCGGACGGTTCGTACACCAGCGCCCGACTCACGACGCAGGGCAAGTACACGCCCCGGTACGGCCGCGTCGAGGCCCGGATCCAGATCCCCCGCGGCCAGGGCATCTGGCCGGCGTTCTGGATGCTCGGCTCCGACCTGCCCCAGGTCGGCTGGCCGAACTCCGGCGAGGTCGACGTGATGGAGAACGTCGGGTACGAGCCGGCGACGGTGCACGGCACGGTCCACGGGCCCGGGTACTCCGGCGGCCAGGGCATCACGTCGAGCTACCAGCACCCCCAGGGGTGGTCGTTCGCGGACACGTTCCACACGTTCGCGGTCGACTGGAAGCCGGGATCGATCACCTGGTCGGTCGACGGTGTCGCGTACAAGACGGTCACGCCGGCCGACACGGGTGGCAATCCGTGGGTCTTCGACAAGCCGTTCTTCATCGTGCTGAACCTCGCCGTCGGCGGCAGCTGGCCGGGCTACCCGGACGGTACGACGCAGTTCCCGCAGCAGATGAAGATCGACTACGTCCGTGTGATCGACAACTCCTGACCCAGCGCGGGTGGGCGACCAGCCGCTCTGGAGACGGCTGATGACGGACGGGAGGCCCGTGGCGACGTCGCCACGGGCCTCCCGTCCGCCTGTCGGTTCAGACGCCGGCCGTGGTCTTGATCCAGGACGAGGCCTGCGACAGCAGGGCGTAGTTCGAGCCGGCCTTGGTGTTCGCACCGGGGTCGGCGCTGTCACCGGTGGAGCAGACGGCGACGACCTTGCCGTTGACGAGCAGCGGGCCGCCGGAGTCGCCGTGGTTCGAGGCGCCGGTCACGCCCGTGAGGTGCTGCGCACGACCGCTGTAGGCGTCGGTACTCGCGCCGGTGAGCGAGACGGTGGCCTGGTAGAGCCCGTCGGACTGGGTCGCGTTCGCGCGCAGGCCGTACCCCTGGATGGTGCCGGTCCCGCTCGACTTGGCGGTCGCGGTGAGGTCGAGGGGTGCGTACGTGGACAGCGCGTACGCGGTCCGCAGGTGGACGAGGGCGATGTCGCCGGCCGGCGAGGCACTGACGCGGTCGACGGCGACGGCCGTGCCCCGGTTGGTCGTGGAGTTCGAGTGGTAGACGTTCATCGCGCCGATGCCGTCGATGCAGTGCCGGGCGGTGAGGATCCACGAGGCGTTGATCTGCTCACCGGTGCAGTTGCTGACGTAGCCGGACGGGATCGAGCCGCCCGAGGCCTCGAGCTGGACCGCCCACGAGGTGGTGGGGGCTTTCTCGCCACCGACGACCTTGGTGCTGGCCGGCAGTGCCGAGGCGGGTGACGCGGCGAACACACCCGCGGTGATGACGGCCGCGGCGGCGAACGCGGCTGCGATGGACTTCTTCATGACGACTCCTCTGTCGGGGGAAGCACCTGACCCGTTGCGTTGTGCAACTGGTCAGCATCCTGACCCTCGTTCGGGGGCGACGCCAGTCCGCACTTCGGCGGACGGGGCCGCCCGAGGATCGTGTCGACCGGGAAACCGGAGGAGCGACATGAGCACGAACACCGCTCGGAGGACGCGCCCGACCGTCGTCACCATCGCGTCCGCTATCTGGTGCGCTGTGGTGCTCGTCCGCCTCGGGTTCCTGGTCGTCGCGGTGCTGAACACCGACGGTGGGCTCGCCGTCGCACTGGTCGGCGCGTTCATCGGCCTCGCCTTCGCGGCCTTGTTCGTCTGGCTGGCGATCCGGATGGCCCGCGGATCGGGGTCCGCACGGGCGTTCATCTCGAAGGTGCCGACCGGCACGCCGTCGAGGAACGTGCGCAGCTCGCTCATCGGTCGCGCTCGTTCGCCTCGAGGACCAGGCCGAGGACGGTCAGCGCGTCGAAGGCAAGACGGAGCTGTGCGGTGCCCTTCCCGCCTTCGAACTCGTTGACCCATCGGCGGCTGACACCCATCCGCTCGGCGAGCTCAGCCTGAGACCAACCGAGATGCGTGCGGCGCTCGTGCACGAGATCGCCCAGCGCAAGGGCGGTGTCGACTCGCATGTGCGCCTCCGCTGTAATCGTCCGGTTACAGCGTAACCCTGTCACCGATCGCTTACAAGTACCACCAGTAACCCATCGCTTACACAACGTGTTCGGAACCGATCGCTCCCACGGAGTCTTGCGGTCGTAGTGGTCGGCACGCCCGTGGCGATCGTCGTCCTCGCTTCACGATCGCGCAGTCCTGAACGACGCACGAGGGCCCCGCGACCGGAGTCGCGGGGCCCTCGCTCGGTGCACTGGTGTTACTTGATGACGATCGACTGCACCGGGCTGGTGCTCGTCGTCAGGGTGTCGGTGCCGGCGAAGACGGCGTGCAGCTTGTGCGTGCCCTTCTTCAGCGAGAGCGCCGAGGTGACCTTGCCGTTCTTGACGGTGACGGTCGCCAGGCGCTTCGTGCCCTGGTAGATCCGCGCGGTGCCGTTGACGGTGAAGCCCGTGGCCTTCACCTGCACGGTCGCCTTGCCGCCGCTGTACTTGAGCGCCGTGCGGGACGGGGCCTTCGTGACGGTGACGGTGGTGGCCTTCGCGGTCGCCGAGTCGGTGCCCGAGAAGGTCGAGTCCGCGTTGACGAACTTGGCGGTGAGCGCGTGCGTGCCGATGGCCAGGGCGCTGGGGAGCGTCATGGTGGCGGTGCTGTTCTTCACCGGGACGGTGCCGAGGACCTTCTTGCCGTCCGAGACCGTCAGCGTGCCCTGCTGCTTGCCGATGCCACCGGCGATGGTCGCGGTGACCGTGGCCGGCTTCGCCGCGTTGTAGGTCTGCGACGCGGCGGAGACGGCGAGCGTCGTGGTGGTCGCCGGCAGCGTGGCGTGCAGGTCGAACCGGTCGACCGTCGAACCGATCGCGGCCGGGTCGGCGGTGGCGGTCGGCTGGAGCGTCACGCCGCAGCTGTCGACGTTGCCGTGCTGGACCGCCGAGTTGAGCGTGGTGCAGTCACCGGCGCGGATGTCCTGGACGGAGAGCTTCTCGTCGGTGACCGACACCTTCACGAAGGTGCGGACGTGCTCCTGGTTCTCGACCGAGTTGGCCCAGTGGCGCTTGCCCGTCGGGTCGAGCGGGTCCGCGCCGTAGCCGCTCTGCGTGGCGTCCGGAGCGGTCAGGTCGTAGTACTTCGAGCCGGAGGCCGAGTTCGCCGTCATGTAGATGACGCCACCGGGGCCGGAGAAGACCTCGGGAGCAGCGGGCTGCTCGTTGACGTTGGCCTTCTTGCCGTTCTTGATCGCGTAGCTGCGCGAGTAGGAGTGGTCGTGGCCCTGCAGGACGAGGTCGACGCCCATGTCGGAGAACGCACGCGTGAAGTCGAACCGGCGCTGCTGGTTGTCCTTGTCGTTCGCGTGGTCGGCCGGCGAGTAGATCGAGTGGTGGTAGACCAGCGTGGTCCACTTCGCGTCGTCGCCGTAGCGGTTGATGACGTCGCGCACGTAGTTCACGTGGGCAGCGTCCGAACCGGCCGCGTAGGCGTTCGAGTTGATGTCGATGAACAGGACGCCCTTGTACATGTACCAGTAGTCGCCACCCGAGTTCGCGGTGGTGTTGCCACCCGGGTAGAAGTCCGGCACCTTGAGCGAGTTCGGCACCTGGTTGTGCTGCTCGTACGCCTTGCCGCCGACGTCGTGGTTGCCGATGGTCGAGGCCCACGGGTAGCGCTTGAGGACGTCGCTGCTGTCGGCGAACGCACCCCACTCGTACTCGTTGTTGGCGTGCTCGATCTGGTCGCCACCGGAGACCAGGAGCTCGGCGTCCGGCTCGGTGGTCGTGGCGTACTTCAGCGTGTCCGCCCAGCCCGCCCCGTCGTCGTCGACGTAGCCCGACGAACCGATCTGCGGGTCACCGAAGAACAGGAAGTCGAAGTCGCCGGAGAAGCTCTTCGTGGTGAACGTGTAGGACGCCGACCATGCCGACCCGTCCGCCGCACCGACGTGGTACGTGTACGAGGTGTTCGGCTCGAGGTCCGAGATCGTGGCGTGGGCGTTGATGTAGCCCGACTCGGCGGCGATGCCGTCGATGTTCTTCGTGTTCGAGTCCGTCGTGCTCGTGTCGACTGCGGTGTTCGCGGCCTTCGACGCGGCGATCGTCGACTTGGCGTCGGTGAAGACCCCGTCGGTCATCGACGCGGTCTTCTGGATCTCGAGCGACTGGGCGACGTTCGTCGGGAAGTACCACGAGGCGATGCGCTGGCTCTCGGTGGCGCCGACGCCCAGCAGGATGTGGATCGGGCCGCCGGTGGAGATGTTGGTGGTGGGGGTGTTCGTCGCCGCGGTGGCGGCGTTCGTGCCGACCATCGAGGCACCGGCGATGAGCGCGGCCCCGAGGACGGCTCCGCACACGCGGAGGGTGGTGGTTCTGCGCCGTGTGGTGGCGCCGGACAGGAGACTCATGGTGGTCCGTTTCTCAGACGTGGGATGGTGCAGCACGGAAGACTCTGCATGCACTGCGAAACGTCTTGGTAAACGCTGAGTGACAAGTCGTGGTCATCCTGCAGCGAGGCGCTCGACGAACCAGATCATCCCCATCACGAACACCCCGGCGGTGACGGCTCCGGTGACCCAGAGCGAGACACGGTGGGCCTTCCGGCGCAGGAGGGACAGCGGCGGGAACACGATGACGATGATCGCGAGCTGCACGGCCTCGATGCCGACGTTGAAGATGAGGAGCGACACGAGCAGCTGCCACGAGAACGCCTCGTGGATGCCCAGCGCCCCGGCGAACCCGAGTCCGTGGATGAGCCCGAACGCGAAGACGACGGCCAGGCGCGTCCAGCCGGCTCGGTCGAGCGAGAAGTGCCCGTGCGTACCGACCACGAGTTCGTCCGCCCGCGACCGGCGCCGCCAGAGCCGCCACAGGTACCAGCCGGCCACTGCGGCGATGGACAGGGCGATGAGCGGCTCGACGACGATGGCGGGCGGGCTCACCACCCCGAGCGCGGCGAGGATGAACGTGATCGAGTGCGCGATCGTGAACGCCGACGCGGTGTAGACCACCTCGCGCAGACGTCGTGAACCGGCGATGAGCGCGACGAGGAACAGGATGTGGTCGATCCCGGTCAGCAGGTGCTCGGCGCCGAGGCGGAAGAACTCCCAGAAGCGCTGCCCTGCCGACTGCTCGGTCGAGAACGACGGCTGCGCGGCGTCGAGTGTCGCCGACCCCTGCTTCGCGTCGACGTCGTACGTGACGATCGTCTTGGTGTCCCGCACGAAGGTCTCGCTGTCCGGGAACAGCGTCGACCGGACGACGTGTCCGGTCTGCGTCTCCGACGGCTCGGGGCAGGTGAAGTCGGCCGTCACGTGGGCGTACGGCACCTCGTCCTGCAGGTCGACCGTCACGGTCTTCCCGAGCACGGCCGTGCAGCGCTGCCCGCCGGCCCCCGTCACCGTGAACCGGTCGGACACGTACTTCCCGATGGCGTCGGTGTGCGCCTCCGCCGCCGACACCATGCCGGGGAAGTCGCCGTCGTCCCAGGCCGCCTGGCCCTGCGTGTGCAGGGGGTCGTCGTGCTCGCTCGTGGCGACCGACACCAGCATCAGGTCGTACTCGAGCCCGAGCTCCGCGTGCACGACCGTCGGTTCCGGCGACGTCACCTTCGCGTAGACGACCGAGCTGAAGCCGTGCGCCGATGCCGGCGACGCCCCGGCCAGCACGCCGACGACGACCACCCCGAGCAGCAGGAGCACGGCGACGACCCGGGCGATCAGCGCGGCGGCGCGGGACGGACGGACGGGGCGGGGGCGCAGGAGCGCGACGGAGGTTCCGGAAGGCACGCGCAGACGATCCGGCCCTCGGACGACCGGCAGGTGAACAGGTGGTGACCAGCAGTGGGACAGGTGTCGGACAGCCGCCGGAGTCGGCCCGGTGGGGCGCACCGACGTGTTTCGATGATGCAGTGACCCGCCTCGCCGCTCGGACGACCGTCCTGCTGACCGCCGTCGCCCTCGTCGGCGCCGGCGCCGCCGTGCTGGCCGGGTGCTCGGCGACGCCCGGCGGGACCGACGCAGGAACCGACGCCGGTACCGGCACGTCGGCGACGGCCCACGCCACGGCCGGCGCCCTCGGCGCGGGCTTCTCCGACCCGACGCGGCCGCCGGCACCCGAGGCCACCATCCACCCGGAGCCGGGTTCGTGGTCCGGGGTGCACGCCCCCGACGGCTACGACGTCGTGCTCCTGTCGGACGCCGGCGACGCCGAGGACGCTCCGACCCGGACCCTGCTCGACACCGTCGCGTCGTGGGCGGCGGACGAGGACGTCACCGTCACGACGGTGTCGGCGACGGACGCCGACGACCGGATCGCCGCGGTCACCCGGGCGATCGACGAGCGGTCCGACCTGGTGATCAGCGTCGGCAACCACATGGTCGACCCGCTCGCCGCGGTGTCGCCGACCGCGCTGCACCAGCAGTTCCTGGTCGTCGGCGCCGAGATCGCCGAGCCGACGTCGAACGTGACGGCCGCGGACTGGACCGGCGGCGGCTTCCGCGGCGAGGGACTCGGGCCGTCGAGCCACTACGACCCGTCCACCTTCACCGAGGAGCGCGCCGACCGCGCGCTGCGTGCGGGCCTGGCGGCGGTCCTGCACGACCTGCGCGGCATCGTCGTCTGGGTGCGCTGACCCCGGCTGCCGCCGAGCCGGCCGCTACGCCGGCTCGGCCTCGAGTACCAGCGCGCGCACCTGCGACGCGGCGCCGAGCGCGACGGCGTCCGACCCGAGGGTCGACTGCGCCAAGCGGATCGTCGCGCCGCTCACCGGGGGCTCGGCCGCGATCGCCGCGGTGATGGCCGGTTCGAGCAGGTCCCACGACCGCGCGATACCACCCCCGATCACGATCGTCGTGACGTCGAGGATGCCCGCGGTGAGCAGGGCGGCGCGCGCCAGTCCCCACCCCGCGGCCTCGAAGACGGCAGCGGCGTCCGTGTCACCGGCACGTGCGGCGACCGCGACGTCGCGCGCCGACAGCCGCCGGCCGGATCGTTCGGCGTACCGGTCGGCGATGCCGCGGGCGCCCGCGATGGTCTCGAGGTGTCCGACCTGTCCGCAGGTGCACAGCGCGTCGCCGAAGCCCGGCACGTGGCCGATCTCACCGGCGGCACCGCGCGGCCCCGCGAACAGCCGCCCGCCGAGCACGAACGCACCGCCGACTCCGGTGCCGAGGGTCATCCCGAGCACGTCGGACTCCCCCGCGACGGCGCCGGTGGCGATCTCGCCGAGCAGGAACGCGTTCACGTCGTTGTCGAGCGTCGCCGGCACGCCGAGGGCGTCGTTGACCGCGCGGGTCACGCCGTAACCGGCCCAGCCGGTGAACGAGTTGCCCGTCACCAGGACGGTGCCCGTGGCCGCGTCGACCACGCCGGCCGCGCCCACCCCGACACCCGCCAAGGAGGCCCGGTGCCGGACGAGCAGGCCCGTCACCGCTCCGACGGCGGCCGTCACGATCGCTGCCCCGCCCGCGTGGGCGGGCGTCGGCAGGTCGACGCGGTCGACGACCTCGAGGTCGGGGGTCGTCAGGACGACCTTGGTGTTCGTGCCGCCGACGTCGACGCCGGCGATCACCCGGGTCACGCGGTCACCGCCGCGAGCGAGGCGAGGCGCTCGGTCCGCCGCTGCCGTTGCAGGACGGGGTCCGGCACGGGCACGGCGGCGAGCAGGCGTCGCGTGTAGTCCGTGGTGGGGTGCAGGAGCGTCGTGCCGGTGGTGCCCTGCTCCTCGACGACCCCCTGGCGCATCACGACGACGCGCTCGGCGAAGTGCTGCACCACGGCCAGGTCGTGCGAGACGAACAGGCACGCGAAGCCCAGGTCGTCCTGCAGCTCGCCGAGGACCTCGAGCACGGTCTCCTGCACGCTGACGTCGAGCGCCGAGGTCGGTTCGTCGGCGACGAGCAACCGCGGCTCGAGCACCAGGGCACGGGCCAGCGAGACCCGCTGGCGCTGCCCACCCGAGAGCTCACGCGGGGCCCGGGACGCCAGGGTCCGCGGCAGCCGGACGGCGTCGAGCACCTCGTCGATCCGGCGGCGACGGTCCGCCGACGACATGCCACGGCGGTGCACGGCGAGCGGTTCGGCGATGCACTCCGCGACGGACATCCGGGCGTCGAGCGAGGCCACGGGGTCCTGCAGCACGACGCCGATGCCGGACCGGAGTGCCCGACGGTCACGACCCTTGGCGCTGCGCAGGTCCTGCCCGAACAGCGAGACCGTGCCGGACGTCGGCTTGATGAGCCCGAGCGCCACCCGGGCCGCGGTGGACTTGCCGGAGCCGGACTCGCCGACCAGGCCGACCGTCTCTCCCGCGTGCACGGCGATGTCGATCCCCTGCAACGCGTGGACGGCGCGCGCCCCGCGCCCGAAGGTCACCGAGACGTCCCGCAGGTCGACCACCGGGGCCGCACCGGGCCTCCCGGCCGCCGCATCAGCGGACCCCGCGTCGTCCGGGGCGGCGGGACGGTCGCCCGCCACGTCGAGCCGCGGCACCGCGGCGAGCAGCCGCTTGGTGTACTCGTGCTCCGGGCGGAGCAGGACGTCCTCGACCCCGCCGGTCTCGACGATCTCGCCCTGCAGCATGACCGCGACGCGGTCCGCGAAGTCCGCGACGACGCCCATGTTGTGCGTCACGAGCAGGACGCCCGTGCCGGTGTCGACGGCGAGCTTCCGGAGCAGTTCGAGGATCTCGGCCTGCACCGTCACGTCGAGCGCGGTCGTCGGTTCGTCCGCGATGAGCAGCTTCGGCGAGTTCGCGATCGCCATCGCGATCACCACGCGCTGCCGCTGGCCGCCCGACAGCTGGAAGGGGAACGACCGCGCCCGCTGCTCCGGCGACGGGATCCCGACGCGGCGGAGCAGGTCGACGGCCTCGGCCGCGGCCTGCGCGGCGGTGACCGTTCGGTGGTTCCGGATCACCTCGGCGATCTGCGCGCCGACCCGGGTGAGCGGGTCGAGGGCGGTCGCGGGCTCCTGGAAGACCATCGACACCGTCGAGCCCCGCAGGGCACGGAGCGACGGTTCGGAGGCGCCCACCACCTGGTGTCCCGCGACCTCGGCGCTGCCCGTCGCGGTCGCGTTGCCGGAGAGCAGGCCCATCGCGGCGAGCGCCACGGTGGACTTGCCGGACCCGGACTCGCCGACCAGGGCGAGCGTCTCGCCGGGGGCGACCGTCAGGGACACGCCCCGCACGGCCGACACGATGCCGGACTCGGTGCTGAAGGAGACGCTGAGGTCGGACGTCCGCAGGATCGGTTCGGTGGTCATCAGCGGCCCCTCACGTCGAAGGCGTCCCGGAGCCCGTCGCCCACGGCGTTGAACGCGCAGACGATCAGGATCACGGCCAGACCCGGCGGCACGATGAGCCACCAGCGTCCGGAGTACGCGGCGGTGAGTCCCGCCGAGAGCATGCCGCCCCAGTCCGTCGCGGGCGGCTGCACGCCGAGCCCGAGGTACGAGACGTAGGCGACGAGCAGGATCGCGTCGGCGACCTGGAAGGTGGCGGCGACGACGATCGTGGACACCGAGTTCGGCAGCAGGTGCTTGCCGATGGCGCGGGCGTGCGAGCCGCCGATCGCGCGCAGCGTCAGCACGTAGTCGCGGTTCTTCAGCGTCAGGGTCTCGGCGCGGATCAGGCGGGAGGGCACCAGCCACGACACCAGCCCGAGGATCAGGATGAGTCCGGCGACGCCGGGGGTCGTGATGGCCGAGATGACGAGCAGGATGAACAGCGCCGGGATCGCGATGCCCGCGTCGACGACGCGCATCATCAGCGCGTCGACCCAGCCGCCGACGTACCCGGCGACGGAACCCCAGAGGGTGCCGACGACGGTGGCCAGGACCCCGGCCGCGATGCCGACCATGAGCGAGACCTTGCCGCCGTACATGAGCCGGCCGAGGACGTCGTGGCCGACGGCGTCGGTGCCGAGCCAGTGGGCGGCGCTCGGACCCTGGTTGGCCTGCTCGAGCAGGGTGTGGGTCTGGTCCGTCGAGTACAGGAGCGGGCCGACGAAGCAGAACAGGACGATGACGACGATCACGGCGAGGCCGATCACGGCGAGCGTGTTGCCGCGGAACCGGCGGGCGGCGAGCCGGAACCCGGTGGCCGCGACCGTGACGGGGGCGCCCGGGGCTTCGGGTGCCAGTTGTACGGCGCTCATGCTCGGCTCGCCTTCACTCGGGGGTCGATCAATGACTGCGCGACGTCGGCGAGCAGGGTGCCGATGACGGTCGCGATGGAGATGACGAGGACGCAGCCGAGCAGCGTCGGGTAGTCCGACGACTGCGCCGCGTTCCAGAACAGGAGCCCCATGCCGGGGTAGTTGAAGAGCTGCTCCGTGACGAGGGCACCGCCGAACAGCACGGGCAGGTAGTAGCCGAGCATCGCGACGACGGGCGTCAGCGAGTTCCGGAACACGTGGCGGCGCAGGATCGTCATCGTCGACGCTCCCCCGGCGCGGGCGGTGCGGACGTAGTCCTCCTGCAGGTTCTCGAGGGTGGAGGCCCGCATGTACCGGCTGAACACGGCGATCATGGCGAGCGCTCCGGTGACGACGGGCAGGACGAGCCCGGCCGGGTCCTGGAAGACCTCGGCGAGGGTGTTGCCGCTCGGCGCCTGCGACGGCAACCACGGCAGCTGCTGGCTGAACACGATGATCAGGACGAGGCCGAGGAAGAAGGCCGGCGTCGAGTAGAAGACGACGGCCAGCGCGGTGGCGGCGTAGTCGACCGCGCCGTTGCGGCGGGCTGCCTGGAGCATGCCGACCGGGATCGCGACGACGAGGCCGAGGACGGCGGAGATGCCGGTGAGGACGAGGGTCTTCGGCAGGCGCTCGGCGATGAGCTGCGACACCGGTTCGTTGAGCGTGTACGAGGTGCCGAGGTCACCCGTGAGCAGGCGGCCGAGGAACCGCAGGTACTGCACCGGCAGGGCCTGGTCGAGTCCCTGCGCCTGGTTGAACGCGGTGATCTGCGCGGGCGTGGCCGAGACGCCGAGGACACCGCGGGCGGGTCCGCCGGGCAGCGCGTGCAGCAGGCAGAACACCACGATCGTGACGATGAGGATCACCGCGAGCGCCTGCAGGACGCGCCTGGTGAGGTAGAGAGCTGTGGTCATGCGGCTTCCGTCGTCTGGGTTGTTGCGTCGGAGCGGACGGGAGGCGCGGTGCGCGTCGGGCGCACACCGCGCCTTCCGTCCGTGGTCACGGTCTTACTTGGTCCACTCCCACTGGGCCGGGTGGAAGTTGGCGAGCGAGTCCTGGTCGAACCCGGACAGGCCCTTCTTGACGACCGAGATCTGGTAGTCGGGGCTCGGCAGCCAGATCACCGGCAGGTCCTTCGCGACCGCTGCGCTGTAGTCCTGCACGGCGGTGGCGTCGGTCGAGGTGGTGGTCGCGTCGATGAGGTCGTCGACCTGCTTGTTCGAGTAGCTGCCGAAGTTCGCCGAACCGCCGGTCGAGAAGAGCGACTCACCGGTCGGGTAGGCCGGGAAGTACCAGCTGCCCGCGGTGCCGAAGAACGACAGGTCCCAGTCGCAGCTGGCCTCGTCGCTCGTGCAGGTCGGGGTCTGCGACAGCACGCTCGACACCGGCGCGGTCTTGATGGTGAAGCCGATGCCGGTCTTCGCGAGCGAGGACTGGATCGCGCTCATCATGTTGTCGGTCACGGTCGAGCCGGACTGCGACAGGACGCCCATGGTGAACTTCGTGCCGTCCTTGACGCCCTCGCCGCACTGACTGTCCGACGTGCCCGGGTCGGTGCAGACCATCGTGCCGCCCTGCTCCTCCCAGCCGTGGCTGGTCAGCAGGTCCTTGGCCTTCGACGTGCTGAACGGGTACGGGTTGTCCTGCTGCACGTCGGAGACGTAGTCGGACTCCTGCGCCTGCGGGATCGGACCGTAGGTCGAGGTGGCGGTGCCGTTGAAGACGACCTTCGACAGGGACTTCTGGTCGATCGACATCTGCACGGCCTGGCGGGCGTACAGCTGCTTGAAGACCGCACCCATGTCCGGGTTGTTGAAGTTGTACGGCATGTACGTGATCGCCCAGCCGGTCCACGGCTCGACCTCGTAGCCCTTCGCCGTGAACGACGACTCCTGGTCCATGTCCGTGGCGTTGATGTAGCCGTAGTCGACCTCGCCGGAGCGGACCGCGTTCACCTCGGCATCGGCCGTCGTGAACGGCAGCAGGTTGACGGTCGTGATCGAGGGCTTCTCGCCGCCGTCGTACTTCGTGTTCGCGGTGAGGGTGACCTTGCCGGCGGTGGTGAACGCCTTGACGCCGTAGGGACCGGAGATGGTCTTCCACAGGTCGTCGGTGGCGTAGTCGGAGATCTTGCCGGCCGCGGTGTTCAGGTACTTCCAGACCTGCTTCGCGCCGGCGGTGGTCTCGTCGGCGTCGGTGACCTTCGCGCTCGCGCTCGTCTTGTCCCACGCGTGCTGCGGCAGCGGGATGATGTGGCTCAGCTGGTTGGCGAGCATCCAGTCCGAGTTGTACGCCTTGTCGAACGTGATCGTGAAGTGGGTGTCGTCGACGGCCTTGAACGACGTCCAGTTGTCGGGCGCCTTGCCCTTCGAGTACGAGCCCCACTGGTCCTTGTTCGCCTTGATCAGGTTGAACCAGAACTCGACGTCGCGGCTGGTGATCGCCTCGCCGTCGGACCAGTGCCGGTCACCGAGGGTGATCTCGACGCTCTTGCCGTCGTCGGCGAACTCCGCGTCCGTGGCGACGGAGCCGTCCTTGTTCCACGCGATCTTGCCGGTGGAGCCGTCGTACGCGACGAGCGGCTCGTACAGCGACTGCGCGATGGAGCCGTTGTTCGTGTTGAGGTGCGCAGCGGTGCCGATCGGCAGGATCCAGTTGGGCGTGAAGTTGGCGGGGAGGGCGTAGTCGATCTCGTCCGTGTTCGCGTTCGAGGTGGCGGAGCCGCCCCCGGAACATCCGGCGAGCAGGGCGCTCACGGCGAGCGCTGCTCCGGTGAGGAGCGCCCAGCGGCGGGGCTTGGTCATGTGTGTCTCCTGGTGCGTGGGAGTTCTGGGGAGGTGGAGCACGCGTGCCGAGCGGCACGCACACAGTCAATGGCCAAAGCCGTTGGAAAAACAAACATCTTCGTGTAAAAACTGCGTTTCTGCCGATCGGACGAAAGGGTGAACGGGCCGTTCCGCCGGTTAGGCTCCGGGTGTTCGGTCGGATCGACCGTCGTTTCCCCCGGATTGGAGAAAGTCGTGACGGACCTCTCTGCTCGCGTCCTCGAACTCGTCGCGTCCGGCCAGGCCGCGAGTCGCACCGAGATCGCCACGCTGCTCGGCGCGGCTCCGTCGACGGTGTCGCACGTCGTCAGCCAGCTGCTGTCGCACGGGTTGCTCGCGGAAGAGGGCACCGACGTCTCGACCGGTGGGCGCCCGCGCAAGGTGCTCCGCATCGGCGGCGTCGACGAGTACGCGGTCGCCGCGGACGTCGGCGGCGGCCACGCGCGGGTCGGGATCGTGCTGCCAGGAGGCGCGCTCGAGTCGGTCGCGAACGTCCCGTTCGCCCTCTCCGACGGTCCGACCGCCGGACTGCAGCGACTGGCTGGCCTGCTCGAGCGGCTCGCGGACGACCGTGGTCGCGCCGGCCTGCGCGGGGTCGGCCTGAGCCTGCCCGGTCCCGTCGACGTCGAGGCCGGTGTCGTCGACCTGCCGAGCCGGATGCCGGGGTGGAACGGGTTCCCGGTGGCGGCCTGGCTGTCCGAACGCTTCGGCCTGCCGGCGATCGTCGACAACGACGCGAACTGCATGGCCGCCGGCGAGCAGAGCGTGCAGCCTCCAGGACGTCGGCAGACCATCACGATCAAGGCCGGGTCGGCGATCGGCGCGGGCATCGTCATCGACGGCCGCCTGTACCGCGGGTCCACGGGCTCGGCCGGCGACATCACCCACGTCCGGATCGACGCCGCCGGTGACACCCCCTGCTCGTGCGGGAACACCGGGTGCCTCGAGACCGTCGCGTCCGGGGCCGCCCTGGTGCGGATCCTGTCGGACGCCGGGGTCGACGTCTCCTCGACCGCCGACGTCGTCCGACTCGCTTCGGACGCCCACCCCGAGGCCACCCGCGCCATCCGCCTGGCCGGACGGTACCTCGGCGAGGTGCTGGCGGCCAACGTGAACTTCTTCAACCCGGACGCCGTCTACCTGGGCGGCATCCTCTCCACCCTCGACCCCTTCATCGCAGCGGTGCGCAGTCAGCTCTACGAGAGCTGCCACCCGCTCATGACGCAGCACCTGGCCATCGAGCCGGTGTCGCTCGGCGCCGATGCCGGGCTCGTCGGTGCCGGGCAGTTCGCGCTGCAGCGGGGCCTCGCCGCCTCGCTCGAGGAACTGTCCACCCCCATCCCGCAGTCCACCACCAGGAACAGGAGCGTCCGTGTCTGAGACCGTGTCCGCCGCCCCCGCCGTCGCCCGACGTCCGGTCGTCGCCATCGCCGGACTGGCGATCGAGACGTCGACCTTCACGCCCACCCGCACGCACGCTCCGGCGTTCCACCCGGACCGCGGCAACGAGGTCGTCGCGCGGTACCCGTTCCTGTCCGCGATGTCGGACACGGCGGACTTCCGCGGGGCGCTCATCGGGCACGCGCTGCCCGGCGGCATCGTGGACCGCGCTTCGTACGAGGAGCTCGCGACCGAGATCGTGACGCGACTGCGCGCGATCGTCGACACCGAGCACGTGGACGGCCTCTGGTACGACATCCACGGCGCGATGGTCGTCGAGGGGCTCGACGACGCCGAGACGGACCTGCTCGGGCGGATCCGCGCAGTGATCGGCCCGGACGTCGTCGTGTCGGCGTCGATGGACCTGCACGGCAACGTCACGCGGGAGCTCGCCCACCAGGTCGACCTGGTGACCTGCTACCGGATGGCCCCGCACGAGGACGCCATGGAGACGAAGGAGCGGGCCGTCCGCAACCTGGTCGACGTGCTCACCACCCGTCCCCCCGGCGCGCAGCGCCCCGTGAAGGCCTGGATCCCGATCCCCGTCCTGCTGCCCGGCGAGCAGACCTCGACCCGCCTCGAACCCGCCGCCTCGCTGTACGCACAGGTGCCGCTCGTCGAGCAGACCGACGGTGTGCTCGACGCCGCGATCTGGGTCGGCTACGCCTGGGCGGACCAGCCGCGCGACCAGGCCGTCACCGTCGTCACCGGATGGGACGAGGCCGCCGTCGCCGCCGGCGCCGAGCGACTCGCCCGAGCCTTCTGGGACGTCCGCGAGGACTTCGTGTTCGTCGCACCGACCGGCACGTTCGAGGAGTGCCTCGACGCGGCACTCGCTCCCGGCGCCGCGCACCCGTACTTCGTGTCCGACTCCGGCGACAACCCCACCGCGGGCGGCTCCGGCGACATGACCTGGGGCCTCACGCAGGTGCTCGCCCGCCCGGAGTTCCGCGACCCGTCCGGCCCGACCGTCATCTACGCGAGCGTGCCCGGACCGGCCGCCGTCGCCGCAGCGGTGGAGGCCGGCGTCGGCGCGACGGTCACCGTGACCGCCGGTGCGTCGGTGGACCACGTGCACGCGGGCCCGATCACGATGACCGGCCGGGTGCACGCGATCAAGCACGGCGACCGCGACGCCGAGACCGAGGTCGTGCTGCAGGTCGGCAGCGTGTTCGCGATCCTGACGAAGCTCCGGAAGCCGTACCACCACGAGCACGACTTCACCGACCTCGACCTGGCACCGCGGCAGGCGGACGTCGTCATCGTGAAGATCGGGTACCTCGAACCGGAGCTGTTCGACATGGCCGCCGACTGGATGCTCGCGCTCACCCCCGGCGGTGTCGACCAGGACCTGCTCCGCCTCGGGCACCACAGGATCGCGCGCCCGATGTTCCCCTACGATCGAGTGTTCCCCGAGGCCCCGGACCTGACCGCCAGGATCATCCCGGCCTCGGACCAGCCACTCGGAGCCTCTGCATGACCCCTTCGCCCGTTGCACTCGAGATCGCGGTCACGTCGCCCCAGGGTGCCGTCGTCGCACGGGACGGCGGGGCCGACCGGGTCGAGCTCTGCGTCGGGCTCGAGCTCGGCGGTCTCACCCCGTCGCAGGCCCTGGTCGAGACGACCCACGAGACCGGGATCCCGGCGCACGCGCTGGTCCGGTGCCGCCCCGGCGGGTTCGTGCACACCCCCGACGAGGTCGAGCTCATGGTGCGCGAGGTCCGGACGGTCCTGCGATCCGGAGCCGCCGGCGTCGTCGTCGGTGCACTGCGCCCCGACCGAACCCTCGACGAGGACGCCCTGCGGCGCTTCGTCGACGCCGCCCGCTCGGTCAGTGCGACGGCGGAGATCACCCTGCACCGGGCGATCGACCACGCGGTGGACCCCGTCGCCGCAGCAGCCACGCTCGCGGCGCTCGGCTTCACCCGCGTGCTGACGTCCGGCGGCGCCCCCACCGCGGGTGCCGGCGCAGCCACGATCGCCCGGATGGTCGACGCCGCCGGGCCGGTGCAGGTCATGGCCGGTGCCGGCGTCACCCCCGCCGACATCGGCGCGCTCGTCGCCACGGGCGCAGCCGCCGTGCACATGTCGGCCAAGCGAGCCGCGCCGGACAGTGCGCACGCGGGGGTCCCGATGGGCGGCGCCGACGACGGCTCAGCACACTTCGTGACCGACGCCGAGGTCGTGGCCGCCGCGCGACGCGCCCTCGACGCCTGACACCGGGCCCGCGTCAGCCGCGACGCCCGGCCCGCCTGGCGAAGGCGTCGAGCGCTGCCAGGACCTCGTCGTTGCGGTACAGGACCCCGTGCTGGTACTCGTTCTTCGACACCAGGATCCCTGCTCCGACGAGTTTCTGGAGGTGCGGGTACGCGTTCCGCGGTTCGATCCCCATCTGGGAAGCGAGCACCGTCGCGTTCAGCACCGGCTGCCGCGCGACGACGTCGAGTGCGGCCCAGACGCCCGAATCGCTCCGAGCATCGACGCGGTCGCGCCAGCCCTGACGGATCCGCTGGATGTCGTCGACCAGTTCCGTGGCGTTGCCGATGGCGGTGAACGACGCTTCCGCCACCCGTCGGATGATCGGCTCGACGGCACCGCGGCGGTACGCCGTCAGCGCCTCGACGTAGCCGTCCGTGTCGGTCAGGAGACCTGCCGACACGGGAACCGTCACGTTCCGGGTCAGCTCGTTCGAGCGCAGCATCGCCTGCAGCAGGGCACGCCCCGTGCGACCGTTCCCGTCGGTGAACGGGTGGACCGTCTCGAACTGAGCATGCGCCACCGCGACCTGCGCCAACCGCGGCAGGTCGAGGCGCCGCGCGAACGCCATCACGTCGTCGATCAGCGCCGGGACACGCTGCCAGGCCGGAGCGACGTAGTCGGCACCGACCGGGGAGCGTCCGTCCGTGCCGATCCAGACGGGCTCCTGCCGGAACGCTCCGGCGTCGTGGTGGGGATCGCCGTCCATCAGCACCGCGTGCATCGCGAGCACGGTGTCCGCGGTCAACTCATCGGACAACTCGATCGCGGTGCGCATGGCTCGGGTGTTGGAGACGATCGCCGTGGCGTTGCGTTTGCCCGGAGCACCGATCTCGGCAGCGAAGACCTGTCGGGCGCTGGCCGTCAGGTGCTCGATCTGCGAGGACGCCGCGGCTTCGGACCGCAGCAGGAGGGACGAGAACGGTGCCACCTCGCCACCGAGTTCGCCGTCGAAGCGCACGAGCGCCGTCGAGGCCTCGTCGACCAGCGTCGCCACCTCGTCGCTCAGCCGGAGGGCGGCCGTGGAGATGTGCGGCGGCACGGCGGCGAGGTACTGTTCGCGCACCGTGCTGCGTCGAGCGGCACGAGGACCGTGGTCGGCGTCACGCCGCTCCCAGTCGAGTTGCTCGTACTCCAGCGCGGGCCAGGTGCTCGTGGACACTCCTGCCTCCAGACCTCAGAACAACTGCGCCAGATTTTCTGACTTGTGCCACTATCTCAGAAAATCTGGCCATCGGGTTCTGACCTCGACTCGGCCACGAAGTGGAAGGCCGACCGAGGGGGTCTGGCGTGGCTCCGCCTGAGTACTGCCCTCCGACCGGCGGCTCGGTAGCATGGCCCGGTCCCCGTCACCGTCGACCGGCCCACCCCGCGAAGGAGCCCCGATGCCCCCGACCCCGCAGAGGATCGGCCTCGTCGGCGCCGGCGGCATCGCACACGCGCACATGCCGGGCCTGCTCCGTCTCGGCCCGGTCGTCGTGTACGCGCAGGACGGTGCCGAGGACCTGGCCGCCGCGTTCGGTCCGGCCGCAGCCGCCGCGGGTTCCTCGATCACCGTCGTCGACACGCTCGACGACCTGTTCGACGCCGTCGACGTCGTGGACGTGGTGACGCCGACCTTCGCCCACGCCGAGGTCGTGCGCGCCGCACTCGCCGCAGGCAAGGACGTCGTGTCCGAGAAGCCGCTCGCCCGGACCGACACCGACGCCGCGGACCTGGTGTCCCGTGCTCGTGAGGCGGGCCGACAGCTCTACCCGGCCCACGTGGTGCGCTTCTTCCCCGCGTACGTGCGCCTGCACGAAGCCGTCACCACGGGCCTCCTGGGCGACCTGGCCGTCCTGCGGTTCGTCCGCTCCGGCGCGTTCCCGATCCGCACCGCGTGGTTCGCCGACCGGGCGCTGTCCGGCGGCATCGTGATGGACCAGATGATCCACGACCTCGACATCGCCCGCTGGGTCGCCGGACCGGTCACCACGGTGTCGGCGGTCGGCGTCCGCGCCGGCACCGAGGCCGAGCCGGTGGAGGCGGCGCACGTCCTGCTCACGCACGGATCCGGGGCGATCAGTCACGTCGCCGGGATCTGGGGGCCGCAGCACCTCGCGTTCTCGACCGAGTACTCGGTGACGGGCACGCGCGGCAGCCTGGCGCACCGGTCGCTCGACGAACAGGACTACGTCGCCGACCTCGCGGTGCCCGACGCCGCGGACGGCTTCCTGCCCGAGGTCGACCCAGCCGACGACCCGTACGGACTCGAGCTCGCCGAGTTCCTCGGGGCGTTCGCCGGTGGTGCCGCACCCCGGGTGACCGCGGCGGACGGCGCCGAGGCGGTCCGGATCGCGAACGCGGCACTCGAGTCGATGGACACCGGACAGCCGGTGCACCTGGCGACGGGGGCCCGCGCATGACCGCCCTGAAGATCGCCGTGATGTCGTTCGCCCACACCCACGCGATCGGCTACCTCACCGCCCTCGCCGCGATGCCCGGGGTCGAGGTGCGCGGTACGGACCCGGACGGCGTCAGCACGGGCGACGCCGTCGTCGAGCTGCGCGGCCGCGACCTGGCCGACGAGCTCGGGGTCGACTACACGGACACCTACGACGAGCTGCTCGCCTGGGGCCCGGACGCGGTCGTCGTCACGAGCGAGAACGCCCGGCACCGCGAACTCGTCGAGGCAGCGGCCGCCGCCGGTGCGCACGTCCTGTGCGAGAAGCCGCTCGCCACCACGTGGGAGGACGGCCTCGCGATCCGCGACGCCGTCGAGGCCGCGGGGGTCATGCTCATGGTGGCGTTCCCGGTGCGGTTCACCTCGGCGTTCGACAAGCTCCGCGCGGCGCACGACTCCGGTGCGCTCGGGCAGCTGTTCTCGGTGCGCGGCGCGAACAACGGCATGCTGCCCATGACCCGGTCGTGGTTCACCGAACCGGAGCTGTCCGGCGGCGGCGCGATCGTCGACCACGTCGTGCACATCGCGGACCTGCTCGAGGGGCTGATGGGCTCGGCGCCCGTCACCGTGACCGCGGTGGCCAACCGCACGCTGCACGCGGCCCGGGCGCAGGCGGAGACCGCCGGACTCGTCACGATCACGTACGCGAACGGCGTCGTCGCCGCGATCGACTGCTCGTGGAGCAAGCCGGACACCTCGGCGGTGTGGGGTGGGCTGACGCTCGACGTCGCCGGGACGGGCGGCACGGTGTCGCTCGACTTCTTCGGGGCGGCTGCGCGCGGGATCGTCGCGGAGACCGGGCTGCCGATCGAGTCCCGCACCGGCGCCGACCCCGATGCCGTGATGCTCCGCACGTTCGTCGACGCCGTGCGGTCGGGCGTGCAGCCGCAGCCGGACGTGCACGTCGGGCTGCGGACCCTGTCGATCGTGCTCGCCGCGCAGGAGTCGGTGGCGTCGGGCCGCACGGTGCCGGTACCCGGCGAGTAGCGACACGACACGCGGGAATGGCCCGCGACCAGCGCTGCTTGACGAACCCATGACCTCGTCAGCAGAGCGCCGCGGGTGGCTCGGTGTCACGTCCGTCGCACTCGGATCCTTCGTCCTCGTGCTCTCGGAGTTCTTGCCGATCGGGCTCCTGCCCGCCATCGCCGCAGACCTCGACGTCGGGATCGGCACGGCGGGGCTCATGGTCGTCGCCACGGGGCTGGTCGGCGCCGTGGCTGCACCGGTCGTCACCGTCCTGACCTCGCGCGTGGACCGCCGCGTCGTGCTCGTGTCGTTGACCGTGCTGCTCGTGGTGGCGGACGGGCTCGCGGCGATCGCGCCCTCGTTCGGTGTGCTGCTCGTGGCGCGGATGCTCCTGGGCGTCGGCATCGGCGGGTTCTGGGCGATCGGCGCCGGCATCGCCGGTCGACTGGTCCGGCCGGCCGCCACGATCCGGGCGACCTCGCTCATCACCGCCGGGGTCTCGGTCGCGACGGTCGTGAGCCTGCCGCTCGGCGCCCTCGTCTCGTCGCTCGCCACCTGGCGGCTCGCGTTCGTCATCGGCGGCGTGCTCGGTCTGGTCGCGCTCGTCCTGCAGCTCGCGATGCTGCCGCGTATCCCCGCGCAGCAGCAGGTCCGGTTCGCGACGCTCGGGTCGCTGCTCCGCGTGCCCCGCGCCCGCGTCGGTCTGATCGCCGCCGCGTTCCTGTTCGCCGCCCAGTTCGCCGCGTACACGTACATCGCCCCGTACCTGCAGGACCTGGTCGGGGTCGGCCCGGACACCGTCACGCTCGCGCTCCTGGTGTTCGGCGTCGCGGGGATCGTCGGGAACTTCGCCGCCGGCTTCACCCTGGGCCGGAGCGTGCTCGGGACGATCAGTGTGTCGAAGGTCGCCCTCGCGGTCGCCGTGGTCCTGCTCCCCCTGCTCGCGCACTCCGTCGTCGGGGTGTTCGTGCTGCTCGTGGTGTGGGGGCTGGTCTGGGGCGCGTTGCCGCTCGGCATGCAGACGTGGATGTCCACGGCGTCGCCCGCCGGGTCCGAGACCGGGCTCGCGCTGTTCGTCACGACCATCCAGCTTGCGATCGCCGCGGGCTCGGTGCTCGGCGGCGCGGCGGTGTCCTCGTTCGGGCTCGCCGCGGACTTCTGGTTGTCCGGAGCGGTCGCCGTCGTGGGCGCGATCGTGCTCGTCTCCCTCGGGCTGCGCCGCTCGAGCGCAGTGCCGGTCGCCGACGAGGCTCCGGCACCGGCGCCGGTGACGACCTCGACGGGTTCCGTCGCCGTCGCCTGCCCCTGATCGCCGCCCGCGCCGTCAGGGCACGGGGAGCGTGACCACGGCGTCGGCTGCGGCGATCGCCGCGGGGTCGTGCGCGGCGTGGACGACCACGACGCCGTCGGCTGCCTCGGCGGCGAGCGCCGCCACCACGAGCGCCGCCGAGTCCGCGTCGACGCCGGCCGTCGGTTCGTCGACGAGCAGCACCCGGGCCCGCTGCGCCAGGCCGAGCGCGACGAGCGTCCGCTGCCGCTGACCACCGGAGAGCTCGTCGAGCGGACGGTCGGCGAGGTCGGCGATCGCCATCCGCTCGAGCTGCGCGTCGACGACGGAGCGGTCGTCGCGGCCGAGCGGGCGCCACCAGGCCCGGTGGCGCCACCGCCCCATCGCGACGGTCGCGCGGACGGTGAGCGGGAGCGTGGTCGGCGGCACGGACTGGCTCACGTGGGCGACGCCGTCGGACGGGAGGCCCGTGATGCGCCCGGCGGTCGGCCGCAGCACGCCGGCGACCACGTCGAGCAGCGTCGACTTGCCGGACCCGTTGGGTCCGGTCAGCGCGGTGACCTGGCCGGCGGCGAAGGTCGCGTCGAGGCCGTCGAGGACGGTCCGCTCCCCGCGCAGGGTGGTCACCCGGTCGAGGCGGACGGCTGGTGGCGGGTCGGTCGCTGGCACCTGAGCACGCTATCAGTATCGATACTCGTTTTCATGTAGCGTCTCGGACCGTGACCTGGCTGACCGATCCCTTCACCGTCGACTTCATGGTGCGCGCCCTGACCGGTGGCGCCCTGGCCGCGGTCCTGTGCGCCGTCGTCGGCACCTGGGTGCTCGTGCGCGGGATGGCGTTCCTGGGCGAGGCGCTGTCGCACGGCATGCTGCCCGGCGTCGCGATCGCAGCCCTCACCGGCGTCCCCGCGGTGCTCGGTGCCGCCGTCAGCGCCGGGGTGATGGTGTTCGGCGTCGGGGCGCTGCGACGACGCGGTGGCTTGTCGTACGACACCTCGATCGGGCTGCTCTTCGTGGGCATGCTCGCGCTCGGGGTCATCATCGTGTCGGCATCGAGGTCCTTCGCCACCGACGTCACCGCGATCCTCTTCGGCGACGTGCTTGCCGTCACCCGCGCCGACCTCGGCGGGCTGGCGGTCGCGGTCGCCGTCGCACTGGTCGTCGCCGCCGTGTTCCACCGGCCGTTCACCGCCCTGGCGTTCGACGTCCGCAAGGCCGCGACGCTCGGCCTGCACCCACGGCTCGCCGAGGTGGTCCTCATCGGCCTGGTCACGCTCGCCGTCGTGGCGTCCTACCGCGCGGTGGGGACCCTGCTGGTCGTCGGACTGCTGCTCGCGCCCGCCGCAGCGGCCCGCGCCTGGACGAAGCACGTGGCCTCGACGATGCTCCTCGGCGCGGTGCTCGGTGTCGTCGCCGTGCTGGTCGGGCTGCTCGTCTCGTGGCACGCCGGCACCGCCGCCGGCGCGAGCATCGCGGCCGTCGCCGTCGCGGGGGTCGCCCTGTCCCGCGCCACCGCCGCCGTCGTCCGCGGGGTCGCGTGCACCACCGCACGGAGCGACGCACACCCCGTCGACCACCCTGTCCGAGCACCAGCACGAGAGGCACCATGAACCACGACCCGACCACCGACCGCGCGAACACACGACTCCGGACGACACGACTCCTGGGAGCCGTGGGCCTGACGGCCGGCCTCGCCCTCACCGCCACGGCGTGCTCCACCACCTCGGCGCCGCAGGCCGACGTCACCACCGCGACCACGGCCCCGCACGGGTACGTGGCGGGCGCGACCGAGTCCCAGGAACCCCAGCTGGGCCTCCTGGCCGTCGCCGCGACCGGCGAGACGGCGCTGCACGACCTGCTCACCGGCGAGACGACCGACCTGGACCGCGTCGACGCGGCCGAGCACGCCGCGACCGACGGCCGGTTCCTCGTGACGAGCGACGGCGACCGCACCACGGTCGTCGACGGCGGCTCCTGGACCGTCGACCACGGCGACCACACGCACTACTACGCCGCCGAGCCGCGCGTCGTCGGGACGCTCGAGGGCGGCGGCCCGGTCCAGGTGCACTCCTCGGAGACGATGACCACGATCGCCTGGCCGGAACGCGGCGAAGCAGTGGTGCTCGACCGCGCGGCACTCGGGCAGGGTGAGTTCGACGAGACCGCACGACTGGACGCAACCGTCCTGCTGCCGCTCGGCGAGCACCTGGTGGCCGCCGAGGGCGACACCGTCCACGTCCTCGATGCCGACGGAGAGCGGACGGGGTCGACCGGAGCCGGACAGCCCTGCACCGACCCGGCCGGCGGGATCGTCACCCGCGCCGGCGCCGTGGTGGGGTGCGCCGACGGAGCCGTCGTCGCCGACGACGCCGGCGGGACCTCGTTCGTCGCGCTGCCGGACGACGCCGAGCGACCGACCGACTTCGCCGCGCGGGCCGGCCGCCCCACGGTCGCCGGACTCGCGGGCGACACCGGGTTCTGGCTGCTCGACGTGCGGGAACGCGCGTGGCAGCACGTCGCGACCGAACGGCCACTGCGCGCCGTGGTCGCCGTCGACGACCAGGACGAGCACGTGGTCGGGGTCGACGACACCGGCCGGGTCGTCGTCGTGACCGCGTCCACCGGTGCCGTCGCGACCACCGACCCCGTGGTGGACGGCGACACCGCGGCGCTGCTGCAGCTCGACGCGCAGCGCGCCTACGTGGCCGACCCGACGAGTGCCGTCGTGCACGAGATCGACTTCGCGGACGGCGCCCGCGTGGCCCGGACCATCGAGTTGCCGTTCGCGCCCGCCGCGTTCGCCGAGGTGGGACGGTGAGCGGGAGCACGCCCGTCCGGCGCACCGCGCGGACACTGACCGCGGCGCTCGTCGTCGCAGCCGTCGCCGTCACCACCGCCGGCTGCACCACCGCCGGCTCGGACCGTCCACTCGTCGCCGTGACGACGAACATCCTGGGCGACGTCGTGACCGAGGTCGTCGGGGACCGGGCCGACGTCATGGTGCTCATGCCGCCCGGTGGCGATCCGCACTCGTTCGAGGTCTCCGCGCAGCAGGCGGCTCGACTCCGGAGCGCGGACCTGGTGGTCGAGAACGGCCTCGGGCTCGAGGAAGGGGTGGCCCACCACGTCCGCGCCGCGGCCGACGACGGCGTGCCCGTCTTCACCGCCGGCGACGCGATCGATGCCCTGGAGTGGACCACCGACGACGACAGCGGCCCCGATCCGCACTTCTGGACGGACCCCGCGCGGATGGTCGACGTGGTCGAGGCCCTCGACGACGAACTGGACGCCGTCGGCATCGACGCACCCGGCACCGAGGCCTACACCGACCGGCTCGATGCCCTCGACGCCGACATGACCGCCGCGTTCGACACCGTCCCCGCCGATCGCAAGGCCCTGGTGACGAACCACCACGTGTTCGGGTACCTCGCCGACCGCTACGGGTTCCGGGTGGTGGGGGCCGTGATCCCGAGCGGCACGACCCTGGCGTCCCCGAGCGCCGCCGACCTGCGTGACCTGGCGGACGCGATCGAGCAGGCGGGCGTCCCGACGATCTTCGCCGACGCCTCGCAGCCCGCACGCCTGGCCGAGGTCCTGGCGGAGGAGGTCGACGTGCAGGTGTCGATCCGCTCGCTGGCGACCGAGTCCCTGACCGAGGACGGCGCGGCGTCGACCTACCTCGGGATGATGCGCTCGAACACCGAGGCGATCGTCGACGGCCTGACGACTCCGATTTCTAATTGAGAATGAGAATCAGTACAGTGATGTCCATGACCAGAACCAAGACCCTCCGCGCCGCGGCACTGCCAACCGCGCTGCTCGGTGCCGCAGCCCTGGCCCTGACCGGGTGCGCCACCAACGCCGCCGACGCCGAGCGGACCTCGACCCCGAAGGCCGACGGCACCCGCATCACACTCACCTACGACGGCGGCCTGCTCGTGCTCGACCAGGACCTGCGGGTCGTGGCCGACGACGCCATCGACGGCTTCACCCGCGTGAACCCCGCCGGCGACGGCCGCCACGTGCTCGTCACGGTGCCGGAGGGCTTCCGGGTGCTCGACACCGCGGCGGACCCGGCCCTGACCGACGCGGTCTTCCCGGCCGACACCGGCGGGCACGCCGTCGTGCACGGCGACCGCACCGCCCTGTTCGCCGACGGCACCGGCGACGTGACGACCTTCGACAACACCGAGCTCGACGGCGACGCCCTGCCCGAGGTCGAGACCACCGAGTCCGAGGCCGCCCACCACGGCGTCGCGATCGAGCTCGAGGACGGCACGCTCCTAAAGACCATCGGCACCGAGGAGAGCCGCTCCGGCGTGCGCGCCCTGGATGCCGACGGTGAGGAGATCACCCGGTCCGAGCAGTGCCCGGACGTGCACGGCGAAGGTGCCGTCACGGGTGAGGTCGCGGTGTTCGGCTGCACCGACGGCGCCCTCGTCTACACCGACGGCGCGTTCGAGAAGCTCGACGCCCCCACCGAGTACGGCCGCACCGGCAACCTGTTCACCACGGACACGTCATCGGTCGCGGTCGGCGACTACAACGACGACCCGGACAGCGAGGGCTACCTGCTCGACCAGATCGCCCTGATCGACGCAGCTTCGGGGAAGTACACCGTCGCGGACATGCCCGACGGCGTCGGCTTCACGTTCCGCGACCTCGCACGCGGCCCCGGCGACGAAGCGGTGGTCCTCGGTGACGACGGCGCCCTGCACACCTTCGACGAGACCACCGGCGACCAGCTCGACTCGTTCCCCGTGATCGACGCGTGGGAGGGCCCGGCCGAGTGGCAGGACGCCCACCCCGCCGTGAAGGTCGCGGGCGACATCGCCTACGTCACGGACCCCGCCGAGCAGAAGGTGCACGCGGTCGACCTGACCACCGGGAAGGTCGTCGCCTCCAGCGACGCACTGCCGGGCGTGCCCAACGAGATCGCGGTCGCGTAGCGCTCTGCAGGCGACCACGCGCAGACGGGAGGCCCGGTGCCAGCTGGCACCGGGCCTCCCGTCCGTCCTGGGGTCGCGTCAGCCCTGCGGCGGCGAGTAGAACTGCAGGTCGTTGCCCTCGCTGTCCTTGAACGGGACGATCTTGCCCCACGGGTGCTCGCTGATCTCGCCCTGCACGTCCGCACCGCGCTCGCGGATGCTCGCCAGCTCGTCCTCGATCGACCCGTCCGGCTGGAACGTGACGACCGCTCCCCCGCCGCTCGACGGGCTCGCCGACTCACGGCCGTTCAGCCCGATCATCAGGCCGTTCGCGTCGATCTCGCTCCAGTCGTCGGACTCGTCCGTGACCGTCAGTCCGAGGGTGTCGCGGTAGAACGCGACCGCCCGCTGCATGTCGGTGACCGGGACCCATACCGCTGCGACTCCGCTTGCCATGGTGCTGCCTTCCGTCGGTGTTGCCGTACGGCGGAGCGTAGGCAGCGGGGCGTGCGGGCCGACTCAGCAGGATCACCGGCGTTCGGAAATCGGATGTCCCCTGCAATCCAACTGCGCATCGGCCCCGAATCCCCTGTGCGCAACATCCGTGGCGCGCTCGACAAGAGAGGTCTCACCATGACCAGCAACGCAGCAACCGCTCGCAACCGCACCGGCTCGACGTGGACCCAGAAGGGTGCGCTCCTCTTCGGTGTCGTCTTCCTGATCGTCGGCATCGCCGGCTTCATCCCCGGGCTCACCATGGACATGGGCTCGATGTCGATGGCCGGTCACGGCTCCATGGCCCTGCTCCTGGGCCTGTTCCAGGTGTCGGTCCTGCACAACATCGTGCACCTGCTGTTCGGCATCGTCGGACTCATCGCAGCCCGTTCGGCGTCGGGCGCTCGCCTCTACCTGGTCGTCGGCGGCATCGTCTACGCGGTCCTGTTCGTCTACGGCCTCTTCACGGCCGGCATGGCGGACCCCGCGAACTTCGTCCCCCTGAACAGCGCGGACAACGTCCTGCACGCGTTCCTCGCCGTCGCGATGATCGTCCTCGGCTTCGTGCTGCCGCGCATCGGCGCGCGCACGCGCTGACAGTCGTCCGTCGCTTGAGGCGTTCGCGCCCCCTGGCGGGCATCGCGCCCATGTGAGTCGGGGCGCGATGCCCGTGCGGGGGCGCGGTGCGCGGCGGCGGCGCTCCACACGTCCACCAACCCGCGGCGTACTGTCCGACGCATGCCCGCTCTCATCGACACGTTCACCCTGTCCAACGGCCTGCACATCCCGAAGATCGGCTTCGGCACCTGGCAGATCCCGTCCGGTTCCGACGCGTACGACGCCACGAAGACCGCGCTCGACCTCGGCTACCGCCACATCGACACCGCCCTGGCCTACGGCAACGAGGCCAGCGTCGGCCAGGCCGTCCGTGACAGCGGCATCCCCCGCGACGAACTCTTCATCACCACGAAGCTGCCGGCCGAGGTCAAGACCGCGTCCGGCGCCCGTGACGCCTTCGAGGAGTCCAGCCGCAACCTCGACCTCGGACACGTCGACCTGTACCTGATCCACGCGCCGTGGCCCTGGAGCGACATGGGCTCGGACCACCGCGACGGCAACGTCGAGGTCTGGAAGGTCTTCGAGGAGCTCTACGACGCCGGCCGCACCAAGAGCATCGGTGTCTCGAACTTCGCCGTCGCCGACCTCGAGGACCTGCTCGGCCGCACCGACGTCGTCCCGCACGCCAACCAGATCCGCTGGTTCATCGGCAACACCCAGGACGACACGACCGCCTTCGACCGCGAGCACGACATCCTGACCGAGGGCTACTCCCCGCTCGCCACCGGAGGGCTGCTCGAGAACGAGCAGATCGCCGAGATCGCGGCGAAGTACGACAAGTCCGTCGCCCAGGTCGCGATCCGCTACCTGCTCGAGAAGGACGTCCTGCCGCTGCCGAAGTCCACGACCCCGTCGCGCATCGCCGCGAACGCCGACGTCGACTTCGTGCTCTCCGCCGACGACGTGGCCGCGCTCGACGCACTCGAGGACACCACGAACTGACGCGACCCGACATCCGGCGACACGGGAACACCGCAGCCCCGTTGCCGGTTGCACCACACGGTGCCGCAGCCAGCGGCACGACGACCTCAGGAGGCCACCATGACCACCACCGAAACCGCCATCCTCGCCGGCGGCTGCTTCTGGGGAGCGCAGCAGCTCCTCCGCCGCCGACCCGGCATCGTCAGCACCCGCGTCGGCTACTCGGGTGGCGACACCCCGAACGCGACGTACCGCAACCACGGTGACCACGCCGAGGCGGTCGAGATCGTCTTCGACCCGTCGGAGATCTCGTACCGCGACCTGCTCGAGTTCTTCTTCCAGATCCACGACCCGTCGACGAAGGACCGTCAGGGCAACGACGTCGGCCGTGCCTACCGTTCGGCGATCTTCTTCACCTCGCCCGAGCAGGAGCAGGTCGCGCGCGACACCATCGCCGACGTGGACGCGTCCGGCATCTGGCCCGGCAAGGTCGTCACCGAGGTCGAGCCCGCGGGCGACTTCTGGCAGGCCGAGGAGGAGCACCAGGACTACCTCGAGAAGTACCCCGCCGGGTACACGTGCCACTTCGTGCGTCCGGGTTGGAAGCTCCCGCACCGCGACGAGGCGACCGCGGCGGTCTAAAAGCGACAGACCATGAGACGGGAGGGACGGTGCCAGCTGGCACCGTCCCTCCCGTCTGCTCTTGGGTCACGCCCACTGCATCCGGCGTGCGTCAGCCGCGCGGTACCAGTGCGTCGATCGCCGCCAGCTCCTCGTCGGTGAGCGGGGCGCCCGCGAGCGAGTCGAGCGTGCCGTCCAGCTGACGGACACTCGATGCCCCGACCAACGCCGACGTGACGGCCGGCTGCCGGAGCACCCACGTGATCGCGAGCTGGGCGAGCGTCTGCCCGCGCGCCGCGGCGATGTCGTTGAGCGCCCGCGCCGTGGTCAGGTACTCGTCGTCGATGCGGTCCGCACCGAACCAACGGCCCTCGGCGGCACGCGAACCCACCGGCACCGAACCGTCCAGGTACCGGTCCGTCAGCAGCCCACCGGCCAGCGGCGAGAACACGATCGCACCCGTCCCGAGTCGCGTGAGCTCGTCGAAGAGCCCGTCCTCGGGGACCCGGTCGAACATGTTGTAGCGCGGCTGGTGGATGAGCAGGTGCATGTTCTCGGCGGCGAGCGCCTCGGCTGCCGCGGCGGTCTGCTCCGGGTCGTAGTTCGAGATGCCGGCGTACAGCGCCTTGCCCGAACGGACCGCGGTCACGAGGGCGCTGACCGTCTCCTCGATGGGGGTCTCGGGGTCGGGACGGTGCGAGTAGAAGACGTCGACGTAGTCGAGCCCGAGGCGCCGGAGTGACTGGTCGAGCGACGCGAGCATGTACTTGCGGGAGCCACGGTCGCCGTACGGGCCCGGCCACATGTCGTAGCCGGCCTTCGTCGACACCACGATCTCGTCGCGGTACGGGCGCAGGTCCGACTCGAGGATGCGCCCGAACTGCTCCTCGGCCGACCCTGGTGGCGGACCGTAGTTGTTCGCCAGGTCGAAGTGGGTGATCCCGCGGTCGAAGGCGTGCAGCACGATGTCGCGCTGCGTCGCGAGCGCCCGGTCGGCGCCGAAGTTGTTCCACAGGCCGAGGGAGATGCGCGGCAGCTTGAGGCCGCTCCTCCCCACGCGCTGGTACGGGAGCTGCTCGTAGCGGTCGGCGGCAGGGAGGTGGACGTCAGGCATCGTTGCTCGATCCGGGTCGGGGACTTGGCCGCTGACGACGCTAGCGGATGACGGGCGGGCGGCACGGTGCGGCGTCGACTGAGCAGGACGACCTTCACCGGGACGACACGCGTGGTTCGGCGTCCGTGCGGCTGTGCAGGACAGGATGGGGGACGAACCGATCGACGGACCGTCGACCGGTGGGCAGTGAGGGAGACACCGTGGACACAGCGCCGTACTCGCAACCGCTCCGGGAGTACATCGAGCAGCTCCGGACCGAGGGCTACAGCGTCGCGGACGGACACACTGCCGACCCGGACCTCATCGACCCGCACGGCAACCCCGTCCTCACGTGGCGCGACGACTACCCGTACGACGAGCGGCTGCCGCGCGACGAGTACGAGTACTCGAAGTACCAGCTGCAGATCGAGCTGCTGAAGTGCCAGTACTGGCTCGAGGACACCGGGCAGAAGGTCGTCGTGCTGTTCGAGGGGCGCGACGCCGCGGGCAAGGGCGGCACCATCAAGCGGTTCACGGAGCACCTGAACCCCCGGACCTCGCGCGTGGTGGCGCTCAGCAAGCCGAGCGAGCGGGAACGCGGCGAGTGGTACTTCCAGCGCTACGTGCAGCACCTGCCGTCAGCCGGCGAGATGGTGCTGTTCGACCGTTCCTGGTACAACCGCGCCGGCGTCGAACGGGTGATGGGCTTCTGCGACGACGACGAGTACGAGTCGTTCATGACCCAGGTGCCGCAGTTCGAGCGGATGCTCGTCGACTCCGGCATCCACCTGACGAAGTTCTGGTTCTCGGTCACGCGCCGCGAGCAGCGCACCCGGTTCGCGATGCGGCAGCTCGACCCGGTCCGCCGGTGGAAGTTGTCCGACATCGACCTGCTGTCGCTCGACCGCTGGGAGGACTACACCGAGGCGAAGAACGCCATGTTCACCCGCACCGACAAGCGGTACGCGCCGTGGACCATCGTGCGGTCGAACGACAAGAAGCGCGCCCGCCTGAACGCGATGCGGTACTTCCTGACGCAGTTCGACTACCCGGACAAGGCCGTCGACGTGATCGGCAAGCCGGACCCGCTCATCGTGCGGCGCGGCAAGCGGGACGTCGACATCGAGTGAGCAGGCCGTCAGGAGTCGTCACTCGGGCGTAGGGGTTCCGTCAGGGCACCTTCCCCACTGCCCGACCACGCGGGAACGTGTCCGGTGTGACACTGACAGCGATCATGCCGACGCTCCGCGCGTCCCTGCCGGATCCGATGGACCCGTTCCTGTGGCCGGCCCACACCGTGGCGACCACCGACGACCTGGTCGTCGCCGCGATCTCGATGGTCCGGCTCGCCGACCTGACCGGCACCCCGAGCGTCCACACCGCGGAGCAGTCGCCGCCCCGCTTCCGCCCCCGCGGCTGGACGCCCCGTGCCGTCAGCGTCGCAGTCGCGTCGGTCACCCGGGTCCGACGGCCGCGCACCGGGGTGGTGCTGCTGGAACTGGACGCGGTCCTGCCGGCCTGCGCCGTGCTCGACCAGGTGCGCCTGATCGGACGCCGGAGCACCGCTCCCCTCGCCACGATGTACGTCGTCACCCGATGTGACGGTCAGGCCGACGGTCCGTTCCACCGCCTCCCGGCTCCGCTGCCGGCCGACGTCCGCGATGGCGACCTGGTCTGCTTCCCCTGCCTGACGACCGTCCGGCACCGGGACGTCGTCCCCGTCCGCGCCGAGCTCCTGCCGGTGGGACGGTGACCACGGCGACGTCGGTCCGCGACCGCCTGATCGACGGGCCGCACCTGTGGGGCCGCTATACGATCCGGCCGGTGGGCCGCACGATGTGGACCTCGCGGACACTCGTCGTGTTCCCACCCGGGACGAACACGAGTGAGCGCCTGCTGCTCCGGGCGTGGCACGTGTGGCCCGCCGTCGGGGCGTTCACCGCGCTCGTGGTCGTGGTCGTGGCGGTCGCGCTGCCGGCGGCGGGCATGCCCGTCGGGCTCGCGCTGTACGCCGCGGGGTTCGCCGTCCTCGGCCGGGCCACCAAGCGGCTGCGGCCACGGGTGCGCTCGATCACCGTGACCACGTTCCTGAGCAACGGTCGGCCGGAGGTGCACGGCGACGAGCGGCTCCTCGCCGGGTCACTCGACGCGCTCTCGATCCTGGAGCGGGCGGTGCGGGCGCACCGGCTCGCGCCCGTCGACTTCGAGCTCATCTGGGCCGACGTGTGGGCCGCGCTGCCGGAGGACCGTCCGCGAGCGGGAGTGACACCGTGTTAGGTTGTGCACAATTCACATGAGCGCAACCGATCTCGTGTGCTCGGCAACCCCTCGAAAGGCGCCCACCCGATGACCTCCCGTCGCCGCACCCCTCGCTCGACCAAGCCCCGGACCGTCGTCCGCATCCTGCTGGGCGCCGCCATGACCTGGGCCGGCATCAGCCACCTCACCGTCGCACGTCAGGAGTTCCGGGCCCAGGTGCCGGAGTTCGTCCCCCTGGACCCGGACGTCACGGTCCTGGCATCGGGCATCGCGGAGATCTCCCTCGGAGCCGCCCTGGTGCTGCTGGTCCGACGGCAGGCCACCGTCGGGTGGGTCGCCGCGGTGTTCTTCACCGCGATCTTCCCCGGCAACATCGCGCAGTGGATGCACCACCGTGACGGCTTCGGCCTGGACACGGACACCAAGCGGTTCGTCCGGCTCCTGTTCCAGCCCGTGCTGATCGCCGTCGCGCTCTGGGCGACGAACGCCCTCCGCAAGCGCCGCTGAGCCGGACTACCGCAGCGGCACGATCCCCTGGGACCCGCGCGGGAACGTGGCGAGGACCTCCTCCGGGATGTTCAGGTGCTGCGACACCAGCGACGGCGGCAGGTGTGCGAGCCAGTTCGCCAGCGAGACCTCCTCGTAGCGGTCGCTGCGGAACGTCTCCACGTAGACGAGCGGCTCGTCACCGGTGTTCTCGACGTAGTGCCCGAGGTTCCGCTTCACGACACCGACGTCACCGGCCCTGAAGTTCATGGTGTTGGCGTGGGGGCCGGTGTTGAAGACCGTCATGCGGCCCTGGCCCTTCAGGTAGTACTGCCACTCGTCGGCGTTCGGGTGCCAGTGCAGCTCCCGCATCGAACCGGGCTCCACGACCGTCAGCGCCGCGGCGACCGTCTTCGCGCCCGGGAAGTTCGTGCTGTCCGCGATCCGGATGCTGCCGCCGCTGTTCTCGAACCGCGGGGCGGTCTTGCCCATCCGGAAGATCACGGGCTCGGTCCCGCCCCACTCGACGCCGGCTGCCAGCTGGTCCCGTTCGAGCTCACCGGGGACCTCACCGGGGAAGATCCAGAGGTTGTGGAGCGGGAGGTCCGTGAACGCCTCCTGCGCGACGCCGAAGTTCTTCGCCAACACGTCCGGCGGCGTGTGCGCGAACCAGTCAGTGAGCAGGAGCGTGTTGCTCTCGGACTGCTCACCGCTGTCGAACGCCAGGACGAACTCGGCCCCGTCCGGCCCGAGGCCCTGCAGGGAGTGCGGGAGGCCCGCGGGGAAGAACCAGAGGTCGCCCTCGAACACGTCCTCGACGCTCGGCAGGCCCTCGCGGCTCAGGGTCGTGACGCGGCACCCGCCGCTGGTCATCAGTGCCCACTCGGCGGTCTGGTGCCAGTGCAGCTCCCGGATGCCCCCGGGCTCCAGGTACATGTTCACGCCCGCGATCTCGTCGGAGATCGCGAAGTCGGACTGGGTCAGTTCACGAGCCCAACCGCCGCGCTGGACTCGTCGGGGCGAGATGTTGAACGAGGACCAGAAGAAGGCCTGTGTGCTGATGTCGGTCGCCGGCGCGTTCAGCTGGCTCGGGAACTGCGCCGCGAGCGCCGGGTTCTGCGGACCCGTCATCGTGTTCGCAGTGGGGTCGTCCGCGATGTTCACGAGCCCTTCCTGCGGGAGGTCTGGATCGCCGACGGACGGTGTCTCGTGGTGGGGCGGGGTGGGCTGGTCGGTCATCGTCTGCTCCTTCGCTCTCGGATGCGCGTCGAGACCATCGGACCAGGAGCCGTCGGCGGCCCCTAGCGTCATTCGACGCGATCGTGCTCCAGCGCTCGTCGCTGCTCGGTGATCGCGTCGCTCAGCACGTCCGCCAGGAACGTCGAGCCGGACACGCGCGCGATGAACGCTCGCCCCGTCGCGGTCAGCGCACCTCGGTGCACGGCGTCGACGACGATCTCGCGCACGGCCTCGCGTCGCCCTGCAGGGAGCGCAGCGAGCACGCGGTCGGCCTGCTGCAACAGTTCAGTCTGCATGTCACTCCTCGGCACGAGGGGCGCGCCCACCACGGCACGCGCCCCTCGGGTCCGTGAACGCCTACTGCTTCAGGAAGGCGAGGATGTCGGGGTTGATGACGTCCGCGTGGGTCGTCAGCATCCCGTGCGGGTACCCCTCGTAGATCTTGAGGGTGGCGTTCTGCAGGAGCTCGGCCTGCTTGATCGAGGCGGCCTTGTACGGCACCACCTGGTCGTCGTCGCCCTGCGTGACGAGCACCGGGACCGAGATGGCCTTGAGGTCCTCGGTCTGGTCGGTCTCGGAGAACGCCTTGATCCCCTCGTAGTGCGCCAGTGCGCTGCCCGTCATCCCCTGACGCCACCAGTTCGCGACCACCGGAGCGGACACCTCGACACCCTCGCGGTTGAACCCGTAGAAGGGCCCCTCGGCGACGGCCTGGTAGAACTCGGCGCGGTTCGCGGCGAGCGCGCTCCGGAACCCGTCGAGCACCGCGATGGGCGTGCCCTCCGGGTTGTCGTCGCTCTGCAGCATGATCGGGGGCACGGAGGACACCAGGACCGCCTTCGCGACCCGGCCCTGCGGCTCGCCGTACTTCGCGACGTACCGGGCGACCTGGCCGCCACCAGTGGAGTGCCCGATGTGGATCGCGTTCTGCAGGTCGAGGTGCTGCACCAGCGCGTCCGTGTCGCTGGCGTAGTGGTCCATGTCGTGACCGGTCCCGATCTGCGACGACCGACCGTGACCGCGACGGTCGTGGGCGATCACCCGGTAGCCGTTCGCCAGGAAGAACAGCATCTGCGCGTCCCAGTCGTCGGAGGACAGCGGCCATCCGTGGTGGAACACGATCGGCTGGGCGTCCTGGGGCCCCCAGTCCTTGTAGTAGATCTCTGCACCGTCGCTCGTGGTGACGAACGCCATCTTGCACCTCCGTGAGTCGTTGCTCCACCTGGTTCGCGGGCTGGCCGCTGCCTTCCGTCCGGCGGAAGGTCGAAGCAGGCTCACGGTACGGTCGCAGCCCGGTCGGACGCTTGCGTCATTCATCTCGATCGGCGTCGAGTGTGGTCCGCAACGTGCTCCTGTGCAGTGGCCGCCCACCCGCGACTCCGGGAACGCTCCGGCTAGGACGAGCCGGGAAGAGTCACTCCAACCGCGGCGGTCAAGTCGACCAGCTCTGCTCTTCGGGCCCTGATGCCCGCGTTGATCTCGTCGCGCGTCGCGCGTGCCTCCTGGGCTTGCTGTTCAGCGGCACGAACGCGGTTCTCAGCAGTCCGAACCGCTTGCTCCCCCTTGAGCCGCTCGGCCGCCTGCTCAGCGGCGAAGCGCTCGCGAGCGCTGGCCTGTTCCTTCACCCAGAGCTCGCGCGCCTCCGATTGTTCAGCCTCGAAGTCCGCTCGAAGAGTGGCGAGCTGCTGCTCTTGCTCGGCCCGGTACGCATCGACGTCGTCGAACGCGCGCATGTGGTAACGAGCAACGACCGCTTCCCCCGCCTCGATCCGGGCCTCGGCGGCACGCAGCCGCTCTCGTGCTTCCCGCTTCGACAACTTCTCGACCGGCTTGTCCTGCGCTGCAGGGACCGCCGTACGCAGCATCTGTTCCGCGGCTCTGGCAGAACGACGCGTGTGCGGAGCGGCCGCCCCACGGGTGTCCGAGGGTCGGCCGCCGCGACCACCTGGCAGTGACTGCTTAAGCTGCACATGCTCAGTCCACCTTTGCCCGTCCCAGTAGCGGACGAACCGCGGATCCTTATCGTCGTACCAACCGGCAGGTGCTGCTGACATTGCTTCAACTTACGGAGCACCGCACCAGTCGACACCCCCGGTCTGGGTGCCCAGCCGACGCGGACAGTCGAGCTGGATTGACCGGTGCCGGTACCGCGCTCTTATGTTAGGAGCCCTCGTCTGCCACCCGAAGTTGCCGAAAACTCGCGCGACCACGATCGCGATTCTGGTTCCCAGAAGTCAACTGGTTGACGAGGCGCAGCAGAGCACCACGCTGTTCAAAGTGCCCCCCGAGTAGTCTGGTTGTCGGTTGAACCACGACTGCCAGGGCGCCCTGAGCATGTTAGCCAGGAGCGGCGGCCTGATTACGATGAGCGCCGGCTGCTCCGTTGGCACTTTCAGTTTCGGGCTCACGTTTACCGCTCGTCGCCGAGCTCGTCTGTTATCGTTCGCCTGCAGGCGTTGTTGATTATGATCGCGCCTTCAATAGACGTCATGAAATCGAAGATTCCGTAAGATCAATACATCAGAGGAAAAGGCAATGGTGAAACCAAGAGCATTCATTAGCTTTGAGATGGAAGACCGCTGGGCGCGCGATTTTCTTGTCCAGCAGTCAAAGGACGAGGGGAACGATGTGGACTTCGTCGACTATTCAGTGCAGGACCCTTGGGACACAAGCTGGAAAACTCAGTGCAAGGAACGCATTGGGCGCACCAAGGGAACCATCGTCCTTGTCGGTCCAACGACCTACGAGTCGGAAGCGGTGCTCTGGGAAATAGCAGAGACCCTACGTCAAGGGCACTATATTTTCGGCATCCAGATCAACAAAGACAAGACGCACGCCATTCCATCCGGCCTTCCGGCAAAAAACGTGATTCGGTGGGACTTTGCACAAATATCATCCTGGCTCGGCACGTGGATCTGAACTACCTAGACCGACTTGGTGTCCAGATCCGCAAGCAAGTACCGGAGTCGGACCTGCCGGACGAGGAAACGAGCGACCTGTTTCGTCTTTATGCCGTTTTGCTCTTGGCTAAAGGGCAAAACGTGAGCGCTGAAGACGTCCATAACGCTTGGGTTGCCTGGATGACCGCTCGTGATCCCAATCATGAATCACTGCGCCCCTTTGGAGAGTTATCCAATGACGTGGCGGCAGATGATGAGCCCTATTTGACAGCGATACGGCGCGTTGCAGGACAATCTCATGGATGACGAGCTTCACAGAAAGGTTCACGACAAGCTTTTCCCCAACGGCGAGCCTTCGTCTGAAACTCTAGCGACTACAATCGAGTTGTATAAGGTTATGGTGGCAAGCTCGGAAGCGTTAGTAGCGCGAAGGCAAGGGGTTAACACTTTCTTCCTCACACTGAATGGCGTCGTTCTCACCGCACTGGGACTTATTGTTGGGAAGGGCCTCGTCTCCTACCTCGAGGTGTTCGGCCTCATCGGACTTTCCGTCACAGGTGGAATTCTGGCCCTTGCTTGGCGCGGGCTGTTGGTCTCATTCAGCCAACTCAATACCGGCAAGTTCGCGGTGATAAATCAGATTGAAGCTTTCCTCCCGGCTGCGATTTATGCAGGTGAATGGGTGGCGCTCGGCGAGGGCAAGCGCCCCGATTTATACAAGAGTTCAACCTCTAGGGAGCTGTGGACACCCAAAACGTTCTTCGTCGTCTACTGCCTCGCGACGCTTCTTGAGGTTCTTGCCTTGCTTCATATCATTCCGACCGCTTGAAGATAGATTGGCTGTTTACCGACTATGACGCGACAGCTGGCCTTCCGAAGGCACTGAGCCGTCCGATGCCGCTTGGGCCTTAGGTATGTACGCTCGGTCGCGTTCGGGTGTCGCTCTGCCACATGCGTTCGGGATGCCAGCGATGATTTCGGACTCCCGGCCATCGCGGCCGCGCCACCACCGAACGAACTCCGCCGGCTGCCGCATCACGAACCCCTTTGCGCGCTCGTTGATCACCGCCCCTCTCGGCCGTGTTGCGCTCGGTGATGTCGGTCAACCACAGCCGGTCCAGGTCCGGGGCCGTGAATGCCCGCCGGACCCGGTCATTGTGCACCGGCGGGCCGCTTTCCGGGTCAGTCGCCGTTTTTTGGCATGCAATGACCAGAGCCGCTGCTGCGAGCACAACCGCCACACGCGTCGCTCCGAGACTCGGTGGCCGTCGGCGGCGAGGTCGTCGGCGATGAACCGGTACCCAAACGTCGGGTCGTCACGGTGCGCATCGACGGAGGCATTGGTCAGGTGCGCGTTCTTTCAATCACGACGGCTCACCAGGCTCTTCCGCCAGGCGTAGAACGCCTGCTTCGAAAAGCCCAGCACCCGGCAGGTCGCCGCGACCGGGATCCGGTCGGCGACGAGTTCAAGGACCAGCGGGTACATTACTTGCGAGGCGCGCTTGGGAGAAATACGCGGCGGCACGGCGAAGGATCTCGTTCTCCTGCTCTAGCAGCCGGTTCCGTTTCCGAAGCTCTCGCAGCTCGACGTTCTCGGTCGTTGTGGTCCCGGGCATGACCCCGTCGTCGATGTCGGCTCGACGCAGGCAGTTCGTCACGGCCCCTCGGAGATCCCGAAGTCCTTCGCGACCTGCGTCAACGGGATCTCACCCCGTCGCGCGACCGCGATCACGTCGCATCGGAACTCCTCCGGGTAGGGCTTGGCCATGACCGACATCATTCCAGCGAGGGCCACGTCCCCACGGGTCAGGAGTCAACCGAATCGACAGCAGTCCCGTTTGGCTCGGCGAATCTGGCTATTGGTCCGGTTGGTCGAATGAGTCGTAGTAGGACTGGAGGACCTTCGCGAAGTTGGCCGCGTCGGTCACGTGCTTGGCTGACATCGGCTCCTCACGGAGCCAGGCGCTGAGAATCTCGAATGCTAGGTAGGAGCACCGCACTACGAGAATCTGCGCATCTGCGGTGTAAGCCTCGTGGGAGACCCCGATTGCTTCGGCGATGAGGTCCTCGCACGTACGTACGGCACTACGTACGTCGGCGTCTGTGATGAGCTCGACATCGAGCCCGAGAGGGTCTTCTCGTCGCTGCCACCATCGGTCAAATCCGTCTTCGAAAGTGCGAATTTCTACCGCATCGACGAACGAACCGTGCTCGATGGTGTCGATACGTTCGGCGATGAGGCGAGGAGTGAACGTTCGGGCGTACGTGTGTGTGGACTGATACCGGGCGACGAGGCGCATCACGGCGTCCCGCTCAAGCGATCGACGCTCTCGGGCGTGATCCTCACGACGTCGGGCGTCCTCCCGATCCGCGGCATCCTTGTCGCGTTTCGCAGCCATCGCGGTCGTTCGCCAGAGCGTTGCGAGTGTCACGATTCCACCGACCAGCGTCGTCACGATTGCCGTCACCCACCCGAGTTCCACGCGCGCACTCTAACGGGCTGCGGCTGCCTGCTATGGCCGTTCGGTGAGTGTCGTTGTGGCGTCCTCCATCGCTCGTAGCCACGTCGAGGTGGCTGCGGAGCGGAGGTCGACCAGCTCGAGCATGCGAGCGAGGTCCTTGCTGAGGTTGCGGGTGAAGATTGGCTCGTGGTGAGCGATGCGGTTACGGAGCTGCCGGATCGCGTCGAGGTCGTCGTAGATGCGCCCGCGGAGCGGCTTCGCGCTGGTAGTGGCGCCGGGGAAGAGTGTGGTGATGTGTGGGGCCCAGACGCGGCCGACGTGGCGAGCGGTGAACATCGTCTGCCAGAACACGAACTTCAATTCGGCGATGACTTTCCCCGTGGTAAGTTCGTGGCTCGCGACCACCTGCAGGTTCCGGCGGGGGTTGTAGACATTGCCCTTCGGGTTCGGCAGGCTCTGTACGAAGGTCGGGGTCCACGGCCACCGGGCACCGTAGACGGCCGCCAGGGCTTCATCTGCGGCGTTGGGCGTGGTGACCTCGGCGAAGTGCGCGGGGAGCATCAGGGTGGCAGAGATGCGAGCGTTCCAGCCGTAGAGCTCGACGGCGCGGGCCGTGTCGCCGCCAGCAGCCTTGATGTAGGTGCCGACGCGGGGCGCACTGAGCGAGGATCGGATGTTCGCATCGTCGGGGGGGGGGGGGTAGCAGCCGGCACGTGGGAAATGCACCCTGTAGGTGCAGAGTCGTGGGACTGGCGGGCTTTCCGGCCTCCCCCCGCGGACACACGAAACGCAAGGGATCCCGCATGGGGTCCCTTGTTTCGTCTTCGGACTTTGAGTGACTTGCTCATGCAACCGCACCCGCTCGCCGAGATCTGTCACCTCATCACCGATGGCATCGACGCTGGTGCCGAGCCAGTGACCTTTCCGTCGCGACGATCATCAGCATCATCCGAGCGGTGAAGTACTTGCCGTTCGATCTGCCGGGGTTCCCCGCGCGGTGAGAGCATTCCAGACCCGTCGTCCATCGGGCAGCGGGTCTGGAACTCGCCGGTCTAGACCAGCGTGAGGGTCGGTCGCGAGTCGACCTCCCCAAGAAGGCGCCGCACTCGAGACGGCTTCCAAGCCAGCTCAGCAGCGATCGACGCAACAGTGACGTTGCTACTGCTTGCGAGCTCAATTGCCTGGGCGAGCATCCCAGGCACCTCACCGGGATACTGCCGAACAGGCCGAGGCGCTACGGCTGGCGTGTCGGCGAGTTCGTGCAGCTTGATGTACGCGCGACGCGCAGCCGAATCCGAGATAAGCCCAAGCTCCTTGCTCCGGTACACAAGTGCCTGCACCGAGACGCCCCAGTGCTCGCTCAGCTGGGCAAGTTTGCGCATGTCGAACCGGGCCGGGAGCTCGTCTCGGACCACGTTCGTGGGCATGAGGAACTCGGCCGCAAACCGGTCCGCCTGGCGCTCTAGTGCTGGGTCGCCAGCGGTGTACTCGCCGTGCATCAGCAGGTGCCCGAGTTCGTGTGCGGCAGTGAACCGGTGGCGAAACACGTCGTCTGCCTTATCAACGGACAGCACCATGACCGGGCGATCGAACGCGAGGGTCGAGAACGCGTCGATGCGCGCTACTTCTTCCTCCACCATTGGTACAAGTACGGCGATGATGCCCTTGCTCTCCAGAAGCCGCACTAAGTGAGCAACGGGTTTCCCGCCCAGGCCCCAAGACTGGCGAATGGATCGCGCCATCGCTACCGGATCCTGCGGACGGCCGGCGTCCGACTCGAAGGAGGGAAGGTTCACCTTGGGTAGACGGACGTGGCGTTCAATGGCGTTGACCAGTTCCCACACCTGCTCCGTGTACGAGGTGGCCTTGGCCCGTTGGCGAGCCGTCGTCGAGCGAAGGCTACGGAAGAACGCATCACCTGACTCGAGCTTCGACTGGGGCCGACCTGCGGCGAAAAACTCGGGCAAGACGTCCAGAGCAGAAGCGAGAGCGCCAACAAGCTCTGGACGCGGTGCCATCGCGTTCGCCTCGTATTGGCCCACTGCGGCAGCAGAGACCCCGATCTCCGTTGCGACGTCTTGCTTGGTGCGGAGCGCAAGTTGACGGGCTTGTCGAAGCCGGTCGCCATCGAACGTCTCAGCGACCGTCTCCAAGGAGAGGGCGATGCGTCCGGCACCGCCGAGAGCGCGGTCACGAATCAATGTCTGACGTCCCATCGGTACCAGTGTCCTCGTCCTCATCTTCGACCAGCGTGAGAGGTGCCTGAGGTGCATCGCCAGCGGCGAAGGAGTCGGTCGTCTGATTGAGGTCGAGCGCAACAAGTCCTGCGGCGGTCGTCTCCGTCACCGTGGCCGGGAGCTGCTCGTGGTGTGCCCACAACACCGATCCGTCAGCATCGATTCGCACGTCACCGATGTGGATCTTCTCGACGCCGCTACGGACGGAACCTTCCATGACGACCAGAACGGCGCGGGTTGCAGCGCCGAACTCCGAATCCTGCACTGTGTCCACGTCGGCGTCGTCTTCCCAGTCCCCGAAATCCAGCGTCGTGTGGGTCTGGACCGGTGCGAGGCGCAGGATGCGTTGGCGGATCCCGGAGCGGATCTTCATGTCGTCGATGCCCTTGCTGCTGGCAGCGAGCTTGACCACCAGCACCAGAGTGTTGTTGATGATGCCGACTCGGTAGCGGCACCGCTTGGGCCGGATGACTTCACCGCCGAGGTCTTCCAACTCGTCTGCCGCGTGGTTCGCGAAGGCGAGCCACGTGGCCGCCCCATACGCCTCGTTTGTCCGCAGGCGACTGCCGGTCTTGGCGTCGTGACCATCGGACTGCGCAGCCGTCGCAGCCCGGGCGAGCGCGGTTGCGACGGCGGCGCTTTCGGCACCGAAGGCGTCGAGCATCCAGATGGTCGGCTGGTAGTCGGTGCTGATCATGTCGAACTCCGGGGTCGAAGGGAAGCCGTCATCCATAACGGTACACGCTTGGTTTAGAAATGTGCACCTAAACGCCAATTCCGGTTGCGAACAAGCGATGACCGCTTGGCTGAGCCACCTGCGCTTGCGCTGGATGCCCCACGCCTTCGCTGGTGCGGGGATGGTCGGCGTGAGGCCGTCCGCTTCCATGTTGACCGCACATGCGTCCGACGCCCGGCGCTGTCATAGGGAACGTCCACGGCGTCGCGGGCGCGGTTCGCATCGGCCGCAGCCGTGCAGTGCCGGGCTAGCTACCGATATCTGGTGCTAGCCCCTGCTTGGACTCACTAGCTGCTTTCTCGAGGTCTGTGTCGAGCGCCCGGGCATCATTCCAGACCGCTGCGAGTCGAGCGAGTGCTGCGTCGACCGCCCCTCCGTAGCGTTGAGCTCGGCGTACGTCTCCTGCAACGTCAGTCCGTCGAACCGTGATGGCCGCCGCGCGACCGCACCGAGGAACTCCTTCGGAGTCGGGCCGTCAGCGGCTGCTGCACGTCGACTTGGGATGATGCTCGTGATAGATCGGCCCGACAAGCTCACACCAGTGCGCGCCCACATAGGTCTGGCCGTCCCGAGCGAGATCTGCACCAGAGTCGCACCACGGCCGCTCCCAGAAAAAGAAAACCCCCGCTCAAACGGGGGTTTCCTGTGGCGGTACCGGTGGGATTTGAACCCACGGTGGAGTTGCCCCCACACATGTTTTCGAGACATGATCCTTCGGCCGCTCGGACACGGTACCGGGAAAGAGCTTACACGATCCGGGAGGCCCGTCACGCCACCCGACATCGGCCTGCCCTCCACAGGCGGTCGCCCCCAGGGCTCTTCCCCCACCCACAGGCCGCCCACGTCGTCGACTCGGCCTGCGGGCGTACCGTCCACGACATGAAGACCCGCACGCTCATCGCACTCCTGACGTCCGTCCTCGGTGGGGCCGGTGTCCTCGGCGCCGCTGCCATCGGGGCCCGCGCCGGCGTCAAGGGGCAACGGGCGGCTGCGCAACGGGTGGTCGACATGCTGCCGATCCACGCGGACTGGTGGCACGAGCGACAGCAGCACGAGGGGCAGGTGCTCTACGTGGCGATCGGTGACTCGGCGGCGCAGGGCGTCGGCGCGACGGTACCGTCGCGCGGGTACGTGGGCCTGTTGGCTCGGCGGATACGGCACCGTTCGCACGAGTCGGTGCGGGTCGTGAACCTCAGTGTCTCGGGCTCGACGACGTGGGGTGCCAAGCGCGACCAGTTGCCGAAGCTCCGGCAGTACACGCCGGACATCTGCACGGTGTCGATCGGGGCGAACGACATCGCCGACTTCGATCCGGACAAGTTTGAGCGGAACATCCGGGCGATCTACGGCGCAGTGCCGTCGCATGCCGTGGTCGCCGAGCTGCCGTGCATGTTCGTGCCGGACCGTGAGCGCAAGGTGGCGGTGGCGAACGAGATCGTGCACCGGGTGGCCGCGGAGTTCGGGCTCACGGTGGCGCCGCTGCACACCATCACGAAGCGGGTCGGGGTCCGCCGCACGTTCTTCAACAGCTACGGTGACCTGTTCCACCCGAACGACCGGGGGTACGAGGTCTGGGCGAGCGCGTTCGAGCCCGCGGTGGACGCCCGAGTCGACACCGTGGCGGCGATCCGGCACTACCTGTCCGCGCGCGAGGCGGAGAACCTCGGGCGAGAGGCCGGCGCCGTCGCGAACGCCCGGGCCGAGCAGGACACCGACGGCGCCGAGGCACTCGACCACACCACCCGACCGAGTCCCGTCGAACGGATCCGCAACCGGATGACGGGTTCGATCGCCCTGCCCGACGAGCCGGTGCACCGCTCCGGTGATGTCGGCGGCACGGCCTAGCCTCGACGACATGGCGCGCCCGCAGTCCCTCTACCGATGCACCGAGTGCGGCTGGACCAGTGTCAAGTGGGTCGGCCGGTGCGGCGAGTGCCAGACCTGGGGCACGGTCGAGGACTCCTCGGCGGTCTCGGCGAGCACCCGGGGCACGGCGGCCGTCGCCGTCACCGGGGCCCGCGCGGCCCGCCCCATCACCGAAGCCCGCGGCACCACGGTGCAGCGTTGGCAGACCGGCATCGGCGAGTTCGACCGGGTGCTCGGCGGCGGGGTGGTGCCCGGTGCCGCGGTCCTGCTGTCCGGCGAGCCGGGCGTCGGCAAGTCCACGCTCCTGCTCGAGGTCGCTTCACGGGCGGCCGCTTCCGGCAAGCGCGTCCTCTACGTCAGTGCGGAAGAGTCCGTCGACCAGGTCCGGCTGCGCGCAGAGCGCACCGGTGCGATGCACGACGACCTCTACCTGGCGAGCGAAGTCGACCTCGGCGTCATCATCGGCCAGATCGACCAGGTCAAGCCGGACCTGCTCATCGCCGACTCCGTCCAGACCATCTCGTCCAGCTCGATCGACGGCATCGCTGGCGGCACGTCGCAGGTGCGCGAGGTCGCCTCGACCCTGATCCGCATCGCGAAGGACCGCGCCCTCCCCGTCCTGATCGTCGGCCACGTCACGAAGGACGGCACGATCGCCGGGCCGCGCCTGCTCGAGCACCTGGTCGACGTCGTCTGCCACTTCGAGGGCGACCGGCAGACCGCGCTCCGGTTCGTCCGGGCGTTGAAGAACCGGTTCGGCCCCACGGACGAGGTCGGGTGCTTCGACATGGGCGGCGACGGCATCCACGAGGTCCCGGACCCGAGCGGCCTCTTCATGTCGAAGAACGCGACCCCGGTCTCCGGCACGTGCGTGACCGTCGCGCTCGAGGGGCGCCGGGCGCTCCCGGTCGAGGTCCAGGCGCTCATCGTCCCGAGCTCGGCTCCGCAGCCCCGCCGGGTCGTGAACGGTGTCGATGCCTCACGCGTGGCGATGCTGCTCGCGGTGCTCGAACGCCGAGCCGGTCTCAAGCTCTCCGATGCCGACGTCTACGTCTCCACGGTGGGCGGCATGAAGCTGACCGAGCCCGGCGCCGACCTGGCGATCGCCCTGGCGCTGGCGAGCGCGGCGCGGGATCGTCCGTACCCGCACACGCTCGCGGCCGTGGGCGAGATCAGCCTGGCGGGCGAGATCCGTCCGGCCACGGGGACCAAGCAGCGCGTGAACGAGGCGAGCCGACTCGGCTTCACGACCGTCCTCGGCGCCGACTCCGGGCATCTGCGCGAAGCACTCCGCGTGGCGTTCTCCATGACGCATTCCGCCCGCGAGCGCGAACTCGACCGCGCGTTCTGATCGCCTAAGCGCGCAATGCGGCCAACAGGTCCTCGGGCGTCGCCTGCATGGTGTTCGGCCCGGCGATGTCGAAGAACACGCCCTCGAGCATGTCGAGGTGGGCGCTCAGGAACTCTTCGAGCCGCGGCCCGTCGTAGACCATGACCTGCCGGATCTTCTCGTCCGGCACCATCGCCGTGTAGGCGTCGGCCGACGAGAACAGCAGCAGGATGCGCTTCTCGGAGCCTTCGCGCCCGAACACCCGCACCTGCATGTCCTTCTTGCCGGTCACGAGCCGGGGGACGATCACGATGTCGTTGCGCAGCGCGAACGCCACCGCAGCGACGTCCTGCTTCGCGAGGGCTTCCTCGAGCTGTTCGCTCCGGAAGCGCTGTTCCTTGTCTGCCATCTGATCAATTCCACCAGATTTTCGTCGTTCAGTGACGCACGGGTAGCCAGTCGGCCCTGAGCACGCTAGCCTGATGGAACCGCTTCGGCGGCGCTCAACGTTCGGGCGAGGTGGTTTGCCCCTCAACTCGGACTACCAGGGTCACTGGCCATCAGGCCTGACCCCGAACCCGTCCCGCCGGCACCTGCCCGCGTGGCGCATCACCCCCGTCGACGTACGTCGGGGCTCCGCAGGTGCGATCGCACCATGGCGGAACGCAAGAAAGCTAAGGAAACGCCATCATGGCATCTACCGGTACCGTCAAGTGGTTCAACAACGAAAAGGGCTTCGGCTTCATCGCCCCGGACGACGGAAGCGCTGACGTCTTCGCGCACTTCTCCGCGATCGCCGGCAACGGCTACAAGTCGCTGGAGGAGAACCAGAAGGTGGAGTTCGACATCACCGAGGGCCGCAAGGGCCCGCAGGCGGAGAACATCACCGTCCTCGGCTGATCACATCAGCTTCGAACGGCCCCGTCGTCCTCTGGACGGCGGGGCCGTTTGCTGTCCACTGATATGTTGGACCAGTGCGCAGTGGATACATCGTCTACGTCGACGAAAGCGGAGATCACAGTCTCACGCGCATCAATCCGGATTATCCGATGTTCGTACTCGCGTTCTGCATCTTCCCTGTCGACGTCTACGTCGACCGGATCGTTCCGCTCGTGCAACGTCTCAAGTTCGATTTCTTCAACCACGACATGGTCGTCCTCCACGAGCGGGAGATGCGTCAGTCAGCGCCGCCCTTCGACATCCTCCTGAACGCCTCCGTCCGCAGTGACTTCATGGCAAGAGTCGATGCCGTGTTCGATGAGCGCTTCGGGGTGGTTGCATCCGCGATCCGGAAGCACGAGTTCGTCCGCCGGGTCGGAGAGGACACGAGTCCCTACCACGTCGCACTCGAGTTCGGCCTCGAACGAGTCTTCCTACAGCTCCAGGATCGAGGAGCGTCTCGGCGCGAGACGTTCGTGGTCTTCGAGAGCCGGGGCCGCTCCGAGGACCGGGAGCTTGAGGCCGAGTTCGACCGCATCATGACCACTACGAAGATGCGCGGGATGGCCGAGACCTTCCGTTTCAAGATCGCGAGCAAGCAGACGAACAGCGCCGGGCTCCAGATCGCCGATCTCGTCGCTCGTCCGATCGGCACACACCTCCTCAAGCCCGATCAGTCCAACCGCGCTTGGGACCGGATCCTCGAGCGGATGCCGAAGTCGCCGTCTGGTTCGGTCAAGGGCTGGGGCTTGAAGGTGTACCCGTGAAAGCGAGAACCCCCGGGGGTTCCGGGGGTTCGACGCCGATCGGGCATTCCCAATCCACTTGGGACGAGGCTACCAGCCCGCGCGGCGCCAGAGCTACTGCAGGATGAACTGCACCGAGGTCTTCGACTTCAGGTTCCCGACCGCGACCTGCAGGTGGTAGCTGGCCCCGTCACCCGAGACCGCCGGACGGGACGCGTCGCACGTGGTGGTGGACGACCGGGTGCGGTCCCACGCGATCGCGGGCGTGGTCAGGGTCTGCCCGGCCTTGATCGTGACGTCCTGGTTCGTGCCGCCGGTCTGGCAGTCCTTCGACGACCAGTACTGCTCCTCGCCCGAGCTGATGGTCAGCACCTGCTGCGCTGACCCGAGGTCGAGGTGGCACGAGTTGGTGCCGGTGTTCTTGATCGACATCGCGATCTTCGGGTCCTCGGTGGGGCCGTAGGCCTCCTTGTCGAGCACGGGCATCAGGACGACCTGGTCCTTGCTGCACGTCGAACCGTCGGGAGCGGCAGCGGCAGCGGTCGAGGGCGGCGCCGACGCCGAGCGGGACGGGTCAGCGGACGACGCACCACCGGCCGAGGCGGACGGCGAGGACGTCGGTGCTGCCGTCGGGGTCGACGCGCTCCCCCGTCCGACGACGATGAGCACGACCACCACGACGATGATCACGAGCGCGCCGAGTACGGCTGCACGACGGCGCCAGTACACGACCGGCTTCTCGGGCCCGACGGGGTGACGCAACGACGACATGCGCACAGGGTAGACAACCCCGGATGCCCGGTGCGGGACCCCCGCCGGGTGCCGCGCGAAAGCGTCAGAGGATCTTCAGCATGCGGGTGTTGCCGAGGGTGTTCGGCTTGACCCGGGCGAGGTCGAGGAACTCCGCGACCCCTTCGTCCGACGACCGCACCAACTCGGCGTAGACGGCGGGTTCGACGACCTGCTCACCGATCTCGAGGTACCCGTGCTTCGCGAAGAAGTCGACCTCGAACGTCAGGCAGAAGATCCGTGCGACGCCGAGTTCCCGGGCGTCGTGCTCGAGCGCCTCGAGCATCCGGTGTCCGACGCGCTTGTGGATCCAGTCGGCGTCGAGCGCGAGGGTGCGGACCTCGGCGATGTCGTCCCAGAAGACGGCGAGGGCGCCGCAGCCGATCGGTACCCCGTCGGGTCCTTCGGCGATCCGGAACTGCTGGATCGAGCCGTAGAGCGCGACGTTCTCCTTGCCGAGCAGGATGCGCCGGTCGACGTAGGGGGCGATGAGCCGCTGGATGTGCGGGACGTCGGAGGCGAGTGCCGGTCGCACGAGGATCCCGTGCTCGTCACGGACGTCGAACGCGTGCTTCCCGTGCTCTGTCATCTCGACAACCCTAGACCGCGCCGGAGCGCAACCGAACGCCGCGCCCGGACGAGCGGCAGCGGACCTTCCCGGGGGACACCCCGCTGGACGGTGCACAGGCTGAGCCGCCTACCGTCCACACCATGCCTCAGATCATCGAAACCGTCGACGTCAACGTCCCCGTCTCCGCAGCGTACGGTCAGTGGACCCGCTTCGAGGAGTTCCCGCACTTCCTCGACGAGGTCGAGAAGATCGTCCAGGTCGACGACAAGACCACCGACTGGACCGTGAAGGTCGCCGGCCAGGAGCGCGAGTTCCGTGCCGTCATCACCGAGCAGCACCCCGACGAGCGCGTGGCCTGGACCGTCAAGGACGGCGAGACCGACCACGCCGGTGTCGTCACCTTCCACAAGCTGTCCGACAACGAGACGCGGGTCACCGCGCAGATCGACTGGGAGCCGTCCGGCTTCCTCGAGAAGCTCGGCGCAGCGGTCGGCGTCGGTGGCCACGCCATCAAGAAGGACCTGCAGAACTACAAGGAGCGCGTCGAGTCCGCTCCGACCGACACGGGCTGGCGCGGCGACGTGCAGGCGTGATCACGGCCTGAGACGTCCGCAGGCGGACAGACGGGAGGCCCGTTGCCAGCTGGCACCGGGCCTCCCGTTTCGTCCGTGCACCGGTTTCGTTCGGCATCCCCCCACGACATGCCGACCTGCCGGTCCGGCGCGAGCCTGGCAAAGTGGTCACACTGGCCGTCGCGCTGGTCCAGTTTTATCATGTCTGAGACAGATATACAGGGCGGGGAGACATGATCGAGTACAACGACGACGATGCACACCGGCGAGAACTCTCCCGGAAGCTGCAGTTGCTGATGGACGTCGTCGAGGCGAATGCCGGGCAGCGACCGTCCTACAAGGAGATCGCAGCCGAGATCGAGGCACAGGGTGCGTCGATGAGCCGGCCGCGGTGGGGCTACATGCTCGGGGGCAACGGCCCGGCCGTCCGTGACCAGCGCCTGCTCGCAGCACTCGCCGGCTACTTCGGCGTCCCGGCGGAGTACCTGACCGACGCGGCGGGCAACACCGACGTGCCCGAGCGGGTGCAGGCGCAGCTCGAACTCGTCCTCGAGCTCCGCAAACGCGAGGTCGTCGCCTTCGCGACCCGACGCCTCAGCGAGTTCGCCTCCGCCGACGAGATCCGGGACTTCACCGAACACCTCCGGCGGCTCGACGAGTCGGGGTCCGCGCCGTGACCGGCGTACGCGAGCGGTTCGGCGCCCGGCGTCGGCAAGCGGTCGCCCGGCGGAGCGTGCGGCGACTCGGGCTCCCCCGGCGGCTGACGCTGCCCGCGCTCCTCGCCCGCGCCGAGTCGACCCTCGGCAAGCCGATCCGGCTGCGGACGGCCGACCTGCCCGGTGACCTCTCCGCACGGTTCATCCAGCGTGCCGACCACGCACTCCTCGAGACCCGTCCGGACCTGTCCGAGCGCTCCCGCGTGGCGTGCGTGCTCCACGAACTCGCCCACGTGTTCCTGGCGGACCCCGGCTGCGACCACCAGGCCTACACCGGGCTGCTCACCGGCCGGACGGCGTTCGCGCGGTCGCTGGACACCCCGCACGAGCAGGCGGTCGAACTCGTCGCCGACGAGCTCGCGCTCCGGATCGGGCTGCTCGACCCGGACGACCGCGAGCCCGGGATCTTCCGGTGACGCTGCACGTCTGGGGATCGATCCCGGTGTGGGTCATCCTGACGGTGCTCGTCGTCCGGCTGCTGCTGGTGCGGACCCAGTCGGCGAGCGTCACCTGGCTCATGGCGTGCTGCGGCTTCGTCGCCGTCGGCCTGACGATCAACCAACCGGACGTCACCACGTTCCTCGCGGGCGTCACGCACGTGCCCAACATCGCAGACCTGGTCGGACGGTGCCTCATGGTGTGCGGCATGTTCGCGCTCGCGCAGTCGGTGGAGGCCGCTGCGCGCTCCGCGAAGCTGCTGCGCGCAAGCCGGATCATCGCCTGCGTGGTCCTGCTCCTCACGCTCGTCGTGCTCTTCTCGCTGGTGGACGCACCGACGCCGACGGCACAGTTCATGACCGTCTACGGCGACCAGCTGCCGACCGCGCTGTACTCCGCGGTCGAGATGACGTACATCGCGGTCGTCATCGCCCGTTCCGCCACCGCCGTCCTGCGCGGGTTCCGGAGCGGTGACGGCCTCGGCCGGATGTACTGGCTGTTCGTCGTCGGGGCCGTCGGGCTGGTCCTGCTCGCCGTCATCGCGATCGCGCTCGACGCCGTCCACGTCGCCGGTGTCGACGGCGCGGTCCGGGCGCTGTCCACCGTGTACGCCCCGGTGTTCCTGCTGTCCATGGTGCTGCTCGCCGTCGGTGCCGCCGGGGGCGTGCTGCCGGACGCGGCACGCGAGTTCCGCGACTGGCGGGACACCCGGCACCGGTTCCGCAGCCTGGAGCCGGAGCTCCGGCGACTCGAGGCGGCCTCGGGGCACACCGGGCTCTACTTCACGATCGCCTGGCAGCGTCGCCAGTGGCGCAGTCGGTTGCACCGGCTGGCCGTCGAGATCGAGGACCGCGCACGCGAGGCCGGGCAGGACGTCCCGGCTGCGGCGACCCTCACCACCGCACGACTCAGGGAGCTCTCATGACAGCCGGACGCACGACCGCACTCGGAACCGCACTCGGAACGGCAGTCGGCACCGTCGGGACGCTCGGACTGGGCGCCTTCGTCGCCCGACGACTGCTCTTCCCCGCCCCGTACACGGCGACCGCCACCGTGCGGAGCAGCACCGGGACGGAGGTCGAACTCGTCGCGACGCGCGACACCCGCCTGCCGGGGACGTACGACCTGCAGCGCGACGACGCCCGCGTCCAGGTCGGTGCCCTCGTCGCCGCGAGCACCGAGACCGAGCCCAGCGGGGACACCATCCGCCGCCGCGTCACCGGCACCGTGGCGACCGGTGAATGGGCCTGGGACGCCCTGCGGTACGACGGGCCGGCCGACGTCCCCGGCGCCGAGCCCGAGGCCGCCACGACCCACGTCGTCCACGTGCACGGCCAGTCCCTCGGGCCGCGGCAGGTCCTCCGCGGCGTCGGTGTCTGGCGCGGCCTCGGCGCGACGTCCGAGGTCCTCGACACCACGGACCTGCCGCTCCGGTCGCTCGACCCGGGGGCTGCAGACCGCATCGTCGCCGCGGTCCGCGCCGCCCGCGCCCGAGGCGCCCGCCGCGTGGTGCTGCAGGGGTGGTCCGCCGGCGCCCTCGCCTGCTCGGTCGCCGCCGGCCGGGTCGACGTCGATGGGATCGTGGCCGTCTCGCCGCTGCTCGACGTCGCGTCGGCACTCCGCGGAGCGGTCCGTGGGGCACGCCTGCCCGCCTTCGTCGGCACCGTCGCTGCGCGCATCGCGACGACCCCGGTGCTGTCCCGCCTGGCGGGAGCGTCGGCACCGGTAACGACCACGGCCTGGCAGGACGCGACGACGCCGACGCTCGTGGTCCACTCCGAGGCCGATGCACTGGTCGCAGCGGACGACGTGGCCGCGATCACCGCACGCCCGCACACCACCGCCGTCGCCTTCCGCACGGCACCGCACACGCTCGAGTGGAACGAGGACCCGGAGCGCTGGGAGGACGCGGTCCGCCACTTCGTCGAGACGTTGCCCGCCATCGCCTAGCGGACGTGCAACGGCCCCGGTCTGCGAACAGACCGGGGCCGGCAGCGACTCGATCCGTTGGGGGGAACCGATCGAGTGCGACGCGCGAGGAGTTGGGGGGAACGTCTCGCGCGCTGGTTCCACCGTACCCCCGGACGAGGGTCCGTGGACGCGGGACGCGCGCATCGGCGATCCGGGATCTGGACCGACCCGATGACGGACGGGAGGCCCGGTGCCAGCTGGCACCGGACCTCCCGTCGTGCAGACCGTCGGGTCCTAGGACTCGATCTCGCCCTGGGGCGCGTCCGCTGCGGTCTCGACCGCGGCTGCGCCGGCGAGGACCTCTTCGCGGCCCGGCTGACGCCCGGTCTCGAAGTGGAACGCACCGTCGACGAAGTCGACCTTCACGTGGTCACCGGCGTTGAGCTCACCCTGCAGGATGTGCTCGGACAGCTGGTCCTCGACCTCGTGCTGCATCGCGCGACGGAGCGGGCGTGCACCGAGGGACGGGTCGAACCCGACCTTGATGAGCTGCTCCTTGGCGGGGAGCGTGAGCTCCACCGTCATGTCGCGGTCGAGCAGACGGTCGGCCAGGCGCTTCACGAACAGGTCCACGATCTGCAGCAGTTCGGACTGCGACAGCTGCGGGAACACGATCGTGTCGTCGACACGGTTCAGGAACTCGGGCTTGAAGTGCTTCTTCAGCTCCTCGTTGACCTTGCCGCGCATGCGGTCGTAGCCGACGGCCGAGTCACCCTCGACCTGGAAGCCCACCGGGCCACCGGCGATGCCCTGCGAACCGAGGTTCGTGGTCATGATGATGACGGTGTTCTTGAAGTCGACCACGCGGCCCTGACCGTCGGTGAGACGGCCTTCCTCGAGCACCTGCAGCAGCGAGTTGAAGATGTCCGGGTGGGCCTTCTCGATCTCGTCGAACAGGACCACGGAGAACGGCTTGCGGCGCACCTTCTCGGTGAGCTGGCCGCCCTCCTCGAACCCGACGAACCCGGGAGGGGCACCGAACAGACGCGAGACGGTGTGCTTCTCACCGAACTCCGACATGTCGAGGGAGATCAGTGCGCCCTCGTCGTCGAACAGGAACTCGGCGAGCGCCTTGGCGAGCTCGGTCTTGCCGACACCCGTGGGCCCGGCGAAGATGAACGAGCCCGAGGGGCGGTTCGGGTCCTTGAGGCCGGCACGGGTGCGGCGGATCGTCTTGGACAGGGCCGAGATGGCCTCTTCCTGACCGATGACCCGCTGGTGCAGCGCCTTCTCCATGAAGACGAGACGCGAGGTCTCCTCCTCGGTGAGCTTGAACACCGGGATGCCCGTGGCCTGCGCCAGGACCTCGGCGATGATGCCCTCGTCGACGGTGCCGGACGCGGCGACGTCGCCGGCACGCCACTGCTTCTCGAGGCGGAGACGCTCACCCAGGAGCTTCTTCTCCTCGTCGCGCAGCGAGGCGGCCTTCTCGAAGTCCTGCTCCTCGATGGCGGCTTCCTTCTGCCCGCGGACCGTCGAGATCTTCTCGTCGAACTCGCGGAGCTCCGGCGGCGCCGACAGGATCGACAGCCGCAGGCGTGCGCCGGCCTCGTCGATCAGGTCGATGGCCTTGTCCGGCAGGAAGCGGTCCTGCACGTAGCGGTCCGCCAGGTTGGCGGCCGAGACGATCGCACCGTCGGTGATGGACACCTTGTGGAACGCCTCGTACTTGTCGCGCAGGCCCTTGAGGATGTTGATCGTGTGCGGCAGCGACGGCTCGTTGACCTGCACCGACTGGAAGCGACGCTCGAGTGCGGCGTCCTTCTCGAAGTGCTTGCGGTACTCGTCGAGCGTGGTGGCACCGATCGTCTGGAGCTCACCGCGGGCGAGGAGGGGCTTGAGGATCGAGGCGGCGTCGATCGCGCCCTCGGCAGCACCGGCACCGACGAGCGTGTGGATCTCGTCGATGAAGACGATGATGTCGCCGCGGGTGCGGATCTCCTTCGTGACCTTCTTGAGGCGCTCCTCGAAGTCACCGCGGTAGCGGGACCCGGCGATGAGCGACCCGAGGTCGAGCGAGTAGAGCTGCTTGTCCTTGAGCGTCTCGGGCACGTCGCCCTTGACGATCGCCTGGGCGAGGCCCTCGACGACCGCGGTCTTGCCGACGCCGGGCTCACCGATCAGGACGGGGTTGTTCTTGGAGCGGCGGGAGAGGATCTGCATGACCCGCTCCATCTCCTTCTCGCGCCCGATGACGGGGTCGAGCTTGCCGTCACGAGCGGCCTGGGTGAGGTTCCGACCGAACTGGTCGAGGACCTGCGAACCCTGCTGCTGGCCGTTCTGCTGCTGCTCGCCGCCGACGGCGACCGCTTCCTTGCCCTGGTAGCCGGACAGGAGCTGGATGACCTGCTGGCGCACCCGGTTCAGGTCCGCGCCGAGCTTCACGAGGACCTGGGCTGCGACGCCCTCGCCCTCGCGGATCAGGCCGAGCAGGATGTGCTCGGTGCCGATGTAGTTGTGGCCGAGCTGCAGCGCCTCGCGCAGGGACAGCTCGAGCACCTTCTTGGCACGCGGCGTGAACGGGATGTGCCCGGTCGGCTGCTGCTGGCCCTGGCCGATGATGTCCTGGACCTGCTCGCGGACGGCGTCGAGCGAGATGCCGAGCGACTCCAGCGCCTTGGCGGCAACGCCCTCGCCCTCGTGGATCAGGCCGAGGAGGATGTGCTCGGTGCCGATGTAGTTGTGGTTGAGCATCTTCGCTTCTTCTTGAGCGAGGACGACAACCCGACGGGCTCGGTCGGTGAATCTCTCGAACATGTGCTCTCCCTTGGCCCTTTCTGACGGAGCCGACAGCTGGTCCGGTCTCGTCTGAGTCCGGTCACGTACTCCGAGAGTAACCAGCGCTCCCCGTGGGGGCTGCCCCTGTTCGCCGTGGGCGTGACCTCACTGCGCGATGTGCGCAGTGAGCGAACTCAGGCGCGCCGTGCTGCCCGGCGCAGGGCACGCCGGAAGCGGCGCGGCTCGACGCCCAGGGCGTCGAGGACGTCGTGCGCCGACCCCATGAAGGGGTCGTCGACCCCGTCGAGGACGGCGAGCAGGACGTGCACCGGGCGGACGCGCTCGGCGGGGCCGGCGAGGACGGCGGCCCGGGCGAGGACCCGTGCCGCCGCCGGCGTGCAGGCGACCCGGTCGTGCTCGTCGGGGCACGAGGCCCGCGCACCGACGAAGACGCTGATCTCGGCGCGGACCGCCTCGGGGCTCACCCCGTGTGCGTCGAGGGCCGAGCGTAAGCGGGGCATCCCGCTGCAGAGCGTGACGGCCGCGAGCAGGAGGTGCTCCGCGTCGACGAAGCCGAAGCCCGTCTCGTGGGACTCGAGGTCGGCGAGCAGCACGATCTCGCGGCCCTGGCGGACAGTGGGCAGGGCGACGGACAGCTGAGCGATCTGCATGTATTCAGAATATCGCATGCGATGACAATTGCACACCCCTCGGTTCAGCACGGCTCGGTACCATCCGGTCATGGATCAGCCCGTCGTCGGCCTCGTCGTCCACCCGACCAAGAACGTGCAGGAGTCCGTCACGACCCTGCAGCGCTGGAACGCGTCCGGGCTCGGCGAACTCGTCGCCCGCCGCGCCGACGCACAGCGGATCGGTGGGGGCATCACCGCGGTGGAGGACGACGACTTCACCGAACGGGTCGACCTCGTCGTCGCCCTCGGCGGTGACGGCACCATGCTCGGCGCGATGCGACTCGTGGCGAAGCGTCCGGTGCCGGTGCTCGGCGTGAACTACGGCAACGTCGGGTTCCTGGTGGAGATCGAGCCGCCGGAGCTCGAAGCCGCGCTCGACCGACTGTCCGCCGGCGAGTACCAGCTCGAGCCGCACCACGCGCTCGAGGCCCGCCTGTCCTGGAGCGGCGCGCGCACTGACTACCTGGCCTTCAACGACCTCACCATCGTGCGGCGCCCCGGTTCCGGCCAGGTGTCGGCCGACCTCAGCGTCGGCGGCCTCGGCTACGGGTACTACCGTGCCGACGCCATCGTCGCCGCGACCCCGGCGGGCTCCACCGCGTACAACTACGCCGCGGGCGGCCCGGTGCTCTCCCCCGCACTGTCCGGCTCCGTCGTGACCCCGGTCGCACCGATGGCGGGGATCGACCGCGCCGTGGTGCTCGCCGCCCGCGAGCGCTACCGGTTCGACATCGCCGAGGGCACCAGGAGCGCTGCACTCGAGGTCGACGGGCTCGTCGTCGGCGAGGTCGCCACCGGGGCGCAGATCGACGTCCGGCTCCGCAAGGACGCCGGCAGCGTCGTCCGGCTCGACGCAGAGCGGCACGGACGCACCGGCCGGGTGAAGCTCAGCCTGCTCGACCTGCCGGTGCGGCCCGACCAGCTCATCGAACTGATCCCGAGCGACCTGCGGCAGAAGCTCGGGCGCGAACTCGACCAGTAGCGATCCCGGTACCGTCCCACCCCCGGAACGGCGAATGGCCCGCTCGAGCAGTGCTCAAGCGGGCCTTCCCATCACCCCACCGGATCGCCTTCCCACAGAACGACCCGGGTTCCCCTGCCGACGCGGACGCCGGCCGAAGCCTGCTGACCTCAGTCGGTCAGGTACAGCTGCATGTCCTGCGAGACCGCCTTGGCGAACAGGCGCAGCTTGGCGCGCGACTCCACCCGGCTGACGGCCTGGCGGGTCGTGTGCACGATCTTCGAGATCTCGTCGAGCGTCATCGGCTTGTCGTCGTCGAGGCCGTAGCGCATGCGGATCACGTTGGCCTCTTCGCTCGGCAGCTCGGCGACGATCGAGCGGATGTCGCGGTGCAGGAGCGTGGTCTCGGTGAGCTCGTTCGGGGACGCAGCGTCCTCGTCCTCGATGAAGTCGCCGAGCTCGCTGTCGTCCGAGTCCCCGACGACGGTGTGGATCGACACCGGCTCGTGCGAGCGGCCCTTGAGGTCGACGAGCTCCTCGACGGTCATGCTCAGCTCGGCGGCGACCTCGTCGGGCATCGGCGCACGGCCGAGGTCCACGGTCAGGTCGCGCTCGGTGCGGGAGATCTTGTTGATCAGCTCGACGGTGTGCACCGGGATGCGGATCGTGCGGGCCTTGTCGGCGAGACCACGCGAGATCGCCTGGCGGATCCACCAGGTGGCGTAGGTCGAGAACTTGTAGCCCTGCGTGAAGTCGAACTTCTCGACCGCGCGGACGAGACCGAGGTTGCCCTCCTGGATGACGTCCATGAACGGCAGGCCACGCTGCGAGTAGCGCTTGGCGATGCTCACGACCAGGCGGAGGTTCGAGGTGATCATGCGCTCCTTGGCGCGCTCACCGTCGCGGACGAGCCAGCGCAGTTCGCGCTGCAGGGTCTTCGCGAGGCCCTTCTCGGTCGCGAGCTTCTCCTCGGCGAAGAGGCCGACCTCGATGCGGCGGGCGATCTGCGCTTCTTCCTCGGCGGTGAGGAGCGAGAGGCGGCCGATGTGGCGCAGGTAGTCGCCGACCTGGTCGACCGAAGCACCGCGGACGCCGGCGAGCTGCTCGTCGGCCTCGACCTCGGTGTCGAGGGAGGTGGTCGTGGACTCGGCGCCCTGGGTCTTGGATGCCGCTGCCTTCTTCGTGGTGGCGCGGCGGGTGGTGCTCGGTGCAGCCGTTGCGATCGTCATGGTGTTGCTCCCTGCGTTCGGCGGTGATGGCTTCGTGCGGTGGTGCTGGGGGGTCGTGCTTGGGGGTGTTGATGAGTAAAGCGGTCCGGAGGTGTACCCCACAAACCGATCGGAATGATTCTCAGGCTTCTCCGTGATTCGCGGTCGAAACCGTCCCCCGTGGGGTACAGCACTGCCGTCAGTGTGGTCCCCCGAACTGCGGCGGATCAAGGGTGTGACGTGATGTTTCCGGCGTTGCAAGGGTGTTTCTCACGCGTTTCCGAATCTGTACCCCGCCGCACCGCGCCTTCTGGACATGCAAAAGGGGTACGTCCGCCCGGATCAGTGCGATCCGGTGGTCGTACCCCGAAAACCGAAGGGGTGGGGGTCACCAGGAGGGTTCGAGCCACCCGTCCCGGCGCTTGGACGCCTCGAGGTCGGCGTCTCGGTCGAACTCGTCGTACTCGCTCTCGATGTCGCCGACGAGGCTGCGACCCGTGAAGGGGTGTGTGGTTGCCATGCGGACGATGCTCACCCGGGCGCGCGACGGCGAGGTGAACGGTGCGTGACCGATCGAGGGCGCACAGGAGTCCAGGCTGGTGACCAGGGCGGGGTCAGCAGCCTGCGGGGTACGGCGGTGTGGCGGCGCGGCTACTCGGCGGATGCCGGTGCGGGTGCGGGGACGCCGTGCTCGCGCTCGAAGCGGGCGCGCTCCTCGGCCTCGACCTTGGCGTAGGCGGCACGCTCGGTGCGGTCGGCCCGCATGATGGCACGCATCACGAACCAGAAGATGAGGCCGACGACGATGGTCGGCGTCAGGGCGAAGATGATCCCGGTCACGACTCCATGCGGCACCGGAGCATCGTACCCCGCCCCGGCGCCGCCGAACTGTGTGCGGGCTACTTCACCAGGGGGAACAGGATCGTCTCGCGGATGCCGAGGCCGGTGATCGCCATCAGCAGGCGGTCGACGCCCATGCCCATGCCGCCGGACGGCGGCATCGCGTGCTCGAGTGCCCGCAGGAACTCCTCGTCGACGCGCATCGCCTCGGGGTCGCCGCCGGCCGCGAGCTTCGCCTGCTCGACGAAGCGCTCCCGCTGGACGACGGGGTCGACGAGCTCGGAGTAGGCGGTCGCGAGCTCGAAGCCACGGACGTACAGGTCCCACTTCTCGACGATGCCGGGACGGGTGCGGTGCTCGCGGGTGAGCGGCGAGGTGTCGACCGGGAAGTTCATCACGAACGTCGGGCGGTCGAGCGAGTCGATGACGAAGTGCTCCCAGAGCTCCTCGACGTACTTGCCGTGCGTGGCGTGCGCGACCTCGACACCCTCGGCCGCCGCGAGCTCCTGCAGCTCGGACAGCGGGGTCTCGGGGGTGATCTCGCGCCCGGCGGCCTCGGACAGCGAGCCGTACATGTCGATGCGCGGCCACTCGCCACCGAGGTCGTAGGTGCTGCCGTCGGGCAGGGTGACCTCGAGCGAGCCGCCGGTGACCGCCCGCGCAGCGCTCTGCACGAGCTCCTGGGTCAGGTCGGCCATCTGCTCGTAGTTGCCGTAGGCCTGGTACGCCTCGACCATGGCGAACTCGGGCGAGTGCGACGAGTCGGCGCCCTCGTTGCGGAAGTTCCGGTTGATCTCGAACACCCGGTCGATGCCGCCGACGACGGCACGCTTCAGGAAGAGCTCCGGCGCGATGCGCAGGAAGAGCTCGGTGTCGAACGCGTTCGAGTGCGTCACGAACGGTCGGGCCGAGGCGCCGCCGTGCTGGGTCTGCAGCATCGGCGTCTCGACCTCGAGGTACTCGTGCGCCGTGAAGGTCTGGCGGAGCGAGGACATCACGGCGGCGCGGGCGCGGACGGTGGCGCGCGCTTCGTCGCGGACGATGAGGTCGAGGTAGCGCTGTCGGACCCGCGTCTCCTCGTTGAGTTCGTTGTGCAGGTTCGGCAGCGGCAGGATCGCCTTCGCCGCGATCGCCCACTCGTCGACCATGATCGACAGCTCACCGCGGCGCGAGGAGATCACGCGGCCGTGCACGAACACGTGGTCGCCGAGGTCGACGAACTCCTTCCAGCGCGCGAGGGACTCGTCACCGACCTCGGCCAGGGACACCATCGCCTGGATGCGGGACCCGTCGCCGGACTGCAGCGACGCGAAGCAGAGCTTGCCGGTGTTGCGCGAGAACACGATGCGGCCGGCGATGCCGACGACGTGCTGCGTCTCCTCACCCGTCTCGAGGTGCGCGTACTGCTCGCGGACCGCCGGGATCGTCGTCGTGATCGGGAGCTCGGCGGGGTACGCCTCGATGCCGGACTCGAGCAGCTTCGCGCGCTTGTCGAGCCGGACCTGTCGCTGCTCGCTGGTCTCCTGCTCGGCCAGTGCGGCGGCGTCGGCGATCGCGGTGTCGGTGGTGGCGGTCTCGTCGGTCATGCGGGTGCGGCTCCGATGGTCGTGGGGGTCGGGGGAAATGCTACCCGCGCCGCGCTCCCGCCCCGGACTCGCTACAGCGTCGACTGCCCGTCGGCCGCCGTCAGCGCGTTGTCCACGGCGGAGCGGACGAGCGCACCGAGCACCCGGCCGGGGTGGTCCACGCCGATGCCGGACAGCGTTCCCGCCGACTGGTCCACGATCGCGGTCGAGAAGCTCACGGCGGCGCGGACGGCGTCGGCGTACGCGGGCCGGTCCCCCTCGGCGACGACGAACGGCTCGGCGCCCATCTCGACCACCAGGGCCTGCGCGATGGGCAGCACCGGCGAGGGTGCGGTCACCGCGCAGTAGGCGTCTCGCAGCCGCGACAGGTCGACGCTCGTGCCGGTGAACGCCATCGCCGGGTGGATGGCGAGCGGGATCGCACCCGCCGCCATCGCAGGGGCGAGGATGCCGACACCGTGGTCCGGGCTGGTGTGCACGACGAGCTGGCCGGGCTGCCAGATGCCGGCGTCCGCCAGGCCCTGCACCAGCGAGGCCAGCTGGTCGTCCGGCACGGCGAGGAGCACGAGTTCGCTCCGCTCGACCAGGTCCGGCGTCGCGAGCACGGGAGCGCCGGGCAGCATGGCCTCGGCACGGTCGCGCCCCTCGGCGGACACGGCGGTGACGCCGACGACCGCGTGCTCCGCGTTCGCCAGTGCGGCTCCGAGCACGGGTCCGACCCGTCCGGCGCCGACGACGCCGACGCCCAGGCGCCCGGCCCTCACCGCACCGCTCCGGACGGCGGGACGTCGCTCCACCCCGGGCCGGGAGGCACGGTGCCGGGCCGGTGGTCGGCGTCGGGCCCGGCAGGGGCACTGGTCTCGGGCCACGGCACGTCCGCAGCGTGCGTGACGGACGCGGGACGGGCCTCCCGTTCGCGCCACCGGTGGGACGTGTCGACCGCAGCGGCCTCGACGGCTCGGTGGGTGGTCTCCGACCACAGGCGCTGCGCGTCCCGCGCGTCGAGCGCACCGACGCGGGCCGAGACCGGGCCGGCGACGGTGTGCACGTGGACGGCGGCGAGACGCAGGGCACGCTCGAGCGGGCCCTGTTCGACCTTGACGCTCTGCACCCGGGGCAGCGGCACGATGACGAGCGACCGCCAGACGGCGCCGAGCCGCAGCAGCACGGCGCCCTGCACGAACCGGTACCCGTTGCGTCGGAACGCGAACGGTCGGAGCCAGACGGCGCGGCGTGGGGAGTGCACGAAGCCGCCCTGGTCACCACTCGTGGTCAGGCTGTCGTCGACGACGCTGACGGCCTCGGCGGAGCCTTCCCGCAGGGCCTCCTGGGACGCCTCGGGGCCGGCGACGACGGTGCCGACCAGGCCGGGCAGGATGATGTCGAGGACCTCGCGGACGTCGGCCGCGGTGCCCACGGGCAGCACGATCGCGGACGCCTGCTGGTTGCTCGACGCACCGTTGCCGGCGTTCGTCGCGCGGTTGATCCGGACGTCCCACCAGCCGAACGGGCGCCAGAGCAGCGGCTGCGCGACACTGACGGCGTGGATGCGGCCGGGGGGCAGCGTCTCGTTCGAGGTCGAGACGAGCCCGAACCCGATCCGGATGCCGTCGCGGGTCTCGGCGATCGTGTACTGCAACGACCGCGAGAACTTGCGGACGTAGTAGCTCCCCGCACCGATCACCGCGGGGAACAGCCCGAACAGGATCCCGTACTCGCCGGTGAGCGCGACGCTGACGATCATCGCGGCCACGGCCAGCAGGATGAAGACGGTGGTGCCGGAGAGCAGCATCGACGCGATCAGGCGTCCGGGCTTGACCTTGACGATCCGGGTCGCGTGCACGGCGGAGGGGTCGAGTTCCGGCGAGAACATCTCGTCGACGCGGTCCTGCAGCACGCCGTTCGACGCACGCGCCGGACCGCTGCCGCGGTCGTCGTCCTTCGCGCCGGACGCGAGCACGAGGATGCGCGACCGCAGGTCGTCGGCGGCCCGCACCCCCAGGTACGCGAGCTGGACGTTGGCGTCGTTGCCGGCCTGCGCGATCTCGAGCTTCGCGGTGCCGAACACCCGCGGGATGAGCGGCCGCGAGATGTTGATGCCCTGGATCCGGTCGAGTCGGGCCTTGCGGTGGTTCCGGAAGAGCACGCCGGAACGGACCTCGACGATCTCGCCGGTGACCCGGAACTCGTGCATCCGCCAGGACAGGTAGAACAGCCCGATCAGCACGAGCAGGAACACCGCGACGCCGAGCAGCACCCAGCCGACGACGCCGTGCTCGTACACGTAGCGGACCGGGTCGCCGTCCTGCTGCTCGCCGCCGGGGATGAAGAACTCGACGAGCTGGTCGCGCAGGCTGTTCAGCACGTAGCCGAGGATGACGATCAGGAAGATCCCGCCCTTGAGCAGCGGGGTCAGCGGGTGCAGGCGGTGCCACTCGCCGTCGGTCAGGGGCGCGGCCGCAGCGGCGTTCCCGCGTGTGGGCGGGGTGGGCGGCGGCGGGCCGGGTCGGAAGGTCACCGCGACCCCCTACAGCCCGGCGCGGCGGGACTCGGCGAGTTCGACGAGCCGGTCGCGCAGCTCGTCGGCGTCGGTGGCCGGGATACCGGGGATGCGGACGTTCGTGGCGGCCGCAGCGGTGACGAACTTCAGCTCGCTCATGCCGAGTGCGCGGTCGAGCGGACCCCTGGCCACGTCGACGAGCTGCATCCGGCCGTACGGCACGGCCGTGAAGCGCTGCCACATCAGGCCGCGGCGGACCACCAGGTCGTCGTCGCGCAGGGCGTAGCCGATCGCGCGGACACGGCGGGGCGTGAGGGCCGCGGTGACCAGCGTGATGACGAGCACCACGATGCCGATGAGCAACCAGACCGTGCCGGCGCCCGAGCCGAAACCGTCGTTCACGATCCCGATCAGGACCAGGCCGGCGGTCACCACGAGCCCGATCACCAGCGTCGTGATGAGTTCGGTCCACACGAGCTTGGCGGACACCCTGGTCCAGTCGATGCCGGTCAGGCCGAGCCCCGGCTCGTCGAGTCGTTCACGCGCCATCGCGGGCCTCCAGGGGGTGTGCTCGGGTCAGTTCGCCGTCGTGCCGTTGCGGGGGTCGCCCGGCTCGTCGTCGTCACCAGGGGGTGCGATGCACATGCGCTCTGCCACGAGTGCGCAGACCGTCAGCACGATCCCGCCCCCGACGGCGACCACGTTCGGCAGGGTCGAGCCTAGCGAAGGCGTCACCGAGCGGGTGAGGAGGTACACGACCAGCCCGATCGCGAAGCCGCCGAACAGGGCGCCGCAGATGCTCGAGGCCTTCGCGAGGACCACGACGCGGGTGGCGTAGAGCGGGTCGACCGGGCGCTGCCGCCCGGCGCCGTCGCGGGCGTGCCGGCGGACGGGACGCGCCATGAGCACGACGGCGACCCCGATGAACGCGAGCGTGATGCCGAGCGGTACGGCGAGCAGCAGCGTCGGCGACTGGCGCGACGCCAGCACCGCGTCGAACGCGAAGCCCGCCACCGCGGTCACGACGGCGATGCTGAACAGGGTGGAGAGACGGGTCGGCTTCACGCGCTGGTCACGTTCCCTTCCGTGGAGGTCGCGGGGACCGCGGTCGTCCGGGAGGCCCGGCGCACGTCCGCGAACAGGCGCGGCTCGTCGACGCGCTCGGTGTCGTCCCCCACGGCGGCGAGCAGGTCGGCCACCGGGCCGACGCCGGGCAGGACGGCCGCGGGGTCGGCGTCGAGCCACGGTGCGAGCACGAAGGCCCGCTCGGCGGCACGGGGGTGCGGAACGGTGAGCGTGGCGGTGTCGATGCGCAGGTCGTCGACGGCGACGACGTCGAGGTCGAGGGTCCGGTCGCCCCAGCGGACGTCACGGGTCCGGCCGTGCTCGTCCTCGATGCCGTGCAGGGCGTCGAGGAACGCCTGCGGCTCGAGGTCGGTGTCGACGACGACGACGGCGTTGCGGTACCGCGGCTTGGTGTCGTCGCGGCCGTCCAGCGTGACGGCGACGGACTCGACCTCGTGGCTCGAGGCCACCGGGTGCACGCCGGGCAGCGCGGCGACCGCGCGGGCAGCGGCGCGGAGGGTGCTCCCCCGGTCGCCGAGGTTGGCGCCGAGCGCGACGACGACGCGGCTCACGCTGCTCCCTCGTCCGGCACGGTCGCCCCGCGGGCACGGCGGATGGTGATCGAGACGTCGGTGAACGGCACGGTGATCGGCGCCTGCGGCTTGTGCACGGTGACCTCGGTCGCCAGGGCCGCACGGTGGGTCAGCACAGCGGCCGCGATGCGTTCGGCGAGGGTCTCGATGAGGTCCACCGGGTCGCGCTCGATCTCGGCGACGACCTGCTCGGCGAGCACGCCGTAGTGCACGGTGGCGTCGAGGTCGTCGCTGCCCGAAGCCGCGCGGGCGTCGAGTTCCACGGCGACGTCGACGACGAAGTCCTGACCGTCGGCGCGTTCGTGGTCGAAGACCCCGTGGTGGCCGCGCGCGCGGACCCCGACGAGGCGGATGGTGTCGTTCACGAGCGAGCTGCCCTCCAGGCGTCCCAGACGTCGAGCACGGCACGGGTCGGTGCCGGGTCGTGCACGCGCACCCCCCACGCGCCGCGTTCGGCGGCGAGCAGGCTGATGGCGGCGGTGGCGAGGTCGCGGTCCTTCGGCGGGGCGCCCTCGGGGCTGCCGACGCCGTCCAGGAACCGCTTGCGTGATGCGGCGACGAGCACGGGCAGGCCGATCGAGGCGAACCGCTCGTACCCGGCCAGGATCTCCCAGTTCTGCACGCCCTGCTTGGCGAAGCCGAGGCCCGGGTCGATGACGACCTGTTCCTGTCGCACGCCGAGGACGATGAGCTCGGCGACCCGCATCTCGACCTCGCGCCGGACCTCGTCGACGGCGTGCACGTACTCGGCGTTCCGGTACATCCGGTCGCTGTGGCCGCGCCAGTGCATGACCACGAAGCCGGCCCCGGTCGACGCGACCACGCGGGCCATGTCCGGGTCGGCCAGGCCGCCGGACACGTCGTTGACGATCGCGGCGCCGAGTTCGACGGCCCGTTCGGCGGTCGAGGCGTTCATCGTGTCGACGCTCACCGGGATGCCCTCGGCGACGAGCTGCCGCACGACCGGCAGGACGCGCTCCTGCTCGACCGGCACCGGCACGCGCTCCGAGCCCGGCCGGGTCGACTCCCCACCGACGTCGATGATGTCGGCACCCGCGGCGACGAGGTCACGCGCGTGCTGCACGGCGGCGTCGTAGGCCTGGTGCAGCCCGCCGTCGCTGAACGAGTCCGGCGTCACGTTGAGGATGCCCAACACCCGCGTGCGGTCCCGTGTGGGACCGCCGCGGGTGTCGAGCCGACGAGCGCGTCTCGTCGGCAGGTCGGTCATGCCGGCCCCCTACGCCGGGGCGATACCCGGGTTGCCGAAGGGGCGACGACGGGGCTTCGAGGTCGACTCGCTGTCCGACTGGTCCGCTGCGGTGGCGGCGGCCTGCCCGGGCACGTCGATCGCGGGCAGGTTGCTCACCGGACGCTTGTCGCTGGAGAGCCACTGCGGGCGCTCCGGCAGCTTGCGGACGTCCTTGAAGATCTCCACGAGCTCCGGGGCGTCGAGCGTCTCCTTCTCGAGGAGCTCGCCGGCCAGGCGGTCGAGGATGTCGCGGTTGTCGTTGAGCACCTGGTAGGCCTCGTTGTGCGCGGCCTCGAGCAGCGCACGGGTCTCGGCGTCGACGGTCTGGGCGATGTTCTCCGAGTAGTCGCGACCGGTCCCGCCGCTCATGTCGCGGCCGACGAACGGCTCGCTCGACCCGGACCCGAGCTTGACGGACCCGACGGCCTGGCTCATGCCGTACTCGGTGACCATCTTGCGCGCGGTGCCGGTGGCCTTCTCGATGTCGTTCGAGGCGCCGGTGGTGGGGTCGTGGAACACGATCTCCTCGGCGACGCGACCACCCATGGCGTAGGTGAGCTGGTCGAGCAGCTCGTTGCGGGTGACCGAGTACTTGTCCTCGAGCGGGAGCACCATCGTGTAGCCGAGGGCACGGCCGCGCGGCAGGATCGTGATCTTCGTGACCGGGTCGGTGTGCCGCATCGCCGCAGCCGCCAGGGCGTGGCCGCCCTCGTGGTACGCGGTGATCAGGCGCTCCTGGTCGGACATGATCCGGGTCCGGCGCTGCGGGCCCGCCATCACGCGGTCGACGGCCTCGTCCAGCGCGCGGTTGTCGATGAGCTGCGCGTTCGACCGGGCGGTCAGCAGCGCGGCCTCGTTCAGGACGTTCGCCAGGTCGGCACCGGTGAAGCCCGGCGTCTTGCGGGCGAGCAGCTCGAGGTCGACGCTCGCGGCGAGCGGCTTGCCCTTCGCGTGCACCTCGAGGATCTGCTTGCGGCCGGCCATGCCCGGAGCGTCGACACCGATCTGACGGTCGAAGCGGCCCGGACGCAGGAGCGCGGGGTCGAGCACGTCGGGACGGTTCGTCGCGGCGATGAGGATGACGTTCGTCTTGCCGTCGAAGCCGTCCATCTCGACGAGCAGCTGGTTGAGCGTCTGCTCGCGCTCGTCGTTGCCGCCGCCGATGCCGGCACCGCGGTGGCGTCCGACCGCGTCGATCTCGTCGATGAAGACGATGGCCGGCGAGTTCGCCTTCGCCTGCTCGAAGAGGTCACGGACACGGCTCGCACCGACACCGACGAACATCTCGACGAAGTCCGAACCGGAGATCGAGTAGAACGGCACGCCTGCCTCGCCGGCGACGGCGCGGGCGAGCAGGGTCTTGCCGGTGCCGGGAGGGCCGTACAGCAGCACGCCCTTCGGGATCTTGGCGCCGACGGCCTGGAACTTCGCCGGCTCCTTCAGGAACTCCTTGATCTCGTGGAGTTCCTCGATCGCCTCGTCGGAGCCCGCGACGTCGGCGAACGACACCTGCGGGTTCTCCTTGTTGTTGATCTTGGCCTTCGACTTGCCGAACTGCATGACCTTCGAGCCGCCGCCCTGGGCGCTCGAGAGCAGGAACCAGAACAGGGCACCGATGATCAGGAAGGGGAGCAGGACACCGAGGAGCGACAGGAACCAGTTGCCCTGCTGCACACGGTCGTCGTAGCCCTTCGGCAGGTTGGCGTCGTTGACGGCCTGGATGACCTCTTCGCCGCGGGGCGTGGAGTAGTAGAACTGCTCCTGCTTGTCGCCGTCACGGAGCGTCAGGTCGACCCGCTGCTCGGTGGAGTTGACGATCGCGGACGAGACCTTGCTGTCGGCGAGCTGCTCGAGGCCCTTCTGGGTGCTGACCTCGGTCGTGCTGCCCTGGCTGATGACACTCCAGCCGATGAAGATGCCCGCCAGCGCGATCAGCACGTAGAGGTACGGGCCGCGGAAGATGCGCTTGAAGTTCATGTGATCCGGGCGCGAGTGCCCGACACCTTTCTCTGCCGAAGTTGCGTGCAGGTCAGCATACGGCCGCGATTCTGTGGCGAGAATGGGTGTCCTCTGCGGGCGAACTCGACCCGAGGCACGTGCCCCCTGGACGGGTTACGAGTACACGTGGGGCGCCAGGACGCCCACGCCGCGCAGGTTGCGGTAGCGCTCGTCGTAGTCCAGGCCGTAGCCGACCACGAACTCGTCCGGGATGTCGAAGCCCACGTACTTGACGTCGACCTCGACCTTGGCGGCCTCGGGCTTGCGCAGCAGGGCGACGATCTCGACGCTCGCGGCACCGCGGGACTGCAGGTTCTGCTTGAGCCACGACAGCGTCAGACCAGAGTCGATGATGTCCTCGACGATGAGGACGTCGCGCCCGTGCAGGTCGGTGTCGAGGTCCTTGAGGATCCGCACCACACCGGACGACTTCGTGCCGGAGCCGTACGACGACACCGCCATCCAGTCCATGCGCGCCTGCATCTTCAGGTGGCGCGAGAAGTCCGCCATCACCATGACGGCACCCTTCAGGACACCGACGAGCAGGGGGTCGCGACCCGCGTAGTCGGCGTCGACGACCGCCGCGAGTTCGGCGAGCTTGTCGTCGATCTGCTCGGGGGTGAAGAGGACTTCGGACAGGTCTGCCTGGACGTCGGAGAGTTCCACCGGTCCAGCCTAACCGGCACTGAACGACAGGCGGTCACCGGATCGCGACGCCCGGACGCCCGGCAGGTCGATCGGTCCCTGTCCGCTCCATTCGGTGACGAGCCGGCAGACCTCGAGCGTCTGCACCCGTGACAGCGTCACCCCGAACTCGCTCTCGACCGCCAGGCGCACGAGCCGCTGCCGGAGGGCGGGCGGGTTCGCCGCGAGTGCCCGCACCGACAGCGAGATGCCGGCCTCGGTGTGCTCGGCGATGTCCTCTGCGATCTCCTCGGCGAAGTGGTCGAGTGCCGCCGAGTCCTCTCGGAGCTGGTCGGCCGTCCGCGCCAGCGCTTCTGGTACCCCGGCACCGAGCTCACGCTCGAGAACCGGCATGAGCGCGTTCCGCACGCGCACCCGGGCGAAGGTGCCGTCGTCGTTCTGCGGGTCGTGCCACGGCGCCAGCCCGGCTGCGGCACAGGCCTGCCGCGTCGTGTGCCGGCGCACCGCGAGCAGCGGGCGGCCGTACGCCGGCCCCGGCTCCCGCCGCGCGAGCGGCAGCATGCCCGACAGGCTGTCCGGCCCGCTGCCGCGCAGCAGGCCCAGGAGCACCGTCTCGGCCTGGTCGTCCAGGGTGTGCCCCAGCAGCACGAGACGCGACCCGGTGGCGGACGCGACGTCCGCGATCGACGCGTGACGGGCCTCCCGGGCGGCGCCCTCCGGACCACCGTCGGAGCCGACCGTGACCCTGCGGACCGTCACCGGGTCGAGTCCCAGCTCGGATGCCTGCCGGGAGGCGCGGCTCGCGACCGCCTCGGAGCCCGCCTGGAGCGCGTGGTCGACGACCACTGCCCCGGCTCGGAGCCCCTGCTTGCCCGCCTCGAACGCGGTGGCCGCGGCGAGCGCGAGCGAGTCCGGTCCGCCGCTCAGCGCGACCAGGACGAGGTCGCCCGCGGCGACGACCCCGTCGTCGAGCGCGGTGGCGAGCAGGTCGCGGACCGCCAGGCGGGTCTCGGCGACGGCAGGGTCCAGCCGGGGACGCGGAGAGTTCACCCGGTAACGTTAGCCGCGCTCTCGGGACCACCGACAGCCCCACCGACACACCAGGAGTGCAGACATGGCCGCGTACGACGTCGTCGTCGAGATCCCCAAGGGCAGCCGCAACAAGTACGAGGTGGACCACGAGACCGGTCGCGTCTACCTCGACCGCGTGCTGTTCACGTCGTTCGTCTACCCGACCGACTACGGCTTCTTCGAGAGGACCCTGGCCGACGACGGCGACCCCGTGGACGCGCTGCTGCTCCTCGAGTTCCCGACGTTCCCCGGCGTGGGCGTCAAGGTGCGCCCGGTCGGCGTCTTCAAGATGAGCGACGAGGCCGGCAAGGACGAGAAGGTCCTCGTGGTCCCCGCGAAGGACCCGCGCTGGACGCACATCCAGGACATCTCGGACGTCGACGAGCAGACGAAGGCCGAGATCGCGCACTTCTTCGAGCGCTACAAGGACCTCGAGCCGAACAAGTGGGTCAAGGCCGAGGGCTGGGGCGACGCCGCCGAGGCCGAGGCCATCGTGCAGGCTGGCCAGGCCGCGTACGTGCCCGCTGGTCACTGACGCTCCGCACGCGAACGGCGCCCGCTCTCCATCGGAGGGCGGGCGCCGTTCTGTTGCGTGGTTGCTTTGCCGGGCGGGGTCGGGGGGGTACCTGGTGGGATCGGGCGTACCTGGCCTTTTGATCCGGGCAGGTATGCCCGATCTCGCTTGCTACCGCAGCCGTTCTGGGAACGACCGGGCGCGGGCTACAGGGAGCCGCTCGGGCGGGCGACGTAGGGCAGGAGCTGGCTCGGCGTCCAGACCGCCCGCTCGACCACGCCGACACCCGGTCGGGCCGCTTCGACCATCATCCCGTTGCCGGTGTAGATCGAGTCATGGTAACCGCCTGACGCGGTTCCGTTCGACGAGTAGAAGAGGATGTCGCCGGGCTGGCGCTGCGAGAGCGGCACGAGACGGCCGATCGATCCGAAGTAGTTGTACTGCCAGACGACGTTGTGCCCGCCGGTCGCGATGCCCTGCGAGCTGTACGCCATCATGACGAGGCCGGAGCAGTCCCAGGTGTTCGGGCCGGCGCCGCCGAGGACGTAGGGCTTGCCGAGCTGCCCGCGGGCGTAGGAGATCGCACCGGCGGCCTTCGAGGGGCTGCTCGGGGCGGGCGCCGGGGTGGTGGGCGCGGGGGTGCTCGGCTTCGAGGGGGTGGGCGTGCTCGGCTTGGCGGGCGCGGGTGCGGGTGCGGGTGCGGCCGGCGTGCTCGGCTTCGACGGGGTGCTCGGACGCGACGGGGTGGTCGTGCCGCCGCCGGTACTCGGGCTCGTACCGGAGCCGGTGCTCGGGTTCGTGCCGCTGTTGGTGCCGCCGCCGTTGTTGTTGTTGGTGGTGCTGCCGCTGCCGCTGCTGTTGTTGGTGCTGCTGCTGCTGTTGCCGCCGCTCGTCTGGGCCGCCAGGGCGGTCTCCGCCGCCTTGGCCTGCTGCGCACTCCAGTAGGCGCTCTCCGTCGCGACACTCGTGCCCTTGAGGTACGCGAGCTGGCGGAGAACCTGGTCCTGCTGGCCCTGCTGCTTCTGCACCCGGGCCTGGGCGTCGGCCGAGACGTCGTTGGCGGTGGCGAAGGCGGTCTTCGTCGCCTCGGTCGCCTTGCTCAGCGCCGTCGTGGCGACGGCCTGCTGGTCGGCGAGCGAGTCCACCGTCTTCTGGTCGGAGCGGGCCTGCGCGAGGATCGTCGCCGATCGCTCGGACAGGTGCGACATCGTGCCGACGCGGTAGAGCAGGTCCCCGGAGTCGGACGCGTCCGTGAGCATCGTCGTCGACAGGTCGCCGCCGCCCGTGCGGGACAGCTCGACCACGAGCGCGGCCACCTGACCAGCGGAGTCGTCCGCCTTGTCCTTCGCGCGCTTCGACTGCGCGGACAGGTCGGCGAGGGTGTCCTTCGCCTCCTGCTGCTGCGATGCGGCGAGGGCGTACGCCTGCCCGGCCTGCTGCTCGACGATGCCTGCGCGGTCCGCGGCGTCCTGCAGCGCGGTCAGCCGGTCGCTCAGCTCGTCCACCGTCTGCTGCGCGTCGGCGGCATCCGACTTCGCGGCCTTGACGTCGTCCCAGGACGGCGCCGACGGCGCGGCCTGGGCGGGTCCCGCGACGACGACCGACAGCCCGATGCCGAGCACGGCGACGGTGGCGATCCCGCAGGAGAACGAGCGAGCGGACAGGATCATGGCGGGGTCAACGCATCCCGGCTGCGCTGATGCTCATACCGAGATCCCCCGCGCTGCCATGAAGGGGACCGGGTCGACGGCAGCACCGTTGACCCGGGTCTCGAAGTGGAGGTGACACCCGGTCGACCAGCCGGTCGAACCGATCTTGGCGATCTGCTGCCCGGCGGAGACGTGCTGGCCGTTCGCAACCATGATCCCGCCGTCGACGATGTGCCCGTAGGCCGTCGAGATGCCGCCGCCGTTGTCCAGGATGACCTCGTTGCCGTACCCGCCGCCGTTGCCCGCGAAGGTCACGGTGCCGTCGTGGGCGGCGTAGATCGGGGCGTAGCAGGCGGGAGCGAGGTCGACCCCGGCGTGCAGTGCCGTGTAGTGCGTGTACGGGTCGACGCGGATGCCGTAGCCGCTCGTCTGGAAGCCGCCGGCCGGCCGGACCCACCCGGCCGAGTTGGCCGTCCCGCCGCCGGTGCCGCCCTGGCTCGTCGCCGCGGCCTTCGCGGCTGCCTTGGCCGCAGCCGCGGCGATGCGCGCCTGTCGTGCCTTCTCGGCGGCGACGCCCTTGCGGTAGTCGGCCTCGACCCCGCGCTGCTTCGTGGTGAGGGCGGTCAGCTGGGCCTCGAGCCGCGACTCGTTGTCGTTCTGGGCGTCCACCGCCGTCTGTGCCGCGTCGGCAGCACCCTGGGCCTGCTGCATCTTCGACTGGGCCGCGTCGGCGAGGTCGCCCAGGGCCGCCTTTGCCTTGTCCGCCTTGTCGGCCTGCGCCTGGGCGGTGCCGCGGTCCTGCGACGCCTGCGAGTAGATGCCGTCGGCCTGCTCGCTGAGCTTCGACATGGCGCCGAGCTCGTAGAGCAGGTCACCGGAGTCCGAGGGGTGCGTGAGGATGTCGGTCGTCACGTCGTTGGCGCTGGCGCGACCGAGCTGCGCGGCGAGCTGGCCGGCCTGCTCCTCGGACTGGGCGGCGGTCTGTTCGGCGTCGTCCGCCTGGGACTGGAGCGTCTTCTGCTCGAGCGTTGCCTCGTCGTACTTGTTCTGTGCGGCCTGGTAGGCCTCGCCGGCGGCCTGCGCGGCCTTCTGCTTGGCAGCAGCCTCCGTCTTCAGCGTCGAGATGAGCGACTTGATCTCGGTGACCTTCGCCTGCTGGGCACTCGTCGAGGACTTGGCCTTCTGCACCTCGGACCAGCTCGGGTAGCTCGCGGCGCTGGCCGACGTCGCCGGGGCGAGGACCGCGAGGGTGCTGCCCGCGAGCGCGACGGCGACCGCGGCGGCGACGAGGCGGCTGCGGTTGCGGAGGGAGAGCGAAGGTGAGGTCGACATGTATCTCGATTTCGTAACAGCGCGGCAAGGCTCACGCACGTAACACTGTTAACAGACGCAACAGTAACAACAGGTGTCGCAGCCCCGCAGCCCCTCGGACGAGGGGCGCGGAGCCGACGACGATGCTCGCACCGCAACCTCGACACCCGGTGCCGGACAGGCGCGACACGCCGGGGATTCCGCGGGAACGGGGCCCGATTTGCGAACCCCCCGGGGCATCCGTATGCTTGTCCATCGGTAGCGCGAAGCACCACTTGCGGCCCTATCGTTTAGTGGCCTAGGACACCGCCCTTTCACGGCGGCAGCACGGGTTCGAATCCCGTTGGGGTCACTCTCCGAGTGAGCGAGCAAGTAGTACTGAGCAACACCACAGCAATTCAACATGGCCCTGTAGCGCAGCTGGTTAGCGTGCCGCCCTGTCACGGCGGAGGTCGCGGGTTCAAGTCCCGTCAGGGTCGCCACGGCTGGATAGCTCAGTTGGTAGAGCGTTCGACTGAAAATCGAAAGGTCCACGGATCGATGCCGTGTCCAGCCACCGGTGAAGGCCCCCTGCTTCGGCAGGGGGCCTTTTCCGTTGTCTGAGCCGTCTGGCCCGGGGCGGCGCTAGGCCTCGCGGGTCTTCGGGCTGCTGTCGTTCGTCTTCGCCGGGTCGCGTTCGACCACGGAACCGAGGGCATCGTCGATCCGACTGAGCAGCTCCGCCGGGATCGTGACGCCGGCAGCACCCGCGTTGTCGTGCACCTGCTCCGGACGCGACGCCCCGATGATCGCACTCGCGACGTTCTCGTTCTGCAGCACCCAGGCGACGGCGAGCTGCGCCATCGACAGGTCGAGCTCCTTCGCGATCGGCTCGAGCTCCTGCACCGAGGACAGCACCTCGTCGCGCATGAACCGCTTGATCATGTCCGCGCCGCCCTTGTCATCGGTCGCGCGGGAGCCCTCGGGCAGCGGCTGACCCGGCTTGTACTTGCCGGTGAGCACACCCTGGGCGATCGGGGACCAGACGATCTGCGAGATGCCGAGTTCCTTCGAGGTGGGGACGACCTCGCCCTCGATGACCCGCCACAGCGCCGAGTACTGCGGCTGGTTCGAGATGAGCTGGAAGCCGAGGTCCTTCGCGAGCGCAGCACCCGCACGCAGCTGGTCTGCGGTCCACTCGCTGACGCCGACGTACAGGACCTTGCCCTGGCGCACGATGTCCGCGAAGGCCTGCATCGTCTCTTCGAGCGGGGTCTCGTGGTCGTAGCGGTGCGCCTGGTACAGGTCGACGTAGTCCGTCTGCAGCCGCTGCAGCGAGCCGTCGATCGACTCGAGGATGTGCTTGCGGGACAGCCCGGTGTCGTTGTGGCCCTTCGGACCGGTCGGCCCGAAGACCTTCGTGGCGATCTCGAGGGACTGGCGCCGCTCCCCCTTGAGTGCTTCACCGAGGACCGTCTCCGCGCCGGTGTTGGCGTAGACGTCGGCGGTGTCGAACGTCGAGATGCCGACCTCGAGGGCGGCCTTGACGCAGGCGATCGCCGCGTCGTTCTCGACCTGGGATGCGTGGGTGAGCCAGTTGCCGTAGGTGATCTCGGAGACCTTGAGGCCCGAGTTGCCGAGGTAGCGGTACTCCATGTGCGTGTCACTCCTGTCGTGGGGCGCGTCGGTGCGACCCGAACCGTGACGGTAGTCGGCTCGGACGGTGCAGGATCACATGGGACGACGGCGCGACGCTGCGCCGCAGAGAGCGAGGGAGCATCCATGACCGGAGCGAGCGTGTTGTTCATCGGCGGGAGTGGCGTGATCAGCGCCGCCTGCGTCCGGGAAGCCGTCGAGCAGGGGTTCGACGTCACCGTGCTCAACCGGGGGACCACCGGGGGCAGGCCGATCCCGGAGGGTGTGACGCGCCTCCAGGCCGATGTGTCGGACCGCAGCGCCCTTGCGGACGCACTCGGCGACCGCCACTTCGACGTCGTCGTGAACTGGATCGCCTTCACGCCGGACCAGGTGCAGGCCGACATCGACTTCTTCGCCGGACGGACGCGGCAGTACGTGTTCATCAGCTCGGCCTCGGCGTACCAGACGCCGGCGACGCACCTGCCGATCACGGAGTCGACGCCGCTCAAGAACCCGTACTGGCAGTACTCGCGGGACAAGATCGCCTGCGAGGACCTGCTGATGGCGGCGTACCGGGAGCAGGACTTCCCGGTGACGATCGTGCGGCCGTCGCACACCTACGACGAGACGAAGCTGCCACTGACCGGTGGGTGGACCGCCGTGGCGCGGATGCGAGCCGGCAAGCCGATCATCATCACCGGGGACGGCAGCTCGCTCTGGACCCTGACGCACAGCCGCGACTTCGCGGTCGGGTTCACGGGGCTCCTCGACCGTGCCGAGGCGATCGGTGAGGCATTCACGATCACGAGCGATGAGGCGCCGACGTGGAACGCCATCGCGCACGAGATCGCGGCAGCGGCGGGCGTCGACGACCTGCGGATCGTGCACGTGCCGGCGGACGCGATCAACGCCGTCGACCCCGAGTGGGGCGCGGCGCTGCTCGGCGACAAGGCGAACAGCTCGGTGTTCGACAACAGCAAGGTCCGGTCGCTCGTGCCGTGGTACCGACCGCGCACGCCCTACCGGCAGGGGGTCCGCGAGGTCATCGCCTGGTACGAGGCGCACCCCGAGGAGCAGGTCGTGGATGAGCGGCTGGACGGCCTGATGGACGAGCTGGCGGCGCGCTGGGCTGTGTGAGCCGCACTTGGTGAGCAGAAATGGTCGGGTGCCGTGTGGCGACCCGACCATTTCCGCTCACGAAGCGAGCGCGCGAGCGAGCTCGTGGAGCGAACCCGTCAGGCGCGCGCAGCCAGGACGTCCGCCAGCGTCCCGATCGCCGTACGCAGCTCGTCGTCGGTGACGACCAGGGGCGGGGCGAAGCGGATCGTCGACCCGTGGGTGTCCTTCACGAGGAGCCCACGGTCGGCCAGGTCCTTCGAGATCTCCTTGCCGGTGCCGAGCGAGGGGTCGATGTCGATCCCTGCCCAGAGTCCGGCGACGCGGTGCGCAACGACCCCGGAACCGAGCAGGTCGTCGAGCAGTCCGCGCAGCAACGGTTCGCCGTCGAGGGCGCGCTGCTGGAACGTGCCCTCGCCGAGCATCGCGACGACCTCGGCCCCGACGGCAGCGGCGAGCGGGTTGCCGCCGAAGGTCGAACCGTGCTCACCGGGACGCAGCACCCCGAGGACGGACGCCGAGCCGACGACCGCGGACACGGGGACGATACCGCCGCCGAGGGCCTTGCCGAGCGTGATGAGGTCGGGGCGGACCCCGACGCGCTGCACGGCGAGGGTGTGACCGGTGCGGCCGAGCCCGGACTGGATCTCGTCGGCGACGAACAGCGCACCGAACTCGTCGCAGACCTGCCGGACGGAAGGCAGGTACGAGGCCGGCGGGATGACCACGCCGCCCTCGCCCTGGATCGGCTCGAGCAGGACGGCGACGACGGTCTCGTCCATCGCCGCGCGCAGGGCGTCGGCATCGCCGTACGGCACGGTGCGGAAGCCGGGCGTGAACGGCCCGAAGTCGTCGTGGGCGGAGGGGTCGTCCGAGAACGAGATGATCGTGGTGGTGCGGCCGTGGAAGTTGCCGGACGCCACGATGATGGTCGCGCGGTCCGCGGGGACGCCCTTCACCCGGTAGCCCCAGGCGCGGGACACCTTGATCGCGGACTCGACGGCCTCGGCACCGGTGTTCATCGGCAGGACCATCTCGGTCTCCGTCAACGCCGCCAGTGCCGTGGCGAACGGCCCGAGCTGGTCGTTCACGAACGCCCGGCTCGTCAGCGTGACCCGGTCGAGCTGCGCCCGCGCAGCGTCGAGCAGCCGGGGGTTGCCGTGGCCGAAGTTCACCGCGGAGTACGCGGCGAGACCGTCCAGGTACTGCTTGCCGTCGACGTCGGTGACGGTCGCTCCGGAGCCCGACGCGATGACGACGGGCAGCGGGCTGTAGTTGTGCGCGAGGGCGCGGTCCTCGACGGCGAGCGCCGCCGCGGTGTTGACCCCGAGCGACGCTGCCGCCGCCATCAGCTGACCCCGAGCGAACGCGCGACCGAGGTGCCGGTGCCGACCGGGTGCAGGTCGAGCGTGCAGCACTTCACGCCGCCACCGCCGAGCAGGAGCTCGGACAGGTCGACGCCGATCGGGTTGTAGCCCTTCTCCTTCAGCTGCTCGGCGAACCGAACAGCCCGGGCGGCGATCACGACGTTGTACCCGTCGGAGTAGGAGTTCAGGCCGAGGATCGCGGCGTCCTCTTCCGTGGCGATGATCGCGTCCGGGAAGCGCTCGCGCAGGATCGCCAGCGAGGGCTCGTCGAAGGCGCTCTCGAGGTACGCGATGTTGCTCGTCCCGTCGACGGCGGGCTCGGGGTCGAGCACGGCGATGGCGGTGTCGAGGTGGTAGAAGCTCGGGTTGATGAGCTTGAGGGTGACGACCTCGCGGCCGTAGATCGTCGCGAGCTCGTCGTGCGAGGTGCTGTCCGACCGGAAGCCCGTGCCGGCGTAGATCGTGTTGCCGATGAGCAGGAAGTCGCCCTCGCCCTCGTTGGTCTGCTCCGGCTCGGCGACGGTCAGGCCGGCCTGACGGAACCAGTCCATGTACGCCGGGCCCTCGGGCTGGCGCTCGGGGTACTGGAACTTCGCGCCGTAGGCGATGCCGTCGAGGACGAACCCGCCGTTGGCCGCGTAGACCATGTCCGGCAGGCCGTCGATGGGGTCGATGTACGAGATGTCGAAGCCGAGCTGCTCGTACACGTCGACGAGCGTCTGCCACTGGGCGACGGCCTTCGACGTGTCGGTCGGCTCCTCCGGGTGCATCCACGGGTTGATCCGGTAGCTCACCGTGTAGAAGTCCGGCTTGCACATCAGGATCGTCCGCTTGGTGGCGGTACGGGCCGGTGCATCGGTGGTCGAGGGTGCGGTGTTCGACATCAGTCCTCCTGAGAAGGGACCGGGGCCCGAGCCTGCCAGGAACCGAAACGGAACGAAGGAGAGGTGCTCCGGCGAGATGCAGGCTCACTCGCCGTAGCGGACCAGGTCGACGCCACGACGATCCTGACACAGACCGTCCGGCAAGTGCAGCACCGGCGGCGAAGCGCCGTGGCACCCGTTCGGGTGACGCACGTTTCGTGCGTCCGACCTGCCGACCTCGCAAGAAGTCCGCGTACGATGGGTGCAATGGATTCGCTCGACCACCGCATCCTGGATCAACTCCGGGACAACGCCCGCGCCGGCTACGGCGACATCGGGTCGGTGGTCGGACTCTCGGCATCGGCCGTCAAGCGCCGTGTCGACCGGCTCGTCGGCGACGGTGTCATCCAGGGCTTCACGATCAAGGTGGACCCCGCCGTCGAGGACCGCGGGACCGAGGCCTGGGTCGAGCTGTACTGCCGCGGCACCGTCTCCCCCGACGAACTCCGGGCGCTGCTCGACACCGTGCCGGAGGTCATCGACGCCGGCACGGTCACGGGGAGCGCCGACGCCGTCGTGCACATGCGCTCGAAGGACCTGTCCGCGCTGGAAGAAGCGCTCGACAAGGTCCGCCTCGCACCGCAGGTGGACCACACGCGGTCCGCGATCGTGCTCTCCAAGCTGGTCAGTCGCGACACCGCGTAACGTCCGGCAGATGGCACGGAACACGACCTGGAGGCGCGGATCACCGCCCACGGGACCGCGCCCGGCCCGACGGCTGGTCACCGCTGCGAGCGTCGCCTACGTCGCGAACTGCCTCTGGGGCACCGCGGTCGCCGTCCGGCTGATCCGGACCAAGAAGCTCCGCGTCGTGCACCACGGACTGTTCGTCGTGACCGCGACACTCACCGGGGCCGCCGCGACGACCCCCCTGTGGACCCGTGACCGTTCGGCGCTGTTCCTGCTGCCCGCACTCGTCCCCCTCGCACTCGCGCCACGCACGAACCCGCGCTCCGGAGCACACTGGAAGACCGCGGTGGCCGCCGCGCCGTCCTACCTGGGGGCGCTGCTGGTGCGGCGTCGACCGTGACGACGAGACACGAGGGGAAGCAGTGGAGCTCTTCGAGGCCATCCGACGCCGCCGGACCACGAACGGGGCGTTCCTGCCCGATCCGGTGTCCGAGGAACACCAACGGCTCCTCATGGAGCTCGCCGGCCGGGCCCCGTCGCAGCTGAACAGCCAGCCGTGGCGCTTCGTGCTGGTCGAGGAGCGCGACACGATCGACCGCGTCGCCGCGATCAGCGGCAGCTCGATGACCCGCACCATGGCCGAGGGGACGTTCTTCGAGCGGTACAAGCCGTACTTCCGGTTCTCGCAGGCCGAGATGGACGAGCGGCGCGACGGCATGCTGTTCGACAAGCTGCCCGGGCCGCTCCGGCCGTTCACGAAGCAGGTGTTCACGAAGCGCGGGCAGCTGCTCATGAACACGCTGCGGGTACCGCAGAGCCTCGGTGAGGAGAACCGGAAGCTCGTCGCCGGGTCGCCGCTGCTGCTCGGCGTGATGCTCGACCGCCACGAGTACCGGAAGGAGGAGCTGTCCGGCTTCTACTCGGTGTTCAGCATGGGCGCGGCGATGGAGAACATCTGGCTCGCGACAACCGAGCTCGGCCTGGGGATCCAGTTCGTGTCCTTCCCGATGGAGACCCCTGGCGCCTGGGCGGAGATCGAGGGACTGCTCCGGGTGCCCGAGTCGCTCGAGCTGATGGCCGTCTACCGGATCGGGTACCTGCCCCCGGAACGACGACGTCCGGCCATCGACTGGACCTCGAGCGAGCGGAAGCGACCCTCGCAGTACGTGTTCCGCGGCACCTGCGACACCCCGCAGCGCGGGTGGGACGACGCACCCGTCGCAGCCCACATCGAACCGGAGGCGACCACATCGTGACCGACACCCGACCCACCCAGAGCACCCCGGGCCTCCAGGCCGTCGCCCCCGGCCTGCCGGGCCGCCCCTGGATCTCGCAGGACTGGCTCGACGTCGTCTTCGTGCACTGGCGCGTCGACGTGTCGGCGGTGGCCCCGCTGCTGCCGGCCGGAACGCGGCCCGACACGATGGCGCTCGACGGGACCGACGACGGGGTGACCACCTGGGTGGGCCTCATCGCGTTCCGGTTCGAGGACACGCGGTTCCCGCCGTTCTCGACCGGGAGCATCGGCGACTTCGTCGAGGTGAACGTCCGCGTCTACACGGTCGACGAACAGGGCCAGCACGGCGTCGTGTTCCTGTCGCTCGACGCCGGCAAGCTCCTGCCGACGCTCGGCGCACGCGTGGCCACCGGGCTGCCCTACTGGTGGGCGGACGCCGAGTCACGGAGCGGCGACGGCCGCGTCGGGTACGCGATGCGGCGGCACGGGACCCACCTGCGGTCCCTGGTCGACGTGCGGGTCGGCGACGAGCTCGCCGAGCCGAGTGCGCTCGAGACGTTCCTCACCGCGCGGTGGGGCATGCACGTGCACCGGGCCGGGCGGACACGGTTCTGGCCGAACGAGCACGACGCGTGGCCGTTGCACCGGGCCTCGGTGGTGTCGCTGCGGGACGACCTGGTCGGCGCCGCCGGGCTGCCCTTCGGGCTGACCGAGCTCGAGCCGGACTCGGTGCTCTACTCGCCGGGGGTCACGACGCGGTTCGGTCGGGGACGCTGAGGCCGGACTCCGGCCCGTCCAGCGGTGCTCGGGCAGCAGACCGGAACTGGTGGACGGCCACCACGGCGGAGAACAGTGCGAAGAAAGACCCCGACACCCAGGCGGTGGTCCGGTACTCGGGGAGGTCGGCGACGGTGAACCCGATCACGGCGAGGGTGGTGCAGGTCACCGCCACGCAGACGGAACCCCATGCGACGACGAGGTGGTCGACACGTGGGACGGTGCGCGCGAACCGGAAGGCCATGGGGACACCAGCCATCGCGCCGAACACCAATCCCAGCGGGGTCCCGACCATCAGGCTCGCCACCGCGACGACGGCCGCGCTGGTCACCGCCACCACCACACGGGTGACGTGGCAGCGCCACGACGCGCTGCGAGTCTGCTGGTCGTACGCGCGCCAGCCCGTGACGAACAGCGCGATCGAACCGATCACGAACACGACCGCAGCGGAAACGCCGACGACGAGCGCGAACACGCCCCCGAACGCGATACCGAGGGCGACGTGTGCGGCGGCGAGGAGCACCTCGAGCACCGGGTACGTCCAGACCTCGAACAGCCGGTTCGGTGTGTTGAGCACCCAACCAGGTGGCGCCTCCTCGGCGGGGCCGTCGATGTCGGGGTCTCGGGTCTCCACCTGGCCATGATGTCCGATCGGTGCGTGCGTGGTTCGTACGGCACCTTCGGGGGACACCGGCTGAGTGGTGCACGGCCGACCGCAGGTACAAGGGAGCCATGACTCGAGTGGCAGTGGTGACCGGTGGATCCGCAGGACTGGGACGGGCGACCGTCCGGGAGCTCGCCGCACGGGGGTGGGACGTGGCCGTCCTCGCCCGCGGGCAGGAGGGCGTCGACGCCGCGGTCGCCGAGGTCGAGGCCGCCGGACGTCGCGGGCTGGCCCTGGTCGCCGACGTGTCCGACCGTGCGGCCGTCGAGGCCGCGGCGGACCGCGTCGAGCAGGAACTCGGGCCGATCGACCTGTGGGTGAACGGCGTGATGGTCGGAGTGTTCGGCAAGTTCCTGGACACCGCGCCCGAGGACTTCGAGCGGGCGCTCAACGTGACCTACCTCGGCTTCGTCAACGGCACCCGTGCCGCGCTCTCGCGGATGGTGCCCCGCGGTCAGGGGCACGTCGTCCAGGTCGGTTCCGCGCTCGGCTTCCGCGGCATCCCGCTGCAGGCCGCGTACTGCGGTGCGAAGCACGCGATCGTCGGGTTCACCGAGTCCGTCGTCTCCGAGCTGCTCGAACAGGGCAGCAAGGTGAAGGTCTCGCGGGTGGACATGCCCGCGCTGAACACGATCCAGTTCGGGTGGGTGAAGTCGAAGCTGCCGCACCACCCGCAGCCGGTCGCCCCGATCTACCAGCCCGAGGTCGGCGCCCGCGCGATCGCCGCCGTGGCCGAGCGCCCTCGCCGTCGCACCTGGGTCGGTGAGTCGACGGTCTACACGATCCTCGGCAACCGGATCAGCGGACGCTTCGCCGACTGGTACGCCGCCAAGACGCTCGTCTCCGGGCAGCAGGCGCCGGACAAGGACGGCCTCGAGCTGCAGGACAACCTGTACGAGCCGGTGCCGGGCGACCACGGCGCGCACGGCGTGTTCGACGAGTCGGCACACGCCTGGTCGCCGCAGACCTGGTGGGTGGAGCACCGGCGGATAGGCAACGGGATCATCGGGGCGGCGATCGGTGCAGTCGGAGCCGTCGCACTCGTGGCAGGACGACGACGATGACGCGCCGTGCACGAGCGGGGGCGTCGCCGGTCGAGCTGGGCCGAGCGGTCCTCGGGCTCTGGCATCTGAGCCGCTCGTTCCGGCGACGCGACCAGGCCGTGCTGCACGGCGTGCTCGGCGTCCGGCAGCTCGCGCAGGCCGCACTCGTCGCACGCGCCGGCACCGGGAACGCACACACGCTCAGCGCCCTCGTCGACGCGGCACACGGCGCGACGATGGTCCCGCTCGCCCTCGACCCGCAGCGCCGCCGGTTCGCCCTGCAGCAGGTGTGGATCGCCGCGGCACTCACCGTCGCCGAGGTGGCCGTCGTCGGACGTGGCGGTCGCCGCTGACGCCTGTCAGAGGTGCTCGGTAGCGTCCGGGACATGAGCACCACCTACTCCGTCGCGTCCTCGATGGACGGCTTCGTGGCCGCGCCCGACGACGACCTCGACTGGCTGCTGCAGTTCGGCTTCGAGCCGTTCCAGGAGCACCACGACCGGTTCTTCGCGGGTATCGGCGCGATCGTCATGGGCTCGACCACGTACGAGTGGTTGCTCGAGCACGACGACACGTGGGCGTACCCGGACCTGGCGACGTGGGTGTTCACCACGCGCGACCTGCCGGTGCCGGACGGCGCCGAGGTGCACTTCGTCTCGGGCGAGGTCGCGGACCACCAGGCCGACCTCGAACGGGCAGCCGGCGAGCGCGACGTCTGGGTCGTCGGCGGTGGACTGCTCGCTGCCCAGTACCAGCAGGCCGGGCTGCTCGACGAGCTCCGCGTCACCGTGATGCCGGTGGCGCTCGGTGCCGGCGCACCACTCCTGCCGGTCGCCGCACCGACCCCGGTGTTCGAACTGGTCGGGACGACACCCTTCACCGGCGGCGCCGTGGAACTGCACTACCGGTCCGCAGCCACCACGGCGTAGCGTCCGCGGCATGAGCGACAACGAGCAGACCGAGCCCGTCATGGACGGCGCAACCGAGGCCACGAACCACGAGAAGCTGCACGGCCTGATCGAACAGGTCGACCACGATCACCACGGCGAGGGTGCCGGAGCGATGGCCGACCACCTGCGCGACCGGATGGACGAGACCGGCGTCGAGGACGAAGAGGGCGGCGACGTCGAGGACTGACCCGAGCCGGGGACGTCAGACGCGCAGGTCGGCGAAGTCCGCGTCGACGTCCCCGAACCGGTGGGCGGTGATCGAGACCGACTGCTCACGGATGAACGGGAGCATCTCGATCAACCCGGCCTCGACCACCGGGGCGTCGTGGATCGCGACGTCGATGCTCGCCCCGAGGGCTTCCTCGAGTGCCAGGGCGTCGCCGCCGATCAGCCGGATGCGTGCCCCGGGACCACCGAACGCCGTGTGCACGGGTCGGTCCTGGCCTTGCGCGAGCATGTCCCCGAGCGCGTCGACGGGCTCCTCGTCCTCGCCGCTCGTCCAGTTCGCCTGGAACACGGCACCGGACGACGCCCGGGCGTGGAAGTCCTGGTCGGACTCGACCAAGTGGTCGACGACGTCCAGCGGTGACCGGCTCGACGCGAACAGCTGACTGAGCGGGCCCGGCAGCGGGCGAGCGGTGCTGAGGAGGACGTGGGCGCGGGCAGCCGTGGCGGCGACGAGTGCGCGGACGAGGTCACCCGCCGAGGCGTCCTCCGCCTGCCGCACGATGACGGACTGCGGTCGGTGGCGCAGGACGTTGCGCTGCACCACGAGCCCTGACAGGTCGTGCGACCCGCCGTAGAGCTCTTCGCGCGCCCGGACGTCGCTCAGCGCACCGGCGCGCACCTGGTCGAACTCCTCGAACGACAGTCCGCTGCGCGCGGCCTCGATGACCGCGGTCACGCGTGGCGGCAGCCCGTGCAGCTGGATGCTCTTGTGCACGGTGCGCGGGACCGGCTCCCACCGCCCGAGCGTCGCGACGTACATCGGACCGCCCGCCTTCGTGCCGGTGCCCACCGACGACCGCTTCCAGCCGCCGAACGGCTGCCGGCCGACGACCGCGCCGGTGATGCCGCGGTTCACGAACAGGTTGCCGGCGCGCACGCTGGCGAGCCAGTCCGCGACCTCGTCGGCGTCGAGCGAGTGGATGCCCGCCGTCAGGCCGTAGTCGGTGCCGTTCTGGATCGCGATGGCCTGCTCGAGCGTCTCGGCGCGCATGATGCCGAGCACCGGACCGAAGTACTCGGTCTGGTGGAAGTCGCTGCCCGGGCGGACGCCGTCGCGGATGCCGGGCGACCAGAGCCGCCCGGAGTCGTCGAGGGCCGTCGGCTGCACGAGCCAGGACTCCCCCGGCCCGAGCTCGGTCAGGCCCTGCCGCAACTTGCCCTCGGGCTCCGCGATGACCGGACCGACCTGGGCGGTGGGGTCGTCCGGCCAGGCGACCCGGAGGGTGCGCGTGGCGTCGACGAGCTGCCGACGGAAGCGCTCGCTCTCGCCGACCGTGCCGACCAGGACCACCAGGGACGCCGCCGAGCACTTCTGGCCGGCGTGCCCGAAGGCGGACTGCACGATGTCCTGCACCGCGAGGTCGATGTCGGCGCTCGGTGTGACGACGATCGCGTTCTTGCCGCTCGTCTCGGCGCTGAGCGGCAGTCCGGCGCGCCACCAACGGAACGACCGCGCGGTGTCGGCCGAACCGGTCAGGATGATGCGGTCGACGGCGGGGTGCCCGACGAGGTCTCGGCCGAGTTCGTCCTCGGCCAGGTCGACGAGCTGCAGCAAGGAGTGCGGCACACCGGCGTCCCAGAGCACGTCGGCCAGCAGCGCACCGCTCCGCTTCGCCTCGGGTGCCGGCTTGAGGACGACACCGCTGCCCGCGGCGAGCGCCGCCAGCACCCCGCCGGCGGGGATCGCGACGGGGAAGTTCCACGGCGGGACGACGACGGTCAGGCGCGGCGGGACGTAGCGGCCGCCCTCGATGTCGCCGAGACGACGGGCTCGTTCGGCGTAGTAGTGGGCGGCATCCACGGCCTCGGTGACCTCGGTGTCGGCCTCGGAGAACGTCTTGCCGGTCTCCGCCGCCATCACCTCGATCAGGTCGGCGCGGCGGGTCTCGAGCTCGTGCCCGATCAGGTCGAGGAGCTCGGCGCGGTCGGAGGGGTCCTGCCGACCCCAGTTCACGCCAGCCTGGGCGGTGCGGGCCATGATCCGTTCGAGCTTGGAGCGGTCGGCGACCTTGGCCCCGCGGATCGTCTGCGCGCCGAGCTGCGAGCGTGGCACCCGGCGGAGGACGTCGAGCGCCCACGCGCGGTTGGCGGGGACGGAGGGATCGGTGTCCGGGGCGTTCCGGAACGCGTCGCGCAGCACGGGTTCGCCGAGCGCCCGGTGGCGGTCCTGGGTGCGGTGCGTCGCTGGTACCGACTCGTCGATGGCCGCAACCGAGGCCAGGTACCGGCCGTGTTCACGGTCGAACACGCTGGCGTCGTGGTCGATGTCGGACGCTGCGGCGATGAAGTTCTCGGGACTCGCGCTCTCCTGCAGCCGCCGGGCCAGGTACGCGATGGCGGAGTCGAACTCGTCCGGCTGCACCACGGGTGTGTAGAGCAGGATCTGGCCGACGTCGGCGCGGACGGCGTCGGCGTGCGTGGACGCCATGCCGAGCAGCATCTCGACGTCGATCGCGTCGGTCACCCCGCGGCGCTGGGCGAGCACCCATGCGGTCGCCAGGTCGAACAGGTTGTGCCCGGCGACACCGATCCGGACGGCGTCGGTGCGCTCCGGGGTCAGCGCGGCGTCGAGCATGCGCAGGTAGGCGCTGTCGGTCTCGCGTTTGCTGCCCCAGGTGGCGAGCGGCCAGTCGTGCACGATCGCGTCGACGTGCTCCATCGCCAGGTTCGCGCCCTTGACGAGCCGCACCTTGATCGGAGCGCCGCCCCGGGCCCGGCGCTCCTGCGCCCAGGCCGTCAGGGACTCGAGCGCTCCCGCGGCGTCGGGCAGGTAGGCCTGCAGCACGATGCCGGCCTGCAGCCCCGCGAACTCGTCGCGGTCGAGCAGGGTCCGGAACACCGCGAGGGTGACGTCGAGGTCGCGGTACTCCTCCATGTCCAGGTTGATGAACTTCGCCTGGCCGCCGGACGCCAGCGGGGCTGCCGCCAACCGGTACAGCGGCACGAGTCGGTCGACGACCCGCTCGACCGTCTGGTCGAACGCCCACATCGACATCTGGGGCACGACCGAGCTGACCTTGATCGACACGTAGTCGACGTCGTCGCGGGCGAGCAGGTCCATCGTCCCCTGCAGCCGGCGGTCGCTCTCGGCGCTGCCGAGCACGGCTTCACCGAGCAGGTTCACGTTGAGTCGGGTGCCCGGTCCGCCGACCTTCGCGAGCGCCGGACCGAGCTTCGCCGTGCTCGCATCGATGACCAGGTGACCCGTCATCCGGCGCAGGATCCGGCGAGCGGTCGGGATGACGGCCCACGGCGCCATCGTCGCGAACCCACCGCCGAGCGTCACCGCACCGCGCAGGTACCAGGCGAGGAAGTCGGGGACGTCGCGGCTGACCTGCTCGAGGTTGCGGGCGGCGACCCGGGGGTCCTCGGGGCGGATGACCTTGTCGACGAAGCTGCGCGTGAAGTCGAGGCCACGCTCGTCCCGCAGGGCTTCGGCGAGGCGAGCGGCACCGGCATCCGGCTTCGCCCCGGCGGACGCCGCCAGCCACCGGCGGACCAGCGCAACGGCATCGTCGGTGCAGTCCTGGAGGCGGGCGCTCGGCATGCTCCGATCGTATGCCGCACCTCCGACCTCACCTTGGAGCGCGCCGCACGTCGGCCAGGAGTCATCCGGACGGATGAAGTCAGCCGAAGACCCGGATCAGTTCCGGCAGCATGAGCAGCACCGGCAACACCGAGAAGACGGAGATGACCGCGCCCGCGACGATTCCCGTGATCGCGAGACCGCGTCCGGCCTCACCCGTCCGCCGCAGCTGCGGCAGCGCGATGAGCCCCACGACGACCCCGCCGATGGGGACCGCGAAACCCAGCACCAGCGCGATGATCGCCAGGGTGTTCGTCGGGCGGATGGGTGCCGTCGGCGGCTGCGCGGAGGGGTTCGTCATGCGGGTTCCTGTCTCGTCGGGCCGAGCGCTGCACGGCCCGGTCATCGTACGGGCGGACCGGATCGGTCCACAGCGCCCCGTTCGGGTCATCCGGACGGACGAAACCCGCGGCGACGGGGTCGGTCGGCCCCCACCGTGGATACGCTGAAGGAATGTCGACGCAGGGCAAGGACGGCCACGACTGGGCGACGTGGGACGCCTACCACGACGTCTGGCGACGCCTCGACCGAGCGCTCGACCAGGCCGTCCAGGCGGGTGCCGGCATCTCCATCCCCGAGTTCGAGATCCTGATCGGCCTGCACCGGGAGCCGGACCACCGGCTGCGCGTCCGCGACATCGCCGCCGGCATCGGCTGGGAGAAGTCGCGCGTCAGCCACCAGGTCACGCGCATGGTCTCCCGTGGCCTGGTCAGCCGGGCCGACTGCCCGACCGACGGCCGCGGCAGCTGGGTGGAGATGACCGCCGACGGCCGTCGGGCGGTCCTCGCCGGCATCCGTGCGCACACCGGTGCGTTGGAAGACCTGTTCTGGAGGCCCGTGGGGACCGACGCGGACACGCTCCGGTCCGTCAGTGCGCGCGTCCAGGACGCGATCGGCCCCGACGTGTCGGACGACGCCGTCTCCGGCTGACTGTCCGCGCGCGTCCGCCGAGGACTCCCCCGGGCGCTTCCGCCGAGGTTCCACGACTCGCCGCCCGTGGAGCGCCGAGGTTCCACGAACCGCCGTGAGTCGCGCCCAGATGCCGAGATTTCGGAACCTCGGGGCGGAGGGCGCGAGGGCGGAGGGCGAGGGGGCGCGGAGGGTCGGTCAGAGGTCGACGACGGCGAGGGCGCCCTGTTCGCCGCGGAGCCGCACCTGCACGCTCGCGATGTCGTCGCGCGGGATGTCCGTCGACGCCGACAGCCCCTTCGCGTCCTCGCCGGCGGCCGTCCACGAGCCGACGATCTGCGTGGAGCCGTCGGACCGCACCACGACCAGGTCGTACATGACCGAGCCGTCCGCCGCCCACGCCTTGCCGCCGTACGAGCAGCCCCAGTCGAAGCGGGTGCCCCACTGTTCGCCGCTGACGGCCAGGTCGACGTCGAGTCCCTGGGCGCCGGTCATGTCGTACCGGTCCGCGGTCGCCGATGCCGAGACGTCGCGTCCGGCCTGCACCGTGCCGCGGTCCCCTGCCGTGCCGACGGCGAGCCCGCCGAGCACGGCGGCGACCACCGCGAGCCCCGCGGTGGCGGCGACCCAGACCCGGCGACGGCGACGGCGGTGTCGAACGCGGTGCGCGACGGAGGCGAGGGTGCTCTCGGAACCGGTGTCGGGCCTCCCGTCCGGTTCCGCGATCTCGATCGCCTGGTCGGCCGGCAGCTTGGCGAGCAGACCGGGCAGGCCGACCAGCTCGGCGACGGCGGCCGTGCAACGGTCGCACGTCTCCAGGTGCCGCTCGTACTCGAGCCGCTCCTCCGAGGACAGGGACCCGAGCACATACGCCGCATCCCATTCTGCGTAGCGGTCGTCGCTCATCGGGTCACTCCTCGTTCCTGCAGTGCGAGCCGCAGGGCTCGCAGCCCGTAGTGCAACCGCGACTTCGCGGTGCCCTCGGGGATGTCGTGTCGTCGTGCGATCTCCGGCACCGTGTGGCCGAGCCAGTAGGCGTCCACCACCACGCGACGGTGGTCCGGCGAGAGCGACGCGAGGGCGTCGGCCACGACGATGCGGTCGAGGACTGCGTCGGTGCGGTCCGACTCCGCGCGGTCGACCGGGTGTTCCGTCCCGAGCTCTCGGCGGTTCCGGGCGGACCGGGCATCATCGACGACGAGGTTGCGCGCCACGGTGAACAACCAGGCGCGTGCACTGTCCGGCGCGCGTTCCAGCACCGCCGGTCGCTGCCAGGCGCGGACCATGGTCTCCTGCACGACGTCCTCGACCGCCGAGCCGTCCCGCGTCAGGTGCCGGACGTACCGGGTGAGCGCGTCACCGTGCTCGCGGTACAGCGTCGCGAGCAGCTCGTCGGCGGAACGGCTCGTCACGGTCACTTCTGCAGGTCGAGGGAGAACTCGACGGAGCCCTTCCCGTCCACGGTGACGAAACCGAGCGAGGGGGCCTTCACGCCGTAGTCGGCGAACGTGATCGGCACCGAACCGGCGACCTGCACGGTTCCGCCCTCGCCGACGGCGACCTGCGCGTCGGCGGTGACGGCCTTCGTGACGCCGTGCAGGTCCATCGTGCCGGTCAGGGTGACGTCCTGCTTGCTGCCGTCGAGCGCCTTCGACACGTCGACGGGCTTCGTGAGGGTGAACGTCGCCGTCGGGAACCGGTCCGTCTCGAGGGCGGTGTCCCGGAAGTAGGCGTCGCGCGCGGACTCGGGGGTGGTGATCTTCGCGACCTGGACCGTGACGGTCGCCTTCGCGAGGGAGCCGCCGTCGACCTCGGCGGTGCCCTCGACGTCCTTCGTGCGTCCGACCACGTTCACATCATTCCCCTGCAGGACCTCGTGCACCCGGTAGCCGGCGTAGGAACCGCTCTGGCTGGTCCAGGTGCCGTCGGCGTCCGCCGCGTCCAGGCTGGCGGACGACGTCGCCTGCAACGAGGGGGCCGCAGCGGCCTGCCCGTTGACGGTGTTCGCGTAGATGGACGGGCCGGCGATGACGGCGGCGGCCGCGATGACCACGACGCCGGTGGAGATGCCGATGATGACCTTGGTGCGTGTGCGGAGTCCCATACCCCGTCAACGAGGTTGCCCGGTGGATCGTTCACCGGCAGGAACGATCCGGCTCACGGATGCGTTCGGATCTGTCAGGCTGTTCATCCACCGTCCCACCTGCAGCCAGGAAGGCCGCAATGCCCGAACTCCCCGTCGTGTTCGAAGTCGGCTCGCTGATCGCCATCGTCGCGATCCTGCTCGCCGACCTGCTCATCGTCGCGCGCCGCCCGCACGTGCCGACCCTGCGGGAGTCAGCGACGTGGGTGGGCGTCTACGTGGGGCTCGCGCTGGTCTTCGCGGTCCTGATGCTCGTGTTCGCCGGCGGCGACTCGGCCGGCGAGTTCCTGGCGGGCTGGCTCACCGAGTACAGCCTGAGCATCGACAACCTGTTCGTCTTCGTCATCATCATGGCGCGGTTCTCGGTGCCGAAGAAGATCCAGCAAGAGGTGCTGATGCTCGGCATCATCATCGCGCTCGTGCTGCGTGGCATCTTCATCCTCGTCGGCGCCCAGCTCATCGAGAACTTCTCGTGGATCTTCTACATCTTCGGCGCCTGGCTGATCTGGACCGCGATCCAGCAGCTCCGCGGTGAAGACGACGGCGACGACCAGAAGGACAGCTTCATCGTCCGGCTGCTCCGCCGACGGGTCCGCCTCACCGACACGTTCGACGGCATGAAGTTCCGCACCACGCACGACGGCGTCCGGCACTTCACGCCGCTGCTCATCGTGCTGATCGCCATCGGCACCACCGACCTGCTGTTCGCGCTCGACTCGATCCCGGCGATCTTCGGCATCACCGAGAGCCCGTTCATCGTGTTCACCGCGAACGTCTTCGCCCTGATGGGCCTGCGGCAGCTGTACTTCCTGCTCGGCGGCCTGCTCGAGCGACTCGTCTACCTGAAGTACGGCATCGCCGTGATCCTCGCGTTCATCGGCGTGAAGCTCGTCCTGCACGCGCTGCACGACAACGAGCTGCCCTTCCTGAACGGTGGCGAGCACATCGAGTGGGCGCCGGAGATCAACACCTGGGTCTCCCTGATCGTGATCATCGCTGCGATGGCGCTGTCGACCCTGGCCAGCGTCGTGCGGATGCGTCACGACGGCGTGGAGTCGAAGGACGACGAACCCGCTCGCACGTCGGACTGACGGAAGGTGCGCTGAGCGACAGCAGGCCGGGCGCTGGAGCGTCCACCAGGTGCCCGTGCCAAGGTCGACGGGTGCACAACAACGACACCGTCGTGATCGCCGGCTGCGGCGACCTCGGAACCGAGGCCGGCCTGCGGTTCGCCGAACAGGGACACCACGTGGTCGGCCTCCGCCGCCGCGCCGAACTGGTGCCGGCGCCGATCACCGGCCGGAGCGTCGACCTGCGACACGAGGCCCCCGAGATCCCCGCCGACACGAGCGTCGTCGTCGTGGCCTTCGCCGCCGGCAGCCGCGACGTCGACGAGTACCGCGCCACCTACGTCGACGGCCTCCGGAACGTGCTCGACGGCATCGACGCCTCGGATGCCGACCCACGACTGCTCGTGGTGTCGTCGACCGCGGTGTACGACGTCGACGACGGCAGCGTGGTCACCGAGGACACCCCGGCGCACGGTGGGACCCCGACCGCTCAGGTGCTGGTCGAAGCCGAGGCGCTGCTGCGCGAACGCGCTCCCGGAGCCGTGCTCGTCCGCCTGTCCGGGGTCTACGGGCCGGGCCGCGAGCGGCTGATCGACCAGGTCCGCTCCGGTTCCGCGTGCCTGGCCCCCGGTGCCTCACCGCACACGAACCGGATCCACCGCGACGACGCCGCCGCGGCGCTCGTGCACCTGGCAGCCGTGCCGGACCCGGCGCCGACCTACCTGGGCACCGACGACGAACCGAGCCGGCTGGACGACGTGCTGCGGTTCCTGGCCGGCGAACTCGGCGTTCCGGAGCCCGTCACCGGCGACGGCGGTGCCCGGCAGTCCGGCGGTGACAAGCGTTTGTCGAACGCGCTGCTGCAGTCCACCGGCTGGACTCCGCAGTACCCGACGTTCCGCGAGGGCTACCGCGCCGTGCTGGCCGGCGAGGGCACCCGCCACCCCTGACGCCCCCGCGCTCAGTGCCCGCGGTGGTCCTGGATCGTGAGCCGCGGACCGAACGCCGGCTTCCGGAACCCCGAGCCGCCGATCAGCCGAACGACCCGCTCCCGGTGCCCCCGCCACGGCTCGAGCAGCTCGAGCATCCCGTCGTCGTCGACCGGTCCCCCGGTCAGCGCCCACCCGACCAGCGCGGGGACGTGGAAGTCTCCGACGCTCGGCGAGTCCGGGTCGCCGTGGGAGCGCTGCGCGGTCTCGGCAGCCGTCCACTTCCCGATGCCCGGGATCGACTGCAGCCGCGCGGACACGACCGATCCGCCGCGGCCGAGCGTCAGCGTCCGCTCGAGCGCCGGGGCCACACGCACCGCGCGCATCACCGTCGCCGAGCGTCCGGGCTCGATGCCGGCCCGGTGCCACTCCCAACTCGGGATCCGCGCCCACTCGTCGGCCGTCGGCGGCACGATGAGCCCGTCGGGTGACGGCCCGGGCGCCGCGGTGCCGTACCGGCGGAGCAGGTACCGCCACGCGCCCCACGCCTGCCGCGAGGTCACCTTCTGCTCCATGATCGCCGGCACGAGCATCGCGACGACGGTGTTCGTGCGGAGCAGCCGGAGCCCGGGCTGCTTGTGTCGGGCGGCAGCGAGGAACGCGTGCCCGGAGACGTCGAACCCGTCCCAGTCGTCGCCGCGACCGAGCAGCTCCGGCGCGTGCTCGACCGCCCACGCCGCACCGTCACCCCACGCCGAGACCGCGATGGTGCCGCCGGCCTGCCGGATCGCCACGGAAGCCGGGCCGTTGGGCGTCCGCAGCGCGAGCCACACGACCGACCCGACCACCTTGTAGGCGGGGTCGCCGGAGCCGCGCTGCAGGGGCCGCAGGGTCGACGTGACGTCCACCGGGCCTCCCGGTCGGTACACCGTGTCGACGCGAGACGCATCGACGGACGCACCAGGAGCACCCGACGCATCGACGGACGCACCGGCGGACGACGAGGCGGAGTCGAGCAGGGTCACACCGGGATGGTAATGCGCAACCACCGTCAGTCATGATGGTCGCAGTCCCCCACGACCCCACCCGCACCACCCGACGACGGAGTTCCCATGCGCATCGGCATCCTCACCTCCGGAGGCGACTGCCCCGGCCTGAACGCGGTCATCCGCGCGATCGTCCTCAAGGGCATCGCGATCCACGGCCACGAGTTCGTCGGGTTCCGGGACGGCTGGCGCGGCGTCGTCGACGGCGACATCGTCCCGCTCGGCCGCAAGGACATCCAGGGCATCGCCAAGCAGGGCGGCACGATCCTCGGCACCAGCCGCACGAACCCCTTCGAAGGACCGAACGGTGGGGTCGAGAACATCGAGCGCATGCTCGAGCGCCACGGCATCGACGCCATCGTCGCGATCGGCGGCGAGGGCACGCTCGCGGCGGCGAAGCGCCTCACCGACGCGGGCCTGAAGATCGTCGGCGTGCCGAAGACGGTCGACAACGACCTGGGCGCCACCGACTACACCTTCGGGTTCGACACCGCCGTCGCGATCGCGACCGAGGCGATGGACCGTCTGCGCACCACGGGCGAGTCGCACTCCCGCTGCATGGTCGCCGAGGTCATGGGCCGGCACGTCGGCTGGATCGCCCTGCACTCCGGCATGGCCGCGGGCGCGCACGCGATCCTCATCCCGGAACAGAAGACGAGCATGGAGCAGATCGCGAAGTGGGTGCGCGCCGCCTACGACCGCGGGCGTGCACCGCTCGTCGTGGTGGCCGAGGGCTTCGTCCCCGACCACGAGGACAACGCGCACACCGAGCGCGGGCTCGACGCCTTCGGCCGTCCGCGGCTCGGTGGCATCGGCGAGCGCCTCGCGCCGCTCATCGAGGAGATGACGGGCATCGAGACGCGCGCCACGACCCTCGGGCACATCCAGCGCGGCGGCACGCCGACCGCGTACGACCGGGTGCTGTCGACGCGGCTCGGTCTGGCGGCCATCGACTCGGTGGTCGAGGAGCGTTGGGGCCGGATGGTCGCCCTCAAGGGCACGGACATCGTGCACGTCTCGTTCGACGAGGCGCTCGGTGAGCTCAAGACCGTGCCGCAGGCCCGGTTCGACGAGGCCGCCATCATGTTCGGGTAGTGCGGGGGCCTTTCGGGCATACCTGGTTGTTTCGGGCGTACCTGGTCGTTTCTTTCGACTCGGTACGCCCGGTTCCGCCAGGGATCGCTCGCGTTCTGGGAAAGAACGGACCGCTGGCCGGGAGGCCCGGGGTAGCGTCCGGCGCATGACCCGCGCCGTAGTCGTGTCCAGTTCCGCCCCGCCCACCGTCGCCGACGTCGACCTGGCCGATCCGACCGAGGGCGAAGCCCTCGTCGACATCACGTACTCGAGCGTCAACTACAAGGACGGCCTCGCGCTCGCCCGGAACCCGGGTGTCGCCCGGGTCGACCCGCTCGTGCCGGGCATCGACGTCGTCGGGACCGTGTCCGCTCTCGGTCCGGGGGTGCACGACGTGGCGATCGGCGACCGCATCGTGCTGAACGGCGCAGGCCTCGGCGAGACCCGGCACGGTGGCTGGGCCCAGCACGCGGTGGTGCCGTCCGGTTCCCTCGTGGTGCTGCCGGACACGATCGAGGACTCGTTCGCGGCGGCGATCGGCACGGCGGGGTTCACGGCGATGCTCAGCGTCCTCGCGCTCGAACGGTTCGTCGCGCCCGATGCCGGGCCGGTGCTCGTGACCGGCGCGTCCGGCGGGGTGGGGACGGTGGCGATCGCCCTGCTCGCCGCCCGGGGCCACCGGGTGACCGCGTCGACCGGTCGGAGCGCCAACGAGGCCTCGCTCCGACGACTCGGCGCGACGGAGGTCGTGGACAGGAGTGCGCTGTCCGAGCCCGGCAAGCCGATGCAGCGTGCGACGTGGGCCGGCGCCGTGGACAGCGTCGGCGGGGCCACCCTGGCGAACGTGCTGGCCGGCACCCGGTGGGGTGGTGCCGTCACGGCGTGCGGGCTCGCCCAGGACTCCGCGCTGCCCACGACTGTGCTGCCGTTCATCCTGCGGGCGGTGTCGCTGCTCGGCATCAACTCGGTGGACGCCCCGCTGGAGCTCCGGCGTCGGGCGTGGGAGCGCTTGGCGACCGACCTCGACCCCGCGCTGCTGGCGGGCGTGACCCGGACGATCACACCGGAGCAGGCCATCGCGGTCGGCGCGGACGTGGTCGCCGGGCGCGTGCACGGTCGGACGGTGGTCGACCTCCGGCGCTGAAATACTCCTGTACCACAATTTTACAAGCGTTTGCAAATTGACACGTTAGGATTCCAGTACCGAGTCCGATGCACGAGGAGATGACATGCCGGTCCCGAAGTCCACGGTCGAGAACTCACCCCGCAAGCTGCTCCGCGACGTCGTGTACGAGAAGATGCTGGCAGCCCTCCGCGACGGCACGCTCCAGCACGGCGAACGCCTGAACGACGACGAGCTGGTCCAGTGGCTCGGAGTCAGTCGCACCCCCATCCGCGAGGCGATCGCGAAGCTCGTCGACATCGGCCTCGTCGAGATGGAGGCGAACCGGTACACCCGCGTCGCCACCCCCACGTTCGACGACTGGGTGACCGCGACCCGTGCCACGGCCGGGTTCTTCGAGCTCAGCCTGCGCTGGGGCGTCCCCGAGTACGACGACGCGGACGTCGCGGCGATGCAGAAGCTGCTCGACCGTGCCGACGGACTCCGCAAGGTCCGCGACCTCGGCTTCAGCGGTGCCGTGACCGACATCATCGAGTTCGCCATCGCCCACTCCGGCAACCCCCTCGTGCAGGTCGCCGCCGAAGGTGCGCTCGAGCGCGTCCGCTTCACGCTCAACCCCACCCCGGCGTTCGAGCAGTACGGATCCGAAGCGTTCTTCTCGATCCTCGGCGAGGCACTCGACGAGCGCGACGGCGAGACGGCCGCCGAGGCCGGGCGTGCGCTGACGCGGAACTTCGAGCAGCACATCGAGTCCGTCCGCTCCGCACGCAGCTGACGGGCCAGGATGGACGGGTGACCGACGTCCTGATCAACGCCACCGGAGTCCGCGTGACCCGGTCCGGGCGCGACCTGCTGCACGACGTCGACCTGACGGTCCGGCGCGGTGAGCACTGGGCGCTCCTCGGGCCGAACGGCGCCGGAAAGTCCACGCTGCTCGCGGTCCTCGGCGCGACGGGCCACCCCACCGCCGGCACGGTCGAGGTGCTCGGTCGACGCCTGGGTCGGGTCGACGTCCGGGAGCTCCGCGAGCACATCGGGCACGTCGACCCTCGGCACCGGATGCTCTCGCCGCTCACCGTGCTCGAGACCGTGCTGACCGGGCTGACCGGCACGACCGACCTCATGGTGCGGTGGGAGCCCACGGCGGCCCAGGTCGAGGCGGCCGAGCAGCACGTCGCCGACGTCGGGCTCACCGCACGGCGGGACGCCCGGTGGCCCGTGCTGTCCCAGGGCGAGCGGGGCCGCGCCCTCATCGCGCGCGCACTGATGTCGGAGCCGCAGTTGCTGCTGCTCGACGAGCCGGCGACCGGCCTCGACGTCGCAGCGCGCGAGCACCTGCTCGAGACCGTCGACGCACTGCGGCACCGGCACCCCGAGCTCGGCAGCGTCATGGTCACGCACCACCTCGAGGACCTGCCGGCGTCGACCTCGCACGCGATGCTGCTCCGCGACGGCGCCGTGGTCGCGCGGGGCACCGCGGACGAGGTCATCACGTCGTCGGCGGTGTCGCACGCCTTCGACTTCCCGCTCGCGATCCTCCGGTCCGAGGGGCGCTGGGCAGCACGGCGTTCCGCCTGACGGCGCGGACCCGGCGCGGAGCCGGCGCGGGGGACGGACAGCCGCGCTGCGCCGCTCCTGCCCGTGCTTGAATGGTCCCTCAGGTGTCTGCGGCCCGTGTCGGGGAGGGACCCGATGCTGGACGACGGTGTCAGGCCGCGCACTGCAACGAGGGGGAACACCATGACGACCACGCCGCCGCCCTACCCGGGGTCCGAACCGCAGCCGAACAGCGGCCAGCAGCCCGACCAGCAGCAACCCGGCCAGCAGCCCTGGGCGCAGCAGCAGCAGCCGCCCGGCCAGCAGCCGTACGCGCAGCCCGGCGCCGCCGGAGCGCCCTACGCGCCGCCGCCCAAGCAGTCCCGCGGCAAGCGCGTCCTCATCTCACTGCTCGGCGTCGTCGTCGCCGTGGTCGTCGCGTTCCTGGTCCGCCAGGCGCTGACCGCCGCGTTCAGTGACTCGACGGAGGAGAAGGTCTCGAAGGCCGTCGTGCAGATCCGCGAGCAGAGCGACCTGCCGAAGCAGGTCGACTCCGTGACGACGTGGACCGGTGTCGAGGCCGAGGGCAACGCCATCCACTACGACTACACGGTGTCGTCCAGCGTCGACCCGGCCTCGATCACCGAGAGCGCCATCCGCGATTCGGTCGGCCCGACGCTCTGCTCGAACAGCGACACCAAGGAACTCCTCGACGAGGACGTCGACATGCGGTACACCTACGCGTTCGACGGCTCCTCGAAGACACTCGACACGACGTTCACCAAGTCCGACTGCTCCTGAGTCGTCGAGGGTGGGGGCGGTGCTGTCCCCTGTCCCGCCCTCGACGGTCCGGTCGGTACGCGGTTGTGCGTGGTGCGGTGTGCACCGTACCTGGTGCGCCGTACTGGGCTGCGATGTGCACGGCCTTCGCCATGGCGCTGCCCACTGCGCCGACAGGGACCGGGTTGCCCGCCGGTCATCGGGTCCGTACCCGCCCCGGTCCGTCTACCGACGCACCGCCCGCTGCTCAGTCGACCAGGGTGACCTCCCAGTTGGTGCGCTGGACGACGGCGTCGAGCTCGCGGATCTCCTTCGCCAGTGCGTCGGCCCGCGCCCGGAGTTCGGCCGTCGGCAGCGCGGCGAACGTCCGCAGTTCGCTGCGGAGCTGGCGGTAGCCGCCGGTGGCGCCGGCCGTGGCGTCCGCCGCCCCGGTGACGAGCGCGTGCCGCAGCCGCAGGGCATCGCGGCGCGCGAGCAGCGCGGTCACGGTCTGCCCGGACGCGACGGTGGTGCTGGCGTTCGTCGCGTTGATGCGGGCGAGCAGGACCTCGAGTGCGTCGATCGACCGCTCCGCCTCGGCGAGGAGCTCGCGGGCGTCCTCGTCGGGTTCTTCGCCCTCTTGGTAACGGGCGTTCGCGGCGATGCGGCCGCGCAGCTGTTCGATGCGCTTCTGCAGGTCGGCGCGCTCGATGAGGGCCTCGGCGAGTTGCATGTGGCCAGTCAACCAGCCGCCGCGGCCTTCGCCGCTGCGGGGAGTGCGTCGAGGATGCGTCCGACGGCCCGCTCGTCGTGGGCGGCCGTGACGAACCACGCCTCGAACACGCTCGGCGGCAGGGTCACCCCGGCGTCGAGCATCGCGTGGAAGAACGGCGCGTACCGGAACACGTCCTGCGCCCGCACGTCGTCGTAGTTCCGCGGCGCGGTGTCGGTGAAGGCGAACGAGAACAGGTTGCCGGCGCGCTGCACGGTGTGGGCGACGCCCTCCGCCGACAGGGCGTCCGACGTCGCCGCGGAGATGACCGAGGCCGTGCGGTTCAACGACTCGTACACGGACGGCGTCGCGGCGCGGAGCGTGGCGATGCCGGCGGCGACCGCGAGCGGGTTGCCGGACAGGGTGCCGGCTTGGTACACGGGGCCGAGCGGGGCGAGGAAGTCCATCACCTCGCGGCGACCACCGAGCGCGGCCAGGGGCATGCCACCGCCGATGACCTTGCCGAACGTGATCAGGTCGGGCTTCCACCCGGCACCGTCGGGGACGACCTTCGAGGCCTCGAGGCCCCACCATCCGGCGGGCCCGACGCGGAACCCGGTCAGGACCTCGTCGACGATGAGCAGCGCCCCGTGCGACTGCGTGATCTGCGCGAGCGCCCGGTTGAAGCCGCGTTCGGGGGCGAGCACGCCCATGTTCGCCGCGGCCGACTCGACGATCACGGCGGCGATGCGCTCGGAGTGCTCGTCGAAGGCACGGCGGACCGCGTCGAGGTCGTTGTAGGGCAGGACGAGCGTCTGCGCCGCGGTCTCGGCCGTGATGCCCGCGCTGCCCGGCATCGCCAGGGTGGCGACGCCCGAGCCGGCCTCGGCCAGCAGGGAGTCGGAGTGCCCGTGGTAGTGCCCGGCGAACTTCACGAGCAGGTCGCGGCCGGTGTAGCCACGGGCCAACCGGATTGCCGTCATCGTGGCCTCGGTGCCGGTGGACACCATGCGGAGCTTCTCGATGGGGCCGTCGCCGTCGACCGACACCCGCTGCTTCACGAGCTCGGCCAGCTCGGTCTCGCCCGGGGTCGAGGCGCCGAACGACAGCCCGCGCGCGGCGGCCTGCTGCACGGCCTCGACGGTGCCCGGGTGCGCGTGGCCCAGGATCGCCGGCCCCCAGGACGCGACGAGGTCGACGTACTCGCGACCCTCGGCGTCGGTGACGTAGGCGCCCTTCGCCGACACCAGGAAGCGCGGGGTGCCACCGACCGAACCGTAGGCACGGACGGGCGAGTTCACGCCGCCGGGGATCGCGTTCTTGGCGCGGCCGAACAGCTGGTCGTTCGTGGTCATTCGGGGGCCTTCCCGGTCGAGGCGATGCCGGCGACTGCGGCGGTGGTACCGGAGGTCCGGAGGCCGGCCTCCTGGTTGAGCTTCCGCGCGATGTCGACGGCGAAGTAGGTCAGGATCGCGTCGGCGCCGGCCCGCTTGATGCCGACGAGCGACTCCATCGCTGCGGCGTCGCGGTCGATCCAGCCGTTCTGCGCGGCTGCCGTGATCATCGCGTACTCGCCGGAGATCTGGTAGGCCCACACCGGCACGGGCGAGGTGGCGGCCGTCTCGGCGAGCACGTCGAGGTAGCTCATCGCGGGCTTCACCATCACGACGTCGGCGCCCTCGTCGACGTCGAGCGCGACCTCCCGCAGGCCCTGACGACCGTTGGCGGCGTCGATCTGGTACGTCCGTCGGTCGCCGACGAGCGAGGACGACACGGCCTCGCGGAAGGGGCCGTAGAAGGCGGAGGCGTACTTGGCCGCGTACGCCAGCAGTGCGGTGCCGGTGTGGCCGGCGACGTCGAGCGCGTCGCGGGCGGCGGCGATCTGGCCGTCCATCATCCCGCTCAGGCACACCAGTTCGGCACCGGCCTCGGCCTGCGCGACCGCCATGTCGCGGTAGCGCAGCAGGGTCGCGTCGTTGTCGACGGAGCCGTCGGTCGCCAGGACGCCGCAGTGCCCGTGGTCGGTGAACTCGTCGAGGCACAGGTCGGACTGGACGACCAGGTCGTCACCGACCTCTTCCTTCGCCACGCGGATGGCGACGTTGAGGATGCCGTCGGGGTCCGTCGCTCCGGACCCGGTCGCGTCCTTCGTGGTGGGCACACCGAACAGGTTCACGCCGCCGATGCCCTGGCCCGCGGCCTCGACGAGTGCTCGCCGGAACGAGTCGAGCGAGTGCTGCTGGACGCCCGGCATGCTCGAGATGTCGACGGCGTCGGTCGCGCCCTCGCGGATGAACATCGGCAGCACGAGTTCGGCTGGGTGCAGCCGGGTCTCGGCGACGAGCCGTCGCATCGCGGGGGTGGCGCGGAGTCGACGGGGGCGGACCTGGGGGAAACGGCCGGTCACGGGTGGCCTTCCTGTTCGGGGACGGTGGGGTTCAGGGCTTCGACGACGGCGTCGAGCAGTGCTTCTGCGGACCGGGTGGGTCCGACGACGTGGACCGGCAGTCCGGCCGCGCGCGCATCGGCGGCGGTTCCGGGGCCGATGCAGGCCACGAGGGTGCGGGGGTCGAGCGGGGTCATCCGGCGGGCGATCTCGCGGGCGACGCTGCCGCTCGTCACGATCACCGCGTCGGGCACCGCGTCGAGGGTGATCGGCTCGTCGCCGGTCCCCACGGTACGGTACGCGACCACGTCGTCCACGTCGATGCCGCGGGCCCGCAGCCCGTCGACGAGCGTGGGCGCAGCGATCTCGGAGCGGGGGAAGAGCACGGTGCCGTCGGTGTCCGGCAGGGCCGCGACGAGCCCGGCGGCCGAGGCCTGGTCCGGCACGAGGTCGACGACCCAGCCCGCAGCACGCGCGGCACGGGCGGTCGGCTCCCCGACCGTCGCCACCCGCACCCCGGACGGGAGGCCCGCCACGCGTTCCGCGAGCACCGTGACGGCCGTCGCACTGGTCACCACGACCCACGCGTACCCGGCCACGCGCGCGACCGCACGGTCGAGCGGAGCGACGTCGAGCGGTGGCTCGGTCGTGATGAGGGGGACGACCCGCGGATCGAGCCCGCGCTGCCGGGCCGACGCCGCGACACGCTCGCCCCACGCGCCACCCCGGGGGATGACGACGACGGGAGCGGGCGTGTCCGTGGCGGGCTCTACTTCACCGAGTCGGCGAGGTCCGCCAGGTCGCCGGCACCGTTCTCGAGCAGCTCGGCGGCAACGCGGCCACCGACCTCGAGCGCCTCGGCCAGACGGTCCTGCGCGGATCCCTCGAGCACGGCCGCGTGCGATGCCGTGCGGTACTCGCTGCCGTCGGGGCTGTAGACGGTGGCGGAGACGAGGAGGAGCTCGGCGTCCACGACCGCGGTCGCACCGATCGGGGCGGAGCAGCCGGCCTCGAGCTTCGCCAGGACCTCGCGCTCGGCCGTCACCGTCAGGCGGGTCGGGGCGTGCTCGATCTTCCGCAGTGCGGCGAGCAGGTTCGTGTCGGCTTCGTCGGCACGGGTCTCGATCGCCAGCGCACCCTGACCCGGAGCACTCGGCCAGAAGCCGAGGTCGAGCAGTTCGGTGGCGGCCGACAGCCGGTCGATGCGGCCGAGCCCGGCTGCCGCGAGCACGACGGCGTCGAGGTCGTCGTCCACGCGACCCAGGCGGGTGTCGATGTTGCCGCGGATGTCGATGACGTCCAGGTCGGGGCGCTTGGCCTTGAGCTGTGCGACACGACGCGGGGAGCCCGTGCCGACCTTCGCGCCCTCGGGCAGGCTCTCGACCGTGGCGCCGTTGCGGGCGACGAGGACGTCACGGGCGTCCGCGCGCTTCGGGACGGCGGCGATCGTCAGGCCCGGGTACGGCGCCGTCGGCAGGTCCTTGAGCGAGTGCACGAGGACGTCGACCTCGCCGGCGACCAGGGCCTCGCGCAGGGCGCTGGCGAAGACGCCGGTACCCCCGAGCGACGCGAGCGAGGCGCGGTTCGTGTCGCCCTCGCTCGTGACGGTGACGAGCTCGACCGGCCGGCCGGCCGCCGCTGCCAGGCGGTCGGCGACGTCCTGCGACTGCGCGACCGCGAGCCGACTGGCGCGGGTGCCGAGCCGGATCGGGGTCGATCCGTCGGTCACGGCGCGACGCCGGCGGCGGCGGGCTTGAAGCCGGCGCGGACGTTCTCGCAGCAGCCCGGGCGGCAGACGTCGTACCAGGGGCCGATGTCGGTCAGGTGCGGACGCTCGCTGGTCGGGGTGCCGTTGACGCGCTCGAGGACCAGGTCGACCAGGCCGGACACGTAGGCCGGGTCGATGCCGGGGGTCTGCGTGCGGAGCGACCAGAAGCCGAGTTCTCCGGCGGTCTCGGTGGCTTCCTCGTCGAGGTCCCACATGACCTCCATGTGGTCGCTGACGAAGCCGAGCGGGACGATCAGCACGGCCCGCGTCGCGCCGCCCTTGAGGTCCTCGTTCATGTAGTCGTTGATGTCGGGCTCGAGCCACGGCTGCGTCGGGGGGCCGGAGCGCGACTGGTAGACGAGCTTCCACGCCGGCTTCGACGTGCCCTGCAGGTGTGCGTGCTCGGGCTGCTCGAGCAGCTCCGCCCACGCCTGGTCGAGGACGACCTGCGCCACGGCGAGGTGCTGCGCCTCGTAGGCACCGTGCTCGTCGAAACCGCGGTAGTCCGGGCCGGACTTCGCGGCGTCGGTCGACGGGATCGAGTGGGTCGAGAACAGCACGTGCAGCTCGGTCGCGACGTCGAGCCCGTCGTTCTCGGCGATGGCCCGGGCCATGCCGTCACGGACACCGTCGACGAAGGGCCGGACGAAGCCGGGGTGGTCGAAGAACTGCCGGATCTTGTCGATCTCGATGGTGCCGAGCAGTCCGGTCTCGTCCAGGACGCGCGCGTAGTCCTCGCGGTACTGGCGGCAGCTGGAGAACGACGAGTAGGCGCTCGTCGCGATGGCGATGAGCTTGTTGTAGCCCTTGTCGGCTGCCTCGGTGAAGGCGCCTTCCAGGTAGGGCTCCCAGTTGCGGTTGCCCCAGAGCACGGGCATGTCGATGCCGCGCGACGCCAGCTCGGCCTCGAGCGCGGCCTTCAGCGCGCGGTTCTGCGCGTTGATCGGGCTCACGCCGCCGAAGTGCCGGTAGTGGTGGGCGACCTCTTCGAGCCGCTCGTCCGGGATGCCCCGGCCGCGGGTGACGTTGCGCAGGAACGGGATGACGTCGTCCTGGCCCTCGGGCCCACCGAAGCCGGCGAGCAGGATCGCGTCGTAGGCGGTCGGGACCTCGACGTGCTCCGGTCCGGACGCCGCCGCAGGGGTGGCGGCGAGGACGGGCTGGCCGTTCGTGATCATGCTGGTGTCGGTCATGACAGCACCTCCGGGAGTTCGGCGGTCGTCACGCGACGACCCGTGAAGAAGGGGACCTCTTCGCGCACGTGCAGGCGCGCCTCGGTGGCCCGCAGGTCGCGCATCAGGTCGACGAGGTCGACGAGCTCGGGACTCTCGAGCGGCAGGATCCACTCGTAGTCGCTCAGGGCGAAGGTCGCGATGGTGTTCGTGAGGACGCGGCGGTACTTCGCGCCGGCGATCCCGTGGTCGCGGAGCATCTTCGAGCGCTCGTCCTCGGGCAGCAGGTACCACTCGAAGGAGCGGACGAACGGGTACACCGTGATCCACGCCTCGGGGTCCTTGCCGCGCAGGAAGGCGGGGGTGTGCCGCTTGTTGAACTCGGCCTCGCGGTGCATCGCCATGACGTGCCAGACCGGCTCGGCGTCCTGGAAGAGCCCGGTGCGACGGATCTCGCGCAGCACCGCCTGGATGGCCTGCGCGTCGTCGCCGTGCAGCCAGATCATGACGTCGGCGTCGGCGCGGAACCCGGAGACGTCGTAGAAGCCCCGGGTCTTCACGCCACGCTCGGCGGCGGACGCGATCACGGCGTCCAGCTCGGCCACGGCGTCGTCACCGACTCGGTGGACGGGCCCGAGCGGACGGCGGAAGACGGCCCAGAGCGCGTAGGCCGTCATCAGGTTGGGATCGATCCCGGTCGCGGGGTCGGTCTCGTGCGGGGAATGCGCGGGCGCGGTGTTCGTGGGCGCGTCGGAACTCATGGATCCTTGTCCTATCGGTTGCCAGGGTCGTGGCCGCCCCGCACCCGGTGGACCGCGCTCGAGCGGTCTACCGCCGTCGGAGCACCATCACGACGATACCCCCGACCACCGCTACTCCGGCTGCGAGCCCGGCCAGGTACGGGACCGGCTTCTCGTCGATCCGGCGCTTGACCTTCGACGCCGCGATGCCGATCTGCTTCGGGACGTTGAGCTTGTCCTCGATCGCGTCGAGGGTGTCGAAGAGCTGGGCGCGGGTCGCGGCGACGCGGTCTGCGAGATCGTCGTGCGGATCGGTCACGGTTCCTCCGTCGGTGGTGCGGCTGTCGGGGCTCAGAACCGGCCGCCGACGTCCGGCTTGCGGCTGCCGTACTGGCTGGGCGGAGTGGGCTTCTTGCCCATCCCCTTCACCGCGTTGATGTCGTTCTTGACGCTGTCGATCGTGCGCTTCGGGGTGATCGGCAGGCCCTTCTTGAGGCGCTTCCACCCGATCCACCCGAGGATGGCGGCGATGATCAGCATCACCACGGCGATCACGATCGCTGCGAGCCAGGCCGGCATCACGGTCGCCAGGCCCATCACGGCGGCGGTCAGGAAGACGCCGATCGCGTAGAGCACGATGACGAGCGCACCGACCAGCAGCCCCGCGGCCAGTCCGAAGATCTTGGCCTTGGTGAGCATCTCGGCCTTGAGCAGGTCGATCTCGCCCTTGACCAGGCCCTTGACGAGCTTCGGGACGTCGCCCACCAGACCGAACAGCGAACGCGACTTGCGGTCGCGGGTGTCGGTCATGAGGTGGTGGTGTCCTTCTTCTGACCGACCTTGCGGACGGCCTTCTTCGTCGTCTCACCGATGAACTCGGCGACGTCCGGGGTCTTGTCGGCGATGAAGTCCTCAGCGACGTGCACGCCCTTCTGGACGCCGTTGCTGTTCCAGACCTTGCCGCTGACGGTCTTGATCTGCTCGTACCGCGCCCGTCCGGCTCGCGATCCCAGGACGTACCCGAGTGCGGCGCCGGCGACGAACAGGAGCTTTCCGCGCATGTGCGATTCCTCCGTTGGTTCAGTGTGCGGTGGTCATGCGCCGAACGGAATACGTCCGACGGTCTCACCAACAGTAGCCCCCGGGTGGTCTGGGGTCCGCTCAGGAACCCAGGATCTGTCCAGCGGCGGTCCGAGCGGCCCCGATGATGCCGGCCAGCCCCCGTCCGGTGGCCACCTCGCCGACGCCGACGACACCCGCCGCGAGACCGGCGGCGGTCAGGTCCGGGCCGTGCCAGCGGACGCGTGCGGCGCCCGCGACGTGCGTCGCCGTCAGGGGGACGCCGAGCAGCTTGGCCGCGTCGTGCAGCGCCCGGGTCCCGACCGGTCCGTCCGGGTCGACCGGGAGGCTCGTGGCCGCGTCGTCGGGGCGCGTCGCGCCGTGCACGCTGGTCGCGTCCGCCGGCATCGCGTAGCTGAGGCGCAGCACGTGGCGTCCGGCGGCCGCCTCGGCGAGCCAGGGCCACTTCACCGTCGCGTGCGTCAGGGCCTTCGCCGCCACGGCGCGGGCATCGGGGTGCACGAGCATCCCGGTCCCGCGTGGAGCCGCGTCGAGCTCGGGTTGGTCGACGACGAGCGTGACGAGTTCGATGCCGGTCCGGTCCGGCGCCGCGGTGCGCTCGGGGTCGGGCACCGACGACAGGGTGTGCTGCGCGGGCAGGCGCTCGACCGTGCCGTCGGCGGAGACGACCTCGACCGCGTGTGCCTCGATCCGCGTCGCCCGGGTGTGCAGCCGGACGTCGACGCCGTAGGTCTCCGTGTCGGCGACGAGTTCGTCCACGAGCCGGACGATCCCGCCGCGGATCCCCTGCACCGGGGTGCCGGCGGCAGCGCGGGCCCGGAGCGCCAGGACCGCGCGGGCGAGCGAGCCCTCGCGGAGCAGCGCCGCGCGGAGACCGGGAGCCACCCGCTCCGGGTCGAGCTGGTCGGGGTGGGTGGAGTGCACCCCGCCGGCGATCGGGACGACCAGGTCGTCGAGGACCCGCTCCCCCATGCGCCGCCGGACGAGCTCGCCCAGGGACTCCGCCTTGGCGCCGACCGGTCCGGGCAGCAGCGAGTCCATCTGCGCGCGGAGCCCGCCCTTCTGCCCGACGACGGCGAGGACGTCGGCAGCCATCGGGGTGCTCGGGATGCCGAGGAGCCCGGTCGCGGGGATGGGCGACGTCCGACCGTCGCGGGTCATCAGCCAGGCGCCGCGCGGGTCCGGGGCGACGACGTCGTTGCCGAGGCCGAGTTCGATCGCCAGGCGGCCGACCGCATCGGTGCGGGTCGCGAACGAGTCCGCCGCCATGTCGAGGTCGAGCCCGCCGACCGTGTGCCGGCGGATCATGCCGCCCAGCACCCCGGACGACTCGATCAGGACGACGTCCGCGCCGCCCTTCGCCAGGTCGCGGGCGGTGACGAGTCCGGCGATCCCGCCGCCGACCACGACGACGTCGGTCACGCTGCGGCTCCGGCTGTCCCGTCGGTGCCGTCCGAGCCGTCGCCCAGGGAGTGCACGAGCTCGACGACACGGGTCAGCACCGTCGGGTCGGTCTCCGGGGGCACCCCGTGGCCGAGGTTCACGACGTGGGCGCGGGCGGCGCCACCGCGGCGGACGACCTCGCGCACGTGGGCCTCGAGGACCTCCCACGGGGCCGAGAGCATCGCCGGGTCGATGTTGCCCTGCACGCTCACGCCGGTACCGACCCGGCGCACGGCCTCGTCGAGCGGGAGCCGCCAGTCGACCCCGACCGCGTCGACCCCGACCGTGTCGGTGCCCAGCGTGGTCATGTCGGCCAGGACCTCGCCGCTGCCGACGCCGAAGTGGATGCGCGGCACACCCAGGTCGGTCACGTGGGAGAGCGCCTGCGCCGAGTGCGGTGCGACGGACCGGACGTAGTCGGCGCGCGACAGGGAGCCGACCCACGAGTCGAAGAGCTGCGCGGCCGAGGCCCCGGCGAGCACCTGGGCCCGCAGGAACGCCCCCGACACCTCCGCCGCCCAGGCCAGCAGCCGCGACCAGGTCTCCGGCTCGGCGTGCATGAGGGTGCGGGCGCGGATGTGGTCCTTGGAGGGACCGCCCTCGACCAGGTACGCGGCGAGCGTGAAGGGCGCACCGGCGAACCCGATCAGCGGGGTGTCCCCGAGCTGCTCGACGGTGCGGGCGACCGCCTGCCGGATGGGTTCGAGGGCGGCCGGGTCGAGCGGCTCCAACGCGTCGACGTCCGCCGCGGTGCGGATCGGGGACCCGAGCACGGGGCCGCGTCCGGGGACGATCTCGACGTCCACGCCCGCGAGCTTGATCGGGACGACGATGTCGCTGAAGAAGATGCCGGCGTCGACTCCGTGCCGGCGGACGGGCTGCAGCGTGATCTCCGACGCCATCTCGGGGTCGAGGCACGCGTCGAGCATGGCCGTGCCCACCCGGAGCTCGCGGTACTCGGGCAACGACCGGCCGGCCTGCCGCATGAACCACACCGGCAGGGTCTCCGGACGGTCACCCCGCAGGGCCCGCACCAGGCGGGAACCACTCGTCCGCCCTGATGCCAGGGGGTGGGAGTCGGGGAGGGATGTGGTCGTCGCGTCGGTCACCGGATGATTGTCCCATCGAGCGCGTTACCATTGGCTACGTGCTCATCTGTCTCACGGCGTCGCATCGCAACGCCAGCTTCGACCTCTTGGAGCGACTGAGCATCGCTGCCCCGGCCGCAGCAGGCCACCTCGTGACGGATTCCGACGTCCTGGACGGTGCAGTGGTGCTGGCCACGTGCAACCGTTTCGAGGCGTACCTCGACATCGCCGGCGACGACCGCGACTCCGCCGTCGCCGCCACCGTGCAGGCCGTGGCGGCCGCGAGCGACCTGGACGCCACCGAACTGCGCGATTCGGTCAGTGTGCTCGGCGGCAAGGACGTCGTGCAGCACCTGTTCGCCGTGTCGAGCGGGCTCGAGTCCGTCGTCGTCGGTGAGACCGAGATCTCCGGCCAGGTCCGCCGCTCGCTCGAGGACGCCCGGAGCAACGGCACCACCACCTCGGACCTCGAGCGGTTGTTCCAGGAAGCCGCCCACACCTCGCGCGGCGTGAAGACCCGCACCCGGATCGGTGCCGCCGGTCGGTCGCTCGTCCGCCTCGGTCTGCAGCTCGCCTCGTCGCGCGTCACCGACTGGGCGCACACCCGGGTGCTCCTGATCGGCACCGGCAGCTACGCGGCCACCACCATCGCGGCCCTGCGCGACCGCGGCGCCGTGCACATCCAGGTGTTCTCGCCCTCGGGCCGCGCCGCCTGGTTCGCCGCGAAGCACGACCTCGTCGCCGCCCGCGACCTGCGTCACGCGATCGGTACCAGCGACGTCGTGATCACCTGCACGTCGAGCGAGGTGCCGGTCGTCGCGCCGGCCGACCTCGACGACGGCATCCGCCGCATCGTCATCGACCTCGGACTCCCCCGCAACGTCGACCCGGCCGCCGCCGGCGTGGACGGCGTCGAGCTGCTCGACCTCGAGACCATCAGCCTGCACGCCCCGATCTCCGAGCTGAACGCCGAGTCCGAGGCCCGCGCGATGGTCGACGACGCCGTGTCCCGCTTCCGGGCGCAGGCGCTCGAGCAGTCGACCACCCCGGCCCTCGTCGCCTTCCGCAAGCACGTGTTCGACATCCTCGACGACGAGATCGACCGCGCCAAGCGCCGCGGCGACGCCGACGGCGAGTCCGCCGAGCACACCGAGCGGGCGCTCCGGCACCTGGTCGGCGTCCTGCTGCACCGCCCCTCCGTCCGGGCCCGTGAGCTCGGCCGCGCCGGTCGTGGCGAGGAGTTCGTCGGGGCCATCGACGCCCTGTTCGGCGTGCGGCCCGAGCCCGAGGCGGAGCTGCCGGCGCCCGTCGTCCCGCTCGCCGACCGCACCGCCCTGGACCCGATCTCGGAGCGCGACGACCAGGCGGACGCGAGCTGAGCCTGCAGACAGGCTCGCAACCACCCACGCTGCGTGTCAGTGCGCTCCTGCTGATCCGTGATCGACGTGTGCTGATGGTGCGCGCGCGATCGCGCGACGTGCTCTACCTGCCCGGCGGCAAGGCCGAGCCGCACGAGACCGACGTCGACGCCGTCATCCGTGAAGCCCACGAGGAGACCGGGTTGCGGGTCACCGCCGACGACGTCGACCCGTTCGGCGTCGTCCTCGAACCCGCCCACGGGCAGGCGCCCGGCACCATGGTCGCGATGACCCTGTTCCTGGTCCGACCGGGAGGCCCGTTGGACGCCGCCACGCCCGTCGCCTCGGCAGAGGTCGACGAGGTCGAGTGGGTCACCTCGGCGGACGCCGGTCGCTGCCCGCCGGCGGGCGTGGAGACGCTCCGCCGCCTGGTGGCGGCGGAGCGCATCGACTAGTCGTCAGGCCTGGTCCGTGTCGACGTAGTGGCCGGTCTCGCCGTCCTGCGTCGGTTCGGCCTCGCCGGGGATGTCCGACTCGACGTACTCACCGTCGGGGCCACTCGAATCCGGACGGGCCTCGCCCGGGATGTCGCTGTCGACGAACTCGCCGACCGGCTCCGTCGTCGTGACGTGCTCCTCGCCGGGGATGTCGCTGTCCGTGAAGGCGCCCGCGCGGGTCTCGACCCCGTCCGCGCGACCCTCGTCGCCACGTGCCTGTTCGTGCTTGCCCGTCATGTCCGACCTCCGCTGCTCGGGTTCTTGCCTCCGGAGTGTGCTCGCGGTCCCTGGATGCCGACCGAACCTGGATCTCCCGGTGGTGGTTGCCTGTGCACCATGCAACGCAGCAGCCGATCGAAGTTCCTGCTCGCCGTCACCGGGCTCGTCGCAGTCGGGGCGCTGGCGGGTTGTGCCTCCGGCGGGGAACCCTCCGCCACCGAGACGGTCACGGCGCCCGCGCCGTCGCCGTCCGCTTCCTCGTCCTCGTCCGCGTCGTCGTCCTCCGCGACACCGTCGTCCGGCGCCTCGGCGTCAGCCGGTACCGGGTCGGACGGCTCGGGCTCCGGCTCTGCGGCCAGCAGCAGGTGCGCCGCGTCGTCGCTCGCCGCGAGCATCGAGCCGGGCAGCGGAGGAGCAGCCGGCAGCGTCATCGTGCACCTCGCACTGCGGAACACCGGCTCGACGACCTGCACGCTGCAGGGCTGGCCGGGCGTCTCGTTCGTCGGCGGCGGCAACGGCACCCAGATCGGTGCCGCGGCGACACAGGAGAAGAGCTCACCGCACCCGACCGTGACCCTGGCCGCCGGGCAGACCGCCGTGGCACCGCTCAAGATCGTCCAGGCCGGGAACTACTCGAAGGCGGACTGCTCGCCGAAGACCCCGGACGGGTTCCGCGTGTACCCGCCCGGATCGAAGCAGTCGCTGTTCATCAAGGACACCGACCACCAGGCGTGCGCGTCCGCCGATGCGTCGCTGCTGTCGGTGCAGGCGCTGGTGCCGGAGGGGAAGGCGACGTCGTAGCGGACGCATCGGCGGGTCGGGCACCATGGAGCCGTGACGTTCACGATCAGGGACGAACGACCCGGTTCGGCGGAGCTCGTGGCGCTGTACGACGCCGTCGGGTGGACCGCTTACACCCGTGATCCCGAGGCCCTCCGCGCAGCGGTCGCGGGGTCGCACACCGTGGTGACCGCCCGTGATGACGACGGGCAGCTGCTCGGTCTGCTGCGGACGATCTCGGACGGCCAGACCATCGTGTACGTCCAGGACGTGCTCGTCGTGCCGTCGGCGCATCGTTCCGGCGTCGGCGGCGCACTGCTCGACGCGGTCCTGCATCGGTACGCCCACGTCCGGCAGACCGTCCTGCTGACCGACGCCGCAGCGGGTCAGCGTGCGTTCTACGAGTCGCGCGGGTTCGTCGAGGTGCACGACGTCGAGCCGCAGCCGCTGCGGTCGTTCGTCCTGCTCCGCTGAGCGGAACGACACCGGACCGACGCCGGACTGCGCCCGCCGAGGTCAGCGGCGGGCGGGAGCGTGCACGGCCTCGAGCACCTCGGTGCCCATGGTGCGCAGTGCCTCGATGACCGCGAGACGCCGCTGCAACGAGGCGTCGTCGAACGTGACCGTCACGGCGTAGCTGACCGACGAGCCCGGACCGCGGAGGATCCCCGCCTCGGCGCGGACGCCCGTGCTCGACCCGGTGACCGCGACGACCTGCAACCCGTGGTCGAGCGCACGGTGCGCCAGGGGATCGAGGCCGAACGAGCCGGCGACCAGGTTCAGGTCGCTCGCCAGTGACAGCCACCCGAGCACCCGGTTCGAGACCGCTTCGTCCACGACCTCGCCGAGCGCCAGCCCGCGCATCACCCACGCGAGCTCGCCCGTCGGAGCGACGGAGGCGTCCGGGGCGTCGTCGGGGCCACGACGGTCGCGCACCCGGTCGATCAGCGCGGTCCGCTCGATGCCGAGCGACTCCGCACGCTCACGGACGGAGTCGATGCCGACCGTCGACAGCAGCGCGTTCATCGCCCACGTGTCACCGGTGGCGCCGACCAGGGTCGCCAGGTCGGGCACCTGCATCGTCGGCTCCTGCAGGAACTGCCACAGGCCGGCACCGGTCGCGGTGTCCCGCGCCATGCGCTGCAGACGGTCACCGTGCAGACGGCCGTCCTCGAGCTGCGCCGCGACCTCGATCAGCAGCAGCACGCGCCCGAGGCTCGCGACGGGCTGCACCAGGGTGTCGTCGACCGCGAGCAGGGCCTTGCCCGACGACGTGTCGATCACCGAGGCGCTGACCCCAGCGCCGTCGACGGCGAGCGCACCGAGGGCCTCGACCGTGGCGCCGAAGCGGTCGTCCGTCCGACCGCTGTGCCGACCGCGGGCCCGGCCGCCACCACCTGAGCGGTCCCCCGGCCGCCGACGGCGTGACGACCGAGCCGCGTCCGGCTCCACCATCACCAGATCGCGACGCGCTCGGCGGGGTCGAGGTACATCGCGTCCTGCTCGGTCACGCCGAACGTGTCGTACCAGACGTCGATGTTGCGGACGACCTGGTTGCAGCGGAACTCGTTCGGCGAGTGCGGGTCGATCTGCAGCAGACGTGCCGCCTCTTCCGGACGGATCGCCATCTGCCACGCCTGCGCCCAGCTCAGGAAGAACCGTTCGGCACCGGTCAGGCCGTCGACGACCGGGGGCTCCTGGCCGTCGAGCGACAGCAGGTACGCCTTCCACGCGATCGACAGGCCACCGAGGTCGCCGATGTTCTCGCCGATCGTCAGGGCGCCGTTGACGTGCCCGTCCGGGACCTCGGTCGGGACGAGTGCGTCGTACTGCGCGATGAGGGCCTTCGTGCGCTCCTCGAACGCCGTGCGGTCGGCCTCGGTCCACCAGTTCTCGAGCTTGCCGTCGCCGTCGTACTGCGACCCCTGGTCGTCGAAGCCGTGTCCGATCTCGTGACCGATGACGGCCCCGATCGCGCCGTAGTTGGCGGCGGCGTCGCGGTCGGCGTCGAAGAACGGGAACTGCAGGATCGCCGCGGGGAACACGATCTCGTTGAAGCCCGGGTTGTAGTACGCGTTGATCGTCTGCGGCGTCATGAACCACTCGTCGCGGTCGATCGGCTTGCCGATCTTGCCGAGCTCGCGGTCGACCTGGAACGAGGCCACGGCGCGGACGTTCGCCACCAGGTCGTCGGCCGTCACGGGCAGCGCCGAGTAGTCGCGCCACTTGACCGGGTACCCGATCTTCGGCGTGAACTTGTCGAGCTTGTCGAGGGCACGTGCACGGGTCTCGTCGGTCATCCAGTCCAGGGCCGTGATGCTCTGCCGGTACGCCTCGACCAGGTTGGCGACGAGGTCGTCCATCTTCGCCTTCGAGGACTCGTCGAAGTGCTCCTGCACGTAGATCCGCCCGACGGCCTCACCCATCGCGCCCTCGACCAGGGAGACGCCGCGCTTCCACCGCTCGCGCTGCTTCGGCGCCCCGGTGAGGGCGGTGCCGTAGAAGGAGAAGTTCGTGGCCGAGAACGCGCTCGTCAGGTACGCGGCCGAGCCGCGGATGACCTGCCAGCGCAGCCAGTCCTTCCAGACCTCGAGCGGCTGGTCGCGCAGGAGCTCGGCCAGGCCGGTGATGAACGAGGGCTCGCGCACCACGACGGTCTCGAACGCGCCGGCCGGGGCGTCGATGGCTTCCCACCACGTCTGCAGGTCGATGCTCTCGGCGAGCGCCGCGACCTCGGCCCAGAGCAGCTTGTTGTAGGTCTTCTGGCTGTCGCGCGTTGTGACGTTGTCCCAGTGCTTCGACGCCAGGGCGGTCTCGAGCGCGATGACGTGCTCGGTGCGGTCGCCGCCGTCCTCGAACCCGGCGAGCGGGAACATCGCCGCGACGAACTCGCGGTACTTCGTGCGGATGTCGGCGAACCGCTCTTCGCGGTAGTAGGACTCGTCGGGCAGCCCGAGACCGGACTGCTCGAGGAACACGACGTAGGACTCGGGGTCGCCCGGGTCGTTGTCGACGAAGAGCTGCAGGAAGCTCGGCAGACCGAGGCGCTCGAAGCGTCCGACGGTGGCGATGAGCTCGGGCACGGACTCGATGGCCGTGATCTCGGCGAGCAGCGGCTCGATCGGCGCCGTGGCGAGCTCCTCGAGTCGGGCTTCGTCGGTGAAGGAGGAGAAGAGGTCACCGACCTTGCGTTCCTCGGTGCCGGGTGCGGCCTGCTGCGAGCGCTCGATGATCTCGCGGACGGCGAGTTCGGCGGCCTCGGCCAGCACCGTGAAGGAGCCGTAGCGGGCCTTGTCGTCGGGGATCGGCGTCTCGGCGATCCAGGTGCCGTTCACGTGGCGGTACAGGTCGTCCTGGGGGCGCACCGCTGGGTCGAGTTCGTCAGTGTGGATGCCGGAGGCACGTGCGACGTCGGTCATGCGGTCCACGATAGCCACCGACGCCATGCAGCAGGTCGGTGTGCGTCGTCACCTGTGGACGGCTGCCGGTACGGTCATCGCATGGGACTTCCGTGGAAGCTGCACGGCGACGGCAAGACCGTCTCCGCGACGACGATCGTGGCACCGGACGAACGACTCACCTGGGGCCGGACGATCGGTCTCGGCGTGCAGCACGTCGTCGCGATGTTCGGTGCCACCTTCCTGGTGCCGCTGCTGACGGGCTTCCCGCCGTCCACGACCCTGCTGTTCAGCGGCATCGGCACGATCCTGTTCCTGCTCATCACCGGCAACCGGCTGCCGAGCTACCTCGGATCGTCGTTCGCGTTCATCGCTCCGATCGGCGCGGCGACGAAGATCGGCGGCATCCCCCTCGCGCTCTCCGGCATCATCGTCGTCGGTGCGCTGCTCGCGATCGTCGGGCTCGTCGTGCACCTGGCCGGCGCCGGCTGGATCGACCGGCTGATGCCCCCGGTGGTGTCCGGTGCGATCGTGGCCCTGATCGGGTTCAACCTGGCGCCCGCGGCGAAGGACAACTTCACGGCGGCCCCGGTCGTCGCGGTCATCACCCTCGCGGCGATCATCCTGGTCACCGTCCTGTTCAAGGGGCTGATCGGTCGTCTGTCGATCGTCATCGGCGTGCTCGTCGGCTACGTGGCAGCGCTCATCGGCGGCCAGGTCGACTACTCGAAGGTCGGCGAGGCCGCCTGGATCGGCCTGCCGACGTTCACCGCTCCCGCGTTCGACCCGTCGCAGCTCGCGATCTACCTGGCGTTCGTGCCGGTCGTCCTGGCGCTCGTCGCCGAGAACGTCGGGCACGTGAAGGGCGTCGGGCAGCTCACCGGCCGTGACCTCACGCCCCTCACCGGTCGCGCGCTCTTCGCCGACGGCATCTCCACCGTGCTGGCCGGCGTCGGCGGCGGCTCCGCCACCACCACCTACGGCGAGAACATCGGCGTCATGGCCGCCACCCGCGTCTTCTCCACCGCCGCGTACTGGGTCGCCGCGATCGCCGCCGTCCTGCTCGGCCTCTCCCCGAAGATCGGTGCGGTCATCTCCTCGGTCCCCGCCGGCGTCCTCGGCGGTGCCACCACCGCGCTGTACGGCCTGATCGGTGTCATCGGCATCCGGATCTGGGTCGAGAACCGCGTCGACTTCTCGAAGCCGAAAAACCAGCTGACCGCCGGCATCGCGCTCATCATCGGCATCGCGGACTTCACGTTCGCGTTCGGGCAGGCGAGCTTCGGCGGCATCATCCTCGGCACCATCGCCGCGATCGTCGTCTACCACCTGATGGACCTGATCGGTCGTGCCCGCGGCACCGACGAACCATCGACCGAGGTCGCCGACCCCGCGCACGCCGCCACCGGCGCCGTCCCCGCGGAACCGCGCGCCGACTGACGCGAGCGGCCAGCCGGAACGCGCGTCCGGCGTGACGACCTGGGACCACCGGACTGCGTTCCGCTCGGGCTGGGCAACGGGGACGACGCCCACGGCACATCAGCGGCAGACTCCTTCCCGTGAACCTCCGCACACCCGCTGTCTCCGGGCTGCTCCTCGCAGCTGTGCTGTCGATCACGAGCTGCGCCCACCAGGATCAGGATGACGGGTACCTCACGCTGACCGCGGGCGAGGCCACCCTGTCGGCCTGCCCGACCGCGGCGCCGGTGCAGGTCGAGGCGCTGCGTACCGAGGAACTGCCCACCTGTGATCCGATCGGGCAGACCCTCGTCTTCCCCGACGGCGAGGAGATCCAGCTGCCGGAGCAGCAGGGCGGCGGCGCGTCGACCTCGGGGCCGGGCGACCAATACACGTACCAGAACGTCGGCAACTGGGGACTCGTCGCGGCTCAGGCGGACGCAGACTGCTCGCACGTGCAGGAGTGGGGCAACCCGGAAGCCCTCCGGCGCGTGCACAAGGCGTTCGGGGGCGGATGGGTCCGCCCCTGACGCTGCCCGAGACCAGACGAGCGGGACCTACACCGTGGCGCAGACGAGGGTGTCCGCCGCGTCCACTTCGGCGTCGTCGGTGATGCGCATCGGTTCACCCCTCCGTCTCGGTCGACGCTCCGGTGGGCGAGCGCTCGGCATGGTCGTTCCACATCGCTCGACGACGCCGCACCGCCGTGAGCGTCGCCCGCCAGCAGAGGAGGTAACCGATGCTGACGACCGGCAGAACCGCCCACTGCGGAGCACCGAGCCAGCCGGCAAGACCCGCCAGGGCGACCACTCCGAGCATCGAGCCGACGAGGATCAGCGTCTGCACGTTGCGGAGACGACGTTCGCGTCTGCTCGGCTTCACCCGCCCCACGATAACGACCCCTGGTCGCGAACGCGGGGACGGCCGGGCTGGAGGCCCGTGGCGGCGCCGCCACGGCCCTCCAGTCCGTCACGGGGTCGCGCTCACCTCGCCTGCCGACCACGACGGGTCGGCATCGCCGACAGAATGGGTCGGTGCACCGACCGACGCGACCCGCTGTGACCGCCGAGCGGCGCGCGGTCGACCGCGACATCGTGCGCCTGGCGGTGCCCGCCCTCGGCGCGCTCGTGGTCGAGCCGCTCTTCCTGCTGACCGACACCGCGCTCGTCGGCCACCTCGGCGCGACACCCCTGGCGGCCGTCGGGCTCGCGAGTGCCGTGCTGTCGACCGTGACCGGGCTGCTGGTGTTCCTGGCGTACTCGACGACCCCGGCCGTGGCGCGCGCGCTCGGCGGCGGCGACCGTCGCGGAGCCGTGCACGCGGGCATCGACGGGATGTGGCTCGCGCTCGTGCTGGGGGTGGTGCTGGCGCTGGTCGGGTGGCCGCTCGCCGGTCCGCTCGTCGACCTGTTCGGCGCGTCGCCCGAGGTCTCGGCGGCAGCGACCGCCTACCTGACCGTCTCGCTCATCGGGCTGCCCGGGATCCTGGTCGTCACTGCCTCGACCGGGCTGCTGCGTGGGCTGCAGGACACGAAGACCCCGCTCGTCGTCGCGACCGTCGGGTTCGTCGCGAACGGACTGCTCAACGCCCTGCTGATCTACGGGGCGGGTTGGGGCGTCGCGGGGTCCGCCGCCGGCACGGTCATCGTGCAGTGGGCGATGGCCATCGTCTACGTGCGCATCGCGGTGCGGGCCGCTCGGTCGTCAGGCGCGCCGCTGCGACCCGGCGCCTCGGGTGTCGCTCGGGCGCTGCGCTCGGGCGCCTGGCTGTTCCTGCGGACCGCGTCGCTGCGGATCGCCATGCTCGCGACCGTCGGGGCCGCTGCCGGGCTGGGGACCACCGGGCTCGCGACGACCCAGGTCGGGCTGACCGTCTTCTCGACGCTGGCGTTCGCGCTCGACGCCCTGGCGATCGCCGGGCAGGCGCTCGTGGGGCACGGACTCGGCGGACGTGACCCGGAGCGGGTGCGACTGGTGACGCGGCGACTCGTGCTGCTCGGGATCGCCGGTGGTGTGCTGCTCGGCGTGCTGACCCTGGCCGTGAGCGGAGTGCTCGGGCCGGTGTTCTCGGACTCCCGGGCGGTGCGGGACGCCCTGCCCGTCGTGCTGGTGCTCATCGCCGTCGGGATGCCGGTCGCCGGGTACGTGTTCGTGCTCGACGGGGTGCTGATCGGGGCCGGAGATGCGCGGTACCTGGCCATCGCGGGCGGCGTGAACCTCGTCGTGTACCTGCCGCTGCTGTGGTGGGCCGGCGGGACGCTCGCGGGGCTGTGGGCGGCGTTCGCCCTCGGGTACATCGGGGTCCGGGCGGTGACGCTCGGGGTGCGAGCGCACCGGCGCGGCTGGGTGGAACAGGCGCTGGCGCGGTGAGCGGCTCTTCTGTTGCGTCGTCTTCTGTGGCGTCGTCGGCCGTGCTCGCCACGGTCGGCATCGGGGTGCAGGGTGTCGCGAAGCTGCTCGTGACCGTCGTCGTCGGTCGGGTGTTCGGCACCGAGACCCTCGGGCAGACCACCGCCCTGCTGTCCCTGTCGGTGTTCGTCGCGCTGCTCTGGCCGAACGCCGCGGGCAACACCGCGTCCCGGTTCCTCGCGATCGCGCTGCGGGGTCGGCGGTCGGACGCCGCGGTGAACCGGCTGCTCGGGGTCTCGATGCTGGTGTCGAGCGTGGTGCTCGCCGCGGTCACCGTGCCGATCGCGCTGGCCTGGGGCAACGGCCCCGGCATGGTGCTCGGCGGTGTCGGGGTCGTCGTCGGCTACGGCCTCTACTGTTACGCCCGCGGTGCGCAGCTCGGCTACGACCGGGCGCCGCGGGTCGCGCTGTGGGACTCCGTGACGAGCGTGCTGGCGCTCGGGTTGCTCGTGGTGGCGTGCGTCGCCCGGCTCGAGCCGTTCGTGCTGCTGCCGCTGGCCATCGGGTACACGGTGTTCGCGATCGCGTGCTGGCCGCGGGGCAACGGCTTCGCGCCTGCTTCGCGCGAGCCCGCCGCCGGGGTGCTCGGGTTCGCGGCGTGGAACGTGCTGGCGGTGGTGACCTCGAACGGGTTGCTGCAGTTGACGATGATCTCGGCGCAGGTGACGTCGTCGGCGCACGAGGCCGGGGTCTACGCGGCTGCCTTCACCCTGGCGACGCCGGCGTCGATGCTCGGACAGGCATTGGGACAGGTGCTCGTGCCGGCGTTCGCGCACCGGACCGATGGCGGCTCGCTGCGGTCACGCGGGGCGCTGGTGCTCGTCGTCGGGTTCGCGGCAGCGTCCGCCGTCGTGTTCGGGCTGGTGGCGCTGCTCGCCGGGTGGTTCCTGCCGATCGTCTACCCCGCCGAGGGCACGGCTGCCGTCGCCGACCTGCGGTACCTGATGGTCGCGGTGTGGGTGTTCACCGTCGGGCTCGTGCCGGCTGCGCTGGTGCTCGCGTCGGGTCGGTCACGGCAGGTCGCACTGGCGTCGGTCGCCGGGTTCGTGGTGGGGGCGGTGCTCATGGCGGTGCTCGGACCCGTCGCGGGGGTCGCGGGTGGGACGACGGGGTTCCTGGTGGGGAGTGCGGTGAACCTGGTCGCGGTGGTGGGGCTCGGGGTGTGGCGGCGATGACCTTCCCGGTGCTGGGCGGAGCGCAGCCGGCGCTGCGTCGTGGGTCGCGAGGAGGCGGGGGTCTCCGACGCGTCGAAGCGGTGACGCGACCACCCAGACGACGGTGAGCAGGGTGCCCGCGCAGCCGAGCCCGACGCCGGCACGGGTGCCGACAGACTCGCCGACGATGCCGCCGAGTGCGGCGCCGATCGCGATGACGCCGTAGGAGAGCCACCGCATGGTCGCGTTCACGCGGCCGAGCAGGTGGTCCGGCGTCCGCAGCTGTCGGAGGGTGAGCGCGACCACGCTCGACAGCGAGGTGCCCGCGCCGTTGACCGCGAAGACCGCGACGAGGACCGCGATGAGCACCGGGACCGGCCAGGACGCATCGGCCACCGGCAAGGCGGCGAGGGCGATGCACTCGGCCGCAGCGCAGGCGACCATCACGGGGCCACCGCCGAACCGGCGGACACTCGACGGCGCGGCTGCTGCCCCCAGGACCGCTCCGATCGCTCCGAGGCTGAAGACCAGGCCGAGCTGGCCGGCGGTCAGGCTGAGTTCCCGGACGGCGTGGACGGTGAACAGGACCATCACCCACTGCGCGAAGAGGTTGTAGATGCCGGCGAACCCCACCAAGGAGACGAGGTACCGGTCGCGTCCGACGAACCGGAGTCCATCACCGAGGTCGCGGAGGGCGCTGCGGCCCGACGGCTCGGGCGGACGCTCGGTGGCGGCGATGCCGAGCAAGGAGAGCGCCGAGACCAGGTAGGTCACGGCATGGGCGAGGAGCGCCCACGGCGCGGACAGCGCCTGGATGAGGAATCCGCCCAGACCCGGGCCGCCGACCTCGGCCGCCGACGCCGTCGCCTGCAACCGCCCGTTCGCGCGCTCGAGGTGCTCCCGGCCGACCACCGTCGGGAGGAACGACTGGTACCCGACCTCGAACGCCACGGTGAACGCACCGAGCAGGCAGACCAGGAGCACGAGGACCGGGAGCGTGAGCGCACCGGAGAACGCGAGGACGACGACTCCGACGGTGAGGACGGCGCGAGCGAAGTCCGACGCGATCAGGATCGGCCTGCGCCGGCAGCGGTCGACCAGCACACCGAGCGGAAGCGCAAGGACCAGGAACGGCACCCATCGGGCCGCACCGAGCAGTCCGACTTCGCTCGCCGAAGCATGCAGCACGAGCACGGCCAGCAGCGGCACCGCGAGTTCGCTGATCTGGCCGCCCACAGCCGATGCGCCTTGTGCAGTCCAGAACCGGGCGAAGTCCGCCCCGAGGCGTGCCGGCCGGTGCCGTCCGGCGCTAATGGCTTCTTTGTCCTTCACGCATTAGACAGTGGCAGGGTCGGTCTAATGGCGCAACCCGAATCCAGGCATTAGCCTGGCGTCATGGTTGCGGCAGGCACGACGACGACGTTCCCCGAGGTGGGCGGTCACGCGGGGTTCGACCTCGTCGACACAGTCCACTGGCGTCTCGACGACCGCCGCGCAATCGACACGCTCTCGTCGTACGACGACGTCGTGCGGTGGTGCAACCAGACGGGCGTCGTGCCGAACGGCGACGGCGGACTCCAGGCCATGGCGTCGGGAGCTCCGGAGGCGGCAGCTCACGAACACGCGGCCGTCATCGCGTTGCGCGAGGCGATCTACGAGGCCGTGTTCGAGTCGTCCGCGTCGGCCGTGGAACTGATCGCCCACGAGTACGTCGACGCACTCACCAGGTCGGTGCTCGCGCACGACGACACCGGGCTCTCGTGGTCGTGGCGGGTCCCGAGCGACCTCACCGGGCCGCGCGCTGCGATCGCCGTGCTGGCACACGAGCTGCTCACCTCGGACCTCCGTGCTGCCCGACAGTGCGGGGACGACGCCTGCGGGTGGGTCTACCTCGACACGTCGCCGCGCCACAACCGGATCTGGTGCACGGCCGCGGGCTGCGGGAACCGGAACCGGGTCGCGCGGCACCAGGCCAAGAAGCACGCGTGAGGGTGAGCGCCAGCGACGGCGCCCGTCCCGGTCGTCAGGCGGACAGAAACCGCAGAACGGCCAGCACCCGCCGGTGGTCCGCCGTCGTCGCTTCGAGCCCGAGCTTCGCGAAGACGGCCGTCACGTGCTTCTCGACTGTCCCGCCCGACAGGAACAGCGTCTCGGCGATCGCCGCGTTCGACCGCCCCTCGGCCATGAGCCGCAGGACGTCGGTCTCACGTGCGGTGAGCCGGTCGAGCCGGTCGCGGAGCGGCCGTGGTGCCTGGACCAGCGCGGCGGCGACCTCGGGGTCGAGCACGACGTTGCCGGCCGCGACCTGTTGCAACGACTCGATGAAGGTGGCGACCTCGGCGACCCGGTCCTTCAGCAGGTAGCCGACGCCGACGGTCGCGACGTCGAGCAGGGTTCGCGCCCACCGCACCTCGGCGTACTGCGAGAAGAGGAGCACGCCGACCTCGGGTCGCGCCGCCTTGAGGGCGACCGCGGCTCGCACGCCCTCGTCGGTGTGGGTCGGCGGCATCCGGATGTCCATCACGACGACGTCGACGTGCTCGGACGCGAGCGCGGGGAGGACGGCCGTACCGTCACCGACGGCCGCCACGATCTCGTGACCGCGCCCGTGCAACAACGACGCCAGCCCCTCACGGACGATCGTGTTGTCGTCGGCGATGACGATCCTCACGTGGCCGCCCCGGAGGGCATCGTCATGCGGACCGTGGTGGGGCCGCCGATCGGGCTCTGGACCTCGAGCGTGCCGTCGACCGCTCGGAGTCGTTCGAGCAGTCCGGCGAGGCCGGTTCCCTGCCCGTCGGGCCGCGGCAACGAGACGTGGGCGCCGCCCGCGCCGTCGTCGGCCACCGTGACGACGAGTTCGGGCCCGTCCAGAGCCACGTCGACCGTGGCCGCGGTAGCTCCCGCGTGCTTCGACACGTTCGTGAGCAGCTCGAGGACCCCGAAGTAGGCGATGCCCTCCACGACCGGCGACGGGCGGACGGGCAGGTCCACGTGCAGCGTCACGGGGAACGGGGTGCGGGAGCACGCCGATGCGAGTCCGGCCTCGAGCCCTTCGTCGAGGACCGGCGGGTGGATCCCCCGCGCCAGCGCACGCAACTCGACGAGTGCTTCCTTCGTGGAGGCGTGTGCCTGGGCGACGAGCGCCTCCACTCCGGACCCGGCGGCGTCCTGACTGCTCTGGAGTCGGTCACGGGCGTCTCCGAGGGTCATCGCCAGGCCGACCAGACGCGCCTGCGTACCGTCGTGCAGCTCACGCTCGATGCGGCGCAGCGTGCTGTCCGCATCCACCACGGCGGCGTCACGGGACGCAGTGACCTCGGCGAGGCGGCGCTGCCGGAGGTCGGCGCCGAGCATCGAACGGATGACCGCGCGCTGCAGGGACCCGAGGCCGTGGTTGACGGCGGGCCAGACAGCGACGAGCAGGACCAGGCCGACCACGGCGAACGCGATCTGGAGCGGAACGGTGTCGACGAACACCCCGAGGAACTGCGCACCACGATGCTCCAGCCCGTCCGCACCGATCTGCTCCGGCAGGAAACGACCCCAGATGCTGTGGGTCATCGCGCCGAGCGCCGAGACGAGCACCGCGACCGAGACGGCAAAGGATGCCGTCGTGACGACGAAGCCGACCAGCAGGTAGGCGAACGCCCGCCACGTCGAGCCGTCCGTCAGCCGGGTGGTCGCCCAGGCCAGGGGACCTCCGCGACGCGGGCGGATCGTCGGCGCGACGACCTCCTGTCCCAGGAGCGCCGCGGACATGCGACGGGTGACCGTGGCGAACCACGCGGAACCGCCGACGAGGAACGCCGTGACGAGCAGCCCGAACCACGTGACCGCCGACGGCACCCCGATGCCGACCGCCAGGGCGAACCACGTCACCGCTCCGATGGCGATCGGCAGGTGCGCGGCGTGGAACGCGAACTGCCGCCAGGTCGCTGCGGTGAACAGTCCCGAGACGAACCGGAACCGTGGAACGGTGGTGTGTGGCGGGATCAGGGCGGTGGTGCGGGACATGAGACCTCTTCGTGGTGACCGGGAGTGTGGTGCGCGGTTCCCAGCTTCGGGGGACGCAGGCGTTCACGGGACCGGGCAGGCCCTCTGACTGCTGGGGGAAAACCCGAACGGCGGGCGGCGCCGCACTCAGTCGGCGTGCTCGGGTGGCCAGACCACGGAGAAGTACTCGAACACGATCTCGTCGCGGTCCGACCAGACCGCACCCCGAGCAGCGCAGGTGCGCTCCCAGTACCGGCGGTGCTCGCGTCGCCAACTCTCGAGGGAGCGATCGTCCTCGCCCTCCGCGGCCGCGAACGCCGCATCGGCACTGTCGAACCGACCGACGCGCAACGCGGTGCTCCGGATGATGATCCGAGGGGTGCCCGAGCTGTCGCACGCGATCCAGTGCGACCCGATCCGGGGCAACGGGTCACCTCGGTGCGCGAACTCGGAGACGAGCTCGGCGGTGGCACGCTTCCCACCGGACAGGACGATCCGCAGCAGTTCGTCAGCGAGCCGGGCCGTGTCACCGAAGTGCTCCACCGTGTAGTCGTAATCACCGAGTTCCCGCGGCCGGGTCGATGTGTAGTCCGTCCACATCGTGGTGGCGGCATCGAGGTCCGGTGGTGCGACCGGGACCACGTCGTGAAGGTCACTCATGGGCATCATCGTGGCAGACGAGGTGCTGATCGTCGGCCCGCTCCGTCAGAACAGTGCGTTCATCTCGCCGTACTCGACGCCCCGGGCGGTGGAGTCGTAGGTCCCCGCGGTCAACAGCTCGGTGGCCGCCTGGCGCGCCACGGCGTACGCGGCCTGCGCGACCCCGGAGCCGAGGCTCACGCGCGCGACGCCGAGTGCGGCGAGCTCCGAGACGATCGGCGACCCCGGCCCGGCCATCACGTTCAGGGGCGCACCGACGGCCTCGACGAGCGCGCGGATCGTGTCGACGTCGCCGACCCCCGGGACGAACACGCCGTCGGCCCCGGCGTCGACGTACCGGTTCGCGCGGTCGATCGACTCCGCGAGCATCCGGTCCGGCGCGACGAGCCCAGCGAGGTGCACATCGGTCCGCGCGTTGACGAACAGCCGGACTCCGGCGCGCTCGGCGGCACGGCGGGCCACGGTGATGCGGTCGACGAGCTCGCTCGGTGGCAGCACGCCGTCCTCGATGTTGATCCCGACCGCGCCCGCTCCGAGGACCGCGTCCACCGTGCGCTCCACCCCGTCGGCAGCGTCCGCGGAGCCACCCTCGATGTCCACGGTGACGGGGACGGAGACCGCGGCGGTGATCCGGCTGATCGCGCCGAGTGCTTCGTGGAGCGGGAGGGCATTGCCGTCCGGGTACCCCAGCGACCACGCGACGCCCGCGCTGGTGGTCGCGATGGCCGGGGCACCGGCGGCCTCGATCAGTCGGGCACTCGCGGCGTCCCACGCGTTCGCGAGGACGAGCGGATGCTGCTGGTTCCGGTGGAGCGAGTGGAAGCGGGTGGCTGCTGCTGTCGTCGTGCTGTTCACGGAGCCAGTCCAGCCTGCACCGCCGCCCCGGTCTGGCGGATTCCGGACGGCGTGGGATCAGCGCAGCGTCGGCGGCGGCCCTGTCGTGTCACCCACGCGCAGCTCCGAGCGGAACGACGCCGGCTGCGGCTCCGCCCCCTCGAGCATGGCCAGGGCGGCACGGGCTGCCGCTTGGCCCTTCTGCACGAACGGCTGCACGAGCGTGGTCAGGTGTCGGATCGGGGTCCGGTGCAGCAGGCTGTCGTCCACCGTGATGCCGTCGAACCCGACAACACTGACGTCCTCGGGCACCCGGAGTCCGGCGTCGAGAGCGGCCGAGATGACCCCGACGGCGATCAGGTCGCTCTGCGCGATCACCGCGGTCGGTCGGGGGCCGTCCGCGGCGAACAGCTCGACACCGGCCAGGCGTCCTTCTTCCACCGAGCTCCCGGCAGTCTCGATCGCCACGGCGGAGGGGTAGACCTCGCGCACACCGCGGAGCCGTTCGAGCGTCGTGAACGCGATGCCCGAAGCGAAACGGTGGTCATCGATGCGCCCCCGGCGACGAGCAGCGTCGAGCGGCAGCGTCACGACGGTGACCGCGGCGTGCCCGAGGTCCTGCAGGTACTCCGCAGCACGGCGTGAGGCATCCCGGTTGTCGAGCTGGACGGGCACGGCGCCCTCGATCTCGTCGGCCTCGATCGCGACGACGGGGATCTGCCGACGCCGCAGCACCGCGACGGCCGGGTCGATCCGGACGTTGCACCCGACGAGCACGACGGCGTCCATCGGGGCGTCCACCAGCGGCCCGGCCCCTTGCTCGTCGTCGAGCGGACTCCGGACGAGCAAGAGCGAAGCGCCCGCAGCCCCGGCTACCTCGGCGATGCCGTCGAGCGTCAGGACGTTGACCGGGTCACGGAAGGCATCGCTCAGACGCTCGTCCATGACGACACCGATGACGCCGGAACGCCCTCGGCGGAGCGAACGCGCACGAGGATCGGGGCCGCCGTAGCCGAGCTCGGCGGCGGCGGCGAGGACTCGGGCCTTGGCGTCCTCGGACACCGGGCCGCTGCCGCTGAACGCGAGCGAGGCTGTCGACGGCGCGACACCGGCGGCACGGGCGACCGCGGCCAGCGTCGGGCGCGACGGACGGGCGACGCCGCCGCGGGAAGGCGACGCGCCGGGTGTTGTTGCCGGTTCGTCCATCGCCGGTTAGCGTAGCGGGAACAAGCGGTCGAATCGATTCGATCGACGCAACGCACGCACCAGAACACGCAACGAAGCACGATGGGACCACCATGACGACGCCGTCCACCCGCACCGTCCCGACCACGAAGGCCTGGATCATCGCGGTGTTCGTCGTGTTCACCCTGTCCGGGCTCGACATCGCGACCTGGCTCGGCCGGATCCCGAGCGTCCGCGACTCACTCGGGGCGAGCACCTTCGAGATGGGCCTGCTCGTGCTCGGCATGGCCGTCGGCTCGATCGCCGGCCTGACCTTCGCCGGCCACATCGTCGCGAAGCTCGGAGCGCGCCGTGGTGTGCAGGTGGCCGCCGCCTGCCTGGCACTCGGCATGGTCTTCGCCGGCATCGCGGTCACGCTCGAGTGGGGCTTCGCCGCCATCTGGATCGCGCTGATCGCCTTCGGGTTCGGCAACGGCCTGTGCGACGTGTCGATGAACGTCTCCGGAGCCGCCGCCGAGAAGGCCGGCGGGCGCACGATCATGCCGCTGTTCCACGCCGCGTTCAGCCTCGGCACGCTCGCCGGTGCGGGCCTCGGAGCCCTGGCCGAGAAACTCGAGATCCCGGTCTCCCTGCACTTCATCGTCCTGGTCGTCATCACGAGCGCCGCCATGCTCGTCGCCGTCACGAAGTTCCAGGACGAGCACCGGTTCGCGGAGCAGGTCTCCACCGACACCAGCCCGGTCGCGACGCCGCTCACCCGCTGGCAGGTCTGGGCGCAGCCCTCCACGATCCTCATCGGTGTGATCGTGCTCGGCATGGCGTTGGCCGAGGGCTCCGCGAACGACTGGCTGCCGCTCGCGATGATCGACGGCCACGGGCTCGACAACGCCGCCGGTGCCGGAGTGCTCACGGTGTTCCTCGCCGCGATGACCGTCGGCCGCGTGGCCGGCAGCCCCCTGATCGACAAGTTCGGTCGGGTCCCGATCCTGCGGATCAGCGCTGCCGTCGCGGTCGTCGGCCTCGGCATGCTCATCTTCATCGACAACGTGCCGCTCGCGATCGTCGGTGTCGTGCTCTGGGGCCTCGGTGCCAGCCTCGGCTTCCCGATGGGCATGTCGGCCGCGGCCGACGACCCCCGCACCGCAGCCGCCAAGGTCAGCGCCGTCGCCACCATCGGGTACGTGGCGTTCCTGGCCGGGCCGCCGCTGATCGGGTTCCTCGGTGAGCAGGTCGGACTGCTCGGTGCGCTCCTGGTCGTCTTCGTGTTCATCATCGCGGCGGGACTCGCGTCGGGTGCCGCCCGTGAGACCGGCGCCGCCGCCCGGCCGACCCGCGGGCGTGGCGACGGACACGGCGGGGGCGAGCCGCGCCTCCCGTCCGACAGCGCTGACAGCGCCGACAACGTGACGAGCGCCACCGACGCGACGAGCGCCGACAGCGCAACGAGCGCGCCGTCCGGGCCGGGACGCGACGCCCGTTAGGATTCCCGGGTGCGTCTCGTCATCGCCCGCTGCTCCGTCGACTACGCCGGACGGCTCTCAGCCCACCTGCCGCTCGCGACCCGTCTGCTCATGCTCAAGGCGGACGGATCGCTGCTCGTGCACTCCGACGGTGGCAGCTACAAGCCGCTGAACTGGATGAGCCCGCCGTGCTCGATCGAGATGAGCGAGCCCGACGAGGAGCAGGCCGTCGGTGGCATCACCGAGGTCTGGACGGTGACGCAGAAGAAGACCCAGGACCGTCTGATCGTGTCCATCCACGAGGTCATCGCGGACCAGACCCACGACCTCGGCGTCGACCCGGGCCTGGTCAAGGACGGGGTCGAGGCGCACCTGCAGCAGCTCCTCGCGGAGCAGATCGAGCTCCTTGGTGACGGCCACACCCTGGTCCGTCGCGAGTACATGACCGCCATCGGACCGGTCGACATCCTGGCGCGCGACGACGCCGGGGCGAGCGTCGCCGTCGAGATGAAGCGCAACGCCAACATCGACGCGGTCGAGCAGCTCACCCGGTACCTCGAGCTCATGAACCGCGACCCGCACCTGCGTCCGGTGCAGGGCGTGCTCGCGGCGCAGACCGTGGCGCCGCAGGCGCGCACCCTCGCCGAGGACCGCGGCATCCGCGTCCTCGTGCTCGACTACGACGCGATGCGCGGCATCGAGGGCGGGCACACCCGCCTGTTCTGAGCCACGTCGGACCGTCCGGCCTGGAGGCGCGGCTCGCCCCCGTCACACCGCCGACGGATCCCGGATGGTCGCCGCCACGGCCCGGCTAGGGTGGGCAGGACATGACCAGCCCGTTCTCCGCCATCCTGTTCGACCTCGACGGCACCATCAGCGACTCCGCGCCGGGCATCCTCGAGAGCCTGACGCACACCTTCCGCACCGTCGGCGTCCCGGTGCCCGACCACGACACCCTGATGTCGTTCGTCGGCCCGCCGATCATGGACACGTTCCGGGTCGCGATGGGCATGGACGAGGCGCAGGCCGAGCACACGCTCGCCGTCTACCGCGAGCACTACTTCTCGCACGGCGCCCTCGACTCGACGATGTTCCCCGGCATCGACGTCGTGCTGCGCACACTGCACGACGCCGGGCTGCCGATCTCGACCGCGACGAGCAAGCCCGAGACGCCGGCGACCTACATCCTCGAGCACTACGGGCTCACCGGGGACATCGACATCATCACGGGCGCGAGCGACGACGAGGTCCGGTCGAGCAAGGCCGACGTGGTCGAGGAAGCGCTGCGGCGCCTCGACGCCCACGGGTTCGACACGAGCCGCCCCGTCCTGATCGGTGACCGGGTGCACGACGTCGAGGGCGCCACGGCGCACGGCGTCCCGGTGGTCTTCGCCCAGTGGGGCTACGGCTCCCCCGCCGAGGCCGAGGGCACCATCGCGAGCGCTGCCACCCCGCTCGACCTACTCCCGATCCTGCTGCCGTGACGGGCGCGACCGACGGTACCGGCCGGACCGGCGCGGCGCGACAGGGACTGCGTGCCGCCGCGTGGGTGCTGCCTGCCGCCATCGTCCTCATCGCCCTGAACTTCCGCGGCCCGATCGTCGCGACGGCCCCGGTCATCGGCGACGTCCGGGCCGACCTCGGCCTGACCGCCACGATCGCCGGTCTGCTGACGACGATCCCCGTGCTCTGCTTCGCCCTGGCCACGCCGTTCGCCAGCTGGGTCATCGCGAAGGCCGACCCCGAGCGTGCGGTGTCCCTGTCGCTCGTCATCGTGCTCGCCGGCACCGTCGTGCGCTCGATGCCGTCGTCCGCCGCGCTGCTCGTCGGCACCGCGGTGATCGGCATCGGCATCACGATCGGCAACGTGGTGATCCCCGTCGTCATCCGGCGTGACACCTCGCCAGAGCGCGTCGGACTGGTCACCGGCGTCTACACGTCGGCGCTCAACGTCGGGTCCATGATCACCTCGCTGGCGACCGCTCCCTTGGCGGCGCTGTGGGGCTGGCCCGTCGCGATCGCGGTGTGGGCCGTCTTCGCGGTCATCGCCGGGTTCGCCTGGACGTACGCGGTGGGTGCTCGGGCCGCGTGGCGCCGCCCGGTGCGGTCCGGCGACGACGAACCCCTGCCGATCACCGGCCCGATCGACCAGGTGCTCGACACCGGGGCGATCCGGACGATCCGCGCCGACCGGGCTGCTGCCGCGGCCGCAGCGGCGACCGCTGCCGAGCCGGTGCGCCCCGCGCGACGGCTGATCACGTGGGGTCTCACGCTGGCGTTCGGCGGGCAGGCGTTCTCGTACTACGCCCTGACCGCCTGGATCCCGACCCTGCTGCACGACGAGATCGGGTTCTCGAAGGCGTCCTCCGGGGCGAGCTCGTCGGTGTTCCAGATCCTGGCCGTGGTCGGTGCACTCGGCGTGCCGCTGCTCGCGACGAGGTGGCGCCCGCGAGTGATCATCGCGCTCGTCGGGTTCCTGTGGCTGGCGATGCCGCTCGGGCTGCTGTTCGCCCCGCAGCTCTGGCTGCTGTGGTCGGTGCTCGGCGGTGCGGCCCAGGGCGGCGGCATCACCGTGATCTTCATCGTGATCGTGCGCATCGTGTCGAGTGACGCCGATGCCCGTCGGATGTCCGCGTTCGTGCAGGGCGGCGGGTACCTGCTCGGCTCGGCCGGGCCGCTCGTCGCCGGGGCGCTGCACGGGGCGACCGGGGACTGGACGGCACCGCTGCTCGTCGTGCTCGTGTCGGTCCTGACACTCGGGATCGTCGGCACGATCGCCGCGCGTCGCGTTTCCTGACCCGCTCGCTGCTGGGCGGGGCGCTGCACTCCGTCCCGCACGTGCCCGTCAGGCGGCGAGCACCTCGCGAAGCGACATCGGTGCCCGGCCCGTGATCCGCTCGACGTCGCCGGACACGTGCGCGAGGGCCCCCTCGGCGATCGCCGTGTAGGTGCTCACCCACGCGTCGGCCTGCCACGGCTCGGGGTTCCACTGCGCCCGCGACGCGTACGCCTCGTCGAGGGTCTCCGGGTGGTAGGTCACCGTGCGGCCGCGGACCTCGGACACCACGGCAGCCGCCTCTGCCAGCGTGATCGCTGCCGGTCCGGTCAGTTCGTACGTGCGGTCCAGGTGCGCTCCCGGGTCCCGCAGCACGGTGGTCGCGACCCGTGCGACGTCCGCACGGGCGACCGCCGCCATGGCGCCGTCCCCTGCAGGGCCGCGGATCACGCCGTCCTCACCGACGAGGTCCTCGACGAAGTCCAGGTAGAAGCTGTCCCGCAGGAACGTGTGGGCCGTGTCGGTCGCGCGGATCGCCTGCTCGGTCGCCCAGTGGTCGCGCCCGAGGGTGAAGGTCGCGTCCTCTGCCGCACCGAGGAACGAGGTGTAGACGACGTGCCGGACGCCGGCTTCAGCAGCTGCTGCGACGAAGGTGCGGTGCTGATCGAGCCGGTCCTCGGCCTCGGCAGCGGACACCATCAGGAGGACGTCGACGCCCTCGAGCGCCGCACGACTCGCCTCGGCGTCGGCGAACGTCGCGACGGCGACCTCGGCGCCGGGCAGCTCCGGGGCGCGCGATGCGTCGCGCACGATCATCCGGAACGGCACGCCGTCCGCGGCGAGCGCGCGTGCGACGGCGCCCCCGATGTTGCCGGTCGCTCCGGTGATGGCGATGGTCATGGTCGCTCCTTCGATCGGTGTCGCGTCGGTCTGCTGGTCACGTCCGCACCGTCCTGGAGGCACGGATCACCGTGGGTGCGACCCTCGCCGCGTTCACGCCGTCGACCTCCACCGCCCACGCGCGCGCGGCGTCGTGGTCGCGTCCGTGGCGCATGTGGCGACCGACCAGGCGGTCGACCCGCACGCCGTCGTCGACGACGCAGAACCAGGTCTCGGTGAACAGGTCGCCGAGCGCTGCCCACGGTTCGGTGTCGTCGAGCAGGTAGTTCCCCTCGGAGACCACGAGCCGCGTGGTCGGCGCGACGGCGATGCTGCCGGCGACGGGCTCGTCGATGCGACGGTCGAAGTCCGGCGCCCAGACCGTGGTGTCGGCAGCGACGAGTCGTCGGACCAGGGCGACGTAGCCGTCGGCGTCGAAGGTGTCGACGGCCCCCTTGCGACCGTGTCGGCCGAGGGCGTCGAGCGCGGCGTTCGACAGGTGGAAGCCGTCCATCGGCACCTGGACCGCCGTGCCGGCCCCGAGTCGCTCGTCGACTGCGGCGACCACGCGTCGGGCCAGGGTCGACTTGCCCGAACCGGGAGCACCCGCGATGCCGAGCACCGTCCGCTGCCCCGCCGCGGCCAGCTCGACCGCACGCTCAACGGCTTCGTCGACGCTGCTGTCCTGGTGGCTCACGGCCCCATCCTGGCAGAGCGCGCCGACACCGGACCGCGGTGGTTCACTGGCCGCATGGTCGATGCGACGAAGGCGTTCAGCGGGTTCTCGGTGCGCGATGTCCCCGAGGCGAAGGCGTTCTACGAGGACGTCCTGGGGGTGGAGGTCACCGAGGACCACGGCATGCTCTTCCTGCATCTCGGCGACGGCCACGGCGTCCTCGTCTACCCGAAGGGCCCTGCCCACGAACCGGCCGGCTTCACGGTGCTGAACTTCCCGGTGCCGGACGTCGACGCCGCGGTGGACGAGCTCACCGCGAAGGGCGTCGCGTTCCTGCACTACGAGGGCATGACCGACGAGAAGGGCGTGAACCGCGGGGGCGGGCCGCTCATCGCCTGGTTCACGGACCCGTCGGGCAACGTCCTCAGCGTCGTCGCCGAGTGACGGACCACGTCAGCGGGTGAGCGCGCCCGCCCACGCCAGCGCGACGGGCACGAGCAGCCCGTGCCGGTGGTGCGGGAGCTCGGCGATGGGCAGCCACCGCGACTCGTCCGTCGATCCGTCAACCTCGTCGCGCAGTGCACCGCCGACGACCGTCGCGCGGAACACGACCTGCACGGCCTTCATCGGGCGCCCGTTGGCGTGGATCCGACGCTCGGCGGGGACGACGTGGTGCCGGACACCCAGCAGGGCGCCGACCTCGGACTCGTACCCGGTCTCCTCGCGGACCTCGCGCACGACGGCCTGCTCGACGGTCTCGTCGAACTCGACGCCTCCGCCCGGCAGCGTCCACGTGCCGGCCTCGGGGAAGCGCAGCCTCGCCAGGAGCACCCGGTCACCATCCGTGATCACGCCGTACGCGGCGAGCCGGGTGTCGTAGTCGGTGTACTCCATGGGCCGACCATGCCAGGTGGGCGAGCCGACGCACGCAAGCCGCGCCGTGCCTCCCGTCCGTGCTCCCGGGCCACGTCGTCAGGCGTCGACGCGCGCTGCCGTCCAACCGACGCGCATCCGGGCGACGGCGCGGTCGAAGCCGCTCAGCGGCTCAGCGCCGTCGCGGATCATCGCCTGCAGCTGCAGCCCCTCGTACAGCGCCAGGAGCTGCTCGGCGGCGTGCCGGGGCGAGGTGCCGCGCGGTTCGCGCGCAGCGACGACGTCGCGGACCAGGGCGAGGGCGAGGTCCTCGAACGCGCGGGTGTACTGGGTGCGGAACCACCCGGCGGCGGGGTGATCGGGGTTCGACGCGGCGCTGAGCACGGCGATCCGGAGCCGGACGAGGGCCGGGTCCGTGATGCCGGCCTCGAGCCGGGCACGCAGGTACGCGACGGCACCCTCCCGTTCGGCGACCGGCCACAGCGCGAGTCGACTGCCGTTGTTCCACCGGTCGATCACCGCGACGACGAGCAGTTCCCACATCGGGAACGCGCGGCTGACCTCGGCGACCGGGACACCGGTGTGCTCGGCGACCTCGTCCGGACCGACCCGGTGGAAGTCCGTCGTGCGGTACGCCTCGATCGCACCGGACACGATGCGTGCACGGAGCTCGGCGTCGGGCGTGGGCATGCAGACGATTGTCCGGGCAGGTGGAACACCGCGCGACCGCCAGTTCAGGGGGCGCGAGCCCAGATCAGTGCCGGTCGAACGTCAGTGCCGGTCGAACGTCAGTGTCTCGTCGTCCGGAGCCCGCACGACGCCGGTCCGGGCGAACTCCGCCCAGATCGCACGGAAGGCCCGGCCGCGCCGCTCGACCTCGGGCCAGTCGCGCTCGGGCACGAAGCGGGTGCCGGCCCAGGCCTCGCGGCCGCCGAGCAGCAGCGGCAGGTCGCTCATGTGCACGGCACCGGTCGGCGCGGTCGTCACGCCGCGGACGAGCCGGTAGGACGTCGCTCGCCCACCGGCTCGACGGTGCCGCGCGGTGAAGCGCCGGACGTCGCGGCCGTAGATGACGTCGGAGAGCGGACGGACGACCCACCAACGGAGCGCCGGGCGCAGGATCCTCGACCGAGCGACCCGCGACAGACCGCGGACCAGCGGCACGTACATGCCGGTCTCGTCCGTCGCAGAACCGATCAGGACGTCGACGTCCGGAGCGACCCGGCTCCAGGCCGCGTCGAGGTCGCGCTCGGCGGGCAACGGGGCGAAGCCGTACTGGGTGCCGAACGGCATCCCGCCCGCCAGGCCGTACGGTGCGGCCGCCCGGGTGCCGAGGGCCTGTCGTTCGAGCAGGTCGTCGAGCGGGGTGTCGGCGTGCACGGTGCCGACGGCCCGGATCATCGCGCGGTTCATCCGGGATCGGCGACGGGACAACCCGAGCGGTGCGCTCTGGATGATCGCCCGGCGGAACAGGCCGGCAGCGCCCTCGCTGATCATCAGGTGAGCAGCTGCGTCACCGCCGGCGGACTGCCCGAACACGGTCACCAGGTCGGGGTCGCCACCGAACGCGGCGATGTTCGCCCGCACCCAGCGGAGCGACTCGATCAGGTCGAGCAGGCCGAGGTTCGCCGGGATCGCGTTCCCGTCGCCCAGGAACCCGAGCACCCCGAGCCGGAAGGTCACCGACACCACGATCACGCGCTGCTCGGTCACGAGGTCACGGGCGTCGTAGATCGGCAGGTCGCCGCCGCCGATGACGTACGAGCCGCCGTGGATCCAGACCATCACGGGCAGACGCTCGTCCGGTGCCACGTCGGCGGGCAGCGTGACGGACAGACGCTGGCAGTGCTCGTCGACGGTGATGTCCTCGACCTCGCCCAGCAGCTGGTCGACGAACTGCGCGTGCGGCTGCGGGGCCACCGGTGACGGTGTCGACGCGTGCAGCTCGCTGGCGAAGGGCAGCATCGGCTCCGGGGGCGCGAACCGGTCGGCCCGTGCGTACGGGATCCCGAGCACGCGGATGACGTCACCGTCGACCGTCCCGACGATGCGTCCGGCGGGGGTGTCGAAGGGGGCTGGCGTCGCGTCGAGCATGGCGTCCACGCTATCGAGGGTCGCTGACCCGATCGCGGGTCGGTTCCGCGACCGGACCCGACGAACCGGGCGCGGCGGACGCGGCCACGACGTGCACGTGCGAGCCCTTGACACGGCTCAGCGCGGACGAAAGGGTGAAGCGGTATCGAATGACAACTCGAGGGGGGTTTTCGTGTCCGACGCAGGAACGATGACGAAGAAGGGTCGAGGGACGACGTCCACTCGGCGAGTCGCACTGATGCTGGGTGCTGCACTGATCGCGGGGATCGGCATGACGGCCACGGCGGAACCGGCGCACGCTGGCCCCATCGGCCTCATGCCCGACTGCAGCAACCGCAAGGCGGTCCAGATCAAGACCACGGGCCTGACCATGAACACCTGGTTCTACAAGAACGACCGGAAGAAGATCTCGTCCGGCAAGTACCGCTGGAGCTACCGCGGCGAGATGTACACGTTGGACGTGGGTCGTCAGCAGTGGATCTCGGCCGGGTCGACGAGCCACACCTGCACCGGCAAGTGACCCGCTGATCCCGCAGGGATCCTGCGCGATGGCCGAGCCCGTGACGTCCACGACGACGTCGCGGGCTCGGTCATTCCGCCCGGGGGCCGTGTCACCGGCCGCCGCAAAACTACACACCGGGTGGTTTTTGGGGTAGCGTCGTCATCGATCTCGCCGCGGAGCATCGCTCCTCGACGGACTGCGACACCTGGTTGTCGCGACACCCAGACAGGACCGAAGGAGCCTCTGCAATGCCCACCACTTCTGTGCAGCTGTACTCGCTGCGCGACGCCATCGCCGAAGACCTCGACAAGGCCATCGCCCGCGTCGCCGAGATCGGGTACGAGAACGTCGAGCCCTACGCGTTCGTCGAGCGTGCCGCTGACCTCGAGCGTGCCTTCGCCGCGACCGGCCTCAAGGCGCCGTCCGGCCACGTCGCCGTGATCGACGCCGAGGACACCGCCCCGATCTGGGACGCCGCGGAGCGCCTCGGCATCCAGACGGTCATCGACCCGTTCATCCCGACCGACCGCTGGCAGACCGCCGACGACGTCGCGAAGATCGCCGAGCGCGTCAACGTCCTGACCGCCGAGGCAGCCTCGCGCGGCCTGAAGTTCGGGTACCACAACCACCAGTGGGAGTTCACGAACAAGGTCGACGGCCGCACGGTCTACGACCACTTCGTGTCGCAGATCAGCCCGGAGACGGTGCTCGAGCTCGACACGTTCTGGGCCACCGTCGGCGGCGCCGACGCCCCCGCCGTGCTGAAGGCACTCGGCGACCGCGTCGTCGCCATCCACGTCAAGGACGGCAAGGTCGACGGTGACATCCTCACCGCGCTGCCCTCGTCCGAGAGCGCGCTCGTCGTGCCCGAGGCGCTCCAGCGCGCCTTCGAGAACCAGACCCCCGCGGGTCAGGGCGACGTCAACGTGTCCGGCATCCTCGCCGCCGCACCGCAGGCCATCCGCGTCGTCGAGTTCGACGCCTACTCGGGCGACGTCTTCGAGGGCATCACCGAGTCGCTCGCGTGGCTGAAGGACAACGACAAGTGAGCCGTGTCGGGATCGGCATCATCGGTGCCGGCAACATCTCCACGCAGTACCTGGAGAACCTGACCAAGTTCGCCGACGTCGAGGTCCGCTTCGTCGCCGACGTGCTGCTCGACCGCGCGGCCGCGCAGGCCGCCGAGTACGGCGTGGCCGCTTCGGGTTCGGTCGAGGAGCTCCTCGCCCGTGACGACATCAGCATCGTGATCAACCTGACGATCCCGGCGGCCCACGCCGAGGTCGACCAGCAGATCATCGACGCCGGCAAGCACGTGTGGAGCGAGAAGCCGATCGCGACCGACCACGCTTCGGCTGCAGCGGTCCTCGAATCCGCGAAGGCGAAGGGCCTGCGCGTCGCGACGGCCCCGGACACCGTGCTGGGTGCGGGCATCCAGACGGCCCTGCGTGCCATCGCCCGTGGCGACATCGGCGAGCCGCTCTCCGCCACCACGTTGTTCCACGTCCCCGGCCCGGAGGCGTGGCACCCGAACCCGGACTTCCTGTTCGCCCAGGGTGCCGGTCCGCTGTTCGACATGGGTCCGTACTACGTGACCACGCTCGTGCACGCGTTCGGCACCGCGTCGCGCGTGCAGGCCGTGTCCTCGAAGTCGCTCGACCGTCGCACGATCGCGTCCGGCCCCCGTGCCGGCGAGACGTTCCCGGTCGAGGTCCCCACGCACCACGCCGCGTTGATCGAGTTCGCCGGTGGGCAATCCGCCCAGTCGACGTTCTCGTTCCAGCACGCGCTGCCCCGCATGGGCTTCGTCGAGATCAACGGCACGCTCGGCACGATCTCGCTGCCGGACCCGAACACGTTCGAGGGTTCGTCCCAGCTCTGGCGTTACGGGCAGGACGAGCCCGAGACGCTCGAGGCGGTGGGCTCCACGTGGGGTCGCGGCACCGGCGTCGTCGAGCTCGCCCGCGCCATCGCCGAGGACCGTCCCGAGCGAGCCTCGGGTGCGGTCGCGCTGCACGTCCTCGACGTGCTGCTCGGCATCCGGGACGCCGCCGCGTCGGGGTCGGCCGTCGACATCACGTCGACCGTGGACGCCATCCCGCCGCTGCCCGAGGACTTCGACCCCGCGGCCGCGGTCCTGACGGCCTAGGCGCGCACCACGCGCACCGCTTGGTGAGCAGAAATGGTCGGGTACCCGTACGGGACCCGACCATTTCTGCTCACGAAACGCGCGCACGAAGCGCGGGCATCGCTCACTCCGGCGGCGCGGGCACGATCTGCTCGAGCAACCGCAGCACCTTCTCACCGTCGACGGCCTCGGGGTCGAGCAGCCACTGCACCTGCAGCCCGTCGGACGCCGCGATGCTGAGCGACGCGAGGTCGACCGGGTCCAGGTCGGCGCGGATCCGCCCCGCGGCTTGGTCCGCCTCGATCAACGCAGCGAGGTCGGCCCGGAGCCGCGTGAACCGTTCCCGCATGAAGTCGCGGGTCGCCGGGTGCCCCTCCTGCACGGCGTCGGCCGCGAGCGTCGTGTACAGCTGCACGAGCCCCGGTACCGCGCGGTTGCGCGAGGCACTGTCGCGCATGTCCCCGATCGCCGACTTCAAGCGGTCGGGCGCACCCTGCTCGCGCACCTCGTGCTCGCGGTAGACGGCGAGCAGCAGTTCGTCGCGGCTCGGGAAGTAGTGGCGCAGCGCGGCGTGGGTGATCCCGAGGGCCTCGGCCACCGATCGCAGCGACGACGCGTCGACACCCTGTTCCGCGACCATCCGGATCATCTCGTCGAGGATCTGGGTCCGGCGCTCGGCACCCTTGCGGTACCCGCCGCGTCGCGGTGGGGCCGCGTCGTCGTCGGCGGGGTGCGTCATGCACCCAACTTACCGCTGGAAGGTTTTAGCACCACCCCAGGACTGGAGGCCCGTGGTCGGGTCGCGTCAGCCCCGGTCGTCGACCGTGTACTCGTCCACCGGAACGGGCAGCCCCTCGGCGAGGGCGTCGCTGATCTTCGTCAGCGACTCCGCGAGGACGGCGTTGTCCGCGTCGGACAGGTTGTCGAGGACCTCGACCACGGCTTCGTGGAAGCGGGCGTACGAGGCGTCGATCTTCTCGGCGGCGAGGTCGGTGGGTTCGAGGACCTGCGCTCGTCGATCGGTCGGGTGGGCAGTGCGGACGAGGAGTCCCTTGTCGACGAGCGAGTCGACGAGCTTCGTGACCGAGGCGTTCGACACCGTCAGCATGACGGCGAGGTCCTTCGGCCCCATGGTCCGGCCGTCCCGGTGCGCCTGCAGCATGTACCGGATCGCCAGCGACTCGTTCTTGCTCAGGCCGCTCTCGATGCGCGCCGACTCGACCTGCTGCTCCTCGGCGTGCTGCAGGCGCAGCAGTGCGTCGACGGCGGTCTTCGCGGCCTCGGACCGGGGCTCGCGGGCGTAGAGGTGGACGTGTTCTCGACGGACGACGGTCAACGGCATGCGATCATGCGCTCCTTGCTACGCGGCGGGGACGGTGAAGAAGTCGGCGTACGCCGGCTCGGCGCGCGCGGCGAGCAGCGACGGGTCCTCGATGCGGCGCTGGACGTAGGCGTCGATGACGGCGGGGTCGGTCAGACCGATGCGGGTGTGGCTGCCACCGATCCGTGCCGCCCGAGGCATCCCGGAGTACGTGCTGTGCATGTCTGATCCCGCCCTTCTGCGGCCGTTCGTCCCCTGCGGACGTGAGAACTGTTTCATAACGTGAACGTTCTCCGCAACGAACGATTCGGGAAATGTACGTTTCGCGCGCCGAACCGTTCGCATCGTGCGTACAGCCGACCGCTGACAGCGTCAGAGCATCGCTGCGGCCATGACCGCCACCGCGATGCCCATGGCGAGCGTCTCGACGACGGGGAGTGCCCGAGCGCGACGCCGGAGGCCGTCCCGCACCATGTGGGCGGTGAGCAGCAGGTAGCCGGTGGTCAGGCCGCCGAGGACGACCTGCCACGTCACGGCGACCGCGCCACCGTGTCCGTGCATGCCGACACCCGTCATGCCGGTCATGCCGGGGTCGTGCGCCATGCCGACCCCCAGCGCGCCCATCACCAGCAGCCCGAGCGCGGCGTGCAACCGCCCGAACCGACCGTGCGCCGGCGCGACCCGGACCACCGGAGCCGACCCGGGCCTCCCGTCCGAACCGGACGCACCGGACGCACCCGACGCACCGGACGCGCTCTGCACCCGGTGCAGCATGGCGACCACCACGGCGAGCAGCGCGAGCACCACGAACCAGAGCACGCCGGGCAGGACTCGGGGCGCGAAGGCCCCGTCCACCATCGCGGCCACCATCACGACCGCTGCCACCACGTCGACCGCACGGCCGGGGCGCCACGCCCCGACCGTGCAGCAGGCTCCGGCGGACGCCGGCACGATCGCGGCGAGCCCGAGCAGGTCGGTCACGTCAGTGTCCGTGCCCGTGGTCGTGCGCGACGGCGTCGTGCGCCGCCTCGACGCCACCGGACGCGTGGTGCGAGCAGTGCGACGCCGCGGTGGCCCCGATGGCGGCCGGCACGTTGAGGGCCGGGTTCCGCGGGAAGAAGCCGTAGGGCTTGAGCGTGAACTTGGCGTAGTCGACCGGCATGACGGGCCAGTCCTCGGGTCGCGGGAAGTGCGTCGGACCGAAGGTGTGCCAGAGCACGATGTCCTCGCCGTCGAGCGACCGGTCCCCCTGCACGTACCGGGCCACTCCATCACCGCCGGGGTTCTGGTGCACGAAGTCACCGGCCGCGAAGCGCTCCGCCGGGTCGTACTGCGTGACGTACAGGTGCTTGCGGGCGAACTCGGCGCGTGCGGCCACCGACGACGAGTCGTCCGCGAGCAGCACCGGGGCGTCCTGCGGGTACAGCACGTATCCGGTGGGGCGGTCGAGGTGGTTGCGCTCCTCGGTGTTCGAGACGAACCACGTGCGGGCCTTCGAGGCATCGGCGAGACGGCCGGACGTCGACTCCGATGCGATGCGGGTCACCGACTTCGTGAACGCGTTGCCGTGCTCGTTGCCCGGTCCGACCGGCACCCGGACCGCGTCGACCTCGTCCACCGCGTTCGACAGTCCGTCGACCATCATGTCCAGTCGTGCCGAGAACAGGTGCTGGTGGTACGGGGCACCGAGGCCGGGGGCGACCTCGGATGCGTACGGGTAGTCCGCGCCGGACTCCGAACGACCCGGGTACGACGACGTGAAGAGCACGCCGGTGAGCTTCGCCTCGCACTCGATCGTGCCGTCCAGGTACAGGTACCAGTAGAAGCCGTAGTCGTAGTTGCCGACGGTGGTGAAGAACGAGATCACCAGCCGGCGGGATCGACGGACCTCCTGCGAACCGGTGTAGATGTCGCCGTGCTTCCAGAGCGTGCCGAAGTCCTCCTCGTGCATGCAGATGCCGTTGCGGATGGTCTGCGGGTTCCCGAGCTCGTCGGCCAGGACGGCGTCGAAGTACTGGATCTCACCGACGCAGTCGCAGCCGAGCTCGAGCGAGTTCGTGAACCGGCCGAACAGGTACTCGCCGGTGTCGAAGTAGTTCTGCCAGAACCGCACCGGCGACGGGTCGCCGTACGGCACGAGCATCTCGTCGATCGACGCCCGGTACACGATCGGGCGCAGCCGCTCGCCGTCCTGCCACGACAGCTGGCGGAGCACCAGCCCCTCGCGGGCGTCGAAGCCGACCTGGAACCGCCAGTTCGCCCACTCGACGAACTCGCCGTCGACGCGGAACGACGGCCCCTCGGGCTGGGTGATGACGATCGGCTTGAGGTCGAGCGGTTCGCCCTGCATCGCGGGGTCGTCGAAGTTGCCCGAGGTCGTCGGTACGGGCATCTCCGCCACGTCCACGATCCGCGTGACGGCCCGGTTCGCGGCATCGACGTAGGCCGACAGGCCGTCGACGGGGTGCGCCCACACGTGGTCGGCCGGGTGGTCCTGCTTGAACGCGAGCACCCGCAGGATGCGCCGCCCCTGCTCCTCCGGGTAGTCGTAGTAGCCGGCCGAGAGCGGCACGCACTTGACCTCGTCGACGGACAGGCCGCGCTTCGCCAGGGCGGCGACCCAGCGCTCGTCCGCGCCGGCGATCTCGCCGACGGCGTCGAACTCCTCGATCAGGACGGGCAACTGGCCGCGGGATCCGTCGAGCACGTCGGTCCGCAGCACCGTGCCGGTGGTGATCGACACGACGCGGTCCGTGGATCGGCCGGTCGCCATGTCGAGCAGCATCACGCGCGCCGTCCGGTCCGGCAGGGGGCCGTCGCCGGCCTGCCACGCCAGGACCTCCTGCTTGTGCGGTTCCTCGAGGCCGACGTACGCGAAGCGGGTGCTGTCGGTCCAGTCCGGCTGCGCCGTGACGAGGTCGCGGACGGCGGTGAACTCCTCGGGGGTCAGGCTGCCGAGCGGGTGCGTGGTGGTGGCTGCGTCGGTGGTCGCGGTGGTCGGGTCGGTGATCGTCATGTGCGTGGTGCTCCTTGCGCGTTGCGTCGTGCGTGGGGTCTGGTCGGTTCGGCCGGGAGGCGCGTGGTGCGCCCGGCGGGTCAGCTCTCGGTGGCGAGACGGTCGAGCATCTGCTCGTAGCGGCTCCGGCTGCGGCGTCGCAGCACGACCGCCTGCACCACGCCGATGACGGGGACGACCACGACCAGGCCGGTGAGCACGATGCTCACGACGCCGAAGACGCTCGCGCCCGATGCATCGACGTCACCGACCAGGGTCGGGAAGTTCACCCAGATCAGGACTGCGGCGGCGACGAGGCCGAGGAACCCGAGGACCGGTGCGACCACGGTGTTCCACACCCGCCGGTCGCCCGGGTTGCGGCGGAAGTACACGATCACGGCGAGGCTCGTCGCGGCCATCAGGATCGCGACGCCGAGGGTGGCGACGCCGGCGAACCAGCTGAACACCTGCAGCACCGGGTCGAGGCCGAGCACCGCGAACAGGACCATGAGGACGGCGGCGGTGACGGTCTGCACCAGGCTCGAGGTGTGCGGGGACGCGTGCTTCCGGTGCACGTCGCCGAGCCGGCCGGGCAGCAGCGACGCGTTCGCCATCGAGTGCTGGTAGCGGGTGATGACGTTGTGGAACGACAGGACGCAGGCGAACATGCTCGTCAGCAGCAGCACGTTGAGCACGGCCTCCCCCGCGCTGCCGATGTACTGCGCCGCGGTGGTGAGGATGAGCGAGCCCGGGTCCTTCGCGACCTCGGCGAGGATGCCGTCCGGGCCCCAGGCCATCACGAGCCCCCACGACGCGAGCGTGTAGAAGACGCCGATGCCGATCACGGCCGTGTACGTCGCACGCGGGATGGTCCGCTCCGGGTCCTTCGCCTCGTCGCGGAAGATCGCGGTGGCCTCGAACCCGATGAACGCCGCGATGGCGAACATCAGCCCGACGCCGGGCGAGCCGGACATGATCTGCGTCGGCTCGAACGGTGCGAGGGACAGGCCGTCGGCCCCGCCGCGGAACACGATCGCCGCGACCAGGACGAGCACGATGCCGACCTCGCCGACGAGCATCACGCCGAGTACCTTGCTCGACAGGTCGATGTGCCGGTAGCCGAGCATCCCGACCAGGGCCACGACGACCAGGGACCAGACGTACCAGGGGATGTCCGGTCCGCCCAGGCCCGTGACGGTCACGCCGAGCAGGTACCCGATGTAGCCGTGCACGCTGACCTGGATGGTCGTGTACGTCAGGAGCGCCAGGGTCGCGGCGCCGGCTCCGGCCGGACGACCGAGCCCGTGCCCCACGAAGGTGAAGAACGCGCCGGGCCGCGGCACGTGCCGGGTCATCGCGGCCAGACCCACCGAGAAGAGCAGCAGCACGACGGCCGACGCGGCGTAGAGCGACGGGAACCCGACGCCGTTGCCGAGCAGCATGCCGAGCGGGGCGGCGCCGCCGACGACGGTGAGCGGGGCGGCGGCCGCGACGACCATGAACACGATCGCGGTGACGCCGAGCGAGCCGCGCATGGTCCGCTGCGGCGCGGGTGCGGCTCCGAGTGACGCGGGGTCCTTCGTGATGCTGGACATCGTGGCCTTCCGGTTCGGGTGGGTGGGACGCAGGTGGTGGTGCTGGGTGAGACCACGGTCCCGTGCCGCCGTTGCGGTGCCGTTCCACCGGCGTGAAGCCCTGTCGCCGCCGAATGGGACGTGCTCACCGGGGACGTCTCATTTGCGCGAGACGCCGCCGAAACACCACGGAGACACGGGCGCAACGGCGCAGCCCTACGGTTGCCGCATGACCGCGCTCGACCGAGCCATCGCCGACCCGCCACGGGTGCCCGGCATCGGCACGCGTTCCCCCGTCGACGGGTTGTCCCGGCGGAGCATCGGCCCGGTCGACGTCCTCGCGCAGTCGGTGTCCGCCGTGGCACCGTCCGCCGCCGCGACCACCATCCCGGTCCTCGTCGCGACGGTCGCGGGGCAGGGTGCCACGTGGTCGCTCCTGGCCGCGATGGCGCTGTCGTTCCTGGTCGGGCGGACGGTGAACCAGTTCGTCCGACGCGTCGCCGGCACCGGCTCGCTCTACACCTACGTCTCGCTCGGGCTCGGCCCGGTCGCCGGGGTCGTCGCGGGCGCCGCCCTGCTGCTCGGCTACGGCTTCATCGCGATGTTCTCGCTCACCGGCAGCGGGTACTACCTCGACTACCTGCTGTCCCGCTTCGTCCCGGCCGCCGGCGACGACGCCCTGGTCACGATCGTCGTCGTGCTGGTGATGGGCGCCGCCGTCTTCGCGGTGATCGCGCTCGGGGTCCGGTTGTCGACCCGGCTGACGCTGCTCGTCGAGTCGCTGTCGGTGGCGGTCATCGTGGTCCTGATCGTCGCGCTCGTCGCGCGCCTGCACCCGGTCGACGCCTCCGCCGTCGCCCTCGGGCCGACGCAGCCCGCGTCGTTCGCGGTCGGTACCGCCCTCGCCGTGACCGCGTTCGTCGGGTTCGAGAGCGCGTCCGTGCTCGGCGTGGAGGCCCGGCGCCCGTTCCAGGCGATCCCCCGCGCGATCTCGTGGACCGTCCTGGTCGCCGGGGCGCTCTACGTGGTCAGCGCTGCGGCCCAGCAGATGGGGTTCGCCGCCACGGGCGCCGACCTCGCGTCGAGCGCCTCGCCCGTCAACGAACTGGCGAACGCCTTCGGCATGCAGTGGATCGGGTGGGCGCTCGACATCGGGATCGCGGCGTCGTTCGCGGCGTGCGCGATCGCCTCGACGACGGCGCTCGTGCGGGTCCTGTTCGCGATGGGCCGCGAGGGTGTGCTCCCCCGCGTGCTCGGCCGGGCGTCCCCGCGCTTCCGGACGCCGTTCGTCGCCGGCGCGGTCGCCTGCGGCGTTCTCACGGTACTGCCGGTCCTGGGGCTTGCGAGCGGCATCCCGACCTGGACCCTGATGGAGGCCGAGCTCGTCGTCGCCGCCCTCGGGTACATCGCCGCCTACGCCCTGACGTGCTTCGCAGCACCGGTGTTCCTGCGGCGCATCGGCGAGCTGACGGCGGGGGTCGCGGTCGTCGCCGTCACGACCGGGGTCCTGCTCACCGCCGTCCTGCTCACCTACCTCGGGGTCGAGGCAGCGTCGCCCCGCTGGCCGGCCGTCGCCATCGCCGTCGGGTCGGTCGCCGCGGTGGTGGTCGCGTTCCTGGTGGCCACGCGTCGGCGACCCTGGCGACGGGGTCGGAGCCGCGCCGTGTACGACGTGCCGGTCGAGGCGGACCTGCTGGGGGCCTCCCGTCCGTCCGCCGGAACCGACCACCAGGCGGGGGTGCGGTGAGCGAACCCGGACTCCGCGCACGGCAGCCGAAGGCGATCCAGAACGCCCTCGCGGTGCTGGAGGCCGCCGCGCACGCGGGACCGGGCGTCACCGCCCAGCAGATCTCGGAGGCCCTCGGGATGCCGCGGGCCACCACCTACCGGCTCATCACGCTGCTCGTCGAGGACGAGTACCTCGTCCGACTGCCCGACCTGCGCGGCTTCGCCCTCGGCCACAAGGTCGCCGACCTGGCCGGGGTGTCGGCGGCTCCGGCACTCGCACCGCTCACCCGTGCCGTGCGGTCGGTGCTCGCCGACGTCCGATCCGCCGTCCGGGCCGGCGTGCACCTGGCGCGCTACGACGTCGCCGGCGTGCGCGACATCGACGTGGACCCGGACTTTCCCCTGCTCGACGAGGCCGCACTGCGGGCGACACCCGGGTCGAGCGCGATGGGGCGGTTGCACGCCGAGGGCGGCCTCGGACCGGTGCACCAGGTCGGTGCGTTCACGGCGGGGTTCGGGTGCTTGGCGCTGCCCGTCCGCGGCGAGCGCGGCGAACTCGTGGCCGGGCTGACCCTGTCGGCGCCCGCGGCCCGGGTGTCGTCGCCGGGGGACGCACTGGTGCACCTGCGGCGGGCGGTGACGCGGCTCGAGCCCCTGCTCGGGTGACCGGCTCGCGGACAGCGGTGCGGGCCCGGCATAGCGTGGGCGCGTGGACCTCGAACTCAAGAACCGTGTCGCACTCGTCGTCGGAGGCAAGGGGTACATCGGTGCCGCCATCGCCGACCGCCTCCGCACCGAGGGGGCGACCGTCGTCGTCGCGTCGCGCAGCGCGGAGAACTCCGACGGCAGCGTGTCGATCGACACCGCCTCGCAGGACTCGGTGGACGCGGGCATCGCCACCGTCCTCGAGCGGCACGGGCGCATCGACGTCCTGGTCGTGACCGCAGCACCGAGTGCGAGCACCCTCGACCCGGCCCGGAAGTCCGACCCCGCACAGGTCCTCGACGCGATCGACGGCAAGGCCCTCGGGTTCCTCCGGGTCGCGAACGCCGTGCTCCCCGCGCAGCGCGAGGCCGGGTTCGGCCGCGTGGTCGTGGTGAGCGGGCAGAACGCCTACTTCTCCGGCAACATCACCGCGTCGCTCCGGAACACGGCGGTGAGCGTCATCGCGAAGAACCTGGCCGACGACGTGGCGGGCACCGGGATCACGGTGAACGTCGTCAACCCCGGGACGGTGACGGACACCCCGTCCGCCGAGGTCCGCCCCGGAGGCCCCGGCGACTCGACACCGCAGCAGATCGCCGACCTCATCGCGTTCCTGTCGTCGCCGCTCAACGCGGTGTCCGGCGAGTCCGTCTCGATCGCGCACCGCCAGCGGGGCTCCGTCGTGGTCTGATCCCCGAGTACCGGGTGGTCGCATCTCGCTTCACCCGCAGGGACGAAGCGCTTCGCCCCTGCGCCCGATGCCCGCGGGGCGCCGTCCAGCGAGTCTGGTGACATGGAGTCCTCGACGAAACACACCATCGCCACGCTGCTGCTCTGCGCCGCGATCGTCGCCACCACCGTCATCGCCCTCGCCGCCATGACCCCGGGCGCGTGACGTCGGTGCACGCCGCCCGGCGCGGGCGGCATGCGATGATCGAGCCGTGACGGACCGGCGCACGTTCATCCGGCCGCTCGCCACCCGTTCGATCGTCGTCGACGTGGCGTGGGCGGTCCTCGCGGCGTTGGTCTTCCTGCTGCCGATCGAGGTCGAGCTCGAGCACGCGAGCTTCTTCGCGGTGCTCGCCGCCGCCGGCGCGATCGCCCTGCGTCGGGTCTCCCCGTCGGCGGCGATGCTGATGGTGGTCGTCCTCGGGATCATCCAGGTGGGCGGCGGCGAGCGCCCGTCGCTCGTCGACCTCGCCATCTTCGTCGTCATCGGCACCGCGGCCGTGGTCGGCACCCGGACCGAGGTCATCCTCTCCGGGGTGCTCGCGCTCGTCGCGGGCGTCGGCGCGACGTTCTACCTCGCCGTCACCGGCTTCCGGTACCTGGTGCTGCTCAACGGCCCCCGCGACCAGGCGTTCCTCGCGATGGCCGCACCGGTCGCCGCGCTCCTCGGGGTCTGGGCGGGCGGGGTCGCCGTCCGGGCCTTCCGGTCGCGCGACCGCGAATCCGTCCGTCGAGCCGACGCCGAAGCTGCCGCGTCGCGCGCCGAGGCCGTCGCCACCGAGGCCGAGGCCACCGCCACCCGCGCCATCGACGTCGCGGAGTCCGAGCGCATCCGCGCGGACATCGCCCGCGACGTGCACGACGTCGTCGGCCACTCGCTCGCGGTGATCATCGCCCAGGCCGACTCGGTGCCGTTCCTGGCCGACGAGGCCCGCGTCCGCGAGGTCAGTGCCACCATCGCCAGCACCGCACGCAGCTCGCTGGTCGAGGTCCGGCAGGTCCTCGGGCACATCGACGGCTCCGGGGAGACGACCGACCCCGGCTCGCTCGAGGAGATCGTGCAGGGCATCCGCGAGGCCGGTGTCGACGTCGACCGCACGGTGCGTGGCGTCCCGGTCCCGCTCCGGCCGGACACCGGCACGGCGGCCCGACGCGTGCTGCAGGAGATGCTGACCAACGCACTCCGGCACGGCGCACCGGGTCTGCCCGTCGTGGTCCGTGAGACCTGGCGGAGCGCCGACGTCGTGCTCGAGGTCGAGAACGTCGTCGGCGACGGCACGACCGGGGGCTCCGGCCGGGGGATCGACGGCATGCACACCCGCCTCACCGCACTCGGCGGGTCGTTCGACGCCGCCGCGCTGGACGACGTGTTCGCCGCACGCGCCCGCATCCCGTTCGACGTCCAAGGGGGACCCGTCCGATGACCGAACCGATCAGGATCCTGCTCACCGACGACCAGGCGCTGTTCCGCGCCGGTCTGCGCGTGGTGCTCGACGCCCAGGACGACATGCACGTGGTGGGCGAGGCCTCCGACGGCGCCGAGGCCCTCGACCGCATCCGGGAGCTCCGGCCCGACGTGATGCTGCTCGACATGCGGATGGCCGGCACGGACGGTGTCGAGACCGTCCGTCAGCTGTTCTCCGGTGCCGTCGAGGGGCCGCTCCCCCGCGTCGTGGTACTCACCACGTTCGGCCTCGACCCCGCCGCCGCGACCGCGATCCGGCTCGGCGCGAGCGGCTTCCTGCTCAAGGACGCCACGCCGACGTTCCTGTTCGCCGCGGTCCGGGCGGTGCACGAGGGCAGCTCCGTCATCGCGCCGAACGACCTCGCGCAGTTGTTCGGGGCCGACGTCGCCAGGGCACCGGCTCCGCAGCCGTCCGAGTTCCAGGCGCTGACCGAGCGGGAGCGGGTGGTGTTCGGCTGGGCGTCGCGCGGGCTCTCGAACGCCGAGATCGCGACGAAGGAGTACGTCACCGAGTCGACCGTGAAGACCCAGATCTCGAGCATCCTCGGCAAGCTCTCGCTTCGGGACCGCGTGCAGCTCGTGGTCTACGCGCATGACCACGGGCTGGCAGGCACCCGCGACGGGTCCTAGCCCGCTGCGACCTCGTCGAGGATCGCCTCGACCGCAGCCGGGTCGTGCGCGAACCGACCGAGGAACAGCCCGCCGATCCGTCCGGCACCCCGGGTGAGCAGACCGGGCCCGGCGCTGCCCCCGTACAACACGGTGCTCCCGCGCAGCTCGGACCGCGTGGCGAGGTGCTGCTCGATCCCCGCGAGCACCGCCACGATGTGGTCGTCCGGCGCCGGCGCGGGAGCGCCGATGGCCCACACCGGTTCGTAGGCGACGGTCAGCGCCCCGCCCAGTCCGTCAGCGACGGCCGTCGAGACACCGCGGTCGAGCTGCGCGGTCACCTCCGCCACAGCGTCCGTCACACCCGGCCGGGAGGCCCGGGTCGTCTCCCCGACGCACAGGAGCGGACGCAGGTGGTTGCGGAACGCCGCGTGCACCTTGGCCGTGACGGTCGCGTCGTCCTCGTGGAACAGGGAGCGTCGTTCGGCGTGCCCGATCTCGGCCAGGTCGACCCCGATCTCCCGCAGTTCGGTGCCGGAGACCTCGCCGGTGAACGCTCCCTCGTCGGCCCACGACAGGTCCTGCGCGGCGAGGAGCACCCCCGACCCGGAGAGCACGTCGCGCACGGGTACGAGCGCCGGGAACGTCGGCGCCACGAACAGCGTCGCCGCTCCCGACCGCGTCGCGGGGTGCCGCCGGGCGATCTCCGCGACGGCCGCGGCCCACTCCAGGGTCCGGGCGTGCGAGAAGTACGTCTTCAGCGACACCCCGATGGTGATCACGGTGCGAGGGTCTCCACGATGAGCGCGAACGACACCGCTCCGGGGTCCGGTGTGCCGACGGCCTGCTCGGCGTGGGTGCGTGCGCGGCCCATCTTCGGCACGAGCGACGCGGTGGCGTCGGCGGCGTCGCGGGCGGCGCTGACGGCGTCGGCCCAGGCGTCCGCGAGCGACGCTCCAGCGTCGACCCGGGTGCGCAGCATCTCGTCGAACGGCACGAGCGCGTCGACCATGGTCTTGTCGCCGGTGGTCGCGCCGAACGCGAGGACGGCCTCGGTGGCGGCGTGCACCGCGCTCTGGATTGTGGCGGCTGTCGGACGCTCGTCGTCCCCGAGGACGCGACCCAGTGCCTCCAGGGCGGCTCCCCAGATCGCACCGGACGTGCCGCCGGCCTTGTCGGACCACGCGTCTGCGGCGACCCGCAGGACGGAACCGACACCTGCGCCGGAGGTTACTGCGTCCGTGGCTGCGGCCTCTGCGGCGTGCGCGCCGCGCTGCATGCCGATGCCGTGGTCGCCGTCACCCGCAACGGCGTCGATGCGTCCGAGCTCGTCGGCGTGCTCGTCGAGGAGCGCACGGACGGCGGCGAAGCCGGCTGCGACCTGCTCGCCCACCGCTCGCGAGTCGTCGCTCGCCGCGCCGATGGCGACACCCTCGGCATCCGCTTCGACGGTGGAGGGGTCGACGCGTTCCTGCGGGACGGCGCCACCCTTGCGGTAGGCGGGGGTGTCTGCGGCTGCTGCCCAGAGTTCCTCGAGCTCGTCGTCGAGCCAGAACAGGGTGAGCGAGACGCCGGCCATGTCGAAGCTCGTGACCAGTTCGCCGACCTCGGGCTCGACGATGACGATCCCCGCGTCGGCCACCCGCTGCTGCACCGAGCGGTAGACGACGAAGAGCTCCTCGTACTTGACGCTGCCCAGCCCGTTCAGGATCGGCACCACGCGCGGTCCGTTCGCTCCGTCGAGCGCCACGCCGTCGGGCAGTTCGTCGAGCAGACGGGCCACCAGCAGCTCGGCCAGGCCGTCCGCGGTGGGCACGTCCGTCTCGTCGATGCCCCGCTCGCCGTGGATGCCCATGCCGATGGCCATCCGGCCCTCGGGCACCGTGAACAGGGGTTCGTCGGCACCGGGCAGGGAGCACCCGGAGAACGCGACGCCGAACGACCGCGTGCGGTCGTTGGCGCGCTCGGCGACGGCCGTGACCTCGTCGAGGCTGCGGCCCTGCTCGGCGGCGGCACCGGCGACCTTGAAGACGCAGAGGTCACCCGCGATGCCGCGACGCTTCGTCGCATCGTCGGCCGGGGCGCTGGTGACGTCGTCCGTCACCCTGACCGTGCGGACCGGGATGCCGTCGGCCTCGAGCGTGCGTGCCGCGGCGTCGAAGTTCAGGACGTCACCGGCGTAGTTGCCGTAGCTCAGCAGCACCCCGCCGCCGTGCTCGGCGGCCCGGGCGACACCGGCCACCTGCTGGGCGCTGGGACTGGCGAAGAGGTTGCCCATCGCGGCACCCGCGGCCAGGCCGGGTCCGACGAGTCCGCCGAACGCGGGGTAGTGGCCCGAGCCGCCGCCGATCACGACCGCGACCGTGCCGTCGGGGCTGGTGGTGGCGCGGGCGACGCCGCCGTGCACCTTCCGCACCCACCGCTCGTTCGCGGCGACGAAGCCGTCGGTCGCCTCGTCGGCGAAGTCCGCCGGGTCGTTGAACAGTCTGGTCACGCGTTCGTCTCCTTCGACATCGTGGTGCGGACATGCGAGGTGTCGAGGAGGTCATCCGCCTTCGACCCCCGGAAGAACTTCGTGCAGAAGATCATCACGGCCGCGACGAACGCCAGGACCCCGAGCGAGACGATCCCGAACGCACCGCTGTCGGTCGGCACCACCTCGTTGATCGCGGTGCGCATGATCGGGGCGACGAACCCGCCGAGGTTGCCGAGCGAGTTGATCAGGCCGATGCCCGCCGCGGCAGCCGCCCCGGTGAGGAACGCCGTCGGGTACGCCCAGGTGATCGGACCGACGGCCAGGAAGCTCGCGACCGCCAGCGTGATGAAGACGATGCCCAGGATCGGCTGCCCGTTCGCGCCAGCCCACGCCGACCCGAGGATCGAGAGCCCGGTCGTGATGTAGAACATGGTCCCCCAGCGACGACGGCGACCGACGGAGTCCGCCTTCGAGCCGACCAGGTAGCAGGCGACGAGTCCGACGAGCCACGGGATCGCGGTCACCAGGCCGACCTGCCAGCCGACGTCCTGCCCGAGCAGCGAGGACACCTGCTGCGGCAGGTAGAACGTCGTGCCGTACACGGCGACCTGCAGGCAGAAGTAGATGATCGTGAAGTACCAGACCCGGCCGCTCGCCATGGCCTTCCAGATGCCCGTCGGACCGTCCGCGCTGCGGGCGGTGTCCTCGCGCTCCATGGCCGCGGTGAGCGACGCCTTCTCGCCCGGTTCGAGCCACTTCGCCTGCTGCGGACTGTTCGTCAGGAACACCAGGGCCGCGATGCCGGCGAGCACCGCGAGGATCCCCTCGCCGAAGAACATGACCTGCCAGCCGTGGAACGGGGTCGCCTGGTCGCCGAAGCTCAGCAGTCCGCCGGACAGCGGGGCGCCGATCATCTGCGAGAACGGCTGCGCCAGGTAGAAGATCGCGAACATGCGCACGCGCACCTTGTTCGGGAACCACTCGGACAGGTACATGATCACGCCCGGGAAGAGCCCCGCCTCGGTCACACCGAGGATGAACCGCAGGACGATGAACATCGTGTCGTTCGTCGTGAAGGCGAACAGCGCGGCGACGATGCCCCACGTGACCGCGATGCGGGCGAGCCAGAACCGGGCGCCGAAGCGCTTCAGCAGCAGGTTCGACGGGATCTCGAAGATCGCGTAGCCGATGAAGAAGATGCCGGCGCCGAGGGCGAACGCCGCGTCGGAGATGCCGCGGTCGACGCTCAGGGCCTCTTCGGCGAACCCGACGTTCGTGCGGTCGAGGAACGCGACGAAGTACAGGATGACGAGCATCGGCATCAGGTGCTTCGTCGCCTTGCCGATGGCGGACTTGAGGCCGGGGTCGTTCGTCGACCCGAGCGCGGGGGCAGGGGGTAGTGACACGGGTTCGCTCCTTTGCGAGCACGGTGCGGAGGTGTTGCGGAGGGGGACGAGGTGGACCCGTCGCGCACGGCCGTCAGTGCATGTACAGGCCGCCGTCGACGTTGAGCGTCTGACCGGTGACGAACCCGGCGTCCTCGCTGATCAGGTAGGCGATCGCCGCGGCGATGTCCCGCGGGGTGCCGATCCGCGGCAGGACGCCGTCCGCCGCCATCTCGGTCTTGCGCTCCTCGGTCAGGGTGCCGCCCATGATGTCGGTGTCGATCGGACCGGGAGCGATGGCGTTGACGGTGATGCCGCGCGGGCCGAGTTCGCGCGCCAGACCGCGGGTGAGCCCGATCACACCGGCCTTCGCCACCGTGTACGGGGTCTTGCTGAAGGTGCCGCCGCCGCGCTGGGCGGAGACCGACGACAGGTTCACGATGCGCCCGTAGCCGGACCGCACCATCGACTCGGCCGCCCGCAGGCTGGCGAAGTGCACACCGTCGAGGTTGATCGACAGCACCCGGTGCCACTCCCCCTCGGGCAGGTCGAGGTAGGCGTGCGCGGACGAGACGCCGGCCAGGTTGACGAGGGCGACGACGGGGTCGAGTTCGGCCTCGATCGTGTCGAACGCCGCCCGGACCGCGGTCTCGTCGGCGACGTTCGCACCGACGCCGACCGCGCGGACGCCGTGCTGCTCGCGGATCTCGGCGGCGACCTGCTCGCTCGCGGTCTGGTCGAGGTCGATGATGCCGATGTCCCAGCCGGCCTCGGCCAGGTGGTGGGCGGTGGCGCGACCGATGCCGCGCGGTGATGCCGCTCCGGTGAGGACCACAGTTCGCTGTTCGTTGCGCATCGTCGTACCGCTCAGTGGATCGGGGCCGGGCCGAGGTCGTCGAGCAGCTTCTGCATCGCGACGTAGGCCTTGTTGCGGTAGGCGACGAGTTCCGGCGTCCGGTCGGCCGGCACCTCGAGGTACCCGGCGCCGGACTTCGTGCCGAGCTCGCCCGCGTCGACGTGCTGCTGCAGCGACGGCGGGGTGGCGAAGCGCTCGGGCCAACGGGTCTGCAGCGACTCGAAGCAGAACGCGTAGACGTCGAGACCGGCCATGTCGGCGATCGCGAACGGGCCGAAGAACGGCAGGCGGAACCCGAACGTGGTCCGCACGATGGTGTCGATGTCGTCGGGGGTGGCGATGCCCTCGTCGGCGATCTTCGTGGCTTCCTCGAACAGTGCGTACTGCAGGCGGTTCAGGACGAAGCCCGTCGAGTCCTTCACCCGCGCCGACTGCTTGCCGGTCGCGGCGACGACGGTCTCGCCGACCGCGATCGCGTGGTCGTTCGTGGTCGGGTGCGGGATGAGCTCGACGCCGGGGATGAACGGCGCCGGGTTCGAGAAGTGCACACCGAGGAACCGCTCCGGGCCCACGACGGCCTCGGCCAGCGACTCGATCAGGATCGTCGAGGTGTTCGAGCCGATCACGGCGTCGGGGCGGGCGGCCTCGCTGATGCGGCGCAGCGTGGCGTGCTTGATCTCGAGCTTCTCGGGCACGGCCTCCTCGATGAAGTCGGCGTCGGCGACGGCGGCCTCGATCGACTCGGCGGCGCTCAGGTGTGCGCGGACCCGTTCGACGGCGTCCTCGGGGAACAGCCCGTCGGCGACGAACTGTGCGGTCTCGCCGAGCAGTCGCTCCAGGTTCTGCTGGGCGATCTCGGCCGAGACGTCGGCGATCCGGACGGTGTGGCCGGCCAGGGCGAGGACCTGGGCGATCCCGCCGCCCATGTAGCCGGACCCGACGACGGCGATGTCGAGGGTGCTCATCGGATTGCTCCTTCGGTGCTGGTTGCTGCAGTCGGGGTCGCCGTCGCGTCGAGCTTCGTCGTCGCGAGGACGGATCGGATGTACTGCTGGTTGGTGGCGCAGACGCCGAGGCTGTCCCCGCCGTACTGCTCGGTCATGACGATCCCGCGGAACCCGTCGGCGACGGCGTCGCGCAGGACCTGGCGGTAGTTGATGAGGCCCGTCTCCATGGTGCTCGGAGCGCTCGTCGCCCAGCTGCCGTCGCCGGCTTCGTCACGCGTGTAGTTCTTCACGTGCAGGTAGTTCGTGTGCGGCATGGTCTTCGCGAACAACTCGCGCCAGTCCTCGACGGGACGGTGCAGACGGATGAGGTTCGCGACGTCCGCGTTGAGCCCGACGTTGTCGAGCCCGATCTCCTCGACCAGGCGGACCGCGCTGTCGGCGGTGCCGAGGTACGTGTCCTCGTACAGCTCGAGCGCCATCGGCAGCCCGACGCTCGCTGCGTGCTCGCCGAGCTCACGCAGGCGCTTGACCGCGGCGTTCCAGACCTCCGGGTCGTCGGGGTCCTTCGGGCCCGGCGCCGTCCAGAACCACAGCGCGCGCTTCTGGGCGTCGGAGAACGGCTGGTGCAGCCCGGTCGAGAAGACCTGCATGCCCCACTCGGCCGCCGCGTCGATCGTGCGGTGGGCGTAGGCGAGGTTCTCGTCCTCGTGCCCGGGCTGGATGACGCTCTTGCGCTGCAGGTGCACCGAGGGGATCCCGATGCCGTGCGCCTTCGCGACGGCGAACAGCTCGTCGCGACGGGAGCGCTCGAGGTCCGCGGGGCGGATGTGGCTGTCGGCGAGCTCGGCGAGTGAGAACCCGGCGGCCTCGATCTGTGCGAACACGTCGTCCCAGACCTCGGCCGAGGCATCGTGGAACGCGGCACCGTCGCGCGTGACCTGCGCGAAGCCGTGCAGACAGGCGGCGATCGGCCAGGTGTCCGACGTCCAGGTTGTGGGGTCCCAATCTTGGTCGACCCAGTCCTGCGGTGTGCTCACGGAATGCTCCTTCGCATGTCGGGGTTCGCCTGTGAACCTCTTTCCTATAGGAAAGATACTCGCACCTCGACAGAGCGCAACCCCTGCGGGATCAGCTTGTGTGCGAGGCGTCCTCGCGCGACCGGAGCCGGACGGCGTCGATGTGGTGCCGCATCGCCGCGACCGCTTCGGTCGGCCCGACCGCGAGGGCATCGACCACCGCTCGGTGCTCGTGCACGGCGCGGTCGGTGTCGTCCCCGCCACCCTCGACGATCTGCCGCATCCGGTGCACGCGGGTCGTGATGATCTCGGACATCTCCTCGAGGAACGGGTTGCGCGTCGCGTCGAAGATCAGCTGGTGGAACTGCCAGTCGCTCCGGAAGAACCGGGCCATCAGCTCTTCCGGGGCGTCCGCAGCACCGACCGCCGCGACCTCGTCGGCCACCGCAGCCTGCTCGTCGAGCGCCGTGCCGAGCCGCTCCCGCAGGGCGTCGACGTCACCGCGCGCCGCGAGCTCGACGGCGCCGCTCTCCACGATGAGCCGGGCGTCGAACAGTGCCTCGAGCTGGTCGCCGGCCAGCGGCGGGGAGACCCGGTAGCCCTTATTGGCCTCGCGGGTGACGAGCCCGGTGCGTTCGAGCTGCACGAGGGCTTCGCGCACCGGGGTCGGGGAGACGCCGAGGGTGCGGGCGAGCCCGTCGATCGACAGCCGCATGCCCGGTTCGACATCGTGACCCATCAGGACCTCGAGCACCCGGTCGTAGACGCGGTCACGCAGGCCGAGCTGCGCGATGCGTTCGGTCCCGAAGCCGGGCATGGTCGTCGACATGTGTCGATCCTAGAGAATCCACGATGTCGCGACCGGCACCTCGAACGATCATTCAGGCCACGGGACCTGCTGATTGCTCGAGGAACGCCCTTGCCGCCTACTGGCGCTGGAGGCGGATACTCCGATGGCAAGTGGCACGAAGGCCGCCCCGATGCCCAGCGTCAGAACAAGCAAGATCATCAGGTGCAGATCAACCCTCCGCGGTTTTCATTTTCGCCTGCGCCTTATCGCCGTCACGGTACCGATCACGATGATGACCGCCACGACGGCTATCCAAACCCCGAAGGGGATACCCCCGTCGGGACCAGGAGGGTTAATCGCGAGAAGATTCATGTCGTTCATTCCCGATCCAGTTTGCATCCTCTTACGTGAACTGAAGGGATCCGGTGGCCGAAAGGTCGCACCGCGGTGTCGAGAAGGAGCTGGAGGCCCCGACGCCGAAAACCGCCAGTCTCGGTGCAAAGGTTCTGAGCTCGCGGGGCTCAGTTGAAAAAGGACGTTGTGCCGAACATCACTGCCAAGCACTGGCCAATGGCCACCATCATGATTTGACCGCTACGCAACGCCTGCCCCGCTTGTTGCGATTCCAGTGAGGACCGCGGCCGCGGCGAGCAAGAACCCTATGGCCATCACGGCTATCGGCCATTTCCGCGGTGGGAAATCCCGACCCGGTCGAAAGTTGAGTCCGCAGTAGATGACACCAGCTGCGAACGGTACTGCACCTACGGCGAACATCACTATGAGCAAGGTTTTCATGGAACGACCCAACCTGTGGTGGAGCAGATATTCATTTGCGACGGCCCCGGGTGATTGCGAGAGCTCCACCCACTGCAACCAGCACTATCACGATGACGATCCAGACGCCAAACGGCATCCCTCCGCCCGGATTCATAACTGCGTTATAGTGAACGATCATCTGCGGCATGTTGCTTCCGTTCGCGTCAAGTCAGCTGCCAGCTGGCGGTACCCGACACGCTACAGTGCGGACTCGAGAAGGAAGTCCCAGCGCCGACGCCGAATCCACCGTCGCTAGACGCCCCAACGGACGCCAGCCCGGACTGGCACTTACCTTCGACGCCAAGACTATTACCGAAGTTGCTCGTTGAACCGGTGCCGCTGATCGAGAAACCAGGGTTGCCGGCACCAACGGAGAACCCAAGCCCGCTGTGCCCTTCTGTGTCCCAGTTGTATGAGACCCCGCCGCAGATCCAGTAGCACCCCTCGAAGCCCACACCAAACGTTGCCCGGCCGAGTGGGTCGGAGCCATTGATCGGATCGAGACCGGCGTATGCATAACGGTTGGCGTTGCTCGGGCTGAGGGGTGCGTCGAGGGTGTCGCGTTCGATCCAAGTGCCGGTTGTGGCGGACTGCCAGCGGTAGCCGAACTTGGTGAGTCCGGTGTCGGTGTTGGTGGCGCGGATACCGGCCTTGTACCCGTAGGGGTTCTGCTGCCACTGCGCGCTGCTGCCGCCGTCGGCGCTGACCTGCTCCTTGCCGTACGCGTCGTACGTCACCTTGTAGGCCACGGCACCGGTGTCCTTGATGGATGCAACCGGGTTCCCGATCCCGTCAAGGACGTACATGCTCGTCGTCCCGTCCGTGGTCCGCAGATCCAGCGGCTGGCCGGTGGTCGGGTCGCTGATCACCGCGGCCGTGCCGGTACCAACGAGCTCGCGGCTGCTGATCACGGGGACCCCGTTCGAGTCGGATGTGCCATACGTGTAGCCGTACTCCGCTCCCCCGTCGGTCGCCTGGTAGAGGAGCTTGTTCATGTCCGCGCCGGCGTACTCGTACGTGGTTTTCTTGCCGTCCTTAATGGATGACGTCATCTGCTGCGCACCGTTGTACGTGTACGTCGCACCGGGCGAGGCGGTCATGTTGCCGGTCTTGTCGTACGCGTACCCGGTGGTGGTGATCTGGCCGAGCGCGTTGTAGCTCAGCTGCTGGTCGCTGACCGTCGCTTCGGTGGTGGCGTTGGTTGCGGTGGCGCGGGTGCGGTTGCCGGCCTTGTCGTAGGTGAACGCCCAGTTGGTGGGGGTGTCGCCGCCGGACTGGGTGATCTTCGTCAGCCGGCCGGAGGTGTACCCGTACTTCGTAGCCTGCCCGGAACCGTCGCGGGTCCACTGCAGCTTGCTGCGGTCCTTGGACTTGTCGCTGTCGTCGCAGGTGCCGTCGGAGGGCGCCTCGAACTGGTAGCAGTACTTCGTGTTCACCTCGAGCGTGGTGTCCTTGCCGGTCCACGCCTTGATGTGGGTGATCTTGCCGGAGGAGTCGTACTCGACCTGCTGGTGCCCCGTCCACGACGCTGGCTGCACCCCGGGGGTCGCGTTGCTGGGTGCGCCGAGCCAGGTGTTGGTACGGCGGCCGTGGTCGTCCGTCAGGTAGACCTGCTTCGCCGTACCCGCAGTGGTCGGGTACGTCGTCGCGGTGAGCACGTTCGACGGGTCGTACGCGTGTGTCACCTGCCCCTGCGCGTCGGTCACCGTGACGGTGTTGCCGGCGAGGTCGTAACCGTAGGAGACCGTGCCGCCACCGGCGGTGTTCACCGTGGAGGTGAGGCGGTTCCGCTGGTCGTACGTGTTGGTGATGGTGCCGGTGGCGGAGGTCTCGGTGAGGAGGTTGCCGTTTCCGTCGTACGACCTGGTCACCGTCGCGGTGCCGTCACTGAAGGCGATCGAGGTGGTTCGGTCGTCGTTGTCGTACCCGTAGGTCGTCGTGTTCCCGCGACCGTCGGTCTCGGTCCGGACACGTCCGAACGCGTCGTACGTGTACTCCTTCGCGCCGACGATGTCGGTGTTGCTCGAGGGGTTGTTCGGTGCGGTGACCTTCTTGAGCTGCTTGTTCTCGTACTCGTACTTCGTCGGGTTACCGCCGTTCCCGGGCGCGGTCGCGGTCTTGACGGTTCCGTCAGAGTTGTAGTCGAGCTCCGCCTTCGCCGCATCCGCCGTACCTCCGGTGCTGGTGGAGGTCTGGTTGCCGACACCGCTGTACCCGTACGACGTGCTGTCACCAGCGGAGTCCGTGGTCGAGGACGGCAGGTACTTGTTCGCAGCCCCCGGCGCGTCGTAGGTCGCGGACGACGATGCTCCGGAGCTGCTCGTGCTCTTCGTCAAGGACTGGCTCTCGTTCTTGCCGTAGTCGTTCGTCGACTTCGACTGAGCGGAGGTCCCAGTGCCGCCCTCCTTGCCGACGGTGGCGGTGGCGACGCCGTTGTTCGCCGGGTTGTACTCGCGGCCCCGCTCCCGATCGGCCGGATCAACGGCCTTCGTCACCAGGTCGTTGCCGTCGAGCGTGTAGGTGGTGCGCTTGGCATCCGCCACAGCAGCCGACTGATCGGACCGCGGGTCGGCGACCAGTGTCGTGGTGTCGTCCTTGAACGAGAACCGCGTCACAGCGGTGCCCGGGGAACCGGCGGTGGTGTTGCGTTGCTCGACCTTGGTGACGCGGTCGGACGAGTCGTACGTGAACGCCGTCACACCACCCTCGGGCGCCGTAATCGAGGTGAGGTCACCGCTGGTGTACCCGAACGTGGTCTTCTTCCCGAGCGCGTCCGTGTACGTCGTGATGTCACCGGTGCTGTTCTTCGCCCACGACACACTCCGCTTGCTCGAGCCGCTGGTCTGCGAGAACGTCTGCACACCGTTCGCGTACGACGAGTTCGCCGTCCGCGCCCCGGACACACCCGCAGTCGAGACGAGGGACTTCAGGGTGAAGCCGGGCTCATCGGAGTTGAAGCTGATCTGGTTCTTGTTCCGGTCCACGATCGACGTCGGCTGGCCGGCGAGGTTGAAGTGCGTGGTCGAGTTCGAGGTCCACCCCTTCAGCGTGTACTCGTGCGTCGTGCTGTTGTCGATGCGGGTCAGGGTCTGCTGCAAACCGGCCGGGCTGATGAACGCGCCCTGCGCCCCGGACGGACGGAACTGCCACGCCGTCCCCACGGCGTCGGTGTAGATGACACCGGCTGCGTTCGCCGTGAGATCACCGGCGCCGGCGAGGGCGTACTGCCAGCGGTTCGCGTCCATCGTGTTCGCATCCCCGACGGTGGTGCTCCGCGAGTTGTACGCGGCGCCGATCGTGGTGTTCTGCGTCACACCCGGCAGGCTCATCGCCGTCGTGGTGACGAGCAGGTTGCCGGTCCCGACGTCGACGGAGGCGTTGGTCTGGTCCGTGATCGGGAACGGCAACGTCGTCGCCGACGTCCGCTGACCGGTCCGGTTTGTGTCAGACGGGCCGCCTGGAAGCGAGTTGTAGGTGCCCTGCAGGTCGACGACGTAGTTCATCGCGGCCGTGCCCATGTTCTTGATCCGGATGTTCCCGTTCGCGCCCACCGGTGTGACGACGGTGTTCGACACGATCGACGTCGTGTCGCTGCTGATCGCTGAGGAGTCTGGCTCCGCTGCCCCGTCAGCCCACATCTTCGCGTAGGAGTCCGCACCGCTGTTGTTCACTGCGGTGAACGTCACCGCAGCAGCCGAGAGTCCACCTTCGACCGTCGGAGCACCTGCGCGACCGCCAACCTGCACCGCGAACGACGCACCCGCGGCGATGCTGGCCGTTGTCCGGGTGTCAACGAGCCGGCCGGCCTGGGGTGTGAAACCGCCACCCGGGTTGGACTGCAGGAAGTAGCCCTGAATGTCGACGACGAGGTCGATCTTCCCGCCGCCCTCGGCGGTGCTGAGGCTGAACTTCCCAGCGGAGTTCAGTGCGACCTGCGCGTTCATCGCCGTCGTCAGACCCGCGGTGGAGTTGTAGTTCAGGACACCCGTGCTGCGGACCCCATCCGTCGGCGTGGGACGGACGTAGCCCGCCTTGGCCTCACGGTTGATCACGACGATGTTCACCGCGACCGCTGCCGCACCCGCCGGGATACCGTTCGATCCGGTCGCCTGGATGGTGCGCTGAGATCCCGCCGGGATCTGCCCAGCTGCGGCACCAGTGCCGTCACGAGAGTCCAGCACACGAGCCGGCGACATCGCCACGAAGCCACCCGCCGAGACGCCGTTCTTGGTCGACGTGTAGTAGCCAGTGATGTCGATGATCACGGTCGACTGCGCCGTTTCCGTCATCACCTGGATCGTGCCGTCATCGGCGACCGCGAGCAGGCTCGAGTTCGACGTGTTCCCACCGACGCCGGCGTTGTAGACCATCAGCAGCGTCGACGGATCCGACGACGACGGACGACCGAACAGCTGGCCCTGCCCGGCGGGGGCGACGATCGTGACCATCATCGTCACCGCACCGATCCCGGACGACGGCAGACCATCCACCCCGGCAACCTTGACAGTCCGGTAGGTGCCCTTCGACGTGCCACCACCGAGCACCCGGGCATTCGACGGCATGGGCACGTACTGCCCGCCCGTCCCCGTCACAGCCGCCTGCGCCGGTGTCGGCTGCGACACCACCACCAGCAACGAACCCAACAGCGCGACCAACGTCACCACCGCCAGCAGAACTCCACGGACACGACCAGACAACGACGCAGCGAACACGCGAAAAGAACCCCTCAGCACGTCGCACCAGCGCACAGCCCCCATGGCTGCACTGTGCAACTCCACAGCACGTTACGGAGCATCACTCAGCACCGCACCCCCATATGTGGGGGTCGAAACGACGGGCGGCGCGCCGATACGGGCGAGTGGACGAAAGCAGCGCTCAGTACAACGCCGCGATCCCCCGCACATCCCCCAGCCCGAGCGTCCGCTGCGCCGTGTCGCACACGGTCGACGACGGCTTCATCACGAGCCCGGACTTCTGCGCCGTGTGTCCGAGCCCGTACGAGTGCCCCCACTCGTGCGTCGCGATGCCGCGCAGGTCGAACCGGTTGCCCGAACAGGTGCTGGTCGATCCCCACCGGTGGCTCGTCGAGTAGCGCTGGTCGGTCTCGAAGGCGACCCCGTCCGTGAAGGACCAGATGCACGTGAGCGCGAGGGTCTTCGACGGCAACTTGCCCCACCCGATGACGCTCGTCCGGTTCGAGGTCCCGCAGCCCCCGTCGGCGGTGACCGCAGGCTTCTGCGTCGCGGTGCCGAGGTACTCCTGGGCCGCGGTCGACCGGACCGTCTGACCGCACGCCGTGATCGTGCCGGTCCACGCTTCGGCGCCGCGCTGGATCGCTGCGACGTTCGACACCTTCGCCCCGCTCGGGTTGTACCGCCACCGGACCGGGGACTCCCAGTGCGCGCCGGTCAGCACGTACGCCTTGCTCCCGCAGCTCGCGGACGTCGTGGCGCCGCCGTGCGAGACGGTGCCACGGATCGTCGCCCCGAGCGTTCGCCGTTGCTGGGCTGCGCGCTCCTGCCGGACGGCGGTGGGCGATCCGGCCCACACCTCGTCGACCTGCACGGCGATGCCCGCGGCACCACGGTTCGCGATCACCACGTCACCGGGGTCGGTGTCCCCTTCGGCGACGGGCGCGGCGGTGAGCGTGACGCCCGCGGCGGGCACCGCGAAGGTCCGGCCGTCGTCGAGCGCGATCACACCAGAGCCGCCGTGGCACCCGGAGGCGAGGTCGTGAACCGAGATGCTGTCCCCTCGGCAGTTGGGCGCTCCGGCGATCCCCGGTGCGGCGAAGACCGCCGTCAGGACGAACCCGAGTGCGACCGCGGCTGCGGCCTTCGATGACGTGCGCACTGCGCCCTCCTTGATCACACCGCACCCGAACCACGGTGGCGGACGGCTGCATCAGTGTCCGAGGGAGCGGAAGGTCCGACAAGCCCCCAGAACGGCCGCGGTGCGCAGAGCGGACCGGGTAGCGTGCCGCCATGCAGTGGGGCGACACCGGACTCGATGACGACCAGATCGCGTTCGTGTTCCGGACGCTCCCCGACGCGGTCTTGGTGGCGGACGACTCGTGGGGTCTGCTCGACACGAGGGTCCTGCACGTCGTCGCCGGCGACGACAGCTACACCGTGAAGGCCTCGGGCCAGGACAACACCCACTTCCCCCGGGAACTCGAGGCCCACCGGACCGTGACCGACGCACTGCGCACTGCCGGGGACGCCGGCGCCCTCGTGTCCGCCGACGAAGAGCACCGTGTCCTCGTCCTCGAACGCGTCCCCGGTCACCTCGCGCTCGGCACCGCGGACGAGCACGCCCCTGACGTCCACCGGCAGGCCGGCGCAGTCCTCCGGCGCCTGCACGACCAGGGCATCCGGCACGACCCGACGTTCCTGCTGCACGAACAGGCGAAGGCCCTCCGCGCGCTCGATGCCCCGCACCGGATCTCGGCAGACGTCGTCGCCCGGACCCGCGCGGCGCTCGAGATGCTCCCCACCGACCACGCAGACGAGCCCCTGGTCCCGACCCACGGCGACTTCCACCCACGCAACTGGATCGTCGACAACGGCAACGACGGCGACAACGACGACACCAACGCCGACAACGACAGCCGCATCCGCGCCCGCAGGCTGCGCGTCATCGACTTCGGCCGGTTCGGCTGGCGCCCAGCGTCCTTCGACCTCACCCGCCTCGCAGTGCTCCACTGGCAGCACGATCCCGCCCTCGAGGCGGCGTTCTTCGCGGGCTACGGCCACGATCCGCGCGAGCCGGACGCCTGGCGATGGCTCCAACTCCGCGAGGCCGTCGGCACCGCGACCTGGGCTCACGCCGTCGGTGACGAGGGCTTCGAGGCGCAGGGACACGACATGCTCCGCCACGCCCTCGCCGCCTTCTGACCGTTCCGAACCCGGGTCCGAGCACGCCCTCCCCCCGGTCAGCAGCGGCCTCGTGGGCGATCGACCGTCTCAGCGCTGCACTGCGCGACGTCGCCTCCGGAGCACGGCGGAGCCGATCAGCACGAGGAACAGCGCACTGACGATGCCGGCGACGACGGGGCCGCTCCCGGTGAAGGCGAGTCGTCCCCCGATCTGGTCGGCAGCGGTCCCAGGACCGGGATCGGCCGGGCCGGCAGCGGAACCCGGTCCGGCTCCGTCCGCAGGGCTGGTCGGGACCTCCGGCGAGACGGTCTCCTCTGCGGGCACGATGCCGACGTCCACGGTCTGGTCACGCGTGATCACGTCCTTCGCCCCCTCCGGTGTGTGGATCCAATCCAGGACGACCGTGCCGGTCGCACCGTCTCCGTCCGCATCGGAGTCCACCGCGTCGTCGTGGCCGACGTGTTCCCGCGTGAACTGCCTGCCGTCGGGCGCACGGAACGTCGCGACGTAGGCGCCTGGGCGGAGCCCGTCGAACGAGTACGTCCCGTCGGCGTCCGTCACGGTGTCGAGGGACACCTCGTCGCCGCGGTCGTCAGTGCCAGCCAGGTGGACGCCGACACCCCGCTGACCCTGCTCGTCGTCGTCCTGCAGGCCGTCACGGTCGGTGTCGGTCCACACGAGGTCACCGATGGCGCCGGACGCGACGCGGATGCTCGCCGGGTTCGACCGCACCGGAAGCGCGAGGTTTGACGCGCGCAGCCCGAATCGGTTCACGTACGTGTCACCGTCCTGCTGGCCGGTGGTCACGAGGGAGAGATGGTGGTTCACGGTCGCGCCGGGCTGGACCGCACTCGTCCGCTCGATCCGGAACGCGGTCACCGCCGAGAAGGACGATGCGCACCCCGACTTCCCGAAGTCTTCCGCAGCACACCAGACGGTGGAGCCACCAGGTCGGTTGGACGGGTCCTCCGGGTCGAGCGAGACAGACCCCGGTTCGGCGGTGGTGTACCGCACGGTCTCACCCGCAGATCGGTCGACGGCCACGCCGGCAGCGAGCGCCAACGACCCGTGGAAGTCCGATCGTTGTGGATCACCCACGTACGGCAGGACATCGATGAGATCCAGGCCGTGGACGTTCGACGCATCGGTGTTGGTGTAGCCCAGTTCCCATTCGAGCGGGTCACCGGTGGCCACGACGGGCTCGGTCGCCCGCTTCTCCACACCGATGCCACCGGTGTTCACGATCTGTACCGCACGCTCGGCCTCGCGCCGGAACTGCTCGGACTTGTCCGAGGGGGACGAGATGCTCGTCCGGTTGGTCATCGGGCCCGCTGGGGCGAGTGCGGAAACGTGCGCCTCGTACGTGATCGGATCGATGGTGACGTTGGGCTCGACGTCCGAGAACTCCCACGTGAGACGTTGGTGGTCCTTCCCGGCGTCGTCCGCGACGGTGTCGATCACCGTTGGTCGGACGGACGCGCTGTCGGGGACGTACTGACTGTGCAGCGGCAGCACATCGCGGACCGTCACCGTGGTGGGCCGACCCGTCGTGTTGCCGTTGGTCAGGGTCGGGTAGAGGGCGTACTCGAGTGTGGTGCCCGCCACCGTGAAGCTCGTCCGGTCGGGGGTGGTCCCGGCGTCGTGGCCCGGATCGACGATCTTCTTCGTCGTCCGGGCGAGGTTCTCCGTGATGAGGACGCTGTCCGCCAAGCCGCCGGCTCCGACCTCGGGTACCGAGGTGTCGTGCGTCCAGGTCGTCACGTGGTCCCCGAACAAGACGTGTCCGAAGTCGTGCGCACGAGTGCCGTCGGTCGCTCCCTCGACCGTGACGCGCGAGTAGAGCACGGCCCAGGTCCCACCGAGGACGTCCCCCGTCGCGCGGACCGCTCCGACGCCGGCGATACCGCCCGGGACGTCGTCCGGATCGGCGTACCACGCCAGGTCGGCGTCGCCGCAGGCCTGCTGCTGCCCGCTCGCCGCGGACCCCATGTCGTACGCCGCGTACTCGATCTCCCCGTCGGCGAGGCCCGCGACCCATGCAGCCTGCTGATCGGTCCCGGCTCGCGTGAGACGTTGCGTCGTGCGGTCGAACGTGTCGCAGAGGATCGTGCCGCGGTACTCCCCGATGCCGTCGTTGTGCACGGTGACCTCACTGCGGAGCACGTCGCCCTTCGTCGCCCACGGATCACCCGCCTTCGCGGAGCCCGCCACCACCGTCCCGCCCACAGCGCGGTAGAGACGCTTGCCGGCGCTCCCCGGGCCGAGCTCGACGATGTTGCGGGACGCCGTGTTGTTCGCCATCGGCTCCGTGGAGCCGGGGTAGTTCTGCGCGCCGCTGGCCGAGGTCGTCTGGAGGGGGGAGTACTCGTTCACGGAGACGACCGACGTGCCCGTCGGCGGGTAGGGCATCCACACGCTGATGTAGCCGGACACGAAGTACGCCTTGTCGCCACCGGCGATCGGGCCGCCACCGACGGACTGGGTCGGCACGCGGGCGGGATCCGTGACGGACCCGGAGATGGTCACGTCGATGTCGTCGCCCGGGGCCGCCTGCGAGCACTCGATCGTTCCGGAGTCGACGACGTTCCGCGCTCCCCCACCCCGACCGCCCGGGAGGTTCGACATCCGCCACTCGGTGACCTCGTTGACCCCGCAGGCGGGTGCGGAACCGTTCCACAGTTGGGCACGCGACGGCAGGTCGCCGAGGATCTCCGACGGGTCGTCCGTGAAGGTCATCGGGCCGACACTCTTCTCGAAGCCGAGCAGGCCCTGTCCGGGGACGACGGGCTCCCACGTGACGGCGATCGGGTACACCAGCCGGATCCCCCGCTCGCCCCCCGGACCAGTGAACCCGGGGGTGAGCACCGAGGCGTTGATGTTCTTCGAGAGGTCGTACCGAGCTGCCGCGGAGACGGTCGTGCGTGGTGCGTCCGCCTCGACGACACCGTTGCCCGAGTTGTCAGCGGTCGCAGCTGCGGTGACGTCGATGACGTCGCCGTTCTGCAGGTCGCTCGAGATGTCCAGCACGGCCGGCACGGCGATCGCCTGACCTTCCCTGAGGTCACCGATGCCACAGTGCAGCTCCCGACCGTCGACACGGGACCCTTCGGCCGTGCACGATGCGGGCAGTCCCGCCCATGTCGTGCCGGCCGGTGCGGTCAGGACGAACCGCTGGCCGATGCTCGGCCCGCCGTTCGCGCTCGTCGTCACGGTGTACGTGACCGCATCGAGCGTCCGCACGATCCCGTTCGAGTCGTTCGCGTCACCACCTGGCCCGTCGTTCGCGGTGAAGGGACCGTTGCCGTCCTTCGTGACGGCGACCCGGAGGCCGATGGTCGTCTCGGCGACGGCAGCGGCCGCAGCCGCGGCTGGTCCGGCAGTTCCGAGGACGACGCTCAGAGCAGCGAACAGTGCGGCGATCGGGCGGACAGGCAGGTTCGATGGCAAGGCTCTCCCCGGAAGACGATGACGGTCCCCGCAGACGATACTCCACCGGTGACATTCCCGTACATCAGTTACCGAGGCCTCGTCGAACGCAGCTCACGGCACCCGCACGAACCGCGGTGCTCCCCGGTCCCGCAGTCGGAACCCGAGGTGCTGGTACAGCCCGATCGCCCCGGTGTTCCCGGCGGCCGCGTGCATCAGCGGGATCTCGCCCCGCTCCCGGATCCCGTGCGCGACGGCGAGCACCAACCGACGCCCGAACCCCTGCCCCCGGTACGCCTCGTCCGTGCACACCGCGCTGATCTCGGTCCACCCCGGCGGGTGCAGGCGCTCCCCCGCCATGGCGACGAGCCGACCGTCGCGTCGGATGCCGAGGTACGTGCCGAGCTCGATCGTGCGCGGCAGGAACGGCCCCGGCTTCGTCCGCTCCACCAGGGCGGTCATCTCCGGCACGTCGTCCGGCGTCAGCACGACGGCCTCGGGGTCCGGCGCACCCTCGATCGCCTCACCGGTGAGCTGTACGCCCCCGGCGCCCTCGACGAGCTCCCACCCCGACGGCAGGACGGCAGCCGCACCGACGCCGAGCATCCCACCCGACCCGAGCAGCACCCGGACGTCCTCCCAGTCCTGCGCAGTGGGTCGCTCCGGGATCCCCGTCCACACCGACACGTCGGTCTGGTAGCGGACCACGTCGCCGCGCCGCTCGGCGAACCGCGCATGGTGGCTGTTCAGCGCGGCCATGGCGGGCGCGTCGAGCACGCGCGTCGGGGTGCCGTCGTCGGCGATGGTCAGGTCGAGGGTCCGGAGCGCTTCGCCGCGGGCATCACCACCACGGAACCCGAGGTCCTCGATCCACCGACGATCGCCGTCGGCCCACCCGGTGGTGTCCGCGACGACCCCGGAGGCGTAGTGGTTCGTGGCGCGTTGCACGACCAGCTCGACGTCCGCTGCCGAGGTCACGAGGACCTCTCCGGGTCGGGTCAGGTCAGTCGTCGTCATCCCACCATTCTCTGCCCGCGGCGAGCGACGCCGGCGCATCGTTGCACCCCGTGACGCCCCCTCCGAGAACCCGCGACCGGCGCCTCACGCCAAACGCGCCGCCACGAACTCCACCATCCGGCGCACCAGCAGCGCCCGCGACGACGCCCGCCGGTACTCGTGCCCCTCGCCCGCGAGCTCGAGGTACTCGACGTCGTGCGACCGCTCCCGCAGCGCCGCGACCACCTGGTGCGCCTCGCCGACGGGGACGTTCGTGTCGAGCTCGCCGTGCACGACGAGCAGCGGCGCCGTGACGTCGTCGATGGCACGCATCGGCGACAGGGCCGCGAGCAGCGCTTCGTCGTCGACGGGGTGTCCGTACTTCGTCGCGGCCGCCGAGGCGATCCACGGTTCGGTGTCCCGGTAGAAGGTCGCGAAGTCGCTCATCCCGCACACCGCGACCCCGGCCGCGAACACGTCGGGCGTGAACGCCAACGACGCGAGGGTCGCGTACCCGCCGTACGAGCGCCCCTCGACGGCGACGCGGGACCGCTCGGCGTACCCGTTGGTCACCAGGAACCGCGCGCAGTCGACGACGTCGGCGAGCGCGTTCCACCGCAACGCCAGGTCGTCGGCGTGTACGAACTCGTGCCCGTAGCCGGACGATCCGCGGATGTTCGGGGCGAACACGGTCACCCCGGCGGCGGCGAGCGCCTGGTGCTGTGGCGAGAACGTGGGTCGCTCCTGCGACTCCGGTCCGCCGTGCAGGTGGACGAGCGCTGCGCGCGGGCCGGGAGGAACGTCCTGCGTCACGCCATCGGCATCCGCCGACGACGCGGCCGGCTCCACTGCCCGGTACAGCCAGCCGGTCAGCTCCAGTCCGTCACGGGCGGCGAACCGCTCGAGCGTCGGCTCGACCAGCGGCACGTCGGGCAGTGCGGGCACGTCGGTGACCCGGCTCCAGGTGAGTGCGTTCGTGTCGAGCCGCCAGAGCTCCCGCGGTCGGGTCGGCCCTTCGACGGCGAGCAGCACGCTCCGTCCGTCACGGCTCAGCACCGGGTCGGTGACGACGTACCCGGGCAGGTCGGGTACCGGTGTCCGCGAGGCGTCGTGGGTGTTGATGAGGTCGAGTTCGCTGCGCCCGTCGACGTTCCAGACGAGCAGCAGCGTGCGGCCGGCGTCGTCGGCGTCGAGGTACTCGAGTTCGGCGTCGTCGCGTTCGATGATCCGCCGGGGTGTGCCACGCCAGCCGTGGGGTCCGACGGGCTGGGCGACGAGTCCGCGGCGGGGCAGTCCGGCCTCGGTGGCGACGTAGGCGACGAGCGGGCTGGTCTCGCTCGCGGGCGAGGGCCGCAGGAACGCGATGTCAGCGGACCCGTCGGGGTCGTCGGCGAACAGGGCGTGGCTCTCGTCGGTCAGTCGGTCGACCACGACGACGAACTCCTGGCCGCGCTGCCCGTCGCTCAGCACGACGAGCCGTTCCTCCACCGACAGGTCGAGGATGTGGATGAGTTCGCCGACGGCCAGGTCGTCGCGGTCGCCGGAGACCGGGTCGACCAGGTACGAGCGGGCCGGCTGGTCGGCTTCGGTCGAGGGCAGGGTGATGACGACCCGGTGCCCGCTGCGGCTCCACGGCCCGAGTTCGGCGTGCTGGTACCGCGAGCCGGCGATCTGCGCGGCGTCGGTGCCGTCCGGCCGCACCACCCAGACCTGCTGCTTCACGCCGCCGTCGGTCGCGATGGCCACGGCGAGCCACTCCCCGTCGGACGACCACGACACCCGGATCACCGGGTCGTCGGACAGCGCGATCCGGACGGGTTCGGGCACCTCGCCGTCGACGACGACGTCCTGCACGAACACCTCGGGGGTGCCGTGCCGGTCGGAGACGAACGCCACGCGCCGGGCGTTCCGGGTCATGGTGGGGCCCCACGACCCCCACGCGGCGGCGAGCCGCTCACCCAGGTCGGCCGCGGCCCTGGTGATGACCGAGGGACGGACGTCGGCCGACGACGCGACGCTCGCCCCGCCTCCCGGCTGCATCACCGCACCCCCTGCTGCTGCAACCACATCTCGATCAGGCCGAGCTGCCAGAGCGCGTTCGCGCCGATCTCGGTCCGCGTGCTGTTCGGGTCCTGGAGCATCCGCTCGACCGTACCCGGGTCGAAGAGCCCGCGCTCCCGCGCCTCGGGTGCGTGCAGCGCGTCACGGACGCGCTCCAGGTACGGGCCCTCGAGCTGGCGGATCGCGGGCACCGGGAACGACCCCTTGCTGCGGTCGATGACGCTGTCGGGGACGATGCCGCGGGACGCCCGCTTCATGACGCCCTTGCCGCCGTCCGACAGCTTGAGCGCGGGTGGGATCGCACCGGCGAGCTCGACGAACTCGTGGTCCAGGAACGGCACGCGGGCCTCGAGCCCCCACGCCATCGTCATGTTGTCGACGCGCTTCACCGGGTCGTCGACGAGCATGATCGTGGTGTCGCTGCGGAGCGCGGCGTCGACGCTCGTCTCCGCTCCGGAACGCGCGAACTCGCGGTCGACGAACGCCGACGGGGTGTCGTCGTCGCTCTTCCAACGCTCCCCGAGCAGCCCCTGCAGTGCCGGCCAGCGGCGGTCCATGAACACGGAACGGTAGGCCTCGGCGGCCTGGTCGCGGGGGACGTCGGCGAGCGGCGGGTACCAGTCGTAGCCGGCGAGTACCTCGTCGGCGCCCTGACCGGACTGCACGACCTTGACGTGCTGGGAGACCTCCTGCGACAGCAGGTAGAACGCGACGCAGTCGTGGCTGACCATCGGCTCGCTCATCGCGGCGACCGCACCGTCGATGCCGTCGAGCAGGCGCGACGAGGGGATGTGGATGCGGTGGTGGTCGGTGCCGAAGTGCTCCGCGACCTGGTCCGAGTACTCGAACTCGTCGCCGGACTCACCGCCCGCCGCCTCGAAGCCGATGCTGAACGTGGCGAGGTCCTGCTGCCCGGCCTCGGCGAGCAGCCCGACGACCAGGGACGAGTCGATCCCGCCGGACAGCAGGACGCCCACGGGGACGTCGGACACCATGCGCCGCTCGACCGCGGTGCGGAGCGAGCCGATGAACGCCTGCTCCCAGTCCCGGTCGGTCCAGTCGGCCTTGGCGGGGTCGCGTTCGAACCGCGGCGCCCAGTAGACGGTGTCGCGGGCGGTGCCGTCGCGCTCGATCACCCGGACGGTGGCGGGCGGGAGCTTGCCGACGCCGGACAGGATCGTGCGGGGCGCGGGGACGATCGAGTGGAAGCTCATGTACGAGGCGAAGGCGACGGGATCGATGGACGTGTCGATGCTCCCAGCGCCCGTGCCGCCGTCCCCCGCCAGGATCGCGGGCAGGGAGCTCGCGAACCGCAGCCCGCCCCGCACCGGCGCGACGTAGAGCGGCTTGATGCCGAGCCGGTCCCGGGCCAGGACCAGCCGACCGCTGGCGTGCTCCCAGATGGCGATGGCGAACATCCCGATCAGGTGGTCGACGAAGGCCGTGCCCCACTCGGCGTAGGCGACGGCGATGACCTCGGTGTCCGACGTCGACGCGAACCGGTGCCCCTTGCCGTGCAGCTCGTCGCGGAGCTGCCGGTAGTTGTAGACCATCCCGTTGTAGGCGATCGTCAGCCCGGCCTCGGCCAGCACCATCGGCTGCGCGCCCGCGGTGGACAGGTCGACGATGGACAGCCGGCGGTGCCCGAGGGCGACCGGGCCACGAGCCCACAGGCCGTCACCGTCCGGGCCGCGGTGCGTCATGCAGCCGGTCATCCGGGCGACCGCCCCGACGTCCGGCGCTCGGCCGTCGAACCGGATCTCACCCGCGAGTCCACACATCAGCGCTCCCCTGTCGTCCCGACGATCCACGTGTCCTTCGCGCCGCCGCCCTGCGACGAGTTGACGACCATGCTGCCCTCGGGAGCGACGCGGGTCAGGGCCACGTCGGCCAGGTGCACGTCGTCCGGTCCGGTCCCCGTCGCGTAGACGAAGGCCCGCAGGTCCACGTGCCGCGGGTCGAGACCGGCCGGTCCGATCGTCGGGTGCGAGGACAGCTGCACCACCTCCTGCCCCACCCACCCGGCGGGGTCCGCGGCGATCTCACGCCGTCGCTCGGCCACCTCGGGGGCGCTTGCGCTCGGTCCGATCAAGACCCCGCGCCCGCCCTCGCCGTCGACCGGCTTCGTGACGAGTTCCCCGACGCGGTCCAGGACCGACAGCCGTTCCACCTCGATGCTCGTGCGGTACGTCGGCACCGATGCCAGCAGGGGTTTCTCGTCCAGGTAGTACCAGATCAGGTCCGGCACGGTGACGTACATCGCCTTGTCGTCGACCAGCGCGTTGCCCGGCGCGTTCGCCAGGTAGACGCGGCCTGCCTCCGCCGCGTCGAGGATCCGCGCACCGAGGTCGGGAGCGTGCTCCGCCGTCAGCGCACTGACGTCGCGGTCGATCCGCAGGTACAGCCCGTCGAGCACGTCGCCCGTCGTCGCGTCGACAACGCGTCCGTCACGGACGTCCAGGTCCGACCCGGACAGGAGGCGCAACCCGGCCCCGTCGGCCAGCCTGCGGTGCTCGAACCACGCGCCAGCGGCGGGGCCGTCGCTGACCAGTGCGATCACGGGGTCGGTCGCGCCCGTCACCGCGGTGGTGTTCGCGCAGAGGGTCCGGCGCAGCCGGTCGATCACGCCGTGCGGGTCGCGCAGGTGCGCCGGCCGCGGGGCGTCCGGCACGACGTCGTCCATCAGCTCGCGCAGGGCGATGCCGTACGCGACGCCCGAGGGCGAGCGGACGTTGTCCTCGAGCACCCGCCAGCCGCCGAACTCGTTCCGCACCAGGTCGAACCCGAGCACCGGCGCACGGACGGCGGTCGCCGGCAGCCGGGTGGCGTCCGGGTCCCAGCCCTTCGCGCCGACGAAGTGGTCCGCGTCCAGCACGCCGTCGGCCACGATCCGCCGCTCGCCGTACGCGTCACGCAAGAACAGTTCGATCGCGCGGGCACGCTGCCCCAGGCCCCGCTCGAGCTGCGACCACTCGTACGCGCTGATCGTCCGGGGCACCAGGTCGCAGCCGAACGCCTGCGCACCGCCGTCCACCACGAAGCCGACGTGGTGCTCGCGGGTCCAGGCGTCACGGGCGGTGCAGCGGTCGATCGCGGTCTCGGCGTCCCAGCCGTCGAAGAAGGCCGCCAGCTCGCGGAACGCCGGACGGGGGCGCGCCCCGGGGCCGACCGCTTCGTCACCGGCACGGACGCGGTACCCGGGGATCGGGACCACCGGGTCCTCGTCGCGTCCGGACGGGAGCCCCGCGGTGTCCTCCACCACCAGGGCGACGACGTCGTCCATCTCCCCGCGCTCGGCGTAGGCGGTGCGCTGCCGGTCGGTGGAGTTGCCGCGGGCCAGGGTCGCGTCGAGGAGTTCCGTCACCGTGCCCCAGTCGCCCAGCTCCTCGAGCTCCGGGCGCAGGCGGGACACGAGCTGGCGCACCGCGACCTCGGCGGGCAGGCGTTCGGGGTGCTGTCCGAGGCCGACGAGTTCCCCGCTCAACCCGGAGCGGGCGGCCTGCCACATCGCCGCACGGTGCAGGGGTTCACTACGAGGGTGCCACTCGGCGCCGGACACGACCGACTTCTCGGCCTTGCGCACGGCGGCGCGGAAGAGTCCGGCGATGAGCACGGCGTCGTCCACCACCGGGGTCGCGTCGCAGACCCGCAGTTCGAGCGTCGGCGCGTGCGACGACGGCCGCACGTCGAAGTAGGCCATCTTCTTGTCGGCGATCACGCCCGAGGCGATCAGGTCGTCGAGCACCCGGTCGTACTCGGCGGCGTCTTCCACCGGACCGAAGCTGCCGGCCGACGGCCACCGCTGCCAGATGATGCTCCGGAACGAGGCGTACCCGGTGTCCTGCCCGTTCCAGAACGGACTCGACGCGCTCAGGGCGAGCAGTGACGGGAGCACCGGCGCCACCCGCTGGGCGATGAGCACCGCCAGGTCGCGGTCGCTCACCCCGACGTGCACCTGCAGGCCGCAGATGAGCTGTTCGTCGACGAGCATCCGGTACTGCTCCTGCATCCGGCCGTACCGACCGCCGGCGCTCAGCTCGAAGTCGGCGTACTCCGACCTCGGCGCGGTGCCGACGGCGGCGATCGTGACCCCGGCCGGGGCGATCGCGGCACTGAGCTCACTGCGCAGGTCGACGATCACCCGCCGCAGGTCGTCGAGGGTCCGCACCACCGGGGTGTTCGTCTCGATCGTCGTGCGCTGCAGCTCGGCGCCGAAGCGGTCGGTGGGCAGTTTGGGCAGAAGGCGCGGGGCCTTCGCGGAAAGTCGGCCGGACTCGAGGTCGATGAGGTGCAGCTCTTCCTCGGCGCCGAGCGTCAGCTCTGCACTCATGGCTGGAACCTACGCGCGGCGGCTGTGGCGCGCGCCGCGGCACACCGCCCGACTCACGCTCGTAACATATGTAATATATTGGAATGATGAACTCCCTCATCTCCGCCGTCGGTTTGTCCAGGTCATTCCGCGGCCCCGGCGAACGGGAAGCCATCGTCCTCGACGACATCACGGTGTCCGTCCCCCGCGGCGAGTTCGTGACCATCGTCGGACCCAGCGGGTCGGGTAAGTCCACGCTGCTGCAGTGCCTGTCCGGACTGGACTCCCCCACCTCCGGCTCGGTCCAGATCGACGGCACCGACCTGTCGACGCTCCGCGGGGACGCCCTCGCACGGTTCCGCCGCGACCACCTCGGGTTCGTGTTCCAGTCGTACAACCTCATCCCGGCACTGACGGCGTTCGACAACGTCGCCCTGCCGCTGCGCCTCGCGTCCGGCTCACTCGACCGGACCGCCGTCCACGACGCCCTCGCCGCCGTCGGCCTGTCCGACGTGGCCCGGCAGCGACCCGGGCAGCTCTCCGGCGGGCAGCAGCAGCGGGTGGCGATCGCCCGCACGATCGTCACGGCCCCCGACGTGGTGTTCGCCGACGAGCCGACCGGCGCCCTCGACTCCGAGTCCGGCGCGAGGGTGCTCGCCTTGCTGCAGGGCGCTGCCACGGGATCGCGCTCCGTGGTGATGGTCACGCACGACCTCGAAGCGGCGGCTCGTGGCGACCGGGTGCTCGTCCTGCGTGACGGACGCCTGCACCGCGAACTCGTCGCACCGACCGTCGCCGACGTGCTGCAGGCGGTGTCCCGGTGATCACCCGACTCGTCCTCTCCGAGGTGGCGCGGTCCTGGCGTCTGTGGACCGCGAGCTTCGTCGTGATGGTCCTCGCGGCCCTCGTCGCCCTGGTGTGCGCGGGTGACGTCTCGACCGCCGCTGCGATCGCCGACCCCGTCGACGCAGCCGGACTCCGGAACCACGCTCTGGTGTTCGGGACGATGAACGCGATCGTGGTGATCGGCGCCCTGAACGTGCTCGTCGGCTTCTCGGTCCGGACGCAGCGTCGGGACCACGCACGCTGGCAGCTGGCGGGGATCGGTCCCGGACTGGTCGAACGTGTGGTGCTCGGCCAGGCCGCGACGCTGTCCCTCGTCGCGTTCGCTACGGCCCTCGCACTCACGCCCCTCGTGCTCGGTGCCGTGATGGCGTTCCTGTCGGCACCGCTGCGGAACACGGGTGCCCCGGCGCTCGAGGCACGACTCGGGGTCCTCGAGACCATGGTCGCGCTCGCGGTGTTCGTCCTCGTGGTCGTGCTGAGCGCGCTCGGTGCTGCACGTGCGGCCTCGAAGACCCCCGCACTCTTCGCTGTCCGGGAGCCCGAGCTCGAGCCGACGCGCCTCGGCCGCGCTCGACTCATCACCGCGTACGTCCTCGGCGGCCTCTCCCTGGCGATGTACGCCGCGACACTGCTGGGGGAACGCGGGATGACGATGATCTTCCTCGTCCCGGCGATGGGCCTGGTCGTCGCATCGGCACCGTGGTGGTGCAACCGGCTGGTCTCGACCTGGACCGCAGCAGTACCCGGGTCACCGGTCGCCTGGTTCCTCGCCCGTGAATCACTGCGCTTCCACGCCGCACGGAGCCACGCGGCGGTCGCACTGCTCGCAGTGGCGGTGATGCTCGCCGCGCTCACCGGTCTGGCCGGCGTCTGGGACTCCCCGGCGTACTACCTCAGCGGCCTGGCGATCTTCGGCGCACCGGTCCTGATCGTCCTGTTCACCGGGGCCGCGACCGTCGTGATGACCACGTCGGGTCGGCGGCGCGATGTGGCCCTGCTCGTCGTCGCCGGCGGCACGTTCCGGTCCGCACTGGTCGGGGCCGTCCTCGAGGCCGTCGCCCTCGTCGTGACCTCGGTGCTCATCGCCTTGCCGTTCGCACTCGCGAGCATCCCCGCAGCCCTGACGAGCTGGACCGACCCACTCCGGCCGGTGCCGTTCGTGATCGCGATCGGCCTGCTGATCGTGCTCGTCGCGACCGTCAACCCCGTGCTGCAGGCCCGACGCCGGTCACTCGGCCCGCAGCTCGCCGACGCTGCGTCCTGATCAACCCGGCCTCGTCACCCCGTGCGAGGTTCCGTGCTCGGTGCGAGGCGCGCGGGCTCGCACCGAGTACGGAACCTCGCACCAGAGCACCAGCGCGCGCGGACAGTCGGGAGGCACGGCGCCAGCCCGCCACGCGCCTCCCGTCCGCACCGTGCGCACCTATGCACCCCGTGCGAGGTTGCACGCTCCGTGCCCGGTTACAAGCGCGCACGGCGCGCGCAACCCCGCACCAGCCGACGCACCCGACACCGTGCCGGTGCCAGCCCGCGCACCCCGCACCGTGCTGTGGACGCCCCCCCCCCCCCCGCAGTCGGGAGGCACGGCGCCAGCCCGCCACGCGCCTCCCGTCCGCACCGTGCGCACCTCGCCACCCCGTGCGAGGTTCCACGCACCGTGCGCCGCTACAAGCACGCACCACGCGCGCAACCCCGCACCAGCCCGCGCACCCCGCACCGTGCGGGCCGGCGCCTACCCCCGCGTCCGCGCCAAACGCCGGTTGAGCGCCCCGTTCAGCAGCGCGACGAGCAGCCCCACGGCGAACACGAGCGTCCCGAAGCACAGCACCTGCGGCGGCATCCCGGCCTTCGCGGCGCCGTACACGAACAGGGGGAAGGTGACCGCGGGCCCCGCGACGAACGAGGTGATGACGTAGTCGTCGATCGACATCGCGAGCGCCAGCAACCCGGCGGCGAGCATCCCCGGCGCGAGCAACGGCAAAGTGACGAGCCGGAAGGCCTGGAACGGCGTCGCACCGAGGTCGCTCGCGGCCTCCTCGAGCACCCGCGACGTGCCGGAGATCCGGGCCCGGAGCACCACCACGACGTACGCGACGTCGAACGCCACGTGCGTGATGAGCACGGTCAGGAACCCGGTGCCGAGTCCCACCGACAAGAAGAAGGAGAGCGACGCCGAGCCGACCACGATGGACGGCGCCGCGATGTCCGCGAAGACGACGGCGTTCACGGCACCACGGCCCGGGAACCGGTACCGCTCCAGCGCCAGGGCCAGCGGCAGCCCGATCGCGACCGAGATGATCGCGGCGAGGAACGCGACGACGACCGAGGTGACGAACGCGGCGCCGAGCCCGGACACGTTGACCAGGTTCGCGTACCAGTAGGTCGTGAAGCCGTTCCACGCGAACGACAGCCGGTTCGTCGGGGCGTCGTTGAACGAGTACACGATCATGTAGACGATCGGCACGAGGGTGATCGCGATGGTGACCCAGTACACGATCGCGAGCCAGGGACCGCGGCGGTTCACACCGTGGCGGCTCGGACCGCGGGCGATCTCACCGGTGGCCGGGGCGGCGGACGGACGGGTCGGTGCGACGGCGGTCATACGAGGTCCTCGAGGTCGTCGGTGCCGGAGACGCGGGCGTAGATGAACAGGATGATGCCGAGCACGACCATGAGCACGGTCGACAGCGCCGCGGCGACGTTGTACTGCTGGTTGCCGGAGTAGGCGTCCTGGATCGCCTGGCCGATCGTGTACGTGTTCGTGCCGCCCAGCAGGGCCGAGTTCACCGGATCCCCGACGCTGTCGATGAAGACGAGCAGGACACCGGCGAAGATGCCCGACCGGGACAGCGGCAAGGTGGTGTGCCAGAACGCCCGGAACTTGCCGGCGTACAGGTCGTTGGCGGCCTCGCCGAGTCGTGGGTCGATGCGTTCGAGGGCGGCGTAGATCGGCAGCACCATGAAGGCCAGGTCGTTGTAGGCGTCGCCGAAGATCACCGCGCCGCCGGTGCCGAGGATGTGGAAGTCCTTGCCGGCCAGGCCGATCGCCTGCAGGAACGTGACGACCGGCCCCTGCGACGCGAGCACGAACGCCCACATGTCGGTGCGGATGATGAACGACACCAGGAAGCTCACGAACACGAGCATGAGCAACGGGTTCTTCCACCGCGGGGACACCCGGAACGCGATGAAGTACGCCACCGGGTACCCCACGATGATGGTCACGACCGTGGCGGCGGCGCCGTACCAGAGGGATCGGAGGAGGAACGTCAGGTACGGCACCTGCGGGTCGACGAACAGGGACCCGTAGATCCCCCAGTTCCACGTGAAGGTGTAGCCGTCGTCCGGGTTGCCCGACATGAGCGAGACGATGAGCCCCGAGACGAGCGGGATGACGAAGAACACGCAGAGGTACGCGGTGCCCACGAGCGCGAGCAGGAACGGTGTGCTGCGACGCCGCCCCCGACGGACGGGCGCAGGACCGGCGCCCGGTGTCGGTGCGGCACCCGGCCCGGCGACCCCGATCGCCGTCACGACTGCACCACCGCGTTGAAGATGCCGTTCCACTCCGAGTACTCGTCGTAGTTCTCGAACACCCGGAACTCGTGCGACCGGTCCAGCACGTCGGAGTCCGGGAACACCAGCGGACTGTCCGCCACCGTCGCGTCGTCGAGCTCGTCGCGGACGTAGGCCTCGGCGCCGGGGACGGGGCAGACGTAGTTGACCCAGTCCTCGACGATGCCCGCGATCTTCGGCGTGTAGTAGAAGTCCATCCACTCGAGGGCGGCCACCGGGTTCGCCGCCTGCCGGGGGATCATGAGGTTGTCGTGCCACATCATCTGGCCCTCCTCCGGCGTGACGAACTGCAGGTCCTCGAACCCGGACTGCTGCGCCTGGAAGACGTCACCGGACCAGGCCTGCGTGATCCAGGTGTCGCCGTTCTCGAGCTTGTTGATGTAGCTCTGGTCGTAGAAGCCGGTCACGCTCGGGCGCAGTTTCCGCAACCAGGCCTGCGCTTTCCGCCAGTCTGCCGGGGTCGACGTCTCCGGGGCGATGCCGTTCGCGAGGAGTCCGAGGGAACCGAGCTCGGTGTTGTCGCTCATCAGCCCGACACGGCCCGCGAACGCCGGGTCGAGCAGGTCCTGGAACGACGTGATCTCGCGGTCGATGTACTTCGGGTTGTAGGCGATCCCGGTGAACCCCGTCTGCCAGACGACGGAGTGCTTGTTGCCGGGGTCGTACGTCGGGTCCTTCACCGAGTCGCCCGCGTTCGCCGCGAAGTTCGGCAGGCGCGAGTGGTCGAGCTCGCACACGAACCCGTTCTTGATCATCTGGGTCAGCTCGAACCCGTTGGTCATCACGATGAGGTCGTAGCCGGTGGCGCCCTGCGCCCGCAGGATCGGCGAGACGGTCGCGTAGAACGTCGCGTTGTCCTGGATCACCGCCTGGTAGTCGACGCTGATGCCGGTGGCCTGCTGGAACAGCGCGAGCGACTCCGACTTGCCGTGGTCGGAGTCGATGTAGAGCGGCCAGTTCGCGAAGTTGAGCTGCTTCGTCGCCTCGGCGTCCTTCCAGAACGCGGTCCAGTCGACGGCGTTCTCGGCGCCCGACGCTGCCGAACCCTTGATGCTGCAGCCCGCGAGCAGCGCCGCGAGTGCGGCGGCCCCGCCGCCGGCCAGCAGACCGCGCCGGCTGACGCGCGCGGACGTCAGTCCGCGGAACAGGTCCGGGCCGGCTCCCCCGCCGGTCACGCGAGCGATCCTGCCGTGGCGGGTGCGGACTGGAGGCCCGTGGCGGCGTGGGTGGTGACGGTCGCGTCGGACGCGGGGTGCGCCTCCAGGCCGAACCCGTGGTCGACGCCCCACGTGAGCCAGACCTCGGTGCCGGTCGCGATCCGCGGCCCGCCCTTCGAGTTCTGCGCGAAGACGGAGACGCGGCCGGCGCCGGGGACGTCCACCAGGTACTGCGTGCTGACGCCGGAGAACGAGACGTCGACCACGCGGCCGGGGCCGAGGATGTTCCGGCCGGCTTCGGGCGTGGGCTCCGAGGTGCGGATCTTGAGCTTCTCCGGACGGATGCCGACGACGACGCTGCCCGAGGTGGCGACGGCGCGGTCGGCGGGGACGGCGATGGTGCCGGCCGGGGTCGCGACCACGAGCAGCGGGCCGTCGGTGCCGCGGACCTCGCCCTCGAGCAAGTTCGACTGGCCGAGGAAGTTCGCGACGAACGCGGTGCGGGGCAGCTCGTACAGGTCCTGCGGGCTGCCCATCTGCTCGATCCGGCCGCCGTTCATGACGGCGACCGTGTCGGCCATCGTCATCGCCTCTTCCTGGTCGTGGGTGACGTGCAGGAAGGTGAGCCCGACCTCGGCCTGGATCGTCTTGAGTTCGAGCTGCATCTGGTGCCGGAGCTTCAGGTCCAGCGCGCCGAGCGGCTCGTCGAGCAGCAGGAGTGCCGGCCGGTTCACGATCGCGCGGGCCAGGGCGACGCGCTGCTGCATGCCGCCGGACAGGGAAGCGGGGCGCTTGTCGGCCGAGGCGTCGAGCTCGACCAGGTGCAGGGCCTCGCGCGCCTTCGTCATCGGGTCCGGGATCCGTCGCCGCTTCAGGCCGAACGCGACGTTGTCGAGCACGCTCATGTGCGGGAACAGCGCGTAGTTCTGGAACACCGTGTTGACCGGCCGCTGGTAGGGCTTCGTGTCGGTGACGTCCTCGCCGCCGATCGTGATCGTGCCGCTCGTGGGCTCCTCGAGCCCGGCGACCAGTCGCAGTGTCGTGGTCTTGCCGCATCCCGAGGGGCCGAGCAGGGCGAAGAACGAGCCGGCCGGCACCGTCAGGTCCAGCGCGTCGACGGCGGTGTGCCCGGGGAACGACTTGGTGATCTGCTCGAGCCGGAGATCGGCTCCGGATTCGGCGAACGTGCCGGTCATTGCCATGGTGCCTCCTGCTGCTTCGGAAGGATCGGGGTCAGCCGATGTAGGACATGACGTGCTTGATGCGGGTGTAGTCGTCGAACCCGTACTGGGACAGGTCCTTGCCGTAGCCGGAGTGCTTGAAGCCGCCGTGCGGCATCTCGGCGACGATCGGGATGTGGGTGTTGATCCACACGCACCCGGAGTCCAGGTCGCGGGCGAAGCGCATCGCCCGCGAGTGGTCGGTCGTCCACACCGAGCTCGCGAGCCCGTACTCGACGTCGTTCGCGGCGCGCAGTGCTTCGTCCTCGGTCGTGAAGCGCTGCACGGTCTGGACCGGGCCGAACACCTCCTGCTGCACGATGCGGTCGTCCTGGCGCAGGCCGGACACGATCGTGGCCTGGTGGAAGTAGCCGACGTCGCCCTGCCGCCCGCCGCCGAGCTCGATCGTGGCGTGGTCGGGGAGCGTGTCGAGGAACGACCGGACCTGGGCGAGCTGGTTCGCGTTGTTGACGGGCCCGTAGTAGCCGTCTGACCCGGTTCGCGCGTTGTGCCGTGCTTCTTCTGCGAGCGCCGCCACGAACTCGTCGTGGATGCCGTCCTGCACGAGCAACCGGGTGGCCGCGGTGCAGTCCTGCCCGGCGTTGAAGAACCCGGCGGCGACGATGCCGGCGACGGCGGCGGGGATGTCGGCGTCGTCGAACACGATCACGGGGGCCTTGCCGCCGAGCTCGAGGTGGGTGCGCTTGAGGTCGCCGGCGGCGGCACGGGCGACCTCCGTGCCGGCACGGACGGAGCCGGTGATGGACACGAGCTGCGGGGTGGGGTGGTCGATCATCGCGGCGCCGGTGGTGCGGTCCCCGACGACGACGTTGAGCACGCCCGGCGGCAGGAACTCGGCGGCCACCTCGGCGAGCAGCAGGGTGGAGAGCGGAGTGGTGTCGCTCGGCTTGAGCACGGTGGTGTTCCCCGCGGCGAGCGCCGGGGCGAACTTCCACACCGCCATGTTGAGCGGGTAGTTCCACGGGGTGACCTGGGCCACGACACCGATGGGCTCGCGCCGGACGAACGAGGTGTGGTCGGTCATGTACTCGCCGGCGCTGCGCCCCTCGAGGTTGCGGGCGGCTCCGGCGAAGAAGCGGATCTGGTCGACGGACAGCAGGATCTCGTCCTCGACCAGTGAGGCTCGGGGCTTGCCGGTGTCGAGCGACTCGAGGTCCGCGAACTCCTCCGCCCGCTGCTCCACGGCGTCCGCGATCCGGAACAGTGCGAGCTGCCGTTCGCCGGGGGTCGTGCGCCGCCAGGTCGCGAAGGCGGTGCTCGCGCTCGTGAACGCGGCGTCGACGTCGGCAGCGGTGGACACGGGCGATGTGCCGTAGACCTGCTCGGTGGTGGGGTCGACCAGGTCGAACCGGGTGTCCGCGCTCGACTCGACAGCAGCGCCACCGACGAAGTTGCGCACCTCGTGCGTCGTGGTCACCGGTTCCGTCGTGTCCAACATGGCGGTGATCCTGACACGGATTCCGGCGGTGCGGAAGACGGATTCGGAGGTTGTGGAGAACCGTAACAACGGAAATCGTCGCGAAACACGGTGTTCACAACGGAATCCCTTGCGCGGTCCGGACCTCGCTGCCATGCTGTCCGGCATGGCGGCAGCACCACGACGTCCGGGACCGATCGACGACACCTCGAAGCGGATCATCGAACAACTCCAGGCGGACGGCCGCCGTCCGTACGGCGAGATCGGCAAGGCCGTCGGTCTCAGCGAGGCGGCGGTCCGGCAGCGCGTCCAGAAGCTCACCGAGACCGGCGTCATGCAGATCGTCGCGGTCACCGACCCGATGCAACTGGGCTTCCACCGCCAGGCGATGATCGGCATCCGGGTCAGCGGCGACACCCGAACAGTCGCCGATGCCCTCGAACAGCTGCCGGCGGTCGACTACCTCGTCATGACCGCCGGCAGCTTCGACCTGATGGTCGAGGTCGTCTGCGAGGACGACGACGACCTGATCGAACTGCTCAACGGCACGATCCGGGCCATCCCGGGCGTCGCCGGCACCGAGACCTTCGTCTACCTGCAACTCCGCAAACAGCTCTACGACTGGGGAACGCGATGACCATCTCCGAAACGACCAGCGGCCAGTCCACCGGCCAGTCCACCCGCCTCGGGTCCTACGACCCGTTCGCCCCGGTCGACGACGCCGACCTGCAGCGGAAGTCCCGGGACCACCTGTGGATGCACTTCGCCCGGCACGGAGCGAACCAGGCCGGTGCCGACGTGCCGATCATGGTCCGGGGCGAGGGCCACCACGTCTTCGACAGCCACGGCAAGGGCTACATCGACGGACTCTCCGGCCTGTTCGTCGTCGCCGCCGGGCACGGACGGAAGCGCCTGGCCGAGATGGCCGCGAAGCAGGCGGAGACGCTGAGCTTCTTCCCGATCTGGTCCTACGCGCACCCGGCAGCCATCGAGCTCGCCGACCGCCTGGCCGAGCACGCCCCCGGCGACCTCAACAAGGTCTTCTACTCGACGGGCGGCGGCGAGGCGGTGGAGACCGCCTTCAAGCTCGCGAAGTACTACTGGAAACTCCAGGGCAAGCCGATGAAGCACAAGGTGATCTCGCGCGCGGTGGCCTACCACGGCACCCCGCAGGGCGCCCTGGCGATCACCGGAATCCCGGCGATGAAGGAGATGTTCGAGCCCCTGACGCCCGGTGGCTTCCGGGTGCCGAACACGAACTACTACCGCGCCGAGGAGATGGGCTTCCCGGGTGGCACCGAGGAGCAGTTCGGCCTCTGGGCGGCCGAGCGCATCCGCGAGATGATCGAGTTCGAGGGCCCCGACACCGTCGCAGCGGTGTTCCTCGAGCCGGTGCAGAACTCCGGCGGCTGCTTCACCCCGCCGCCCGGGTACTTCCAGCGGGTGCGCGAGATCTGTGACGAGTACGACGTGCTGCTCGTCTCGGACGAGGTCATCTGCGCCTTCGGCCGCATCGGCACCATGTTCGCCTGCGACACCTACGACTTCGTGCCGGACATGATCACGTGCGCGAAGGCGATGACCTCGGGCTACTCCCCCATCGGGGCGACCATCATCAGCGACAAGCTCTTCGAGCCGTTCTCCAAGGGCGACACGACCTTCTACCACGGCTACACGTTCGGCGGGCACCCGGTGTCGGCCGCGGTCGCCATGGAGAACCTCGACATCTTCGAGGAAGAGGGCCTGCTCGCGAACGTGCGGCAGAACGCCCCGCTGTTCAAGGCCGAGCTCGACACCCTGAAGGACCTGCCGATCGTCGGGGACGTCCGCGGCGACGGCTACTTCTACGGCATCGAACTCGTCAAGGACAAGGCCACCAAGACGACCTTCGACGACGACGAGTCCGAGCGGCTGCTGCGTGGGTTCCTGTCGAAGGCGCTGTTCGACGCGGGGCTGTACTGCCGAGCCGACGACCGTGGCGACCCGGTCGTGCAGCTCGCACCGCCGCTGACCATCGGGCAGCCGGAGTTCCGCGAGATCACCTCGATCCTGCGGAGCGTCCTGTCCGAGGCCTCGTCGAAGATCTGACCGTGAGCGGCTACCGGGGCGTCTCGTTCTGGCTCGACCAGCTCGCGTCCACCGGACGCGACGACCTGGCGCCCCGGCCGCCGCTCGACGGCGACACGACCGCGGACGTCGCGATCGTCGGCGGTGGACTGACGGGTCTCTGGACCGCCTGGTACCTGCACCAGGCCGACCCGGGCCTCCAGATCGTCGTCCTGGAACGCGAGATCGCCGGGTTCGGCGCCTCCGGACGCAACGGCGGCTGGTGCTCGGCGCTGTTCCCGCGGTCCGCCGAGTCCGTCGCGCGTGAGCACGGCCGCGACGCGGCACTCGCACTGCGCGCAGCGATGCGCGACACCGTCGACGAGGTCGGACGTGCAGCGTCCGAAGCCGGGGTCGACTGCGACTACGTGAAGGGCGGGACCGTCCTGTACGCGCGCTCCGCCGTGCAGGAGCGCGCGGCGCACGACGAGGTCGCCGCGTCGGCCGAGTGGGGCGACGACATGACGTGGCGTGCGGCCCGACCCGGCGACGCCGCCGGATCGGCGGGGGTCGCGTGGACCCCGGACTGCGCGCGGGTCCAGCCCGCCGCGCTGGTGCGTGGCCTGGCGGCCGCCCTGGAGGCCCGGGGCGTCCGGATCGCGGAGCACACGCCCGCCTCGTCCTGGGATCCCGGGCGTGTGGTCACGTCGCGTGGCACCGTGACGGCCGGCGCCGTGGTGATCGCGGTCGAGGGGTACGGCGCGCAGCTGGAGCAGACGAAGCGGCGGATCCTGCCGCTGTACTCGCTCATGATCGCGACGGCTCCGCTGCCCGCGGCGGTGTGGGACCGCATCGGGCTCGAGCACGGGCAGACGTTCTCCGACTACCGCCACCTGCTCGTGTACGGGCAGCGCACGGCGGACGACCGACTGGCGTTCGGCGGGCGCGGAGCCCGCTACCACTGGGGGTCGGCGATCACCCCCGGGTACGACCGGGTGCCCCGGGTCTTCGAGCACCTGCGGCGGTCCCTGGTCGAGCTGTTCCCCGCCGTCGCCGACGCACCGATCACCCACACGTGGGGCGGCCCGCTCGGGGTGCCGCGCGACTGGTGCGCGTCCGTGACCTGGGACGGGCACGTCGGTACCGCCGGCGGCTACGTCGGCGACGGACTGTCGACGACGAACCTGGCCGGGCGGACGCTCGCCGATCTCGTGCGCGGCGTCGCGTCGCCGCTCACCGCGCTGCCGTGGGTGAACCACCGGTCGCCCGACTGGGAGCCGGAGCCCCTGCGGTTCCTCGGGGCGAACGCCGGGCTCGTGGCAACCGACCTGGCCGACCGCGAAGAGGCCCTGACGGGGCGGCCGAGCCTCGCCGCCCGCCTGATGGCACCGCTGACCGGGGGCCACTGATGGACGCCGACGTGGTGGTCGTGGGGGCCGGCGTCTCCGGGCTCGCCGCGGCCCGGGCGCTCGCGCTCGACGGCCAGCGCGTGGTCGTGCTCGAGGCCCGCGACCGGATCGGCGGCCGCACCTGGACCGACGACGAGATCGGGGTGCCGGTCGACCTCGGCGCCTCGTGGATCCACGGCGTCGACGGCAACCCGCTCTGGGCCCTGGCGCCCCGGTTCGGCATCGAGACCGTCGAGTTCACCGTCGGGAGCTTCCAGTTCGACGGCCGGCCGATCGCGTGGCACGGCCCCTCCGGCGCGCCGCTGTCCGAGGCCTCGACCTCGGCGTTCGTCGCGGACCTGCACACCGTCGACGCCGCCCTGGACACCGTCGTCGCACACGCACCGCCGCCCTCGACCTACGCGGCCGCCGTCGACACCGTGCTGCGGTCCCTGCGGTGGCAGGGCGACCGGGCCGCGCGGGTCCGCGAGTACATGGCGCACCGCTCCGAGGACCTCTGCGGCGCACCCGTGACCGTCCTCGACGCCCGTGGGCTCGAAGAAGAACACGTCCCCGGTGACGAGGTGGTGTTCCCCGGTGGCTACGCCCAGTACGCCGCAGCCCTGGCCGACGGACTCGACGTCCGGCTGTCCGCGGTGGTGCGGTCGGTGACGCAGTCCACGACGGGCGTCGTGGTCGGGCTGGCGGACGGTTCGACGGTCACGGCAGACGACGTCGTCGTGACCGTCCCGCTCGGAGTGCTGCAGGCCGGTGACGTGACCTTCGACCCGCCGCTGTCCGAGACGGTCACCGGTGCGATGGGCCGGCTCGGTATGGGGGTCTACGACAAGGTGTTCCTGCGGTTCCCGGAGCGGTTCTGGGGTGGTTCGTGGGTGGTCCGCCAGCAGGGACCTGCCGGTGTCGACTGGCACTCCTGGTACGACATGTCCCGCGTGACCGGAGCGCCCGTGCTGGCCGCCCTGGTCGGCGGGACCGGGGCCCGGCGCCTCGAGACCCTGCCCGACGCGATGATCGTGGACGAGGGCATCGGCGGCCTGCGGCGGATGTTCGGCCCCTCGGTCCCCGAACCCGAGGCGTTCCGGATCACCCGGTGGGCCGACGACCCGTTCGCCCGCGGCTCCTACTCGTACCTGCACGTCGGGGCGTCGCCGGACGACCACGACCGGCTCGGTGCGCCGTCCGGCCGCGTGCAGCTCGCCGGCGAGGCCACGTGGGGCGACGACCCGGCCACCGTGCACGGCGCGCTGCTGTCCGGACTGCGGGCGGCCGGGCGCTTGCTCGGCACCGAGGTCGAGCCGCTCTCGCTCGCGACGCCCGTCCCCCGCTGAACCTCAGTCGAACGCCGGGGTGTCGACCGAGCACGTCACGGGCTGCCCAGCGGCCGCGGTCTCGGTGGCGATCTCGCGCTTGCCGTCGAGCAGGATCCGGCACGTGGCCGTCGCACCCCGCGGCGGGGTCGCCCGGACCGAGGCGCGCTGTTCGGCGAGGACGATCGCCTCGTGCTCCCATGCCGAGCCGCTCGTCGTCGCGGTACTCGTCTCCTGCGCCCCGAGCCGGTGCACCTCCGGAGCGTCGCCGCGCTTCTCGGCACCCTCGACGCGCACGTCGGTGAGCGCGGCCCCGCTCGGCTGGTCGACGCTGACCTCGTAGGTCACGGACCAGGCATCGCCCGTCTGCTGCTGGATGAAGGAGCAGCCGGTCGCGAGCACCGCGACGGAGCCGGCGACCACGACGGCGGCGAGGAGACGGACGGTGGGACGGTTGCGTTCGGACATGCCACCAGCCTGCGCACCGAACGCCCGCGGATCGTCCCCCGGGCGACGCGACCCCGTGCGACGACGGATCGATCCCGGGTCCTCCGAGCGGTTGACATCGGCTCCGTCCGCCCTGGCGGTCAGTACCGTCGGCCGCATGGGAACCGTGCTGCCAGGCGTGATCGCGTTCGTCGTCGGCGTCGTCCTCGCCGTCGGGGCGCTCGTGCCGTGGACGGCGTGGGAGTACCGCCGTCACGGACAGCTCGGCTTCCGACGCTCGCTCGTCGCGTTCGGCACGCTCGTCTACGCCCTCGCGCTCGTCACGTACACGCTGCTCCCGCTGCCCGACGACGTCGCGACGATGTGCCGGAACGCGGCCTCGCCGCAGCTGACGCCGTTCGCGTTCCTCGGGGACGTCGCGAAGGAGGGCGGGATCTCCGGACCCCGCTCACTGCTGTCCAACCCGGCATCCGCGCAGGTCCTGTTCAACGTGCTGCTCTTCGTTCCCCTCGGTGCACTCGCCCGGCACGCGGTCGCCCGGAGGCGCGTGTTCGCCGGCCTCCTCGTCGGGCTCGGCGCCGGGTTCGTGGTGTCCCTGCTCATCGAGACGACGCAGCTCACCGGCGACTGGTTCCTCTACCCGTGCTCGTACCGCCTCTTCGACGTCGACGACCTGCTCGCGAACACCACCGGCGCCGTGGTCGGCACGCTCCTCGCTCCGCTCGTGGGACTGCTCGCCGGGTCGGGGCGGACCACCGACGCGGACGCCCCGCGCCCGGTCACCGCGGCACGACGGTTCTCCGGCATGCTCGCGGACGTGCTGGCGATCTGGCTCCTGTCCGGCACGCTGAGCGTCGGGACTGCCCTGGTGTGGGCGATCGCCGGGCGGGACGACGAGGACCCGGTGCTCGGGACGCTCATCACCGCCGGTGCGCTGGTCGCCCCGTTCGCACAGCTCGTGGTCGTGCTCGCGACGGGCCGGACCCTCGGTGAGCACGTCGTCCGGCTTCGTCCGGCCCCGACACCGGGGACCGGGAGGCGCGTGGTGCGTTGGGCGTTCGGCTCCGGCGGGTGGGCGGCGCTGCTCGCCGTGGACGTCCCGTTCTCCGCGTTCCTCGCGTTCGTGCTCGCGGTGACGTCGGTCATCGCGGTGTGGGCGACCCGCGGCCGGCGCGGGTTCGCGCTCGCGGTGATCCGGGCGGACGTCGAGGACGACCGCGTGCCGCCGCGCGTCGACTGAGCGGGTCCCGACGGGTGCCCCGCGCCAGCAAGAGCGCGGGGCACCCTGGGCTCAACCCTTGCGCCACACGTCGTGCAGGAACCGGGCCAGGGTCACGAGCAACGTCGCGATCCCCAACCACGGCACCTGACGGCGTCGACGCGGTTCGTCGTCGGAGGACATCCGAACCACCTTCCGTGTCAGCGCCGGCGGACACGAAGAGCAGGGGCCGAGGGACGTGCGACCCGACGGTGATCGAGTTACACTGGTTCCGAGTTCAAGCTCGGGACGCGTTCTGTCCCTCGTTCTCCACTCGGAGAGCAAATCGAAGCCCATCGCTGTTTGCCCAGCGGTGGGCTTCATCCTTGCTCGGGCCACGCTCCGGCGGTGACGCGGCCCGCCACCAGCCTACTGATGTTCCAGGTGCCGGTGAGAGCGACACGGGTGTCCTACTGACCGGACACTCACGGATCGCACGGGCCCGGAACGATGTTCGAGTGCCACACTCGGAGCCGTGACGACGACGCGGACCACACCCCGGCACGAGCACCGCGCGCCGGTGGCGATCGCCGTCCTGGTGAACCTCGGGCTCAGCCTGTTCCTGCCGAGCGAGGTGCTGTTCTTCCCGTCGTGGGTGGTCCCGGTGCTCGGCGTCCTGCTGCTGATCCCGCTCGTCGTCTTCAACCCGCGACGACTGACCCGCGAGACGACCTGGTCGCGGTGGGTGTCCTTCTCGTTGGCGATCCTGCTCACCGTCGCGAACCAGCTGACCGTGGTCCGGACGATCGAGGTGCTCCTCGGTGGCCACGCCGACGGCGGTGCCGTCCTGCTCACCGCCCTGCAGGTGTGGGTGAGCACGATCATCGCGTTCGGACTCGTCTACTGGGAGCTCGACCGGGGCGGGCCGGTGGCCCGACGGCGTCCGGAGCTGTGGACGAGTGACGAGGCAGACTTCCAGTTCCCGCAGGAGACCGACCCGAAGACCGCTGCGTGGCGACCGGTCTACCTCGACTACCTCTACGTCGCGATGACGAACATGGTCGCGTTCAGCCCGACCGACACCATGCCGATGACCGTCCGGGCGAAGATGATCATGGCCTACCAGGCACTCGGCGGGTTCATCCTGCTGGCACTCGTGATCTCTCGCGCGGTGAACATCATCAGCTGACCGCACTCCCGACGAGTGATTCCGACACGTCCCAGAGGCGAGCGGCGTCGTCATCGCGGAGCAACGGCGCCCAGGGCTTCCGACGGCCGGCCGGTCCGCCGAGCTGCCCGGGTCCGGTCGGACCGACGAAGCCTCCGTCGAGGTCCGTGTCGGTCGCCGCGAGCAGGGCCGGCTCCGCCGCCGAGGCCGGTGTCCCGACGAGGAGCCCGCGCGCCGACAGCCAGCGGATCAGCCGGACGGCCACGGTGTCGCTCGAGCGTCCGATCTCCGGGCGTGCGGCGAGCAGGCTCGTGGGTGCGACGCCGGGGTGGCTGACCGCACTCGTGATCCCCCACCCACCGGCCCGGCTCCTCCGACCGAGCTCGAGGGCGAAGAGCGCGCACGCGAGCTTCGACTGCCCGTACGCCCGCGCGACGTCGTAGTCCAGCTCGGACTGCAGGTCGTCCCACCGGATCGAGGCCCGCTGCGCCGCCACGCTCGACTGCATCACGACCCGACCGTCGGCGGCACGGAGCAGGGGGAGCAGGGCGCCGACGAGCGCGACGTGCCCGAGGTGGTTCGTGCCGAACTGCAGCTCGAAGCCGTCCCGGGTCGTCTGCCGCTCGGGCGGGTTCATCACGCCGGCGTTCCCCACGAAGACGTCGATCGGCGTGCCCTCGGACCGCATCCGCTCCCCGAGCGTCGACACGGACTCCAGCGAGGAGAGGTCCAGGTCCTCGAGCAGCACGGAGGCATCCGGGTGCTGCGCGGTGATCCGGGCAACGGCAGCAGCGCCCTTGTCGCGGTTGCGCACCGGCACGACCACCTCCGCTCCGGCGCCGGCGAAGCGCGCGGCGATCTCGAGCCCGATGCCGTCGCTCGCTCCGGTCGCCAGGACCCGGCGTCCGCCGAGGTCCGGGAGGGTGAGTCGTTCGTTCCGTGCCATGGTCCGCCTCTTCCGTCGTGGTGAGCACCCGATCCGGCACCCGAGACGATCGTCGCCGCGTCGTGCACACGCAACCACGGCCTGACGATCCGTGGCTACGGTCGACGCCCCGGGAGAGGATGGGCGCATGATCGACCGAGCATCCCTCGCGGACTTCCTCCGCAGCCGTCGGACGGCCCTGCAGCCGGAGGACGTCGGGCTGCCCCGGGGCCAGCGCCGTCGGACGAGCGGGCTGCGGCGCGAGGAGGCGGCGCTGCTGAGCAACATGTCCGCCGACTACTACGCGCGGCTGGAACGGGAGCGTGGACCGCAGCCGTCCGACCAGATGCTCGCATCGATCGCGCAGGGCCTGCGTCTCACGATCGCGGAGCGCGACCACCTCTTCCGCCTCGCCGGACACGAGCCCCCGACCGCGGCCTCCGGCGGCGACCACGTCAGCCCCGGCATGATGCGCATCTTCGACCGGCTCGCGGACAGTCCTGCCGAGATCGTCACCGAGCTGGGCGAGACGCTGCAGCAGACGTCCCTCGCAGCCGAACTCACCGGCGACGCCAGCGGCCGACGGGGCGACGACCGGAGCATCGGGTACCGGTGGTTCGCCGACCCGGCGTCCCGGGGCGTCCACCCGGTCGAAGACCACCCCTTCCTGTCCCGGATGTACGCATCGGGCCTCCGCACCGTCATCGCCCGCCGCGGACCCGACTCCCGGGCCGCACACCTGGCCGAACGGCTGCTCGCGACGAGCGAGGAGTTCCGCGAGGTCTGGGCACGCCACGAGGTCGGCATCCGTCCGCGTGACGTGAAGACCTACCGCCACCCCGAGGTCGGGCTGCTCACCCTGCAGTGCCAGGTGCTGCAGGACCCCGACAGCTCGCAGAACCTGCTCGTGTACACCGCCGAGCCCGGCAGCGAGACCGCCGAGCGACTCCGGCTGCTCGCCGTGGTCGGCTCGGCGGTCGGTCGCGCCTGACCTCGGAGCTCGTCAGGCGCCGTGTGCCTCCTCGGCCACCGGCTGCCACTCACGCCAGGTGGCCAACCGCGACTCGTAGTCACGCTCCGCGATGCCGAGCGGCGCCTTGCCGAAGAACACCCGCAGCGGCGGCTCGTCCGCGTCGACGACCTTCAGGATCGCCGACCGGGTCGCCTCGGGCTTGCCCGGGTCGGCGGCGGACGGGCGCTTGGACGCGGCCTCGCGCACGTCGGCGTAGGCGGCGATCTCCTCGCTGTGCTTCGAGGACGGACCGGACCAGTCCGTCGAGAACCCGCCGGGCTCGACGAGGGTGACGTGGATGCCGAAGCCCGCGACCTCCTGGGACAGCGACTGCGAGATCCCCTCGAGCGCCCACTTCGACGCGTGGTACGCCCCGACCGTCGGGAACGCGCTGATCCCGCCGATGCTCGACACCTGGATGACGTGCCCGGACCCCTGCTCGCGCATGATCGGCAGCGCCGCCTGGGTGACCCAGAGCGCACCGAACAGGTTCGTCTCGAGCTGCGCGCGCACCTCGTCCTCGGTGAGCTCCTCGACCATGCCGAAGTGGCCGTAGCCGGCGTTGTTGACGACGACGTCGAGGGAGCCGAAGTGCTCGGCGGCACGCTGGACCGCGGCGAAGGCGGCTGCACGGTCGGTCACGTCGAGCTGCAGCGCGAGGAACCTGTCCGGGTACTGGTCGACGAGGTCGTGCACGTCGTCGGGGTTGCGCGCGGTCCCGGCGACGGAGTCCCCGCGCTCGAGTGCCGCTTCCGTCCACTCGCGGCCGAAGCCCTTCGACGATCCGGTGATGAACCAGGTCTTGCTCATGCTGTCTCCTCCTGAGATCTGACGCGATCAGGCAACGCTCCCCGCTTCCGGGGCACCTGGAGGTCCGGGTGACGGACGCGGCAAGCGGACACCGGCGCACCGAGGCTCAGGGCCGCGGCGCCGCGAACTCCAGGTTGACGTCGTCGGGGTCCTGCACGGACAGGATCACCAGCCCGAACGGCGGCAGGTCGGTGACGTCGCCGTGTTCGATGCCGGCCGCGTCCAGCCGCTCGACGGCGGCGTGCAGGTCGTCGACGGACCCGACGCGGAACGACACGTGGTCGAGGCCGACTCGGTCGGGATCGAACCGGTCCTCGGCGGGGGCGACCGGTCGCAGGCCGAGCGTCTGCCCGCCGAACGTGAACGAGCACCCGCCGTAGGTCCGCCACGGGTCGTCGTGGATCGTCGGGTCGTCGATCTGGTCGCTGAAGTCACTGCCGGGCGGCATGCCGAACAGCTGCTCGTAGAAGGCCTTGCTGCGGTGGATGTCGGTGACCGTGAGGCGCACGTGCGCGAAGCCGAGGGGCGTGACGATGGGTTCGCTCATCACCCCACCCAACTCGTGAACGATCATTGCCATCGCAAGGTTGATTCCCACAACGCCGCCGGACTCCTAGCGTTGCGAGATGCATGCTGATGACGAGCCCCGGATCTGCCACCGGACGAACAGAAAACCCCCCGCTGAGCGGGGGGTTTTCGAGGTAAGCACGTCAGTCCAAGCCTGACGCTCGTGAACACAACGCTATGACCTCAGCGCAGCTCAGTCAACCGGACGCCCTCGAGCGTCTCGTCAGCCCCGCGCGGCTCGCAACCTACATCGACGCCGCGGACGGCGACCGGTGCCGTACCGTCGATCTGTACCTTTGGGCCGCGCAGTTGGCCGGCGCACTGCACGGACAGATCGCCTTCGTCGAGATAGCTGTGCGGAACGCGATCAACATCGAACTGTCCGCCTGGAGCGTCAAGAGTGGAGGCGTTCCGGAGTGGTCCTCGGCCGGCGTCACTGTCGACCCTCTGTACTCGCTGCTCCGGCGGCAGCTCGTGGACGCTCGCAACCGAGCCGCTCAGGAGATGGCGGAACGACCATCGAGCCACCCGAGATGCGGTACGCCACCCAGCCACGACGACGTCGTGGCGCAACTGATGTTCGGATCGTGGGTGAAGCTCGTCGAGATGCTGCGTCGGCTGAGAAACCGCGTCGCGCACCACGACAACCTCCTCCAGGTCGATGTCCGACATCGCTTCAACGGCATGCTCTCGCTGCTCGCCAAACTCGATCCCACCTTCCCGGCGCTTGCAGCGGCAAGGAGCTCGCTCCGGCAGCTGACCAAGGACGACCCGCGACGGGACTGGTGGAAGTGGACCTTGCGCTCGTTGACCATGCGATCAACAATGGCGGGATGGACGTCGTCATCGCTCCCCCACACCGGTCTCCGCTGCACCAGGACACCGGCAGACCACGCCGCACGACCCGCGTCGCCCTCGTGCAGACGCACTGGCTCGAGGACCCCGCTGCCCACCGCGCACAGCTCGCCGACGGCATCGCCACCGCTGCCGCCACCGGCGCGACCGCCGTGTTCCTCCCCGAGCTCACCCTGCGCCGCTACCCCGGCGACACCCCGGCGACCGGCACCCCGAAGGACCTCGCCGAATCGCTCGAGGACGGCCCGACGGTGGCCTTCGCCCGCGCACAGGCGATCGAGCACGAGGTGTTCGTCCACGCCTCCTTGTACGAGCGGCCTGCCGACGACGACCAGCCAGACGACCCCCGTGGCTACAACACCGCCGTCCTCGTCGCCCCCGACGGCACCCTGGTCGGCCGGACCCGCAAGACCCACATCCCGATCAGCGCCGGCTACCACGAGGACACGTACTTCCGCCCGGGGACGGACGACGATGCCTTCCCGGTGTACGAGCCCGCCGGACTCGGCGCACGCCTCGGGCTGCCGACCTGCTGGGACGAGTGGTTCCCCGAGGTGGCCCGTTCCTACGGCCTCGCCGGGTCCGAGGTCCTGGTGTACCCGACGGCGATCGGCTCCGAGCCGACGTTCCCGGACTTCGACACCGCGCCGATCTGGCGGCAGGTCATCGTCGCGAACGGCATCACCGCGGGCCAGTTCATGGTCGTGCCGAACCGGTGGGGCGACGAGGGCGACATCACCTTCTACGGGTCGTCGTTCATCTCGGACCCGTTCGGCCGCGTGCTCGCCGAGGCACCGCGTGACGCCGACGCGGTGCTCGTGGCGGACCTCGACCTCGAGGCGCGGACGGAGTGGCTCCGACTGTTCCCCTTCTACGTGACCCGTCGCCCGGACCTCTACGCGGGGCTCGTCACCCCGGTCGACGAGGACCGCCACGCGTTCGGCGCACGCGACGCGATCGACGCGGCCATCGGGGTGGCGGCGACCGACGCCGGACCGGAGGTGTCCGCATGACGTGGGTGATGCCTCCCGAGACGGCTCCGCAGGAACGCACCTGGATGGCGTTCCCGCGACCCGGCCTGACGCTCGGTGACGACGCGGCGAGCGCCGAAGCCGCGCGAGTGGCGTGGGCGGCCACCGCCAACACGATCAGCGAGCACCAGCCCGTCACGATCGTCGTGGACCCGGTGGCGCGCAGCGACGCCCGCCGGCTGCTGTCGGAGCAGGTCGACGTGCTCGAAGCGCCCCTGGACGACTTCTGGATGCGCGACATCGGGCCGACGTTCGTCGTCGACGACGTGACCGGCGAGCTCGGCGCAGTCGACTGGGTCTTCAACGGCTGGGGCGCGAACCCGTGGTCGACGTGGACCCGCGACGCCGAGGTCGCTGCCACGGTCGCGGCCGCCGCCGGTGCCGAGCGGATCCCGTCGCTGCTCGTGAACGAGGGCGGGGCGATCCACGTCGACGGCTCGGGCACCGTCCTGGTGACGGAGACCGTGCAGCTCGATCCGCGACGGAACCCGTACGCCGACCGCGAGCGCATCGAACTCGAGCTGGCCCGGACGATCGGCGCGACGGACGTGGTCTGGCTGCCCCGCGGCCTGACCCGTGACTACGACGGGTTCGGCACGCGGGGCCACGTCGACATGGTCGCGACGTTCGCGGGCGCCCCGAGTGACACCAGCGGCACCAGGGCCACCAGCGGCACCAGGGCCACCAGCGGCACCAGCGGCACCAACGCCACCACGCCGTCCCGCACCCTCCTGCTGCACGCGCAGCCCGACGCCGGCCACCCGGACCACCTGGTGATGCCGCAGATCCGTCGGGCACTCGAGCAGGCCACGGACGCGACGATCGTCGAACTACCGGCACCGTCGACCCTGACTGACGACGACGGCCCGGTCGACTGGAACTACGTCAACCACGTGGTGGTGAACGGCGCCGTGATCGCCTGCGCGTTCGGCGACCCCGTTGCCGACGACCGCGCCCGCGGCATCCTCGCCGACGTGTACCCGGGCCGTCAGGTGCGTTCGATCGACGCCCGCGAGGTCTTCGCGCGCGGCGGCGGGCTGCACTGCATCACGCAGCAACAGCCGGCGGTCTGAGCCATCGCCGCGGTGTACAGCGACTCCCCGATGCCTGTACACCGCGGCCGGTCCGCACGGCGCCGGAGCGTCGGTATGGTGCTCCGAACCGGCCCGGGCGACGCTGCCCGGCCCCGAAGAGCAGGGAAGTCACATGGCATCACCGACCGCGGTCCCCGCACCGACGGCCTCGGCACCACCTGCGCGCGGCGGCTCCCTGAAGCGGAGCCTCGGGCTCTGGGCGATCGTCGGCCTGGGCCTCGGCTACATGACCCCGACGGTGGTGTTCGACACCTTCGGCATCGTCTCCGGGCAGACCGACGGCGCCGTGCCGAGCGCGTACCTGATCGCGCTGGTCATCATGGCGCTGACGGCGATCAGCTACGGCAAGATGGTCCGCGTCTACCCGGCCGCCGGCTCCGCGTACACGTACGTGCGGGAGTCGATGCACCCGAACCTCGGCTTCATGGTCGGGTGGGCGTCCCTGCTCGACTACCTGCTGCTGCCGATGGTGAACGCCCTCATCATCCGGCTCTACCTGGAGCAGGTGTTCCCGGCGCTGCCCCCGTGGGTGACGGTCGTCGTCTACACGGTGTTCGTGACGACGGTGATCTGCCTGTCGATGCGTGGCACGTCGAACCTCAACATGGTGCTGCTCGTCGGCGCGATCCTGGCGATGATCGCGTTCGTGGTCTTCACCGTGATCGAGCTCACGCACGGCGCGGGTGCCGGCACGATCGTCAGCGCCGAACCGTTCGTGCACGACGGTGTGACGATGTCGGCGCTGCTCACCGGCGCGACGGTGGTCTGCTTCTCGTTCATCGGCTTCGACGCGGTGACGATGTACACCGAAGAGGCCAAGTCGATCCGGATCATGCCGAAGGCGATCATGCTGACGGTGCTGCTCGGCGGCGCGATCTTCCTGGTGTCGGCGTACTTCGCGCAGCTGCGGTTCCCGACGAACGCCCCGTTCGGCGAGTTCACCGACGACCCGCTGCCGCAGATCGGCCTGCTCGTGGGCGGTCCGGTGTTCCAGGCGGTGCTCGTCTCGGCCGGGTTCGTTGCCGCGCTGGCGTCCGGGCTCGCGTCGCACGCGAGCGTCGCCCGGATGCTCATGGTGATGGGTCGGAACAACGTCCTGCCGAAGCGCGTCTTCGGCTACGTGCACCCGCGGACCCACACCCCGGTCTTCAACGTCGTGTTCGTCGGCGCGGTCACCCTGCTCGCGATGAGCTTCTCGCTCGACACGGTCGCCGCCTACATCAACTTCGGCGCCCTCGTCGCGTTCACGTTCGTCAACGCCACGGTGATCGTGCACTTCGCCGTGCGGCAGGGCCGTCGTCACACGGCGGGCGACCGCTGGAAGTACATCGTGCTGCCGGGTCTCGCGATGGTCCTGACCGGCGTGCTCTGGTCGCAGCTCCACGCCGACGCACTGATCGCAGGAGGAGTGTGGGCGGCGATCGGCTTCGCCTACCTGCTCGTCATCACGAAGGGCTTCCGGGTCGCACCGAAGGGCTTCGACGAGAACCAGCCCGTCACGGGTGTGAACAAGCAGCTGACCGACCAGGCCTGACCGCACCACGAGAGGACGCCATGTACGCCGTCACCGACCCCACCACGGGCACGACCCTCGAGACGTTCCCGACCATCAGCGACGACGAGCTCCGGGCGGCGATCGCTGTCGCGGACCGCGCCCACCGCGAGCGCACCAGCACCGTCGCCGACCGCGCCGCCCTGCTCCACCGCGTCGCCGACCTGTACCGCGAGCGGCACGCCGAGCTCGCCGCCACGATCGTGCGCGAGATGGCGAAGCCGATCGACCAGGCCGAGGGCGAGGTGGAATTCTGCGCCGACATCTACGACTACTACGCCGACCACGCCGAGGAGTTCCTCGCCGACCAGCCGATCACCCTGGCGGACGGTTCCGAGGGCAGCGCCTTCATCCGGAAGTCCTCGATCGGCGTGCTGCTCGGCATCATGCCGTGGAACTTCCCGGCGTACCAGATCGCCCGGTTCGCCGGTCCGAACCTGCTCATCGGCAACACGGTGCTGCTCAAGCACGCGCCCCAGTGCCCCGAGTCGGCGCTGGCGATCGAGCGCGTCTTCCACGACGCCGGGTTCCCCGAGGGCGCCTACACGAACGTCTTCGCGACGAACGACCAGGCCGCCGACGTCATCGCCGACCCACGCGTGCAGGGCGTCTCGCTGACCGGTTCCGCCCGCGCCGGCGCCGCCGTCGCCGAGATCGCGGGCCGGAACCTCACGAAGGTCGTGCTCGAACTCGGTGGATCGGACCCCTTCATCGTGCTGTCCACCGACGACCTCGACGCCGTCGTCGAGTCGGCCGTCACCACCCGCCTCGAGGGCAACGGACAGGTCTGCAACGCCCCGAAGCGCTTCCTGGTGGTGGACGACCTGTACGACGACTTCCTGGCGAAGTTCACCGCCGCGATGTCTGCGGTCGCGCCGACGGATCCGAGCACGCCCGGTGCCGAGCTCGGCCCGCTGTCCTCGCCGGCCGCCGCCGACCGGCTGCAGGAGCAGCTCGCCGCGGCCGTCGAGCAGGGTGCCACGGTCGTCACGGGTGGCGACCGCCAGGGCAATGCCTTCGTGCCGACGATCCTGACCGACGTCACGCCGGACAACGACGCCTACCGCGAGGAGTTCTTCGGTCCCGTCGCCGCCGTGTACCGGGTCGACGACGAGGACGCCGCCGTGGCACTCGCCAACGACACCCCGTACGGGCTCGGCTCGTACCTGTTCACCACGGACGCCGACCAGGCACTCCGCGTCGCGGACCGGCTCGAGGCCGGCATGGTCTACGTCAACATCGTCGGCGCGGACAGCCCGGAACTGCCGTTCGGCGGCGTCAAGGCGAGCGGGTTCGGCCGCGAGCTCGGCCCCCTGGGGGCCGACGAGTTCGTCAACAAGAAGCTGATCCGCATCGGCTGACGGACGCTCTCGACCCGGCTCCACGACGGACGGGAGGCCCGCGGCGGTCTCGCCACGGGCCTCCCGTCTGCTCGTCGGTCGCCGCTACTGCTGGGGGTCGGCGGGCTCGCCGCCGGAGTCCGTGTCGCTGTCCTGCGCGGGGTCCTTCGTCGCGTCGCCCGTGGGCGACCCGTCCGGCAGGTCCTCGGTGTACTGCTCCTGGTCCTTCGTGGGGTCGCTGGACCCGTTCGCCGTCGTGTCGCTCATGGACCGGACGCTACGCGCGACCGTCGCTGCGCCCGTTCAGACGGACGAGCCGGCAGCCCCTGCGCCGGCGCTGACCGGGGTCACGGCGAGGATCTCGTCGGCGACCTCGCGCCCGATCCGCACCGCACCGTCGACGTGCTGGTACCCCTGCCCGGCCAGGTCGCTCGACGCGAACCGGATCGGACCGACGGCTGCACGCTGGTCGGCGCCGTAGCGGACGAGCCCGCCCAGGTCGAAGCTCGCCGCGTAGGCGCCACGGGTCCACTCCTCGGTGCCCCAGTCGCTCTCGTAGTACACGACCGGGCGCAGGGCCTCGTCGCCGTAGTAGTGCGCGAGCGAGCCGAGCACCCGGGCCTTCCGTTCCTCAGCCGACAGCGTGAACAGGTCGTCGGCGTGCTGGTCGGAGACGAACCCGACGAGCGTGCCCTGCTCGGAGCCGTGCTCGGTGTTGTCGTACGCCTCGTGCACGACCTCGTAGGGGCTGAACGCGGTGCCGGAGAGCCCGGCGCCGCGCCAGAACGGCCGGTCGTAGACGGCGTGCACCTTGATGACGAAGCCCATCGACAGGTGCTGGTGCAGCTGGTGCTGGCGACGGGGCAGCGGCGGCTCGTACGAGATCCGCGAGTACAGGGGCGGCGGCACGGCGACGAGCGCCTGCCGGGCGTGCACCTCGAGGCCGCCGTCGGCGAGCGCGACGACCCCCTCGTCGGTCCAGCGCAGGGTGCGCACCGGCGCGTTCAGGTGCACGGCGTCACCGAGGCGCTCGGCGAGCCGCTCGGACACCTGCTGCATCCCGCCGACGACCCGCTTGTCCAGGATGAAGTCGGCGTCGACCAGGTTCGCGAAGCTGCCGGCGGAGGCGGCCATCAGCAGGGCCTGCAGTGCCGAGAACGCGTGCGCGGGCTTCGTGAGCATGGCGCCCGCGATGAACAGCTCGACGTTGTCGGTGGCGACGCGGTCCGGACTGAGCGTGTGCAGCCAGGCCCGGAACGAGGTCTCGTCCAGTGCGGCAGCGTCCGGGGTCTCCCAGGGTCGTGCGGGATCGACCGCCGCGACGTACTCGTCGACGACCTCGACGAGCCGCTCGATCTCGTTCGCCGTCGCCTCGGGCAGCGGGAAGATGTCGCCGGTGTACTCGGTGCGGGTGCCCGCGGCGTCGACGTAGACACTGGAGCCCTCGCGGTACCGGTCGTAGGTGTCGAGTCCGAGTTCGTCGAGGGTCTCGAGCAGCGCGGTCTGGTCGGGCGAGACCCACTGGCCGCCGATCTCGAGCGTGACGCCGTCGATGTCGTTGGTCCAGGTGCGCCCGCCCACGCGGTCGCGGGCCTCGAGCACCGTGACGGTGAGCCCCGCCGCGCGCAGGCGGTTCGCGGCGGTCAGGCCGGTGACACCGGCTCCGATGACGACGACGTCGCTCTCGATCATCGTGCTGCTCCTTCGGTGGTGGTGCTCCGGAACGGGTCCGGGGTCAGCGTGTACATGGTCTCGAGGTACTCGGCGATGCCCTCGCCGCCGCCCTCGCGACCGAGTCCGGACTGCTTCACCCCGCCGAACGGGGCCGACGCGTTCGAGACGACACCGGTGTTGAGTCCGAGCATGCCGGTCTCGAGGCGCTCCATGAGGCGCTGGCCGCGAGCCGGGTCCTCGGTGAACGCGTAGCCGACCAGACCGTACTCGGTGTCGTTGGCGGCGGCCACGGCCTCGTCCTCGGTGCGGAAGGTCCGGATCGCCAGGACGGGACCGAAGATCTCGTCGCGGAGCAGGTCGCTGCCGGGCTGCACGTCGGTCAGGACCGTGGGCGCGTAGAAGGTGCCGGGGCCGTCGACCGGGTGGCCGCCGGTGCGGAGCGTCGCCCCGCGGTCGAGCGCGTCGGTGACCAGGCGGTGCGCCTTGTCGACGGCGCGGTCGTCGATGAGCGGTCCGATGGCGACGCCGTCCTCGGTACCGCGTCCGACCCGCATGGCCTCGACGCGTACGGTGACCCGGCGGGCGAACTCGTCGACGACGTCCTCGTGCACCAGGAACCGGTTCGCGGCGGTGCAGGCCTGCCCGGTGTTGCGGAACTTCGCGGCGAGCGCGCCCTCCACGGCCAGGTCGAGGTCGGCGTCGGCGAACACCAGGAACGGGGCGTTGCCGCCGAGCTCCATGCTCGTCCGGAGCACGTTCTGCGCCGCCTGGGCGAGCAGCGTGCGTCCGACCGGCGTCGAGCCCGTGAAGGACAGCTTCCGGAGCCTGGGGTCGGCGATCACCGGCCCGGAGACGTCGGCGGCGCGGGTGGTCGGCACCACGTTGACCACGCCGGCGGGCAGTCCGACCTCGCGCAGCAGGTCGACGAAGAGCAGGGTCGTGAGCGGCGTCAGTTCGGCCGGCTTCACGACGACCGTGCAGCCGGCGGCGAGCGCCGGTGCGATCTTCCGCGTCGCCATCGCCAGCGGGAAGTTCCACGGCGTGATCAGGAACGCGGGACCGACGGGCTTGTGCGAGACGGTGGCGCGGCCGATGCCCTCCGGGTTGACGCCGTACGAACCGCCGATCCGGACGGCCTCCTCCGAGAACCAGCGCAGGAACTCGCCGCCGTAGGCGACCTCGCCGCGGGCCTCGGCGAGCGGCTTGCCCATCTCGAGCGTCATGAGCAGCGCGAAGTCCTCCCGTCGTTCCTGGAGCAGGTCGAACGCGCGCCGCAACAGCTCGGCGCGCTGTCGCGGCGGCGTGGTCGCCCAGCCCCTCTTGGCTGCTTCCGCGGCGTCGAGGGCTCGGACACCGTCTTCGGGGGTTGCGTCGGCGATGTCGAGCAGCGTCTCGCCGGTGGCGGGGTCGTCGACGGCGAAGGTCCGGCCGTCGGCCGCCGGCTGCCAGACGCCGTCGACCAGGAGGCCCGTGGGGACGCGCGCGAGCAGCTCGCGTTCGGCGTCGGTGCGGTCGGCCGCGGGGGCGGTGGTGGTGACGGTGGTCATGCTGTTGCGAGTCCTTCCAGGACGACGTCGAGTCCCTCGTGGAGCAGGGCGTCGTCGATCGACAGTGGGGGCAGGAACCGGACGACGTTGCCGTACGTGCCGGCGGTCAGCGCGATGACACCGTGCTCGAACGCGTGCCGCACCACCTTCCCGGTCAGTGCGGCGTCCGGTTCGCCGGTCGCGGGGTCCACGAGTTCCATCGCGACCATCGCGCCGCGTCCGCGGACGTCACCGATCCGCGGGTCGGTCGTCTGCGCCGTCCGGAGCCGTCCGAGCAGCACGTCCCCGATCTCGCGGGCGCGGTCGATCAGCCCGTCGTGCTCGAACGCGTCGATCGCGGCGAGCGCGGCGGCGCACGCGATCGGGTTGCCGCCGTAGGTGCCGCCGAGCCCGCCGACGTGGGCGGAGTCCATGATCTCGGCACGACCGGTCACGGCGGACAGGGGCAGACCGCCGGCCATGCCCTTCGCGGTCGTGACGACGTCCGGCACGATCCCCTCGTGCTCGCTCGCGAACATCGCCCCGGTGCGCGCGAAGCCGGTCTGCACCTCGTCGGCGATGAGGACGACGCCGTTGGTCGTCGTCCACTCCGACAGGGCGGTGAGGAAGCCCGGTGCGGGGACGACGAACCCGCCCTCACCCTGGATCGGCTCGATGAGCAGCGCAGCGGTGTTCGCCGCGCCGACCTGCTTCTCGATCTGGCTGATCGCGCGCTTCGCCGCCTCGGGACCGGAGAGTCCGTCGTGGAAGGGGTAGGACATCGGCACCCGGTAGACCTCGGGCGCGAACGGTCCGAAGCCGTCCTTGTACGGCTGGTTCTTCGCGGTGAGCGCCATCGTCAGGTTCGTCCGACCGTGGTACGCGTGGTCGAACACCACGACGGCCTGTCGACCGGTGTGCTTGCGCGCGATCTTCACGGCGTTCTCGACGGCTTCGGCGCCGGAGTTGAACAGGGCCGTCCGCTTCTCGTGGTCACCGGGGGTCAGGCGGTTGAGGGCCTCGGCGACGGCGACGTAGCCGTCGTAGGCGGCGATCGTGAAGCACGTGTGGGTGAAGGCAGCGACCTGCTCGGTGACCGCGGCGACGACACCGGGGTGCGCGTTGCCGACGCTCGTCACGGCGATGCCCGACCCGAGGTCGACGAACGAGTTGTCGTCGGCGTCCACCACGACCCCACCACCGGCAGCGACGACGGCGATCGGCACGGCGACGCCGACCCCGGCCGCGACGGCACCGGCCTTCCGCGCCATGAGCTCGCGTGACCGCGGGCCGGGGACGGCCGTGACGAGCCGTCGCTCCTGGGGCAGCGAGGGGCCGCCGGTGGGCGCACTGATCGAGGGTGCTGCGGTGGAGGACATGCGGCGATCGTAGGAGCCTGCGGCGGCCCGGACGGCTGTCCATCGTGTACACCGGCACCCGCTTCGATCGCCCCGGTGGATAAGGTGCTCGCATGCCCGCGACGCTGCGTTCCCTGTTGCACCGAGCCGACCTCCGCCTCCGCCTGCTCACCGATGCCGACTCGGGCGCACTCGACGCCCCGCTGTCGTGGCTGCACAGTTCCGACCTCAAGGACCCGACGCGGTTCCTGGCCGACGGGCAGGGACTGCTGACGACCGGCACCCAGTTCGGCACCGAGGCCGAGGTCCCGGAGGACGTCGCAGGCCCCTACGTCCGCCGGCTCGTCGAGCGTGGCGTCGTCGCGCTCGGCTTCGGCACCGAGGTCGTCCGCGCCGGCACCCCGGACGCCCTCGTCGCAGCCTGCGAGCAGGACGGACTCCCCTTGTTCGAGGTGCCCTACGAGACCTCGTTCATCGCGGTGGCGCAGGCGAACGCCGAAGCCGTCGCCCGTGACGCGAACGCCCGGAACGCCTGGGCCCTCGCCGCGCAGCGGGCGATCTCGCTCGCGGCGATGCGCCCGGACGGACTCGGCGCAACGATCGCCGAGCTCTCCGGGCAGCTCGACGGCTGGGTCGGACTCTTCGACGTGTCGGGGCGCCTGGACCGTGGGCACCCGGCGGACGGCGTGCCCGACCAGGACCTCGAGCTGCTCCGGACCGAGGCACTGCGCCTGTTGCGTGCGGGACAGCGGGCGAGCCTGCCGGTGACGACCGAGCACCACACCGGGTTCACGCTGCAGACCCTCGGCAGCGGTGGCCACCTGAGCGGCGTGCTCGCGATCGCCAACGGAGGAGCACTCGACCGCGCCGGACGCGAGGTGGTGACCTCCGTGATCGCTCTCGCCGGCCTCGCACTGCAGCAGAACCGCGAGCTGGCCAGGGCACGCGGGCTCCTGCGCACCGGGCTCCTCACCATGCTGTCGGTCGGCGATCCGGAGGTGGTCCAGTCGACGTCGCGCGAGGTGTGGGGGCCGCTGCCCGCCGAACCGGTCCGGATCGCGGCCGTCGACGTCGCGGACCAGGACCTCGACACCGTCGTCGACCTGCTCGAACTGTGGGTGCAGGACCGGCCCGGACAGCTCTTCTTCGCCGTCGACGACGCGCTCTTCCTGTGCGTGAGCGCCGACGACACCGCGATCGTCGAGGAGCTCGTCGGGCGCTTCGACCTGCGCGCCGGTCTGTCGGACGGTGCCGCCTACCGCTCGTTCGGCCGCGCTCGCACCGAGGCCGTGCAGGCCCTCGACCGCCGCCGCGAAGGACGCCCGGGCACCACCGAGTTCGGCGACCTCGCCCGGGAGGGCGTCCTCGCACACCTGGCCCACGTCGACGTGGACGCGGGAGCCGTCGCCCGCGCGTTCCTCGCTCCCCTGCTCGAACACGACCGGTCAGCGGGCACCGAGCTCACCCGCACCGTCCGCGCCTGGCTCGAGCAGAACTGCGAGTACGACCGGGCCGCCCAGGTGCTCGGCATCCACCGCCACACCGCACGCTCCCGGGTCGAGCACGCCGGCCGACTCCTGGACCGCGACCTCTCCGTCTTCGCGACCCGGGCCGACCTGTGGGCGGCGTTCGTCGTCGAGGGCGCGTGACGCGCGGATACGGTGGGACGATGCCGTCGACACCGGCCCGCCGGCGCCTCAGCCCGGCCGAACGCGAGGCCCAGATCACGGCCGCCGCGGTCGACCTGGCGCGCGCCGAGGGCCTCGCGGCGGTCACCCTGCGCGGGGTCGCCGCGGTGATCGGGGTCGCGCCCTCGCTCGTCGCCCACTACCGCCCGAGCATGGAGGACCTGGTCGGCGAGACCTTCCGCACCGTCGCGGACGCCGAGGTCGCCGAGGTCCGCGCGATCGTCACCGACGCCCCCGACCCCGTCTCCGGCCTCCGCACCCTGCTCGGCTGCATCGCCGACCCCGCACGCGACGACGTCGCCACCCTCTGGGCCGACGCGTGGAGCATCGGCCGCACGAACGCGGCACTGGCGACCGCGGCACGGGACGTCATGGACGACTGGCAACTCCTCGCGACCACGGTCGTCGCCGACGGGGTGCACGCCGGCGCGATGCGCACCGACGATCCGGACGGCGTCGGACGCCTGCTCTTCGCACTCGTCGACGCCACCAACGGGTACGCGCTCGTCGACTACCTCGACCGCCCGACCCGCGAGGGCCTGGTCCGCACGACGATCGCGCGCGCCGTCGGCCTGGACGCGTCAGCCCTGGCCGGGTGACACCCGCCGCAGTGCCACCCACTGCAGCAGCATGATCGTCTTGCCGTCGGCGATCCGGCCGTCCTCGACCATCGCCAGCGCCTCGTCGAGCGGCAGCTCGAGCACCTCGATGTCCTCGCCCTCGTCCTCGACCCCACCGCCGGCCTCGACCCGGTCCGCCGGCGTGTAGGCACCGACGTAGAAGTGGACGCGCTCGGTCACTGAACCGGGGCTCATGAAGACGTCGGCCACGTGCGACAGTTCGCGCAGCCGGATGCCGAGCTCCTCGGCGGCCTCGCGTCGGACGGCGGTCTCGGGGTCGTCCTCGTCGAGCAGCCCCGCCGCTGCCTCGATCAGCATGCCGTCGGGGTGGCCGTTCACGTACGCCGGCCACCGGAACTGCCGGGTGAGCAGGACCGTCCGGCGCTCGGCGTCGTACGGCAGCACCGTGGCGCCGTTCCCGCGGTCGTAGGTCTCACGCTGCTGCCGGTCCCACCGGCCGTCCCGGCGCCGGACGTCGAGCGTCGTGCGACGGAGCACGTGCCAACCGTCCGACACGACCTCGACGTCCCGCACGACGACGTCGGGGTTGCGGTCGAGGTCACGGCCGACGGCGTCGAGTCCGGTCCGCCCCCGGGCATCGGGGACGTCGACACCGGGGCGGGGGGCTGCTGCACGATCATCGGTCACCCGGTCACGCTAGCGGCGCGGCCGTCCGCACGACCTGCACGCCCGGTACCGTGCAGCCATGACCAGCACCCTGTTCACCCGCCGCCCGGACCGACCGCAGGTGGTCACCGTGTCGTTCGTGCTCTGGCTCGTCTGGGTCGCCGTCTGCCTGGTGGCGACCGTCCTGCAGTTCGTCGCGGGGACGGCGACGACCGGCTTCGGCACGGTCCTGACGGTGCTCGTCGCGGTCGTCGTCTGGGGGCTCGTCGGCTGGGCCGTCGTCCGCATGGCCGGCGGGTCGCGGGTGGCACGCATCGTGCTGGTCGTCGTCGCCGCGGCCCGCGCTGCCCTCAGCCTCACGAGCGGCGAACTCGGGCTCCTGACGATCGCGCTGTCGGTCGTCGCCGCGGTCCTCTTCTTCCTGCCCAGCGCGCGCCCGTTCTTCGCACCGAGCGGTGCGGGAAGAACCGGCCACGGGTTCTCCGGAACCGGCGTGTCGGCGCCGAGCCGTGCCTCCAGGCCGGATCCCGACCACGCGACGGACGCCGACCGGACCTGATCCGCACCCCGCCGACCGATCCGGACGGCACGCCGCCGAGAACGAGGAAAGGCCCCGGATTCCTCCGGGGCCTTCCTCGTTTTGCCTGGTGCGCGAGGGGGGACTTGAACCCCCACGCCGTTTCCAGCACACGGACCTGAACCGTGCGCGTCTACCAATTCCGCCACTCGCGCCAGCCCCAAAACACTACCACGCACAGACTGCCCCCTGCGCCAACCACTACCATGCAGTGGTTGGCGACCGACGACTCTGGAGACACATGGGCCTGCTGGACAACTTCGAGCGAGGGCTGGAGCGCGCCGTGAACGGCGCGTTCGCGAAGACCTTCCGCTCCGGTGTGCAGCCGGTCGAGATCTCGAGTGCCCTGCGCCGCGAGCTCGACACGAAGGCCGCCGTGGTGTCCCGCGAGCGGATCCTGGTGCCGAACGAGTTCACCGTGCGCCTGGCGCCACCGGACTTCACGCGCATGAACGACGTCGGTCGTCCACTGATCGACGAACTCACGCAGATGGCCCACCAGCACGCCGTCGCACAGAACTACTCGTTCTCCGGACCGGTCACCATCCGGCTGCAACAGGACGGCACGCTCTCAACGGGCATCCTGCAGATCGACTCCACCACGGTGCAGCGCGACGTCGCCTGGATCGCCGTGCTCGACATCGGTTCGCAGCGCCACCGCCTGCAGCGCGGACGCACCGTGATCGGCCGCGGCAGCGACGCGGACATCACGATCGCGGACACCGGGACGAGCCGGAAGCACGTCGAGGTCCTGTGGGACGGGAAGCACGCCCAGGCCACCGATCTGGGCTCGACGAACGGCTCGAAGCTGAACGGTCAGCACTTCCAACAGGCGATCGTGGAGCCGGACTCCACCATCGAGATCGGTCGTACCCGTATGGTGTTCCGGGTGATCCCGGAGAACGACGGAGGTGCTCGATGACCACAGGCCTGACCCTGCTCGTCCTGCGCTTCGCGTTCCTCGCGGTGCTCTGGCTGTTCGTCTTCGTGATCGTCTTCGCCCTGCGCAGTGATCTCTTCGGCCAGCGCGTGCGCACGATCCCCACGGATTCCAAGTCGGCCCCCTCCGGCCCGACGACCCCGACGATCCCCGCAGCGGCGGCGCCGGCGGCGGCCTCCGGTGGCGCGTTCACCGACCTGATCGGGCAACCGACCGCCGCGACCCAGTCCGCCTCGCCGGCCGCGGTGCGCCTCGTGATCACCGAGGGCGCGCGCGAGGGCATGGAGATGCCCCTCGGCGGCGGACCGATCACGATCGGTCGCTCCAGCGAGTCCAACGTCGTGATCCGCGACGACTACACCTCGACCAACCACGCCCGGCTCGACCTGCGCGCCGACGGCTGGCTCCTCACCGACCTCGAGTCCACGAACGGCACCTTCGTCAACGGTCAGAAGGTGAGCGCCCCCCTGATCGTCGCGGAGCGCACGCCGATCACGATCGGGACGACGACGTTCGAGCTGCGGCGGTAACCCGGCATGACCGCTCGCACGCTGAGCGCCGCTGTGTCCCACGTGGGCCGCATCCGCGCGAACAACCAGGACTCCGGCTACGCCGGGGCGCACCTGTTCGCGGTCGCGGACGGCATGGGCGGGCACGCCGGCGGCGACGTCGCCTCGGCGATCGCGATCCGGCGCATCCGCGAGGTCGACCGCGAGTTCCCGTCGGCGCACGACGCCGAGTTCGCGTTGCAGTCGGCGTTGATCGCGGCGAACCAGCTCATCACCGAGACGGTGTTCGAGCACCAGGAACTCACCGGCATGGGCACCACGGTGTCCGCGATGATCCGGGTCGGCGAGCAGATCGCGATCGCGCACATCGGCGACTCGCGCATCTACCGGCACCGCGACGGCGAGCTGCAGCAGATCACGTCGGACCACACCTTCGTGCAGCGCCTGGTCGACAGCGGCCGGATCACCCCGGAAGAAGCAGCGGTCCACCCCCGCCGCTCGGTGCTCATGCGCGTGCTCGGCGACGTCGACGCCGCACCGGAGGTCGACACCGCGATCATGGACATCCAGCCGGGCGACCGCTGGCTGCTGTGCTCCGACGGCCTGTCGTCGTACCTGGCCGAGGAACGCATCCGCCACGCCCTGGCGTCGAACATGGACGCCAACCAGGTCACCCAGCGCCTCGTCAAGGAGACCCTCGACCACGGCGCCCCCGACAACGTCACCGTCGTCGTCATGGACGTCACCGCGGACGAGGTCGACGACGATGACGACGCCGCCACCACCGTCGGGTCCGCGGCCGCTCCCCTGACCTTCGAGGCGTCGACCGGCCGCAAGCCGATCCGCCTCCCCACGATCCTGCTGCACCCGCTCAAGGTGACCACCGCGCCCGAGGACTCGCACTTCGAGCCCGAGTCCGACCAGTTCTTCGCGGAGCTCATCGCCGAGGACCGCCGACGCCGCATCCGACGCCGGGTGTCGTGGACCGTCGCGCTCGTGGTCGCCGTCGCCGTGCTCGTCGGCGCGGTGTTCGTCGGCTGGCGGATCACGCAGGACCACTACTACGTCGGCACCGACCGGGGCACCGTCGCGATCTACAAGGGCGTCCAGCAGTCGATCGGCCCACTGGCGCTGTCGGACGTCTACGAGGACACCGACATCACCGTGTCGATGCTGCCGGACTACACCCGCGAGAACGTCCGCTCGACGATCAACGCGCAGTCGCTCGGTGACGCGCGCGACATCGTGGACCGGCTCCGCAAGGCCGCCGAGACCGGGCAGGACCAAGCCGGCACCGGCGGCGACGGCGGATCCACCTCCTCGCCCTCGCCGTCCCCGACCCGGTCGTCGACGCCCTCGCCGTCCCCGACCCGGGGCTCGCGATGAGCAACGCCACCGCCCAGTCGTTCACCCAGGCGATCACGATCAAGCTCCGTGAACCCGCACGCGCTCGGAACCTCGAGCTCGTGCTCCTCGTCATCGCCTGCGGTATCTGCGCCGGCGCGATGGTCCTCGTGCAGCTCGGCACGAAGGGTCGACTCTTCGACACCTCGGTGCTCTGGGTCGGCGGGGGCATCCTCGGCCTCGGGCTCGTGATGCACGTGGTGCTGCGGGTCGTCGCGAAGAACGCCGACCCGTTCATCCTGCCGATCGCGCTGGTGCTGAACGGCATCGGCATCGCCGAGATCTACCGCATCGACGTCCACAACGGCCTGTCCGGCTGGGACGCCATCGGCGTGAAGCAGATCGTCTGGACGATGCTCGCGATGGTCCTGGCGATCATCACGCTCGTCGCCGTCCGCAACCACCGGTTCCTGCAGCGGTACCGGTACATCTTCATGGCGCTGACGATCGTCCTGCTGCTCCTGCCGATGCTGCCCGGGATCGGCACGAACATCGGTGGCGCGCGGGTCTGGATCCAGATCGGGCCGTTCTCGTTCCAACCGGGCGAGCTCGCGAAGATCACCATGGCGCTGTTCTTCGCCGGCTACCTCGTCACCGCACGCGACTCGCTGTCGATCGTCGGCAAGAAGTTCCTCGGCATGACGTTCCCGCGGGCCCGCGACCTCGGACCGATCCTGGTGATGTGGGGCGCCGCGATGGCCGTCCTCGTCTTCCAGCGCGACCTCGGCACGGCGCTGCTGTACTTCGGCCTGTTCCTCGTGATGATCTACGTCGCGACGGCACGACTGAGCTGGGTCCTCATCGGTCTGGCCCTCTTCGTGGGTGGCGCGCTCGTCGCCCAGTCCGTGCTCGAGTACGTGCACGGCCGGTTCGAGCAGTGGCTCGACCCCTTCAACCAGGAGATCTTCGACCGGCAGACGCAGGGCAGCTACCAGCTCGTGCAGGGCCTGTTCGGCTTCGCGAACGGCGGGATCACGGGCACCGGTCTCGGGCAGGGTCGCCCGTACATCACGCCGGTGGCCAACGCCGACTACATCATCGCCTCGCTCGGCGAGGAGCTCGGGCTGATCGGTGTCTTCGCGATCCTCGCGCTCTTCATCGTCCTGGCGTCGCGGGGCCTGCGCGTGGCGTTCATGGCCCAGGACGACTTCGGCAAGCTGCTCGGTGTGGGCTTCGGCTTCATCATCGCGCTGCAGGTCTTCGTCGTCGTCGGCGGCATCACCCGGATCATCCCGGTGACGGGCCTGACCACGCCCTTCATGGCAGCGGGTGGTTCCTCGCTCATCGCCAACTGGATCATCGCCGCGATGCTGCTGCGACTCACCGATTCCATCCCAGCCGAACAACGCGTCCAGCAGGGTGCGATCCCCGCCGCGAGCGGGCGGTCTGCGCGCGCGACCAGGAAGGAGCGTCGTCGATGAACCGACAGCTCCGCGGTGTCTCGACCGTCATCGTGCTCATGTTCGTCGCACTCTTCGTGTCGACGACCTCGATCCAGTTCTTCTCGGCGGACACGCTCCGCGCCGACTCCCGCAACTCACGAACCATCTTGGACAGTTACTCGACCAAGCGCGGTGCGATCCTCGTCGACGGCAGCCCGATCGCCGAGTCGACCCCCGTGGACGACCAGTACGAGTACCAGCGCAAGTACACGAACGGCGACCTGTACTCGGCCGTCACCGGGTACTTCACCATCGGTCAGGGCAACACCGGCATCGAGAGCGCGGAGAACACCGTGCTGTCCGGCAACTCGGACGCCTCCTTCTTCCAGAACCTCAACTCGATCCTCACCGGCCAGGACGTCCAGGGCGACAACGTCAACCTGACGATCGACCCCGCCGTGCAGCAGGCCGCGTACGACGCCCTCGGCTCGAACAGCGGCGCCGTGGTCGCGATCCAGCCGAAGACCGGCAAGATCCTCGCCATGGTGTCGAAGCCGAGCTACGACCCGAACACGCTCACCTCGCACGACACCGCGAAGGTCAAGGAGCAGTACGACGCCCTGCTCGGAGCCTCGTCGTCCCCGCTGCAGAACCGTGCGATCGGCGGCGACCTGTACACGCCGGGATCGGTGTTCAAGCTCGTCGTGGCATCGGCGGCGCTCGAGGGCGGGAAGTACAACCTCGACTCGACGTTCCCGAACCCGTCGCGCCTGCAGCTCCCCGGCACGAGCTCGTACATCAACAACGCCGAGGGCGGCACGTGCGGCGGCGGCGACAAGGTCAAGCTCCGCACGGCCATCCAGTACTCGTGCAACATCCCGTTCGCCGAACTCGGGCAGAAGCTCGGGTACGACGCGATCAAGAGCATGGCCGACAAGTACGGCTTCGGTGACGCCATCGAGGTCCCGATGTCCGCGACCGCCAGCCAGTACCCCGAGGTCGACTCCACGGCGCAGCTCATGCTGAGCGCGTTCGGCCAGGCGAGCGTCCGGGTGTCCCCGCTGCAGATGGCCATGGTGTCGGCCGGCATCGCGAACGGCGGCAAGGTCATGCAGCCCTCGCTCGTCGACTCGATCACAACGAGCGACCTGAAGACGGTCGAGTCCTTCTCCCCGAGGCAGTACAGTGATCCGCTGTCCTCCTCCGAGTCCGCTGACCTCACCGAGGCCATGCAGAGCGTCGTGAACGCCGGGACCGGAACGAATGCCAAGATCGACGGTGTCGACGTCGCAGGGAAGACGGGCACGGCCGAGGGCGGAACAGGCGATCCCTACACCCTCTGGTTCACCGGGTTCGCGCCCGCGAAGGACCCGGAGGTCGCCGTGGCGGTCGTCGTCGGAGACGGCGGCGGGCTCGGTCAGTCGGGAGTCGGCAACACAGTCGCGGCCCCGGTCGCGAAGAAAGTCATGGAGGCGGTGCTGAACAAATGAGACCCACCAGCGGACTCACCTTCGGTGGGCGGTACCAGCTCTCGTCCCGGGTCGCCATCGGCGGCATGGGAGAGGTGTGGCAGGCCACCGACCTCGTCATCGGCCGAACCGTCGCACTCAAGATCCTCAAGGACGAGTACCTCGGCGACCCCGGGTTCCTCGAGCGCTTCCGCGCCGAGGCCCGCCACGCTGCGCTCGTCAACCACGAGGGCATCGCCAACGTCTTCGACTACGGCGAAGAGGACGGCAGCGCCTACCTCGTGATGGAGCTCGTCCCCGGCGAAGCGCTCTCGACCATGATCGAGCGCGAGCACACGCTGCCGGTCGACAAGGTCCTGGACATCGTCGCGCAGACCGCGAACGCCCTGCAGGCCGCCCACGCGGTCGGTCTCGTGCACCGCGACATCAAGCCCGGCAACCTGCTCATCACGCCGGACGGCCGCGTCAAGATCACCGACTTCGGCATCGCACGCATCGCCGACCAGGTCCCGCTCACCGCGACCGGCCAGGTCATGGGCACCGTGCAGTACCTCTCGCCGGAACAGGCGAGCGGACACCCGGCGTCGCCGTCGACCGACATCTACTCGCTCGGCATCGTCGCGTACGAGTGCCTGGCGGGTCGCCGTCCCTTCACGGGTGAGTCGCAGGTCGCCATCGCGATGGCGCACATCAACGAGCAGCCGCCGGCACTGCCCGGGGACATCCCCGAGCCCGTCGCCGCGCTCGTGATCTCGTGCATCGCGAAGAAGCCCGCCGATCGTCCCGCGACCGCCGCCAACCTGGCGCGTGCTGCACAGGCGCTCCGTCGTGGTGACGTCGCGGCGGCCACCGTGGCCGTCCCCGCCATCGCGCAGGGCGGCACCGTGGCGTTCAACCCGCCGCAGGGGCAGGGCAACGACGCCGCCACGGCACTGCTCGGTACCCAGTCCGGTGCGGCCGCCGGCGGTGCCGGTGGACCCGTCGGACCGCGGTCCCCAGCGACGGACGAGCCGGAGGAACCGAAGAAGAAGCGCGCCTGGATCTGGTGGGTCGTCGGCATCGTCGTCGTGCTCGCGATCGCCGGTGTGGTCGGAGCCTTCGCCCTGAACGGTGCGGCCGAGCCGGACCCGACCCCGTCGAAGTCCACGACGAGGACCCCGCGTCCGTCGACGACGCCGTCCGAGACGCCGTCGCAGACGCCGGTCGACACCCGCGTGACCGTGTCGGCGGCCGACTACACGGGCCAGAACGCCGAGCAGGTCGCGAACCAGCTCCGTGGTCAGGGCCTCGTGGCCGAGGTCGTCGCCGGGTCGAACGCGACGTCCTCCGACCAGGTCGGCACCGTCGAGTCGCTCAGCCCCGAGGGCAGCCTCGAGCAGGGCACGACGGTGACGATCAAGGCGTTCGGCGACGTGCTGACCGCCGAGGCGCCCGAGCGTGCGACCGGTGGCTCCGTGAGCGACTCCGGCCGCGTCACGTTCAGCTGGCCGTCCTACGACAAGTGCCCCGCCGGGTACTCCGACGTGAGCTACACGTACACGATCGACAACGGCACGGTCCCGTCGAACGGCAGCAGCTCGGGCTCGACCTCCGGCACGGCGGTCACCGTCGCGGCCGCGCAGTCCGGCACGGTGACCCTGTCCTACAAGGTGACGTGCAAGTCGCCGCAGTCCGGCACGGCGGTCGTCTCCGACTCGTCGCCCGGGGCGCAGGTCACCTGGACCGAGCCCACCGAGGAGCCCACGACGGACCCGAACGACGGCATCGACCCCACCGACGCCCCGATGGACGGCAACTGAACGACCCCCGGACGGGGACTGTCGACACCGTTCGGTAACGGTTCGGTCGACCCCTCCCGGACCAGCGTCTCACCAGGTTGTGCTGCCGTACACTAGCCCGGACGGACAGACGGAGGAGTACGTGCCAGAAGGTGTGACCGCGGGGATCACCCTCCTCGCCAACCGTTACGAGATCGGTGACGTCATCGGTCGAGGCGGCATGGCAACCGTGCACCTCGGCAACGACACCCGTCTCGGTCGCAAGGTCGCGGTGAAGCTCCTGAAGCCGAGCCTGGCCAACGACCCGGCGTTCCGCACCCGGTTCCGGCAGGAAGCCCAGGCCGCCGCACGCATGGCGCACCCGACGGTCGTCCGCGTGTACGACGCGGGCGAGGAGACCGTGACCGAGACCTCGGGCGCCGAGGTGCAGGTCCCCTTCATCGTGATGGAGTACGTCGAGGGCCGCCCGCTCTCCGACATCATCGCCGAGGGCGCCGTCGCCCCGGCCGAGGCCGTCCGCATCACCGAGGGCATCCTCACCGCGCTCGAGTACTCCCACCGTGCCGGCGTCGTGCACCGGGACATCAAGCCCGCCAACGTCATGGTCACGCACAGCGGCCAGGTCAAGGTCATGGACTTCGGCATCGCCCGCGCCATCACCGACACCTCGGCCACCGTCGCACAGACCACGTCGATCCTCGGCACCGCGTCGTACTTCTCGCCGGAGCAGGCCCGCGGCGAGACCGTCGACGCCCGCACGGACATCTACTCCACCGGTGTCGTGCTGTTCGAGCTCCTCACCGGCCGTGCACCCTTCCTCGGGGACACCCCGGTGGCGGTGGCCTACCAGCACGTCAGCGAGCAGCCCGTCGCACCGTCCTCGATCACGCCAGAGGTCTCGCCGGCGCTCGACGCCGTCACCCTGCACGCCCTGGTGAAGGACCGCACGCGACGCTTCCAGAACGCAGCAGAGTTCCGCTCGGACCTGCAGCAGGCCGCTGCGGGCCGGGTGCCGGCGTCGACCAAGAAGATCCAGCAGAACGCGGCGAACGACGCCTCGACGGTGCTGTTCGGGGTCGACCCGCGCACCACGTCGAACCCGGCCGCGGCGTTCCGCGAGCTCGACGACGACACGGCTGAGCACCGCCCGCAGCGCACGCAGAACCGTCCGCCGGTGGCGTGGATCTGGGTCGGGATCCTGCTGACGGTCGCGGTCATCGTCGGTGTGGTGTTCTTCGTCGCGAACCTGCAGCCGGGCAAGCCGCCGGTGTCGTCGTCCGTGAGCGTCCCGAACGTCACCGGGTCGACCTTCAGTGCCGCGTCCACCGCCCTCGAGAAGAAGGACCTCACGGCCGTCAAGGTCGAGGAGAACTCCGACTCGGTCGACAAGGGCATGGTCATCCGCACCGACCCCGGTTCCGGCATCAACGTGGGCCGCAAGTCCAGTGTCAACGTCGTCGTGTCCCTCGGCCCGGAGCGGGTGCCGGTACCCGAACTGAACGGGCAGTCCCAGGCAGCGGCGCAGCAGGCGCTGGACGATGCCGGGTTCCGTGTCGGCGCGATCAGTTCCGACTACTCGTCCGACGTGCCGGAGGGCACCGTGATGAGTTCCGACCCCGAGTCCGGCTCGCTCCACACCAAGGGCATCGTGATCAACCTCACGGTCTCCAACGGCAAGGTCCAGCTGCCGAACGTCACGAACCAGCAGTTCTCCGAGGCCAAGGCGTCGCTCGAGCAGCTGGGCCTCACCGTGACGCCGTCGCCGTCGTACTCGTGCACGGGCGGCCTCGTCACGCAGCAGGACACCCCCCAGGGCGACATCGCCCAGGGCAGTGCCGTCACGCTGACGTACTGCGCCGCGAGCCAGCCGACCCGCGCCCCGTCGACCGACAACGGGGACGACAAGGGCGACAACGGCGGCGACAACGGCGACAACCGCGGGGACAACGGCGACGGTCGCTGACCGTTCGGATCACTGACGGCGTCACCGCGGCTCTCGAGCCGACCACACGCATGCGCGTGCAGCGTGACGGGCCGGTGACGGGCCTCCCGTCGGCACGCTGACGGCCAGGAGGCCCGGCGCATCTCCGCCACGCATCCGCAGCTCGTCAGGTCGTCGCGTCCACTGCTGCGGCCGCCACCGTCAGGACACGACGCCGTCGTGCCTGCGCCGGGAGCTCAGGCGCGGTGCGTCGCGATGAGCGGGCCGAGGCCGTCGGCGCGCTCGGCGGCACCGGACAGACCGGTGGTCTCGAGCCAGTTGCCGACCATGCGGTAGCCGCCCTCGGTCAGGACCGACTCGGGGTGGAACTGCACGCCGTAGAGCGGGTGGTCTCGGTGCTGGACGCCCATGATGACGCCGCCGCCGGTCCGGGCCGTGACGGTGAGTTCGTCGGGGACCGTCCCGTCGACGATCGCGAGGGAGTGGTACCGCGTCGCCGTGAACGGGTGCGGGACCCCTGCGAAGAGCGCACTGTCGTCGTGGTCGACCTGCGATGTCTTGCCGTGCATGAGTTCGTCCGCGTGCGTGACCGTGGCCCCGAGGGCCTCCGCGATCGCCTGGTGGCCGAGGCAGACCCCGAGCAGTGGGGTTCCCGAGGCCATCGCTGCGTGCACCGTCGGGATCGAGACGCCGGCGTCGGCCGGGGTGCCCGGGCCTGGCGACAGCAGGACGCCGTCGTACTCCGCGATGCGGTCTGCGATCTCCGACTCGGGGAAGGCGTCGTTGCGGACCACGTCCGTCTCGGCCCCGAGCTGTTGGACGTACCCGTTCAGCGTGTAGACGAAGCTGTCGTAGTTGTCGACGACGAGGATCCTGGTCATGGCGGTTCACCGTACTCGTGGGGGATGTGTGCAGCGGTCTGCGGGCCGATCCACACACGTGGTCACGGTAGGATACCGGCCATGGCCAGTGACAAGGACCGCACCAAGCCCGCCCGGAGGACCCGAGCCGACTCGGTCGACACCGCGGGGGACAGCCCCAATCCGGTGTGGTTCAAGCCGGTCATGTTCGGCTTCATGATCATCGGCCTGGTCTGGGTGATCGTCTTCTACATCTCGAACGCGACCCTGCCGGTCCCGAGCCTCGGCTCGTGGAACATCCTGATCGGCTTCGGCATCATGTTCATCGGCTTCCTCATGACCACCCGCTGGCGCTGACACCAGCCGCGAGACTTCCCGACGCCCGTCGCACCGCCAGGTGCGGCGGGCGTCGTCGTTCTCCACAGGAGTTCCCGGCGTCAGCGCCCGGATCGTCGAGGATCCGGGCGGTTGTCCACACTTCTCCACACTCTCCACATCGTCATCCACACCCCGACCCCGGAGTTATCCACAGCTGAGTCCACAGTGGGGATAATCACACGCGTGTAACTCACCGGTTTCTCCACACCTGTGGATAACTCTGCAGGCCCCTTGTGGACGGCGGCTGCGCCGTCCCGTCTGCGAAAGCGTCAGATGTCGCCGCAAGGTTGGCCGCAGACTGTCGCTTCCGCGGAAGAGCCGCCACGCGACGAGCTGGGCGCAGGCATGTCCGGGAACGACCAACGCCCCGCCGCGGAAGCGACGGGGCGTTCGGTCGGACGTGTCCGGATCGGGTCAACCGATGGTGACCGCGTACCCGACTGCGGTGAGCGCGATACCGACCACCGCGGTGGCCGCAAGCAGGCCGATCTGCAGCGGCCGCTTCCGGATGTTCCGGGTGTTGGCGAACACGAAGCCCACCAGGAACCCGCCGATGATCCCACCGACGTGGGCCTGCCACGAGATGTTGATCCCCGGGAGGAACCCGACGACCAGGTTGAGCCCCATGATCACGAGGAGCTGCACGGCGTTCTGCCCGAGGCTCCGCTGCAGCACGAAGAACGCCGCGAAGAGACCGAAGATCGCGCCGGACGCCCCCACGACGGTCGTGCCAGGAGCGAGGAACGTCACGAGCATCGACCCGAAGATCCCGGTGATGAAGTACAACGCGACGAAGCGCCACGTACCGAGCATGTTCTCGAGCATCCGGCCGAAGATCCACAGCGCCCACATGTTGAACAGGATGTGGAAGATGCCCGAGTGCACGAACAGGGAGGTGACGACTCGCCACGGCTGCGTGGGCAGGAGGAACGAGTTGTAGGCCAGCAGGCTGGTGAAGAACCGGCCGCTCACCTGGTCGAGCAGCCAGATCGCGACCGTGACCGCCACGATGACGACCGTCGCCTTCTGGTCGAGCATCGCGAAGCGCCGTCGCGCGACCGTGAACCCGCTCGGGGCTCCGGACGCGCGACGGTTCGCTGCGAACTGTGCGCGCTGTTCCCGCACGCACTCCGGGCAGTGCACCCCGACTGCCGCCGGCGTCTGGCACTCCGGGCAGATCGTCCGCCCACAGCGCTGGCAGAGGACGAAGCTCTGCCGGTCCGGATGCCGGTAGCAGGTGTTGTTCGGGTTGTACGCCTGGTCGGTCACGTGAGGATCAGACGCCTTCGACGTCGATGCTCTGGATGACCACGTCCTCGACGGGCTTGTCGCGACCGTCGGTCGGGACACCCTCGATGGCGTCGACCACGGCACGGGACTCGTCGTCGGCGACCTCACCGAAGATGGTGTGCTTGCCCTGCAGCCACGGCGTCGCCACCGTGGTGATGAAGAACTGCGAGCCGTTGGTGCCGCGGCCACCCTGGATGCCGGCGTTCGCCATGGCGAAGATGTAGGGGTTCTGGAACGTGAGCTCGGGGGAGATCTCGTCGTCGAAGCGGTACCCGGGGCCACCGATGCCCTGGCCGAGCGGGTCGCCGCCCTGGATCATGAAGTCCTTGATGATGCGGTGGAAGATGACGCCGTCGTAGAGCTTGTCGGTGGAGACCTTGCCGGTGCCCGGGTGGGTCCACTCCTGCTGGCCCGTTGCGAGGTCGACGAAGTTCTTGACGGTCTTCGGAGCGTGGTTGCCGAACAGGTTGACGCGGATGTCGCCCTTGTTGGTGTGGATCGTTGCGACAGCGGTGTGCAGAGACATGTTCCGATTCTCGCATGTACCGGCTGCGTACGGACCGGACCCACAGGTGAGGCTCCGTGACCTGTCAGGGACTCTGGTGGCAGGATGGGGTCACGCCGATCCGATGGAGGTACCAGATGACGACGATCGAGATCCCGCGCAAGCGTCGGAAGCAGATCAAGAAGCTCAAGGGCCAGACCGCCTCGCTCCTCGGAGAGCAGCGCAAGGTCCTCGAGCACGCGAACGCGATCCTGGCGGAAGCCCGGTCGAACGCAGCCGACGCAGCCCGCAAGGACATCGCCCCTCGTGTGCAGAACGCGATCGACAACGGGATCCGTCCCGCGGTCGCGACCGGGGTACACGCTGCGACGTCCGCAGCACAGAGTGCTTCGCACAAGTTCCAGTCCGAGGTCATCCCCGGACTGGTGTCGACCGCTGGCTCCGTGCTGAGCGTCACCGACCTCGCGAAGGACCCCCGGGTCAAGAAGATCGTGAAGAACGCCCAGAAGAAGGGCAAGAAGGCCAAGAAGGCTGCTGTGAAGTACGTTCCGTCGAAGCAGAAGAAGGGCATCGGCTTCGGCGGTGTCGCACTCATCATCGTCGGCGTCGTCGCCGTTGCTGGTGCTGCGTACGCCGCGTACCAGACGCTCCGTGCCGACGACGACCTCTGGGTCGCCGACGACGCTGACACGGCGGAGAAGCCCGCCGCCTGACCTCCACGGTTCGTACGAAGGGCCCCGGCACTCCGCCGGGGCCCTTCGTCGTTCCTGGGCCCGGTGCTGCGAGGACACGCCCGTCCGACGGCGCCGAGGTTCCACGACATGCCGTCCGCTGCCCGCCGAGGTTCCACAGGCGGCCCGAGGCGCGCTCGAGATGCCGAGATCTCGGAACCTCGACGCAGCGGCACACGCCCGACCCGAGCACGCACGACGAACGCACGATGTCTCCACGACGAACGCACGATGTCTCACGGAGACGGCCATCGCGGAGCGGCCAGTGCCGAAGGCACGAGACCAGCACGGCGGAGCGACCGGGCGGAGGGAAAAACGACCGCAGCAGGGTCATCCCGGAGTGGAGTGGAGCCTGGGAGAATCGAACTCCCGACATCCTGCTTGCAAAGCAGGCGCTCTACCAACTGAGCTAAGGCCCCGGGTGCCACCGAGGTGCTCGGCGACGGGATGGAATTGTCGTGTGTTCCGGAGAACTGGTGGGGCTACAAGGACTTGAACCTTGGACCTCTTCGTTATCAGCGAAGCGCTCTAACCGCCTGAGCTATAGCCCCTCAGACCGGATGAAAGCCTACCGTACGGATCTCGCAGAACGAAATCGAGCGGTCGGCCCACCCGGCCCGGGTGTGTCAGTTGTTCGTGAAGCCGACGAGCAGGCCGCCGGTGATGCGAACACTGAGGTTGTAGAGGACACTCACGATAGCGCCGAGCACGGTGCCGACGACCACGTTGAGGATGCCCACGACGATGGAGAACCCGAGCACCTGACCCAGTGAGAACTGGTCCATGATCGAGTAACTGTTCTGCCCGGTGACGTCCTTCAACAGGGCGTCCACCTGCGTGAACACGCCCGTTTGGTTGAGGATGACCCACACCAGTGCCGTGGCGACCACGATCACGATGCTGCCGGCCAGGGCGATGAGGAAGCTGAGCTTCACCATCGACCAGAAGTCGACGTAGACCAGCCGCAACCGCACCTGGCGGGTGCCGACGGGTCGCTTCGCCTTCTTCTGGAGCTTCTCGGCGACACTACTCATTGCTTGACTGGTCCTCTCCGGCCTCGTCTTCGACGGGCGCGGTGTCGATGGGATCAGTGGAGTCCGGGGCCGCTTCGGCAGGGCTGACCGTCTCCACCGGGCCCGCGGGCTCGATCTCGGCGTCGTCCTGGTCGTCCAGGTTCCGCTCTGTGTTCCGGGCCACGGCGATGATCTTGTCGTTCTCCGCGAACCTCGCGAAGACGACACCCATCGTGTCACGGCCCTTGGCGGGCACCTCGGCCACGGCAGACCTTACCACCTTGCCCGATTGCAGCACGACGAGCACCTCGTCGTCCTCACCGACGATGAGAGCACCCACAAGGTCGCCCCGGTCCATGGCCAACTTGGCCACCTTGATCCCGAGTCCGCCACGACCCTGGATGCGGTACTGGTCGACGGAGGTGCGCTTGGCGTAGCCGCCCTCGGTCATCACCCAGACGAAGCCGTCGTCCGAGACCACCCGTGCTGCGAGCAGCGAGTCGCCCTCGCGGAAGGACATGCCCTTCACGCCGGAGGTCGATCGACCCATCGGCCGCAGGGTGTCGTTCGTCGCCGTGAACCGGAGCGACATGCCCTGTCGTGAGACGAGCAGCAGGTCGTCGTGCTCGTCGACGAGCAGCGCCTGCCGGAGCTTGTCGCCGTCGCGCAGGTTGATCGCGATGATGCCGCCGGTGCGGTTCGTGTCGTACTCGGTGAGCGCGGTCTTCTTCACCAGGCCGTGCTCGGTCGCGAGCACGAGGTACTGGGCGACCTCGTAGTCACGGATGTCGAGCACCTGCTGGATCTGCTCGTCCGGCTGCATGGCGAGCAGGTTCGCGACGTGCTGGCCCTTGGCGTCGCGGCCCGCTTCCTGCAGCTCGTACGCCTTGGCGCGGTAGACCCGGCCCTGGTCGGTCAGGAACAGCAACCAGTGGTGCGTCGTCGTGACGAAGAAGTGCTCGACGATGTCGTCGGCGCGGAGCTGGGCGCCCCGCACACCACGGCCACCGCGGTGCTGCGAGCGGTACTGGTCGCTGCGCGTGCGCTTGACGTACCCGCCGCGGGTGATGGTGACGACCATCTCCTCTTCGGGGATGAGGTCTTCCATCGACATGTCGCCGTCGTAGCCGAGCATGATCTCGGTGCGGCGGTCGTCGCCGAAGCGGTCGACGATCTCCTCGAGCTCGTCGCGGATGATCGTGCGCTGCCGGGTCTCCGACGCCAGGATGTCCTGGAAGTCGGCGATCTTGCGCTCGAGTTCTTCGGCCTCGTCGTGGATCTTCTGGCGCTCGAGGGCGGCCAGGCGACGGAGCTGGAGTTCGAGGATCGCGCGCGCCTGGATCTCGTCGACGGACAGCAGGTCCATCAGGCCGGTGCGGGCCTCTTCGACGTCGGGCGACCGGCGGATGAGTGCGATGACCTCGTCGAGGGCGTCGAGTGCTGCGAGGTAGCCACGCAGGATGTGCGCGCGCTTCTCGGCTTCGCGGAGGCGGAACTGGGTGCGGCGGACGATGACGTCGACCTGGTGCGCGACCCACGCCGAGATGAACCCGTCGAGCGGCAGGGTGCGGGGCACCCCGTCGACGATCGCGAGCATGTTCGCGCCGAAGTTCTCCTGCAGCTGCGTGTGCTTGTACAGGTTGTTCAGCACGACCTTGGCCACGGCGTCGCGCTTGAGCACGATGACGAGGCGCTGACCGGTACGACCCGAGGTCTCGTCGCGGATGTCCGCGACGCCGGCGAGCTTGCCGTCCTTGACGAGGTCGGCGATCTTGATCGCGAGGTTGTCCGGGTTGACCTGGTACGGAAGCTCGGTGACGACGAGGCAGGTGCGGCCCTGGATCTCCTCGACGTTGACGACGGCGCGCATCGTGATCGAACCGCGGCCCGTGCGGTAGGCGTCCTGGATGCCCTTGGTGCCGAGCACCTGCGCACCGGTCGGGAAGTCCGGCCCCTTGATCCGCTGCATGAGCGCGGCGAGGAGTTCCTCACGCGTGGCCTCGGGGTTGTCGAGCGCCCACTTCGCGCCCTCGGCGACCTCGCGCAGGTTGTGCGGCGGGATGTTCGTCGCCATGCCGACCGCGATGCCGACCGAGCCGTTGACCAGCAGGTTCGGGAACCGAGCCGGCAGGATCGCGGGCTCCTGTGTCCGACCGTCGTAGTTGTCCTGGAAGTCGACGGTGTCCTCGTCGATGTCCCGGACCATCTCCATGGCGAGCGGTGCCATCTTGGTCTCGGTGTACCGCGGAGCAGCGGCGCCGTCGTTGCCCGGTGAGCCGAAGTTGCCCTGGCCGAGCGCGAGCGGGTACCGCAGCGACCACGGCTGCACCAGGCGGACGAGCGCGTCGTAGATCGCCGAGTCGCCGTGCGGGTGGAACTGGCCCATGACGTCACCGACGACGCGGGAGCACTTCGAGAACGCACGGTCCGGGCGGTATCCGCCGTCGAACATCGCGTAGATCACGCGGCGGTGCACCGGCTTCAGACCGTCGCGGACCTCGGGCAGTGCACGTCCGACGATGACGGACATGGCGTAGTCGAGGTAGGAACGCTGCATCTCGAGCTGCAGGTCGACCTGTGAGATGCGGTCACCGGAGACGACGATGTCCCCGCTGTCGCCGTGGACGATCTCGGGCTGCTCGTCGGGGGCGTTCTCGTTGTCGTCAGCCATTGGCTTGCGTTACCTTTCTGACGGCCGGGAGGCCGTGGTGACGTTCGTCGCGGTGGACGCGACCACAGGTGGTCCGGACCAGAGCACGCGGCTGGCACCGCGCCTCCAGGCCGGGTCGAGATGTCGAGACTGTTCAGATGTCCAAGAACCGGACGTCCTTGGCGTTCTGCTGGATGAACTGGCGACGTGCGTCGACGTCTTCACCCATCAGCGTCGAGAACGTGCTGTCCACCGCGGCGGCGTCCTCGAGCGTGACCTGCAGGAGCGTGCGGGTGTCCGGGTTCATCGTGGTGTCCCAGAGTTCCTTGTAGTCCATCTCGCCGAGGCCCTTGTAGCGCTGGATGCCGTTGTCCTTCGGGATCCGCTTGCCGGCGGCGATGCCCGACTGCATCAGGGCGTCGCGCTCCCGGTCGCTGAACACGTACTCGTGCGCCGCGTTCGACCACTTCAGGCGGTACAGCGGCGGCTGCGCGAGGTACACGTAGCCGCGCTCGATGAGCGGACGCATGTAGCGGAACAGCAGCGTGAGCAGCAGCGTGGTGATGTGCTGGCCGTCGACGTCGGCATCGGCCATCAGCACGATCTTGTGGTACCGGGCCTTGTCCGGGTCGAAGTCCTCACCGATGCCGGCGCCGAACGCCGTGATCATCGACTGGATCTCCTGGTTCGCGAGCGCACGGTCGAGCCGCGCCTTCTCGACGTTCAGGATCTTGCCGCGCAGGGGCAGGATCGCCTGGGTCATCGGGTTGCGGCCCTGCACGGCGGAACCGCCGGCGGAGTCACCCTCGACCATGAAGATCTCCGACAGGGTCGGGTCCTTCGACTGGCAGTCCTTCAGCTTGCCGGGCATGCCGCCCGACTCGAGCAGGCCCTTGCGACGCGTGGTCTCGCGGGCCTTGCGGGCCGCGAGCCGTGCCTGGGAGGCCTGGATCGCCTTGCGGACGACGTCGCGGGCCTGCGTCGGGTTGCTCTCGAACCAGTGCGTGAGTTCGGTGCCGACGACGCGCTGGACGAACGACTTCGCCTCGGTGTTGCCGAGCTTCGTCTTCGTCTGGCCCTCGAACTGCGGCTCGCCGAGCTTCACGGAGATGACGGCCGTCAGTCCTTCACGGATGTCGTCACCCGTGAGGTTGTCGTCCTTCTCCTTGATGATCTTCGTCTCGCGCGCGTAGCGGTTGACGAGCGTCGTGAGCGCAGCACGGAAGCCTTCTTCGTGCGTGCCGCCCTCGTGCGTGTTGATCGTGTTCGCGAAGGTGTGGACGCTCTCCTGGTACGAGGTGTTCCACTGCATCGCGACCTCGAGCGCGATCTTGCGCTCGGTGTCCTCGGATTCGAAGCCGATGACGTCGGGGTGGACGAGGTCGGCCTTCTTCTGCGCGTTGATGTACTCGACGTAGTCGGCGAGACCGCGCTCGTACATGAAGGAGTCGTTGCGCGCCTCTTCCCCTTCTTCCGGGGTGCGCTCGTCGCGCAGGTTGATCCGCAGGCCCTTGTTGAGGAAGGCCATCTGCTGGAAGCGCGTGCGCAGGGTCTCGTAGTCGAAGACGACGGTCTCGAAGATCTCGGCGTTCGGCCAGAAGGTGATCGTGGTGCCGTGCTCGTCCGACGGCTCGTCCTTGGTCAGCGGTGCGACCGGGACGCCGTCGGTGTAGCTCTGGCGCCACACGTGGCCCTGCTGACGGACCTCGACGTCGAGCTCGGAGCTCAGCGCGTTCACGACGGACGAACCGACGCCGTGCAGACCACCGGAGACGGCGTACGCACCGCCGCCGAACTTGCCGCCGGCGTGCAGGACGGTCAGGACGACCTGGACGGTCGAGACACCCTCGGCCGCGTGGATGCCGACCGGGATGCCACGGCCGTTGTCGACCACGCGGACGCCGCCGTCTTCACGGATGGTGACGTCGATGGTGTCGCAGTACCCGGCGAGGGCCTCGTCGACGGAGTTGTCGACGATCTCCTGGACCAGGTGGTGCAGACCGCGGGGCCCCGTCGAACCGATGTACATACCGGGACGCTTGCGGACCGCCTCGAGCCCCTCGAGCACCTGAATCTGGTCTGCTCCGTAGGACGGTTCGCTCTGCGGGGTCTCCGCGTCGAGCGGGTTCTGCGGGTCGTCTTCAGATTCTGATGCCATGTCGAGCGTGCTCCTGCCTGCGCGCGGAACGCCCGCGCACTGCACCTCCCAGTCTACCGCAGAGGCCCCTCTTTCGAGGGCTCATCCGGCCCACAGACGGGCTTTTTTGGCACCGCAGGATGATTTCGTCGGCTCAACCGTAGGTGTCGCGAGGACCGCGCCCCTGGACCGTCCTGGGGCCGCGTTTCCAGGTGGGGACGTCCGGCCCCGAAACCCGGATCGACTCCACCCCGGCTTCCGGGTGCCGCTCGGCGATCGTCGTCGTGACGCTCGCACGCATGAGCCGGAGCTGCGTCGCCCAGGCCGTCGAGTCGCACCGGATGACCAGCGCGCCGTCGTCGATGGTCACCGGGGTGGAGTGCTTCGCGAGTTCCTCGCCGACGACGCTGGGCCAGTCGACGAAGAGCTCCGAGCGGGCCAGGGGTTCGGTCCACCCGAGTTCGTTGGCCAGGGATCCGACGACGTCGCCGAGTCCCCGGGGTTCACGGCCACGGCCGTAGGGGACGGTGTCGGCGTCGAACTCGCGGGAGCGACGGCGGCGGGCGTCGACCCCGCGCTTCGACGGGTCGCCGAAGACGGCGCGGAGGTGGCGGTAGACGCGGGACGGTTCCGTCGGCTTCCAGGGGCGGGGCATCAGGAGTCGGCTTCCGGCGGCGTCGTCGCGTCGGTCGCTTCCGTCGCGTCGGTCGCGTCAGTCGTGTCGGTCGCGTCAGTCTCCGGACTGGAGGCGCGGCTCGCGTCCGCCTCGTCGGTCACGATCGTGCCCGCCTCGATCCGCACCGTGTGCGCCGCCAGCTGCGCGGGAACGTCGCCGAACACCGCCGCCGTGATGAGGACCTGCTCGTAGTCCGCCACCGCGTTGCCCAGCCGTTCGCGTCGGGACTCGTCGAGTTCGGCGAACACGTCGTCGAGGATGATGATCGGGTCACCGAGGTTCGACTCCGCCCGCAGGATCGACGCACTCGCCAGCTGGATCGCGAGCGCGAACGACCAGGATTCACCATGACTAGCGTATCCACGGGCAGGTAACCCGTTCAGCTGGAACAACACGTCGTCGCGGTGCGGGCCGACGAGGGTGAGTCCGCGGTCGAGTTCGTCCCGGCGGCGTCGCTCGAGTGCCGCTGCGAACGCCTCGGCCGCCGCCGCGACCGTGACCGGCTCGTCCGGTGTCCCGAGCACGGGGTCCGTCGCCGCCGCGGCCTCCGGGTCACCGCCGCGGATGGAGAGCACCCCGGCGATGGAGGCGTCGTGGTGCTCACCGGCGACCGTCGCGTACGCCTCGGCGACGAACGGTGCGAGCCGACGGGTCAGGTGGTCGCGCGCGGCGACGATCTCGGCACCGAGTCCGACGAGTCGGTCGTCCCAGACGTCCAGTGTCGACAGGGCATTCGCCTTCGCGCCCGTCGCCCGGGCCGACTTGAGCAGGGTGTTCCGCTGACGGAGCGTCCGGTCGTAGTCGGCCAGCACGCCCTGCATCCGCGGCGCGATCTGGCCGAGCAGCTCGTCGAGCATGCGCCGTCGGCCGGCCGGTTCGCCGCGGACGAGTGCCAGGTCCTCGGGCGCGAAGAGCACGGAGGTGCAGTAGCGCGGGAGTTCACGGGGCTTGATCGCCGACCGGTTCACCTGCGCACGGTTCGCACCCGTGCGGTTGATCTGCACCTCGGCGAGGATGCTGCGGTCCTCGTGCGCGAGGCGTGCCCGGACGATCGCGGCGTCACAGCCCTGCCGCACGAGTGCGGCATCGGTCGGGACGCGGTGGGACCCGAGCGTGGACAGGTACCCGATCGCCTCGACCAGGTTGGTCTTGCCCTGCCCGTTCCGCCCGACGAACAGGTTCGGCCCGCGTGCGAGGTCGACGTCCGCCTCCCGGTAGTTCCGGAAGTCGGTGAGTTGGAGATGGTCGACGTGCACGCGGGCCGAGTCCGGGTTTCCCCGGGTGGTCCTAGGACTTCTTGACGGCGTGACCGCCGAACTGGTTGCGGAGCGCCGCGACGGCCTTCATCGTCGGGGACGCGCTGCCCTGACGCGAGACGAAGCGCGCGAAGATCGACGCCGACAGTGCCGGCATCGGAACGGCGAGCTCGATGCCCTCTTCCAGCGTCCAGCGACCCTCGCCCGAGTCCTCGACGTAGCCCTCGAGCTCGTCGAGCTTCGGGTCTTCGTTGAGCGCGAGGACCATGAGGTCGAGCAGCCAGGAACGGACGACCGTTCCGCGCTGCCACCCGGCGAACACCGCGGGGACGTCCGTGATCAGGTCCTTGGCCTCGAGGAGCTCGTAGCCCTCGCCGTACGCCTGCATGATCGCGTACTCGATGCCGTTGTGGACCATCTTGGCGTAGTGACCGGCGCCGATCGGGCCGGCGTGCGAGAAGCCCTCTTCGCGCGGGCCCTCGGGGCGCAGTGCGTCGAAGACCGGCATCGCGAACTCGACGTCCTTGACGTCACCGCCGACCATGAGGCCGTAGCCGTTGTCCTTGCCCCACACGCCGCCGGAGACACCGACGTCCATGTACCGGATGCCGCGCGCACCGAGCTGCTCGGCGTGCGTGGTGTCGTCGAGCCACTTCGAGTTGCCGCCGTCGATGACGAGGTCGCCCTCGTTCAGGACGCCGGCGAGTTCGGTGATGACGTCGTCGGTGATCTTGCCGTGCGGCACCATCACCCAGACGAGTCGCTGACCCTCGGGCAGTGCGCCCGCCAGGTCTGCGAGGCTCGCGACGTCGGAGACGGCGGGGTTGGCGTCGTAACCGGTGACCTCGATCCCTGCGTTGCGGAGACGGGCACGCATGTTGTTGCCCATGCGACCAAGGCCGACAAGACCGATGTGCATGATTTCCTCTTCTGTTTCGTCGTCGCGCTGAGGCCGAAGGTGGTGGGTCAGCGCAGTGTTCCTGTTGCGCCTATCGCAGCAGCAGGTTGGGCTGCAGCAGGTACCGGTATCCATCGGTCGCGGCAGCCTCTTGCGAAGTCTGGCCGGTGATCAGCACCGGGCCCGGCTTGTTGGGGTTCTCCGTCTTGGTGAAGGAGATGCGGACGAACTCGGAGTGCACCGCGTTCAGTCCGTCCAGGAGGAAGGCGGGCTTCAGCGAGACCACCGTTTCCTCTCCGGTCAGCAACGCACTGATCGACTCTGACGCCTGCGCTTGTTCGGATCCGATCGCCTCGAGCGTGAGCCCGTCGACCGTGAAGGAGAACCGGAGCGCTGCTTCGCGCTCCAGGACGAGTGAGACCCGTCGGACGGCTTCGACCAGCTCGGCGGTGTTGATGACCGCGTGGTCGTTGACGTTCTCGGGGAAGAGCCGGCGGACCGGCGGGTAGTTGCCCTTGATGAGCAGGGACGTGACGGTCTTGTCGTCGGCGTGGAACGCGATGAGCTCGCGGTCCGAGTTGCCGCTGATCGACACCGAGACGGTGGACGCCGACCCGAAGGTGCGACCGACCTCCTGCAGGGTGCGGGCGGGGACGAGGGCGTGCAGCGGGTCCGATCCGACGCGGCCGGAGTCCCACGCGATGGTGCGGACGGCCACGCGGTAGCGGTCGGTGGCGATGAGCGACAGGTCGTTGTCGCCGACCTCGAGCTGGACACCGGTGATGACGGGGGTGACGTCGTCGCGGCTCGCGGCGACGGCGACCTGCGACACGGCCTCGGAGAAGGCATCGCCGGGGATGACACCGGTCTGCGGACCGATCTCGGGCAGCGTCGGGTACTCCTCGACCGGCATGGACAGCAGCGTGAAGTGTGCCGATCCGCAGGAGACCGAGATCTTCGAGTCCTCGGTCGTGAAGGTGACCGGGGCGTTCGGCAGTCGGCTCGCGATGTCGTTCAGCAGGCGACCGCTGACCAGGACCGTGCCCGGGTCGTCGATCTGTGCGGAGATCGACGTCTGCGCCGAGACCTCGTAGTCGAACGACGAGAGCGTCAGACGATCACCGTCGGCGTGGATCAGGACGCCCGACAGGATCGGGAGGGTCGTGCGCTGTGGGAGGAGTTTCACCGCGAAGGAGACGGCTTCGGAGAAGACGTCCCGGTTGACCTCGAACTTCACAGCTGGAACCCCTGTCGATCGGCTTGGACTGTCCGGCCGCCCCATTCTGGCACAGGCGGACGTGGGCCGGATTTCTTGTCATCCCGCCGTCCACAAGGTTGTCCCGCGGAGATGGATCGTTAACCAGGAGTAATGGTGTTAACGCCTGTGCACACTGTGGATAACCCTGTGCATGCCGCTCGGCCGTAGGGAACTACACGGTTGTGACTTGTGGGCGGTCTGTGGGCGGCGTCGGGATGAATGAATCTCATCTATCCACTTCCATCCCCAGTTTCCACAGGAGGCCCCCTCGCTGTGAACAACCGGGCGGCGTGTCCTCCACAGTTATCCACAGGCTATCCACACTGTGAGAACTCCGGCCCATGGAACCGTCTCAGATGGTGGATACGCCCGGAGACGGGCCGATCTCAGCGGTAGCGGCGGTCCTGCTTGATGCGGCTCGTGAGCTCGGTGACCTGGTTGTAGATCGACCGGCGCTCCTTCATGAGTTCCGTGATCTTCTTGTTCGCGTACATGACCGTGGTGTGGTCGCGGTTGCCGAACAGCTGCCCGATCTTCGGCAGGGACAGGCTCGTGAGCTCGCGGCACAGGTACATCGCGATCTGCCGAGCGGTGGCGATCGCCTGGGATCGGGACGAGCCGTACAGGTCGTCGACGGAGAGCTTGAAGTACTCCGCGGTGTGGTTGATGATGTCCGTCGGCGCGACGACGTTGTCCTCGTCGAGGGTGATCAGGTCCTTGAGGACGGTCTGCACCAGGGCCATGTCGACGGCCGTCCGGTTCAGGCTCGCGAACGCCGTGACGCGGATGAGCGTCCCCTCGAGCTCGCGGATGTTGCTTGACACCTTCGACGCCATGAACTCGAGGATGTCGTCGGGCACCTGCAGGTGGTCGGACTGCGCCTTCTTGCGCAGGATCGCGATGCGCGTCTCGAGCTCGGGCGCCTGCACGTCGGTGATCAGGCCCCACTCGAAGCGGGAGCGCATGCGGTCCTCGAACCCGGTCAGGTGCTTCGGTGCCACGTCGGACGTGATGACGACCTGCTTGTTGTGGTCGTGCAGCGTGTTGAACGTGTGGAAGAAGGCCTCCTGCGTGGAGTCCTTCCCCTGCAGGAACTGGATGTCGTCGATGAGCAGGATGTCGATGTCGCGGTAGCGCTGCTGGAACTGGTTCGAGCGGTTGTTCGCGATCGAGTTGATGAAGTCGTTGGTGAACTCCTCGCTCGACACGTACCGGACACGGATCCCCGGGTAGAGGCTCTCGGCGTAGTGCCCGATGGCGTGGAGCAGGTGGGTCTTGCCCAGCCCGGAGTCGCCGTAGATGAAGAGGGGGTTGTAGGCCTTCGCCGGTGCCTCGGCGACCGCGACCGCTGCGGCGTGCGCGAAGCGGTTCGACGAGCCGATGACGAAGTTGTCGAAGTTGTACTTCGGGTTGAGCCGCGACTCGGGCCGTCCGCTCGTGCCCGGGGAGTCGATCTGGCTCGGGACGAAGGGTGCCTCGATGTACTGGCGGGGTGCGGCGCTCTGCTCCACCGCTTCCTGCACGGGTTCGGCGTACTCCGGCACGTTCGGGTCGACGCGCGGCTCGGACGCCATGTCCGGGTTCACGGTGATGGCGAAGTTCGCGACCGTGTCGTCCCCGATGCGTGCGACGGCCTCGGTGATCGGGATGCGGATCCGCTGCTCGAGCATGCCGCGGGTCAGGTCGTTGGGGACCTCGAGGTACAGGGTGCCGGCGAGGACGCCCTTCGGTTCGACCAGGTTGAGGAACCCGTGGAGCTGCGGCGTGATGCGGGGGTCCTCGGCGAGGATTCCGAGTACGGATGACCAGAGGTCCTCGACGGGGTCGGCCGGCATCGTCATGTCGCGCTCGTCTCCAGGTGTGTGTCGTGCGTTCGGTGCCGGACCGGGGTGCGTCCTGCTGGGTCGGACGTGCCGGGGCACCGCGGGTGGTGGCGCTCAGCGGACCGTGTCGTTCGCCGGCGGTTCGTCGGTGGCTCGGGGGCTTCGTCGACGCCTCGTACCGCGCGTGTTCCCACAGGGTTGTCCACAGTGTTGTCCACGACCGCCCGGATCCGTCAGACAGGAGTACTTCCCTGTCGTACCGGGGCGCGGGGCCGATCGATGACCCCACTGTAAAGGACCGGGCCGGGTGGCACCGAACGGAAGTTGTCCCCAATGTGGAGAATGGACCGCGGCGGTGTCCACGACGCCCCGGCATCGAGGCCGGCCCCGATCGGCGTTTGACCTGCCCGCTGCTGTCACGTACCGTTAACCAGTTGACTGCGGCCGATTGGTCGCGCCCATCTGCGTCGTTCGACACCGAGCGATGACACATACATACGTGACGGCTCGCCGCGAGCAGCCGTGTGGAGAGATCATGAGCAAGCGCACCTTCCAGCCGAACAACCGTCGCCGCGCCAAGAAGCACGGCTTCCGCCTCCGCATGCGGACGCGTGCCGGCCGCGCCATCCTGTCGGCGCGTCGCGCCAAGGGCCGCACCGAGCTCTCGGCCTGATCAGGCTCATCGCCTGATCCGGTCCTCGGTCTGACCCCGGCATCGCAGTGTTGGCCAGCGCCAACCGCATCGTCCGCGGGGACGACTACCGGAACGTCGTGCGTCGTGGTCGCAAGAGCGCCACGGCGCACGTCGTCGTGTCCGTGGTCCGTCGTTCGGCGGACCCCACCGGACCGTCACGGTTCGGGTTCATCGTCGCGAAGACGGTGGGCAACGCGGTGACCCGGAACCTGATCAGGCGGCGGCTCAAGGCGATTGCGCACGGCATCCTCGCCGACTCCCCCGTGGGGTACGACGTGGTGGTCCGAGCACTGCCAGCCGCATCGCAGGCCGGATGGCCTACCCTGCTCGAAGACGTCGTGCGCTCCTACGCGCGCGGGGTGGAGAAGGCAGCATGAACCGCATCCAGTGGACCCGGCTGGCCTGGGTCGCCGCGTTGCTCCCACGCAACGCGTGCGTCGTCGTGCTCCGGGCCTACCGTGCCGTGATCTCCCCGCTGTACGGCAACGTCTGCCGGTACCACCCGTCGTGCTCCCGGTACGCCCTCGAAGCGATCCAGCAGTACGGCGTCGTCCGCGGATCCGCGATGGGCGCCTGGCGTATCGCTCGCTGCAACCCCTGGGCTGCAGGCGGCATCGACGACGTCACGGAACGTCGTCGCCCGTTCGTCGTCAACCGGTTCGGGTTCGTCCTCGCGCCGATCCCGCAGCAGCCGCACCCCGCGGTCGGAACGGCCCGGCCGGTCCTGCTCCCCCAGCGCACTCGAAAGGCGTAGCCGTCCCCATGGACATCATCGGTACGATCCTCTGGCCGCTCAAATGGGTGGTCTCCGCCATCCTCGTCGGCTTCCACTGGATCTTCGAGAGCATCGGCATGGACCCGGGCGCGGGTATCACCTGGGTCCTCTCCATCATCTTCCTGACCTTCGTGGTCCGCGCCGCGTTGATCCCGATCTTCGTGCGCCAGATCAAGTCGCAGCGTCGCATGCTCGAGGTCGCGCCGCAGCTGAAGAAGATCCAGGACAAGTACAAGGGCAAGAAGGACCAGTTCTCGCGTGAGGCCATGAGCCGCGAGACCATGGCGCTCTACAAGGAGACCGGTACCAACCCGCTGAGCTCCTGCCTGCCGCTGCTGCTGCAGATGCCGATCTTCTTCTCGCTGTACTCGGTGCTGCACGAAGCACAGATCAACAAGACGGGCATCGGCCTGCTGACGAACGACCTCGCGGCGTCGTTCGGCAACGCGGCCCTGTTCGGCGCTCCCCTGCACGAGACGTTCACCAACGCCTCCGGGTGGGAAGTCCGTGCGATCGCCGGCTTCATGATCGTGGTCATGACGGCGTCGCAGTTCATCACGCAGCTGCAGCTCGTCGCCAAGAACATGTCGCCGGAGACCAAGGCGTCGCCGATGTACCGCCAGCAGAAGATGATGCTGTACATCCTCCCGCTGGTCTTCGTTATCTCGGGTCTGAGCTTCCCCCTCGGCGTCATGTTCTACTGGCTCGCGTCGAACGTCTGGACGATGGCGCAGCAGTACTTCGTCATCCGCAGCATGCCGACGCCCGGCTCCGAGGCGGCGCTGGCGCGTGAGGCACGTCTGGCGAAGAAGGCCCAGCGTCGTGGGATCGCGAACCCGGTCCTCGCCGAGGCCGGTGCCGGTGCGGGTGCCGCCGAGATCGAGGCCGTGCGCGTCACCACCCAGCGTTCGCAGCCGGTCGGCAAGCAGCGCTCGAAGAAGAACGGGAAGAAGTAAGTGACCGAGCAGGACACCGCCGCAGCCGTCGACACCACCGAGGCCGAAGACGGCCGCGACGAAGCCGACATCGCTGCGGACTACATCGAGGAACTCCTCGACATCTGCGACCTCGATGGCGACATCGAGATCGAGGAGCGCGCCGGCCGCGTCTACCTGTCGGTCACCGATGACGGTGAGGCGCTCCGTGTGCTGTCGAAGCCGGACACCGTGACCGCGCTGCAGGAACTGACGCGGATCGCCGTGCAGGCGGAGACCGGTGAGTTCAGCCGGTTGATCCTCGACGTGGGCGGTTCGCGTGACGCCCGTGCCGATGAACTCCAGCGTCTCGTCGACACTGCGGTCGAGCGCATCGAGGCGGGTTCGTCGTCGGCCGCCCTGCCCCCGATGTCGTCGTACGAGCGCAAGCTGGTCCACGACCTGGTCGCCGAGAAGGGCTTCCACTCGGAGTCCGAGGGCGAGGGTCGGGACCGCCACACGGTCGTCACCCGATGACGGACGACGCGGTGTCCACGGACGCCGCTCCGGTGCTCGAAGCCGAGCCCGCGGCTGCGTCAGAGCTCTTCGGCGACCAGATCGAGACGGCGCGGTCGTTCACGAACGAGTTGGCTCGACGGGGCGAGGAGTTGGGCCTGATCGGCCCGCTCGAGTTGCCGCGGCTCTGGACGCGACACATCCTCAATTCTGCGTTGCTGGCGCCCCTCCTGGAGGCCCGTGGTCGGGTTGCCGACGTCGGTTCCGGTGCAGGGTTGCCCGGTCTCGTGCTCGCGATCGCCCGTCCTGACGTGCGGTTCACGCTCATCGAGCCGATGGAGCGTCGCGTGGACTGGCTCACGTCCGAGGCGGGCCGACTCGGCCTGTCGAACGTGACCGTCGTCCGTGCGCGGGCTGAGGACGTCTCTGACGACATCGTGGTCGACCAGGTCACGGCCCGCGCTGTCAGTGCACTGTCGAAGCTGATCCCGCTCACGGTTCCGCTCGTTCGGTCCGGCGGCCAGCTGATCCTGATGAAGGGTGCGCGGGTCGACGACGAGATCGAGAAGGCTCGGAAGGTCATCCTCCGCACGCACCTCTCGGACGTCGAGGTCCTCGAGCTCGGGGACGGTGTGGTCGACGAGACCACACGTGTCTTCCGGGCTACAGTTGACTGACGCTGCGGCCCGGACCGATAGGTTCGACCATCAGCGGCTCCACGTTTCACGTGAAACATCGAACCGGGGAAGAGGCATTCGTTGAGCTCATCGACCGATTACGACGCGTCGACTCCGCTTGCTCGCGAAATCGCCGACCTGAACCGCCGGCGTCGGGCCATCGCGACGCAGCAGTTCCCACTGCCGTCGAAGACGCGCATCATCACCGTCTCGAACCAGAAGGGCGGCGTCGGGAAGACCACGACGACCGTGAACCTGGCTGCAGGCCTCGCCCATGGCGGGGCTCGCGTCCTCGTGATCGACCTGGATCCCCAGGGCAACGCGTCGACGGCGCTCGGTGTCGACCACCAGGCTGAGGTCGCCAGCATCTACGACGTCATCGTCGACGAGGCTGCGATGGCCGACACGGTGCAGCGGTCCCCCGAGTCCGACACACTCTGGTGTGTTCCGGCGACGATCCACCTGGCCGGCGCGGAGATCGAGCTCGTGTCGCTGGTAGCGCGGGAACAGCGCCTGCGCACTGCGCTCGACCTGTACCTCCAGTCCCTGGATGAGCCCTACCACTACGTCTTCATCGACTGCCCGCCGTCGCTCGGCCTCCTGACGATCAACGCGTTCGTCGCGGCGCAGGAAGTGCTGATCCCGATCCAGTGCGAGTACTACGCGCTCGAGGGCCTCAGCCAGTTGTTGCGGAACATCGAGCTCATCGAGCGGCACCTCAACCCCAATCTCCGGGTCTCGACCATCCTGCTGACGATGTACGACGGACGGACCAACCTGGCGAACCAGGTCGCCAACGACGTGCGCGAGCACTTCGGTGACCAGGTCCTCAAGGCGATGATCCCCCGATCAGTGCGGGTGAGTGAAGCGCCGAGTTACGGACAGAGCGTCGTGGCGTACGACGTGAACTCCACAGGGTCGCTCTCCTACCTGGAGGCGGCCGCCGAGATCGCAGCACGAGGAGCGCATGACTGATGGCACCCAAGCGAACCGGACTGGGCCGTGGCATCGGCGCGCTCATCCCGACGGCGACGGACCAGCAGGATCGTCCGGTCGACGTGTTCTTCCCCACCGGTGGTTCCCCGGCATCGGCGCCGACGGCCGACGAGCTCGTGGCCGTCCCGGGTGCGCGACTCGCGAACCTCAACCCGCTGGACGTGATCCCGAACGCACAGCAGCCCCGCAAGGAGTTCCGCGAGGAAGAGCTGCAGGAGCTCGTCCACTCCATTCGCGAGATCGGCGTGCTGCAGCCCATCGTGGTCCGCCCGATCCCCGGGGCTGCGGGGACGGAGCCGCAGTACGAGCTCATCATGGGCGAACGGCGCCTCCGTGCGACCAAGGAACTCGGACTCAGCGTCATCCCGGCGATCGTCAAGGAGACGCCGGACGACGCGATGCTCCGTGACGCCCTCCTGGAGAACCTCCACCGTGCGCAGCTCAACCCCCTCGAAGAGGCTTCGGCGTACCAGCAGCTCTTGGCGGACTTCGGTATCACGCAGGAGCAGCTCGGTCAGCGCATCGGGCGATCGCGCCCGCAGATCACCAACACCATCCGTCTGCTCCGGCTCCCCTCCCCCGTGCAGCGCCGGGTCGCCGCGGGCGTCCTGTCCGCCGGGCACGCTCGCGCGATCCTGGCTGCTCCGGACGCTGAGGCAATGGAGTACCTCGCCGAGAAGATCGTCAATGAGGACCTGTCCGTCCGTGCTGCTGAGGCCATCGCACAGCAGCTCGCGACGAAGACCCCGCCGAAGCCGGCACCGCAGCCCACGAAGAACCAAGCGCACTTCAACGACCTCGCTGAGCGGATCGGCGATCGCCTGAACACGCGGGTCAAGATCGCCGTCGGAGCACGGAAGAGTTCCGTGACGATCGACTTTGCGAACGGTGACGACCTCAACCGCATCCTCACCGAGCTGGGCATCGGCGACGTCTCGTCCTGATGCACCTCCGCGGGCGCTGTGCGGCCCATAGCGGGCCTCGCAGCCCCGGTTCGGGTGTCCGGAGCAGGGAGGGAGCGTTCAGCCCGATACGGGGCGCGCAGCCGTTCAGCTGGTTCGAGTTCACGAGCAGCCAACTGGAAGGCCGTACGTTTCACGTGGAACGCTCTCAATCTCGGATCATGAGATCCTGCAATCCTGAGCCGCTATGGCGTGATGTCGTCGGTCAGGAACTCCGCGCTCGTCGGCGCAGCCGCGGGGACACCCTGCACGACGTCGCTCGTCGCGCAGGGGTGTCACCGCAGTATTTGTCCGAGATGGAACGCGGGCGGAAGGAGCCCTCGAGCGAGATGCTGGCAGCAGTAGCCGGCGCGCTGGAGAGGTCCTTGCCCGACCTAGCGGTCGCCGCAGCGGAACAGCTCCGCGAGCGAGCACGTTCCGCAGGTTCTGGCAGCGAACAGCAGCGGAGCAGCTTCCTCCTCGCAGCCTGAGGCGTCGTCGGGGAGCGCCGTCGGCGATCGTGATCAGTGTCGGCTTGCGGTCGGTCGAAACTCCGGCCGCAGCGCACAGTGAGCACGTCCTCGATCTCGGCGCGGATCCGGACGACCTCGTCGGCCGGCAGGATGGGCTCGGGTATGGCCCCTGTCCCTTGGCTGCGGGCTGGTGGAGCACGGCCCGAGCGTACGGCAAGGCCGACCGCTTTCCTTCGATGCCCGCGGCGAGCAGGACGGCTCCGACACCGATTGCCTGCCCAACACAGGTGGTCGCAACGGGGGGATGAACCGCATGGTGTCGGAGACGGCGAGCATGGCACTCGGGTCGCCCCCGTTGCAGTTGACGGAGAGGTGCACGTCCGAGTCCGGGTTGCGGAGTACCAGTGGTCGTTTGGCGAGTCCTCGAATATGCGGTCGACCGTCTGCCCGGTGTCCGCTGCGACGAGTCCGAGCACGGTGGCCGTCGAGTGCGAGCACGCGCTGGTCGAAGAGGGCACGCCGGTACTCGGTCGTGAAGGCTGCGGGGGTGGTGAATCGGTCATGCGTCCACCGAGCGCCGGCAGTTGACCAGACGCACCCGATGCTGCTCAGAGTGGATCAGCTGTCAGCAGCGAGGCGCCGGACAGCGGTGTTCCACGTGGAACATTGCGCTGGCGGCCGCTCCGATGTTCCACGTGGAACGTTCGCCCCCGCGGTTCAGGCGTGGTGGTCACGGATCGCCTGTTCGGCGAGCTCTGCGTAGGTCCAACCGAGGTCGAAACCGGACGCCGAGAGTGCCTGCGGGAGCAGTGATGTCTCGGTCAGACCCGGGAGCACGTTGGCCTCGAGGAACCAGGGCGTGCCCGCGCCGTCGATGATGAGGTCCACACGCGACAGGTGGCGGAGGCCGAGCGCCCCGTGGGCTGCCACTGCGGCGTCCGCTGCAGCTGACGCGAACTCGTCCGACAGCCGGGCCGGGGTGTAGAACGTCGTCTCCCCCGCGTTGTACCGCGCCTCGAACCCGTAGATCCCGTTCCGCGGCACGATCTCCACGGCGGAGAGGGCCACGGGCCCGTCGCCGGTGTCGATGATGCCGACCGCGACTTCGGTGCCTCGGATGAGCTGCTCGACCACGACGTCGTCGCAGTACGTGTACGCCGTCACCATGGCTCGCGGCAGGTCGTTGACGTCGTCGACGAGGGTGACGCCCTGCGCGCTTCCACCGCGTGCTGGCTTCACGGCCAGTGGCACCGGGTGCTCCCCCGCGATGGCCTCGAGCACTCCGACGGCACCGAGTTCGCGGAACACGTCGTGGGACAGCGTGACGGAGCGAGGGGTTCGCACACCTGCCCGCGCGACCAACGCGGAGGCCGTGGGCTTGTCCCATGCCAACCGTGCCGACGTGGAACGTGAGCCGACGAACGGGATGTCCACCGCCTCCAGGATGCCCCGCAGGGCCCCGTCTTCACCGGAGGCGCCGTGCAGAGCCGGCCACACGACGTCCGGGCGGGTTTCGGCGAGAGCCGGCAGGAGCAGCGCGTCCGCGTCGCGGAGGTCGACCTGCCAGCCGTACCCGGTCAGCGAGTCGGCGACCCGTCGACCGGAGCGCAGGGAGACGTCACGTTCGTGCGAGATCCCTCCCGCGACGACGACGACGTGACGACGGGTGAGCTCAGCCATGGGGGTCCTCCGGTGTGGAACGACGGTGCTGGTGGACTTCGCACCGCAGAAAAGCGCTGATCAGGAGATGTTCGGCGGCGGCGCGCTGACCGAGGACGTCTCACGCACGACGCCGTTCGGCCGCGTGCTCGGGCCGAAGGTCTCGATCAGCTCGAGCTCGTCGTTCACGACGTTGGCGAGCCGCTTCACGCCGACGCGGATCTGCTCGGGAGTGGGGTAGCAGAAGGACAGCCGGATGTGTCCCCCACCGCGACCGTCTGCGTAGAAGGCCGTCCCCGGCGTGTAGGCGACGAGCTCCTTCACCGCGCGCGGCAGCATGCCCTTCGAGTCGAGCGACTCCGGGAGCGTGAGCCAGACGAAGAAGCCACCGTTCGGCTTCGTCCAGGAGAGGTCCGGCAGGAACTCCCCCAGGGCGGACAGCATGGCGTCACGACGCTCGGCGTAGATGCCCCGGAAGGTGTCGACCTGACCCTTCCAGTCCGCGGCGTCCAGGTAGGCGTTCACGACGTACTGGCCGAAGGAGTTCGGGGCGAGGACGGCCGACTCGTTGGCGAGCACGAGCTTCTCGCGGATGGCATGCGGCGCGAGCGCCCAGCCGACGCGGAAACCGGGTGCGAGGGTCTTCGAGAAGGACCCCAGGTACACGACCCCTTCTTCGTCGATGGAGCGGATGGCCTGGGGTGCCGGCTCGTCGAACCAGAGGAGCCCGTACGGGTTGTCCTCGAGCACGAGGATGTTGTTCGACCGGCAGATGTCGAGCACCTCGATACGGCGCTCCCGACTCATGGTGACGCCGGCCGGGTTGTGGAAGTTCGGGATCGTGTAGAGGAACTTGATCCGCTTTCCCTGCGTGCGCAGGTTCGCGATCGCCTCGCGCAGCGCCTCGGGCACCAGCCCGAGTTCGTCGGTCGTCACGTGGACGGTCTCCGCCTGGTACGACCGGAACACACCGATCGCGCCGACGTAGGACGGGGACTCGGCGAGCACGACGTCGCCCGGATCGATGAACAGCCGCGTGACGAGGTCCAGCGCGTGCTGCGAGCCCGTCGTCACGACGACGTCCTCGGCGCTGGCACGGATGCCCTCGAGGCTCATGACGTCCACGATGTGCTCGCGGAGCGACCGGAGACCCTGACCGCCGCCGTACTGCAACGCCATGGCGGCGTGCTCGTTCATGACACGGTCCAGGGAGCCCGTGACGAGCTCTCTGGGCAGTGCGGAGACGAACGGCATGCCGCCGGCCAGCGAGACCACCTCGGGGCGCGAGGCGACGGCGAACAGGGCTCGGACCTCGGAGGCGCTCAGCCCGGCGGTGCGCTGGGCATAGGAGTCGTACCAGGGGTCGAGGCTGTTGCCGTTCGTCATACCGTGCTCCGATCAGTGAGACATTCCCGCCACACTACGACATCGACCCCGGAAACCCGGGCTCCGCGGCGGGGGCCGATCCGCAACGGGTGGCATGCGAACGCCCCGCCCGCGTCTGCTGAGCAGGACGAGGACGGGGCGTTCGGTGGTGCTGGTGCGACCTACGCGAGGAACTCGGCGAGGTCGGCCTCGAGCGCGGGCTTCGGCTTGGCGCCGATGACGGTCTTGACGACCTCGCCGCCCTTGAAGACCTTCATCGCCGGGATCGACGTGATCTGGTAGTTCATGGCCGACTGGGGGTTGTCGTCCACGTTGAGCTTCACGATCTCGATCTTGCCGGCGTGCTCTTCGGCGATCTGGTCGAGGATCGGCGAGACGGCGCGACACGGGCCGCACCACTCGGCCCAGAAGTCGACGAGGATCGTCTTGTCGGACTTGAGGACCTCGTCCGAGAAGGTGGCGTCGGTGACAGCCTTTGCGTTGGACATGGGTGTCCTTTCGTGAGAAGTCGGTACTGGGTGTCGAACCACGGGCGCGCCCCCGGCATTCCGGGGGCTGTCCGGGTCAGGCGGAGATGGTGACCGGCTCGACCGGGGTCTCGCCCACGGCAGCATCGGTCAGCGTGTCCTCGAGGTCGGCGAGGTACTTCTCCGCGTCGAGGGCGGCGACCGCACCGGAGCCGGCAGCCGTGATGGCCTGGCGGTAGGTGTGGTCGAGGACGTCGCCGGCGACGAACACCCCGGGGACGCCGACGGCCTTGGACGTGCGGCCCTCGACGGCGATGGTGCCCTCGGGAGCGAGCTCGAGCTGGCCGTGCACGAGGTGCACGCGGGGGTCGTTGCCGATCGCGATGAACAGGCCGTCGAGGGCGAGTTCGCTCTCGGTGCCGTCCACGGTGTCCTTGAGGGTCACGCCGGTCACTGCGGAGTCACCCTGGATGCCGATGACCTCCTTGTTCCACGCGAACTCGATCTTCGGGTCGTTGTGGGCACGGTCCTGCATGATCTTCGACGCGCGCAGGGTGTCCTTGCGGTGGATCACGGTGACCTTGTCGGCGAAGCGGGTGAGGAACGTGGCCTCTTCCATCGCGGAGTCGCCACCGCCGACGACGGCGATGTTCTTCTGACGGAAGAAGAAGCCGTCGCAGGTCGCGCACCACGAGACACCGTGGCCGGACAGGCGCTCTTCGTCGGCGATGCCGAGGTGGCGGTACGCCGAGCCGGTTGCGTAGATGACCGCGAGGGCCTCGTACGTCTCGCCGGAGCCGACGGTGACCTTCTTCACGTCGCCGGTGAGGTCGACGGAGACGGCGTCGTCGTACAGGACCTCAGCACCGAACTTCTCGGCCTGCTCCTGCATCTTGATCATGAGGTCTGGTCCCTGGATCCCCTCGGGGAAGCCCGGGAAGTTCTCGACCTCGGTCGTCTTGGTGAGTTCCCCGCCCGTCTCGACGCTGGAGGCGACGATGAGCGGCTTGAGCTCTGCGCGCGCGGCGTAGATGCCGGCGGTGAACCCGGCCGGACCGGAACCGATGATGATGAGCTGGCGCATGCCTGACTGCCCTTCCGTTGCGTGCTGACCGGGTCAACACATGGTACCGGCGCGGCATTCCGCGACGTCCGGGAAGCGTGCGGTCAGCGGCCGAGCTTGCTCTTCACCATGCCGACGGCGTTCCTGATCTCGCCGTTCTTCGCGACGACGAGCGCCCCGAAGTAGACGAGGACCATGACGGCGCCGGTCAGGACGATGGTGATGAGCGCACCGGTGCGGTCCGACATGGCGAACCCGGCCGCGGAGAACGCGCCGAAGAAGTTGACGACCAGCAGGCCGACGACACCGGCGATCAAGGCCGCGATGATGAACTGCACGTGCGAGCGGGTCACGACCGGTCCCTCGATGCTGCCGAGCTTCCGGCGCACCAGGACGAGGGCGACGATCGTCTGCGCGGTCCCGGCGAGGGTGGTGCACGCGGCCACACCGATGCCGATCACGGAGGTCGGGAACGTCGACACCGCGAGGGCACCGATGACGAACAGGACGGACTGGATGCACTGCATCAGGAACGGCGTCCGGTGGTCGTGCATGGCCCAGAACACGCGCTGGATGATGAACAACATGCTGAACAGGACCAGGCCCGGCATGTAGGCGACCAGGACGGCGCCGACCTGCAGCGCGCTCTCGAACGTGCCCTCGTAGAGTCGGCCGAACGGCACCGCGACGACGACCAGCGCCACCGACGCGAACACGGTGAAGAGCCCGACGATGCGCAGGGACAGCGACAGGTTCCGTCGGACGGATGCCAGGTCGCCGCGCGCAGCGTCGTGGCTCATCCGGGTGAAGTACGCCGTCGCGATGGACACCGTGATGATCGAGTGCGGCAGCATGAAGATGAGCCACGCGTTGCCGAGCACCGCGTTGCCGGGTCCGTCGCCCTGACCCTTCCACGCGACGGCCGACTGCACGATGCCGGCGACCTGCGTCACCAGGATCATCGCGAAGAGCCACCCGGCAGCGGTCCCCGTCGACTTCAGGCCGACGCCGCGCCACCGGAAGTCCGGTCGGAACGACAGCCCTGCTCGCCGCCAGAACAGCGGGAGGAACGCCGCCTGGGCGAACACCCCGAACGAGGCGCTGCCGGCGAGGAGCGCGATCTTCGCGGGTGTCCATTCGTCGAGGGCGCTGCCGCTGGTGCCGTACAGGGCGATGAAGACGATGAGCCCGGCGATCGCGATGACGTTGTTGAGCAGAGGAGCCCAGGTGAACGGTCCGAAAACCTGCTTGGCGTTGAGGACTTCACCCAGCAGCGAGTACATCGCGTAGAACAGGATCTGCGGCAGGCACCAGAACGCGAAGGCGATGGCGAGGTCGGTCGCAGCGGGACCCCGGGTGTCCGAGGACGTCGTGTACAGGCGGACCAGGAGCGGTGCGAGTGCCGTCGCGACGATCGTGATGACGATGAAGACCGACCCGCCGAGCGTCACGATCTTGTTGACGTACGCCTGCCCGCCGTCCGTTCCGTTCTTCATGGCGCGGACGATCTGCGGGATGAGCACGGCCGACAGCAGGCCACCCGCGATGAGGGCGTAGATGTTGTTCGGCAGCTGGTTTGCGACGGCGAACGCGTTCGCCGAGGGGCTCTTGTTCTGCCCGATGGCGTAGGCGAGGACGAAGGTCTTCGCGAACCCGAGGATGCGGCTCACCATGGTCCCCGCCGCGAGCATCGCACTCGCCCGCCCCAGGTTGCGCTCGGCGACGGGTTCAGCGTCGACGTCGGGCTGGGGCTGGGTGGCGCTGATGGTCTGCTCCTCGGGGTCGCGGGCGTCCGCGACACGGATGGGACGGGCGTCGGACGGGAGGCCCGGGCCAGCTCCGGCACGGTCGGTCGCGTCCTGCGGACGGTCGCCTCCGGGGGCCGCGACAGCGGCCGTTCCGGAGCCGGCCGCGGCGGACGCACCGGGCGGACCCGGCTGCACGGCGAGCGGGCGGTTGGGGTCGTCGTCGTCCTCGTCGTCGAGTTCGCCGTTGCGACGGCGGATGCGCTTCCGGATGCTGCGGAAGATGCCGAAGCCGAAGATCGCGATCAGGGCGACCGCGGCGGCGGCGGTGATGACGGTCTCCCACTGTGCCTGGACGTTGAGCTCGACGGTGGCCGGCTGCGCGACGGCGACGCCGGTCGGGCTCGACAGCGACATGGTCAGCTCGACCTTGCCGTTCGCGACCGACTGCACGGGCACGGTGGCACGGGTGGACGAGTCCGGCTGGATCTCGACCACGATGTCGTTGCGGACGATCCGGAGTGCGGAGTTCGACGGCTGGACGGCCAGGTGCACCGTCACCGGGTAGTCCGAGCTGTTGCGGATCGAGACCGGTAGCGACGACCGGTCCCCGAGCAGGGTCAGGCTGCTCGAGTCGACGATCCCGACCTCGGTGGTCTGCTTCGCCCAAGCCGCGGTGCGGGCGTCGACCGCGGCCGTGAGTCCCTCGTCGTCGCCGCGCCACGCGTTCGAGGCGAGGGCGAGCAGCCGGAGGCGTGCCGGTGCCGTCAGTTCGGTGGGGGTGTCGAGGATCGTGGCGAACGCGGAGAGCCGCTGTTCGCCCTGCACCAGGCGCTTGAGCTGCGCGATGCGGTCGGCGCCGGTGGACGCACTGTTGAGGGTGAGCGACCCCGCGACGGCCTTCGACGTGGTGGAGAGGTCGGCCGGGGCCACCCAGGCGGTGCTCTCGAGGGCGTCGAGGGTCTGGCTGAGGCGCGTGGAGTCCGAGGGCCAGTCGCGACCGAGGGTGAGCAGGATCGGTCCGGTGGTGCCGCCGTCACGCGCCGAGGTGGCGAGCGTCGCGGTCAGTTCGGACATCGCCGACGACCAGCTCTGGCGGTCCGGTGCCGTCGCGGCATCGCGCAGCAGGGACGACATCGACTGGTCGGAGACGAGGACGTGGTCGTCGCCGATCTTCTCGGACGCCGAGATCGTGGCGTTCGCGCCGGCGGAGGTGTTCCCGCTCGAGACGATGGTCGTGTCCTTGTCGGCCCGCTGCAGCGCCGTCAGGTCCGCCGCGGTCACGGTGCCGTCCGCCGGCCACGCGATGGAGTCCATGGAGTAGGGGAAGTCCAGCAGCTGCTCCGTGGTGGGCAGCGTCTCCGTGGTCTCGCCCGTGCCGGAGCCGGCGTCGGTGGTGGCGTCGTCGCTCGGGGTCGCGGTGCTGCTCGGGCCGGAGGTCTGCCCGGGGGTGGCGGTCGGCGTCGGCGCGGGGGTCTCGGCACCGGGGAAGTTCTCGGACTTCACGGACTGGTCGAGCGAGATCGGGGCGAGGATGCCGTCCGACCCCGCCTGGCGCAGACCGGTGACGTCGGCGTCGGCGTAGGGCAGCGCGAAGGTCTCGTTGCGCAGGGCTTCGAGCCGCTGGAGCCACGCGGTCGCCGCGGACGGGGCGTTCTCGCCGAGGATCCGGATCGAGGCGATGATGCGTGGGTCGACCGCGACGGCGACGTTGTGGTCCTCGGCCGCGTCGAGCTGCTGGGTGAGGGTGCCGTCCACCGAGGTCGCGGCGGCCAGGACGGCCGCGCTGAGGATGCCGTCCGTGGACTTCGGGACGGTCACCGGCATCGCCACCGAGACGCTGACCGGCACCTGCTCGAAGTCCGGGTACCAGGTGATCGCGGAGCGGGCGACGGCGAACGTCTCACCGGCCGTGTACTCCGCCGCGATGCGCCGCGCACCGAACGAGGAGTACCCGCCGAGTGCGACGTTGCCCGAGACGATCTCGACCGAGTCGATGGTGACCGATCGGTGCGCCGGGACCGCCGGGATGTCCACGGAGTCCATCGGGGCGCCGAGGTAACCGGTCGTGGTGGTGTCAGCAAGCCACTCGGCGAGGACGTCCCGTGTGCTCACGGAGCGGAAGATGTCGAACTCCGCGGTGCCTGCCGGCAGTGCGGTGTCGGTGTCGTTGGTGACCGTCACCGAGAGGGTGAGGTCCTGGTCGCGCTGCACGATCCCACGGTGCGCGGGAGCGACCGAGATGGTGGCCTTGCCGGCGTCAGCGGCAGCCGGATCGGCGAGGTGCGTCGTGGCCGACGAGACCGTCGCGGCGGACGCGTGGTCCGTGCTGACGGGCGCGACGACCAGGCCGAGCGCGACGAGGGTCGACGCGGCTGCGGCGAGCGTGGTGCGGAGGATGTGCATACGGGAGCGGGCCACGGGGTCGGTTCGGGCCGAGCACGAGTGTATGAGGCGCGACCATGAACAGGTCCCGTGCGCGCGGGGTTGTGGAGAACTCGGGGCGTCGATCTGGGAGGATGAGGACCGTCATGCAGTCCGTTGCCCAGGCCGTCGAACGACTCGACGCACTCGCCACCACCGAGCCCGTCGACCTCCTCGCTCGGGCCTTCGCCGACGCCGGACACGAGCTGGCCCTGGTCGGCGGTCCCGTCCGCGACGCCTTCCTCGGTCGTTCCGTCACCGACCTCGACTTCACGACGAGCGCCCGTCCGGACGACATCCTGCGCATCGTGGAGCCGATCGCGAGCGCCACGTGGGACGTCGGCCGCCAGTTCGGCACCATCGCCGCGCGGGTCGGTGGCGAGCAGGTCGAGATCACCACCTACCGCAGTGACGTCTACGACGGCGAGACCCGGAAGCCCGAGGTCGCGTTCGGCGACACCATCGAGGACGACCTGCTCCGTCGCGACTTCACGGTCAACGCGATGGCGCTCCGGCTGCCGGCCCGCGAGCTCGTCGACGTGCACGGCGGCGTCGAGGACCTGCTGGCCGCCCGGCTCCGCACCCCGCAGGCCGCCGTGGTGTCGTTCCGCGACGACCCGCTCCGGATGATGCGGGCAGCGCGATTCACGGCGCAGCTCGGGTTCACCGTCGACGACGACGTCCGTGCCGCCATGCAGGACCTCGTCGACTCCATCGACATCGTGTCCGCCGAGCGGGTGCGCGACGAACTCGTCAAGCTGCTGAACACGAGCGACCCGGTGCCCGGCATCCGGCTGCTCGTGGACACCGGCCTCGCCGAGCGGTTCCTGCCCGAGCTGCCCGAGATGCGGCTCGAGATCGACGAGCACCACCACCACAAGGACGTCTACGAGCACTCCCTGACCGTGCTCGAGCAGGCCATCGGGTACGAGGCGGAGCGGCACGCGGGCGACCCGCCGGACACCGTCCTGCGACTCGCGGCGCTGCTGCACGACATCGGCAAGCCCGCCACCCGCAAGCTCGAGCCCGGCGGCGCCGTCAGCTTCCACCACCACGACCTGGTCGGCGCGAAGCTCGCGAAGAAACGACTGCGCGCCCTGCGATTCGACAACGACACGATCGCCGCCGTGTCCCGGCTGATCGAGCTGCACCTGCGGTTCTTCGGGTACACCGACGGCGCCTGGACCGACTCCGCCGTCCGCCGCTACGTGCGCGACGCCGGACCGCAGCTCGAGCGGCTGCACGAGCTCACCCGCTCGGACGTCACCACGCGGAACCGTCGCAAGGCCGACCGCCTGGCGTTCGCGTACGACGACCTGGAGGACCGCATCAAGGTCCTCGCCGAGCAAGAGGAGCTGGAGTCGATCCGGCCCGACCTGACCGGTGACGACATCATGCGGATCCTCGACATCCCGCCGGGGCGTGCGGTGGGCGAGGCCTACCGCTTCCTGCTCGAGGCGCGGATGGACGACGGCCCCCTCGGAGCGGACGCAGCCGAGGCGCGCCTGCGCGACTGGTGGGCCGCGCGCGACGCGACCGCCTAACAGCCGCGACCGCAGCCACGGAACCAGGTTCCGGACTCGGAACCGCGCGATTGCACGGTGTGGTGTCCGGAACCTGGTTCCGCGAGCCGATCCACAGACCGGTGGCGCGCCTCCAGGCCGTCCGGTAGTCTGTGCAGGTTGCCCGGCGCGTGTCTGCGTGCCGTGGCACATGCATCAACCCTCCTGCCCCGGGAACTGCCCGGGGCCGCTGAGACCAGAGGAGGTGGGTTCCGCATGCACCAGTACGAACTGATGGCGATCCTCGACCCCGAGATCGATGAGCGCACCGTCGCTCCCAGCCTGGACAAGTTCCTCGCTGTCATCCGCAACGACGGTGGCACCGTCGACAACGTGGACGTCTGGGGCCGTCGCCGGCTCGCTTACGAGATCGCCAAGAAGTCCGAGGGCATCTACGCCGTCGTCGACTTCACGTCCTCCCCCGAGGCCGCCAAGGAGCTCGACCGTCAGCTCGGTCTCTCCGAGGCCGTGCTCCGCACGAAGGTCCTCCGCGCCGAAGAGGGCATCGCGCAGGTCGCCGCTCAGAAGCAGCGCGACGAGGCACGTGCGGCCCGCAAGGCCGCCAACGCGTCCGCAACCGCGACCGCGAGCGCCGAGTAACCCGTGGCCGGCGAAACCGTCATCACGGTGGTGGGCAACCTCACCGCGGACCCCGAGCTGCGCTACACGCAGAACGGGCTCGCGGTGGCGAACTTCACCATCGCCTCCACGCCTCGCACGTTCGACCGTCAGGCGAACGAGTGGAAGGACGGCGACGCGCTGTTCCTCCGCGCGAGTGTGTGGCGGGAGTTCGCCGAGCACGTGGCGGGGTCACTGACGAAGGGCTCGCGCGTCATCGCGCAGGGTCGTCTGCGTCAGCGTTCCTACCAGGACCGTGAGGGTCAGCAGCGCACGAGCATCGAGCTCGAGGTCGACGAGATCGGCCCGTCGCTCCGGTACGCGACCGCACAGATCACCCGCGCAGCGGGTGGCGGCGGCGGTCGTGGCCAGGTCGGCGGCGGCAACGGCGGCGGTCAGCAGGGCGGCGGCAACGGCGGCTGGAACAACAACGGTGGCGGCAACGCCTCCGCTGGTGGCCAGTCCGACGAGCCGTGGTCCCCGCAGGGTGGCCAGCAGGGCGGCGGCAACGCACAGTCGAACGACGTGTGGAGCACCCCCGGCGGCAACTTCGACGACGAGACCCCGTTCTGATCCTCCTGGTTCCGACGGACACACAACTCTTCTTCTAAGGACAAATCACTATGGCTGGAAAGAGCACCGGCGACCGCCGGAAGCCTCGCGGCAAGGGCGGCAAGAACGCCGCTCCCGCGAAGTCGATCAAGGTCGGCGTCATCGACTACAAGGACGTTGCGACCCTTCGCAAGTTCATCTCGGAGCGTGGAAAGATCCGCGCCCGTCGCATCACCGGCGTCTCCGTCCAGGAGCAGCGCCTCATCGCCCGTGCCGTGAAGAACGCCCGTGAGATGGCGCTCCTCCCCTACGCCGGCTCCGGCCGCTGATCGGAGGTCGACACATGTCGAAGCTCATCCTCACCCACGAGGTCTCCGGCCTCGGTTCCGCTGGTGACGTCGTCGACGTCAAGAACGGCTACGCCCGCAACTACCTCATCCCCCAGGGCTTCGCTGTCGCGTGGTCCAAGGGCGGCGAGAAGCAGGTCGAGTCGATCCGTGCCGCGCGCACCGCGCGTGAGCTCGCCACCATCGAAGAGGCGCAGGACCTCAAGATGAAGCTCGAGAACGCGACCATCTCCCTGGCGGTCAAGGCCGGCAAGGACGGCCGTCTGTTCGGCTCCGTCCGTCCGGGCGACGTCGCTGACGCCGTCCAGGCGCAGGGCGTCGGCTCGCTCGACAAGCGCAAGGTCGAGGTCCCCGCGACCATCAAGACCGTCGGTGACCACGAGGCCACCGTGCGTCTGCGCGAGGACATCACTGCCGTGATCTCGCTCAAGGTCGTCGCTGCCAAGTAGCACTGACGTTCCGCTCCACGACGGGCGGGTCTCCTCCGGGAGGCCCGCCCGTCGTTGCGTTGGCGGGTGCTCCGCGTGGTGCGGGGCGCGGGGCGTGCGTGGGTTCACTTGGTGAGCAGAAAAGGTCGGATCCCGATCCCCCACTCGACATCTTCTGCTCCCCATCAACGCACGGTCGTCCAGAACGGCCGGGAGGCCCGGCTCGGCTTGTACGGGCGGGTTCGGCTTGGCTGGCTGGTTACCTCTCAGGCCCGGTCCAGCTTGCTGGGAACGGCCCGAGAACACTTCCCACAGGAGGGGCACTTGTCAAGTCGTTTTACACAGCAGAAACGTGTCAAATCGGAACCTTCAACGCCTACTTGAACCCCACTTTTCCACACATGGTGTGAACCGGAAAACCCCAGGTCAAGTGGTCGAAAGTGTGTTCCCATGGGTCTGTTTCCACAGGACCATCCACAGTTGTCCACACAGCATCCCGGCGTGTTCCGCAATCCGTCCACAGAGTTATCCACAGGGCCGTTTGTTGGGGATAACTCTGCGGCCGTAGCTTGGCCCAGCGACTCGGGGATGTCGGTTGCTGGGGGTAGAAAGTCGTTGCGGGTGTCGGACCGTCGTGTCCGGTCCCGCGTCGTTCAACAGAGGAGAGAGTGTGTCGATCGCGCATCTTGAGCCCGCACCGCAGGAGTACGCGGAGCGCGGCATGGAACGCACCCCGCCGCACGACCTGCTGGCCGAGCAGTCGACCATCGGCGGCATGCTGCTGTCGAAGGACGCCGTCGCCGACGTCATCGAGACGGCCCGTGGCGTGGACTTCTACGTCCCCAAGCACGAAGTCATCTTCGACGCGATCCTGTCGCTCTACTCGCACGGCGAGCCCACCGACGTCATCGCCGTCACCGACGAGCTGACCAAGACCGGACTGCTGTCCCGTGGCGGTGGTGCCGAGTACCTGCACAGCGTGACGAGCATGGTGCCGACCGCGGCGAACGCCGGGTACTACGCCGGCATCGTCGCCGAGAAGGCCGTCCTCCGTCGCCTCGTCGACGCCGGGACGCGCATCGTGCAGATGGGCTACGCGTCCGAGGGAGAGGTCACCGACCTCGTCAACAGCGCCCAGGCCGAGGTCTACAACGTCGCCGGCGGCGTGCAGACCGAGGACTACGTCCCGCTGACCGACGCCATCTCCGCCGCCCTCGACGAGATCGAGGCCGCCAAGGGCCGCGACGGTCAGATGACCGGTGTGCCGACCGGCTTCGCGCAGCTCGACGGCCTGACCAACGGCTTCCACCCCGGGCAGCTCATCATCGTCGCCGCACGACCCGCGCTCGGTAAGTCGACCCTCGCGCTCGACCTGTGCCGCGCAGCCGCGATCAAGCACGACCAGACCGCCGCCTTCTTCTCGCTCGAGATGGGTCGCGCCGAGATCGCGATGCGACTCCTGTCCGCTGAGACCAGCGTGCCGCTGCAGAACATGCGCAAGGGCACCGTCGACTCCCGCGACTGGACGACCATCGCGCAGACCCGTGGCCGCATCAACGACGCCCCGTTCTTCATCGACGACTCCCCCAACATGACGCTGGTCGAGATCCGCGCCAAGTGCCGTCGACTCAAGCAGCAGCACAACCTCAAGCTCGTCGTCATCGACTACCTGCAGCTGATGACCTCGGGTAAGAAGGTCGAGAGCCGCCAGCAAGAGGTCTCCGAGTTCTCGCGTGCACTGAAGCTGATGGCGAAGGAGCTCCAGGTTCCCGTCATCGCACTGTCGCAGCTGAACCGTGGTCCCGAGCAGCGAGCCGACAAGAAGCCCGCGATCTCCGACCTGCGTGAGTCCGGGTCGATCGAGCAGGACGCCGACATGGTCATCCTGCTGCACCGCGAGTCGGCGTACGAGAAGGACAACCCGCGGCAGGGTGAGGCCGACTTGATCGTGGCGAAGCACCGCAACGGGCCGACGGACACCATCACCGTGGCGTTCCACGGGATGTTCTCGCGGTTCGTGGACATGCCGCAGTAGTCGTCTGTCGCTGTCGGTGTCCCAACCAGATGGTCTCTCCGCCTAAGAGATGGTCTCTTCCAGTAAGACGGACCATCTGCAAGGCGGACGATGACCCGACGATCGGATCGGCGTCATGAGGTTCCCGTCCTACCTACCCGCGTCGGCGTCTGTGCCGTTCACCGGAGCACCCAGGAGCTTCACCCTCGGCCCCGAGCCTCGACGTCGACGTACCCCGGACCCCTGGGCGGATTTCGAAGCGTGGTGTGCACGGCGCGGGATCAGCTCGCTGCCCGCTTCGGGCCCGGTTGTTGCAAGCTATCTACTCGATCGGTCCCGGGAAATCGATGACTCCGGCGCACTCGCTCATTCGGCTGGCCGACTCAAGAGTTGGATCGATGTCATCGATGCAGTCCACGTGGAAGCAGACCTTCCGCGTGTCAGGTCCGCTCCGCCGGTGCCTGCTGTTCTCTCCAGCCTTATCCGTTACCGAGATCGCAAGGCGAAGCGTCAGTCCTTCCCGGCAGTGCGCGCGCTCGAAGTTGTGCTAGAGGCTATCGAGGTCTCTCTCAAGGGAGCAGATAGGGACCGCGCTCGAGCGTTGCTTCTCATCGGAGCAGTCGGAGGCTTGACATACGCGAGCCTGGAGGCTTTGCGTGTCGGCGATGTGCTTGCATACCCCGGGGACGGCCTTAGAGTTTCGATTTCCTCCGCTGACACCATCTGGATACCGGTGATCCGGCAGGCCGAATTGTGCCCCGCATGTGCTTTCGTCAGGTGGTGCGCCCACATTGCGCCCCAGAAAGAGCCTGCGGCGAATGCAGGGCAGTTCGGTCATGTCTGCTTAGTTGCCGCCATCGCTTCGCCGGCCGGGCTAGAAAAGTTCCCCTTGTTTCGTCGGTTAGGGACGAGACAAGTAGAGGCTCTCACGGTTCGGGATGTGGCGTCGATCCTCGACGAGGTGCTGCAGCGTGCCGGTCAGAGCCGGGGCGAGTTAGACGGTCTTCGTGATGAGCTACTGATGGCTGACATCGTCTCCTCTTTGTAACCACCTGCGACCAGTCCGTCGTCGCACGAACCCGCAGCACCATCACGGAGACGATTTGTGGGATGTTCTCGCGAGCCGCGTGTCGTCCGCCAGCTGACTTGCCCTGTCGTCCGCCAGCTAACTAGTCCGACTGCCATCAACGTGTCCTGATATAGGGATTCGGACACGTTGTTCGGCAGCTCGGACGGTGCTCAGACGTCGTCACCGGTCACGCCCACGCATCGTCACCGCACCCCGCCACACCCACACTCGATACGTCGACCCGTCGCGCCGGGTCACCTCCACCTGCACGGCACGGTCCGTGTACGCAAGCACCACGGCGCGCTCCTGAACGCGGATCTCAACGAACCGAAGCCACACGTCGACGCTCTCCCCCGGGGCCTCCACGACGGGGCCTGGACCGATTTCCTCCGGCGTCAGCGTCACCGGCGCCGGCCTGGTTAGGAACTCGTTGATCGCAGCCCGTGACACGTCAGTGCCGTACCTGCGGTTCTTGCTCATGCCGCCATGTTCCCACGAGTTCGAACGTATGTTCGAATATGAGGGCTATCGACGATCGCGTTGCACTTGCTCGATCGCGTCCGCCTCAGCCCAGATCGCGGACACGCGTTCTGGATCGGGACGCTCGGCACGCAGCTCGCGGTCGTAGTCGCGCACGAGGGCCCGCCGGGGGGCGGCGAGCTCGTCGACGGTGAGCCACTGCAGGGCCTCGCGGTCGGCGTCGTTCACGACGGGGACTGTAGGCCGCAGGACTGCAGAATCACCTTGCCGCGAGCACGAAGCAGAGGACGCAGGTAGGGCTTGGCTCAGACGGTGAGGCGCCCGGACTACAGCGTGAACCTGCTCCCCGTCAAGAACACTGCACTGAAAATATCCGATATACGCGGATATCGGCTCAACCCTTGAGTTTCCTGTGAAACTGAGGTAAAGTATATTACGTGGAGTCGTTTTGGCTCCCGAAAACAGAGGAAGCCCCGGCATCAGCCGGGGCTTCCTCGAAAGTTACAATGTCCGCGCTGTCGGTCACCCGAGCCTGAGAACTCGACCGCAGCTCCACCTAAGGAGTCGAACTTGACTAATACTATCCACCCTCCCTCAAACACGCAACCCGAAGACGGAAACGAGCCCACACCGCCCGAAACGGCGAACGTGCGATGGAAGGACGGGTTCACCTGTCCTTCGTGGCTTGCCGCGCTCGCCCTGCGCCTGGTCAGTTACGTCGCCATCGGCGTGCTGGCTCTGCTTGCCCTCGCCGTTGTGGTCGCCGCCATCGCCGTTGTGGTCGTCGCCCTCCTGATGCTGGCTGGTCATGGCGACCAGCTCGTCGCCTTCGTCCAAGCGGTCAGTCCAGTCGCGGCGCTTCGTCGATGAGTGTTGGTGGCAGGGAGGAGCCCCCTCCCTGCCACCAGCCCTCAAAACTTCACGTGCTTGGCATCGTCAAGGAGGCGTCCAGCGAAGTCACCCATTCCAGGCACCGCTTTGAGCCTCTCAGCAAGGTCGCGAGCCTCCTCGGCAACCTTGCGCGCCGGTGCCGTATAGACAACGAGGTGCAACGCCTCGACGTCCTCCTGCAGAGGCGATCCTTCCTTGAGTCGCGGAGCGATCTCGCCGAGGAGTTCCTTCATACCGAGTTGCTCAGGGGTCATGCGGTCGTCTCTAGCCATGCGCCCACTGTGGCAGCACGAGGACCCGTCGAACAGTCTCGTTAGACGATGGGTGACCGGTGCGCGGGAGGACGCACCTCTTCCCCGGCTGACACCTCCTGATTACCGTGGTCACATGGACTGCTTCGCGAGCTGGCGCACGCGCAACTGAAGGGACGGCTCTGGCCGTCGCTCTCCTCCACCCCAACCCCGGGCGTGGAGCCTTCAGACTGCTCACGAAAGAAGCACAACCATGCACATTCGCGACTGCACGCCGCTCGACCTGCCCGCGCTCACCGCACTCACGATCGAGACTTTCCGGCCTCTCCTCGCCGGCTCCCTCGTGCAGCTACGGGCCGAAGTCACCGCGCACGATCATGGGCACTGGGAAGACGACTACCGCCAGGAAGTCCCTTCCCTGCTCGCTCCCGACGAGGGCCGCTTCATCACACTGGCGGAAGAACACGGCGAACCGCTCGGCTACGTCGGCTGGAACACCACCGGTGCGACCTCCGGACGACTGGAGATGGTTGCAGTTCACCCTGACGCTCGACGACGCGGAGTCGCGCGAGCGCTCTGCTTGGCGGCGCTGACGAGGCTCGGAGAGCTTGGGGTCACCGTGGTACACATCGGAACGGGCGACGACGAGTTCCACGCCCCGGCACGAGCCCTCTACGAATCCCTCGGTTTCATCCCGTACCCGACCGTCGACTACGCCCGAACTATCTGATCGGAGCCTGGAGGGCTACCGAGAGCGACCCTCCCGGCTCGACGAACTGCGCCCGACGGCGTCTCGATAGCCGATCGGCTACCGGACGCGTTGCTTCTGCTGCGCACGACGCTGCCGTTCCTGCTGTCGTGCAACTCGCGGTCCCAGCGCGATCAGAATCGTTCCGGCAACAGCGGCAGCAACGGTCGCAGCCAGCAGCGGTAGCCAGGGCGTGAAGTCCGTGGTTGCCGCCAAGATCGTCAGAACGATCAGGGCTGCCGTCAGCGGGCCGATGGTCCACGCCATCCAGATTCGGTACCTACGCATCACCGCCCCATAGTGCTCTGGGTTCTCGGTAACGGATCGGCTATCGAGACGCCCAAACGTGACTGGTTCTACTTGCCGTACCAGTCGGGCATCGCCGAACCCACCTCAGCGTCTTGCTGGTACTGCCGCCCGGTGGTGGGGTCGTCGATTACGAGCCGGACTTGCAGATCGACGTCCGGCCTCCCACCGTTGTGCAGCATGCGGTGCACGCGGCCCCGGCCGGTGAAGCGCATGACTTCCACTTCGGCGACAGCGTCGTCCGAGACATGGACGGCTACAGCTATCTCGAGCGACTTGCCGGGCTTGTCCCGGAACTCCATCCAGGTCGGCACACGCGGGAGAAGCTCTAACTGGCGGGTACGCGGCAAGACGGGGTGACCGGACTGCGCGACAATCTGCGCGAGAACACGCTCGACCTGCCAGCCAACCTGGCGCAGGAAGTACTCCTGCAGCGGCATCCCGATCGTGCTGAACAGGTCGTTCGTGACGAGGAAGTCGTGATACTCGGTGCTGAGGTGAGCGCCTCCGGTATTCGCCATCAGCGTCACGAACTGGCTCCAGGACTGCCGTCGCTTTTGTGATCCGGGTGCGACAACCGAGACGGCATCGACCCACGCTGTGAACGGCAACCACCGCGGAGCTTGCGGCTGTCCTGGTGCCGGTGTCTCACTTGTGGGAAGGTTTCCGAACGAGAAGACAAGGTCTCGGGGCGCAGCAGAGGTTCCCGCTGGCTCGCCTGAGACGAGCACCTCCGGAAGCTGAACCCGAGCCGCAGCGGCCAACCGCGCCATGCCCCGGTTTCCCTGGTTAGTCGAGTCCAGCAGAATACGGAGCACTGTCGCAAGTTCCTCACTGGCGCCTAGCTCCCGGCCCTCAACGGCAGTCAACGACCGACCCAGTCGAGCGAGGAGCACAGGTCCCTGATTGGCTATCTCCTCCGGCGTGCGCTTGATCGGCATGAGGCGATGCTCGCACCTATGTCCTCTGAACGGCCCAACTGGTTTCACCCGCTGGACCTTCGCTTTCCCGCGCTCCTACTTACTTCGGACTGATATCCGGGATACGGTACCGGCATGCCTGTTCCGAAGTCTCCGACCAGCCAAGGTCCCCGCCGCCTCCTCCGCGACGTCGTCTACGAGCAGATGCTCGAAGCGATCGAGAACGGCACGCTCGAGGCAGGGGAGCGCCTGAACGATGAGGAGCTCACGAGCTGGCTCGGTGTCTCTCGTACTCCGGTGCGGGAAGCGATCGCCCGGCTCGAGTCCGAAGGGCTCGTGGAGATGGCCGCGAACCGATACACCCGGGTTGCCAGCCTCTCGGGCCAGGCGCACGACCGAGCAGCCATGCTCCTCGCCGCGCTGCACGCGTGGGCGATCGATCACGCCGGCGAAGCGACCGCCGATGCGCGGAAGATCGCGGCCGCTGCCGTGAGCAAGGTCGCAGCTGGCGTCGACGCGCGCGACGTCGACGCGTACCGGGGCCTGCAGGACGCTGTCGCGGCGCTCATCGCCGGGTTCGACAACCCGCTTTACACGGCGACCGAGGCCGCGGTGCGCGGACGGGTGAAGTTCCACGCCCCTGCCGCGGACGCAAACATCGACTGGGATGCGGCGGCTGCAACGACTGGCGCCCTCGCGAAGGTCTAACCGCGCGCCCTAGGCGCTAGGTACGACGCCTCGCGGCCTGATGCCGGCGCCGCCAGGTTCTCAGGGCTGCAAGCGCGCCACGGTCCTCGGATGGTGCAATGGGAAAGAGCTCGGAGCCGCGGGATGGCGTTGAACGCTCTCGAGAAGGCACTGACCGACCTTCGTCGACGTCATGGCGAGCTCTATTCCAACGTCGGTGCCGGAGTGATGTGGGCGGCCGTCCTCGATGAGAACCTCCGCGATGACTTGGGCGCCGAGTACGAAGAACTAAGGGATCGCGAAGCCCCTTTGTTACATGGGCTCGTTCATGCACGGAACGGCGTCATGCACGCCTCGGCGAGGAGGCTATCTCAAGCGCCGCGTCTCCAGTAGCTCCAGCAACGGCTGCACGCGGCAGCCCGCGGTGAGCCATTCGATGGGAGTCGCCGGTACGCTGTGGATGCGGGTGTACGAGTGCGGTGTCGTCATGAACCCGAGGATCGACGTCGGATGCATGTCGTCATCGAAGGCCCTAACCAGCCTCGACAGGTAGTCCAGTACCGGATTGTCCGGGTCGTCGGTGAACTGCCATGCCGGAAACCGAAGCTCGTCGTCGCACACGAACGCGAACAGATCGCCAAACGCGAGGTGCGTCAAGACCCGCCCGGTTCCGGTGTCCAGCCAGTCGGCTGCCTCTTCCAAGGTGAGGGAGGCGCTCAGTCCGCGCTGCCAGGACCGACGTTCGATCGCGTCGAGCTCTCCCCGCGCGACAGCAGCCTTCGCCGCTTCGTACCGCTCCCGCGTGCCGAACGCGGCCTCGATGAGAGCCTCCTCCTCGTCAGGAGTGAGATCTCGCCCGGTCCGAGGTCTCGGCAGGTTGTGGCGCGGCCCGAAGTCGTGACCGTCGGCGTGGACGCCGACAAGTCGTCTGAAGGCGCCACTCAGCCGGGGCGGGTCGAGCTCGCGGTCCCGTGCGACCGCGACCGCGTCGTCGGCGTCCGCGAAGTCCATTGCGGCAACCTCCCGAACGTTGTCCGGCAGGTCTTCGCCGGTTCGGAAGGCGAGAGCGACACGGGCGCGTGCGCGTGCGATTTGTAGCCGTGTAGTCATCAGGTCGTCTCTTCTCGGTCGGCTTCTGGGGCCGTCAACGATGCCTCCTGCAGGGATGGGCGGTTATAGGTGATGGCATGACTCGAAACGATGCAGTCGGGTGCCATCGAGGTGCTCCTACCGCCAGCTCTCGGCTTCGAGGTAGTCGAGGACGACCAGGACGTCGCCGCCGATCGTCAACCACTCGATGGGCGTGAAGGTCTCATCGGTCCCCTCGATCTCGAGGTCCGCGTGGTACATGAAGCCGAGGATCGTGGACGGGTGCTTCTGCTCGCCCCACGCTGGCGTGAGTCGCGCGAGGCCGAGAAGGACCGGCATCGCGGGGTCACCGGTGAACTGCCACGCCGGGTACCGCAACTGACCGTGGTAGACGAAGGCGGTCACTGCTCCCTCGACGAGGAGCGCATGCAGTTCCGCGTCGCTGATGCCCAACCAGTCCGCGGTCTCCTCGGCTGACAGTGAATCGATGAGGCCCTCTAGTTCCGTGCGGCGCTCAATCTCGTCGAGTTCGCCGCGAGCGACTTCTGCCATCGATTCGTCGTACTGCTCGCGGGTGAAGCTGCCGGAGCGGATGAGGAACTCCTCCTCCTCGCGCGTCGCCTGTCGTCCATTCGGGCCAGCCAGTAACCCATCGACTCGGCCGAAGTCGCGACCGTGCGCGATGACACCAAGAAGCGAGGCGAAGGTCGGGTGGGGTTCGTTCATCTCAGTGACGCCCGTCGATTTGTCGATTCGTCTCGTAAACGAGGGAGAATGGTGGCGCTGGCCTGGCGGGAAGTCGGGCCGGGAGGGCGACGGGAACCGGGAGCTACCATGGCTTGTAGGCAGGACTCACAGGGGTCGTCATTGACCCCGTGGCACGCGACCGCCAAATCGCGTGAAGTGCCCACAAGAACCCAGAGTGCTACGTCCGATCCGAGCGAGATTCGCGTCGGATCCTTCCACGTGCCCGCGGGGTGCGCAAGCGCCGGTCCGATGCTCGCCGAGAGAACCGGAACTGCACGATGACCACGCCCCTCCCCTCCCGTCGCAAGAGCTCGCCGCGAAAGGTCGTGTTGGACGAAGCCCGAGCCGCGGAACTGCTCCAGGAGCTGCGCGATGCAGAACTGTTGATTCGCGAGACCACCGAGCGACGTCTGCAGCTCATGGTCGAAGCCGCCGACATCGGACTGACCACAACGAAGATCGGGGATGCCGTCGGTGCGAGCGCTATGGCAGTCTCCAGGTGGGTGCGTGCTGCGAGGAACCACGAGACCTCCGACCGATAGAACTGTTGTACATAACTAGCGGTTAACGATACCGTGCCGCTGTGCACGGTCCTAGTACTCCGTTCGACGCCGTAGAGGCGTTCGCGCCTCCCCGTGTCCTCCCGGTCCTGTCACCGCCCCTTTGGGCCGGTGACCGCGGCTCGGAGTTGGTCGAGTTGACCGCGCAGCAGGATCGCGTGGGGATCGACGACCCCGCCACGCGCAACGTGGACCCGCTCGGTCTTTTCACCGACTGGTTCGGACCTGGCGACCGACGCTTGAAGCCCGTCCATGAGCCGTCGTCCGCGCACTTTCATCCGCGGCGCGTGCGAGTTTTTCGACCCTCGTCGGGACCACGTCGATTAGCGATCGACACGTGCCGATTCGCCGACCACGTCCGAATTGCCTACACCGTCGACGGTGAGACGACCTCGGTAAGCCTGCTCGAGCAATTCGACCTCGCAATCCTGCCCCAGCTGCTGTCGATGCGGGAGTTCGCCAGGCGCCTGAACCAAGACAACAAGCCAGTTGCGACCTGGCTGCACACGATCGGCCACCACGTTGGCGCTGAATCACATCACGAGCGGACGCTCATGACCGTCGCGGACTTCCATCCAGCGGTGCATCTCATCTCGGGCCAGCCGTTCACCATGCTCTGGCCGGCCGGCGCACCCTTGAAGACGCACACTCCCGACGTCATGGTGATGGGGCCATCGAACGCGCCGATGATCGTCGACGTACGCACTCCCGAGGAAGCGGCCGACCAGACCTGGATGCGGAAGGTCCCCGCCATCGCCGACGCCCTGCGCCTCCGCGGGCTGGGGTATGCCATCTGGACCGGCATGTCCCGCCCATTCCGGCGGAACCTTGAGAACCTGACCGAGGCGTTCGTGCCCGCCATCAGCTATGACCGCTGGTCGCAGGTGGCGCTCGACCTGTGTGACGAAGCGATGCCCGCAACAGAGCTCGCGGACCGGTTGGACGCCAGCGGCTACCAGCGGCTCTGGTCCTTGACGCTCATCCGGAGAATGCTCTGGCGGCAAGCGCTCCTCACGGATATGTTCTCCCCGTACGGCCGGAACTCGATCGTGTGGCCGAACGATGCCTAGCAACGCCTGGCGGCAAGAAATCGCGCCAAACGTCCCCGTCACCGTTGACGGAGTGTCCTACATCATCGACACCGTCAACGAGGCCTGGGTCAACCTGCGTGACGCGGGGGGTCGCGTCACGACGTTGCCCATTCGCCGGCTCGCAAAACTCATCGCTCGAGCTGACGCCCCACCACTGCTGAGCGACAAGCTGAACTCGCTGGAGCAGCGTGCATCGCCGGCGCAGTCCGCGAAGGTGGCTGAACGAAAAGCGATTCTCCGCTGGTTTGAGACCGGCCTCCGTCCAGAACAGGGTGATGACGACCCGCCAGATCCGACGCATGACCCCACCCGCATCACGGGGCGTATCCCTCGCATCAATGCGATGGCGCTGGTGCTCGCTAAGCGGCGCGGAACGCAGGTCGCGAGCGCGAAGAAGCACATCCGCACGATGCTCGAGAAGGCCACTACCGGCGAAGCGGGGCTCTACGACCCGCGAATGCTGACGGATGATCTCGGCACGCTCCCGCAGCGCATCGAGTCATCCGTACGAACGTTTCTGAAGGACGCCGCCTACCAGGCAACGGTGACAGATCAGGCGATGTTCGAGGCGTACTGCGGTTGGGCGCGACGGGAGCCGGACGAAATCGTCCCAACGCAACGGACCTTCGAGCGCGCCCTCACGATCGTCTACGCCCGCTACCCGCACCTGCGTCGGAACGCGAAGAGCAGAGCATCGACGGCCGAGGGGCCGAAGGTATCCCTGCAACGTCGTCAACCCGAGCGGATCGGCGAGCTTTGGCTCATCGACGCAACGCCCTCGAACGTCATGATCCGCGACCCTTACGCCGACGTCAGCAAACAACGCGAAGTCCGCCTGGATTACACGAAGATCATGGAGACCTGCTCTCGGTACGTCGTCGGTAGATCTATCGCCGAGGAGGTCAACGGATACGCGGCCGGCCTCGCGATCGCTGACGCGTTCCACCGGATGACTGACGAGCACGACGCTGTCGTGTTCGAAGGCCGCACCTATCCGCGCCCGTTCGTCGGGTTGCCCCGTGCGATCTCACGGTGGCCGATCCCGCCGCGTCGTCTCCTCATGGACAACGGCCGTGAGTTCCTCAACAAGCACGGCATGCTCACCTTGCACCGGCTCGGCATCGACGTTGAACCAGCACGCGTGAAGGACGGCCGGGGAAAGGGGCGCATGGAGCGCCACTTCGGCTCCCAGAAGACCGGCTACGAGCAGCAGCAGCGCAACTACATCGGATCGGCAGTCAGCGAGCGCGGCCGCGACTCAACGAAGGAACTGGTCCTCACCTGGCGGGAACTCGATGACCGTGACCAGCAGTGGACCGATCTACACAACGTCGAGGAGCACAAGGGTCTGTACGCCGACACGCACCGCCGGATCAACCCGACCCAGCGGTGGATTGAACTTGCCGAGGAGCACGGCACGACCGAGATGCCAGCGTGGCGCAATGAGTGGATCCGGTTCCTGCCGAACATGATGCTTCGACTCACCCGGTACGGCGTCACCCGCCGCAACCTTGTGTACAACGCACCCATCATCCGGTTCCTCATCGAGGTCGACGGGGCCGCTCCGAGCGGCAGGGTCCGCATCTTCTGGAACCCGGCGGACCTTCGACAGTTGTACTGCTTCGACCCAGAGGGCAACGCCTACGTAATCCCATGGGTGCACCGCACCGAGGACACGACCGCGTTCGGGGATTTCGATCTTGATTGGGCGAACGCGCGGCTTGAAGGTGGCACGTACTCCAAGAAGCAGGCGCAAGCGCTGCGAATCGACATGATCACGCAATGGCAAGCAGAGGACAAGATCCTCCTCGCCAACCTGCACGGCAAGAGGAACGCGGAAGAAATTCTCGTCTCCCAGCTGACCGCGATCCAGCGGGGCGACATCGGCACGATCGTCGGCGCTGAGCAATTCCTCGGCGCGGAGTTCATCGACGACGTACTCGCTGGTGAAGAAGAGCTCGTACTCGACGATGCTGGCGTCGAGCTCTTGCCCAACGTCGACGCGGTTGACGTCGACCTGTTCGACCGGTTCGGCTGATGAGCGGACTCGATGGACGGATCCGCACCTACTTCGGATCCGACGAACACCCGTCATCAAGCTGGATGCAGTTGCACCCGGTCGATCAGCGATGGATCAGTCGAATCGCGCTCGCAGGCGGCGACGATCCTGGCGTGCTGTCCTACGACGCGCTCCGGAAGCTCGGAGGCGACGACCGGCGGCGTCGGCTACGCGCTCTCGAGGACTGGTACAAGGCGTGGCCGTACGTCCGAACTCAGCAGGTGCAGGCCGTCGAGGACCACCTCGCGCAGCTCCCGGAGCCGCAACCCGACGAGGACGACGATCTCCTCGACGTTCCCGTGATCACCGGCCCACCCGGCACGGGGAAGACCACACTCATGAAACGGGCCGCCGTTCGTGCACTGTGCACCGCCGCCTGGGACCGCCGACTCCGCGGAACCGCTGAGCTAACGCGCGACGAACTGGTGCACCCGGACTGGCGACCGGTGATCTTCCACTCCACGGACGGCAACCCACACGTCAAAAACTTCTTCTCCCACCTCTGTGACGAACTCTCCGTCCCGGCCACCAAAGACCCGCAGGTGGCCTTCCAGAAGGCGGCCCTCCGGCACGGCGTGAAGTACGTCTTCATCGACGAGGTCCAGATGATCAACTTCGACGGCCAGTACGGCATGTACCTACACAACGCACTCAAAGCGCTGCAGAACATGAACCTCCGAGTCGTCCTCGCCGGCCACAACGTGCGCCACCTGCTGGTCGACCGAAAAACCGTCGCACAGAACGCCACACAGACGCAGTCCATAGCCAGGTGGGCCTTCCAAGATCTCGAGCGGTACGACCACGAGACGAAGGCAGACATCACCGAGTGGCGCACGCTCCTCCGAGGACTCGAAACACACGTGCGGCTCGCAGGACACGAACCCGGCGAGCCCGTCTTCAGTGAACAGTTCGAAGAGCACCTTTGGGTTTCAACACTCGGCTACGTCAACGCAGTCGCTGCTCTTGTCACCGGGGCTTGCCTCGCCGCCACCCGCACCCCTGGCCAGCGGATCACGTCCGAGATCATCGACGCTATTCGGCTCAACGAACGCGTCGCTCGCGGACGCAACACCAGGCTCGAAGGATGGCGCGCAGGACGCTTTCGCTGGTCTACGAATGCCCTGACCCCATCATGAGCAGGCGCCTCGAATACATCGACCTGACCACTGTTCGTCGCATTGGCGCAAGTATCGAGTTCACCCGCCGCGAGTGGTTACCATCCATGTTCCGACGGGTTGGGCACGCCCTCGACTCATCCGCCGCGGACATCGTCACCTGGTGTGGCCTCAGCGCCGCCCCGACCGGAGATCGACAGAAAATCGGCAATCTTCTCACTGACGAGATCACTAGCGCGATCCAGGTCGGCCTCGGCGTTGACGCCGACACGTTGTCGACGATGGTGATGAGCCACCTCCCCGAAGAGCTCGAAGCGTTCCGCGTCAACGGCACCTTCGCGCAATCGAAGAACTGGACGCGTGGCGGCGGCACCCGCTACTGCCCGACATGCCTGCTCGAACGGCCCGGTGTGTTCTATACCGAGTGGCGACTCTGGTGGTGCTTCGTCTGCGAACGACACAACGCCGTCCTCCACGACTCATGCCCCGCCTGCCATCAACCGATCGTCGAAGCATCTCCTCGCGAGACCGAGTGTCGCGACCCATCCCTGTGCTGGGCCCTCTTGAGTGAGAGTGACTACTGCCGCCATCCGCTCGCACAGACATGGCGCGAGGAGCCGCTGACGACAGACTCCCCCATGCTCCTCGCGCAACGAGCGATCTCACGCTACTGGCGTCCCGGAACATACGACAGCCCCGATATCCCCGCCGCGACGTTCCGAGGCGCCGCGATCGCGCTCCTGTCGGCGGGTCACCATGGCGCCATCTCCAAGCTGTCCGGCGTCGACGAATCGGAACTTCGGGGACTGTTCGATCACAGCGTCCGGATCGGTACCTCCCCACCCAAGGAACCTCTCGCCATGGCAGCGCTCCTCGGAGCTGCCTACAGACTCATCATGGACGACGAGTCATTGGTGACACCCACCATCCGGCAGCTCACCTACGACCGATCGGCTCGCACCGACAAAGAAGCGCCCGCACCGTGGAGCGCCCGCAACTTCCTCGACGCATGGCCAGGCATCGACTCGCTGATGCGTGGCCGAGTGATCCGCAGTCTCGACAATGACCTCAGCCCGATTCAGCGCCTCGTACACGGATCCGCTGCCTCAGCAGTCGCTTGGGAAGGCTTCGAACTCATCCGCCGCGCGGGATGGGAAGCGCCCGACGCGCATCCGGAATCGTTCAGCGCCCTGATGAATGCCGCCGACTCACCCACCAGCGCCACCTGGGCCGCGTCCGCCATACCGCCGCTGCTGTGGCCGTCATGGGCGGCACCCCTCGGCATCGACCCGAGAACAGACGGCATGACGCTTCAAAGCGCGCTTGCTGACGCCCTCCGCATCACCGGAACGGCCGCTCTTCCGGACTATGAAGCAATCGCCGGAATCGGCCGGAAGCTGCGCCCCAGCATGCTCGGCACCCCAGCACAGACCACGTCGATACTGCGCCAACTCACCGAGCTCGCCCTTGCCCTCAGAGCTACACCGGGACCCATTGACTACCTCCAGCGGCGGCAGCTCGATACGTTTCGGCTCCTGGAAAGAACCCACTGGCAGCTCATCTGCGCATCCGTGGGCCACGACGCAGGCCGATCCCGCCGCCATCTCAACGCACAGCGATACGCATACATGCGCATCACCGCCACAGCGCCATCGGCATTGCCCACTCGACTACGGTTCCGAAGCCACACCCCCGACGCCGCGAACTACACAGAGTTCCTTCTCCACATGACAGCGGAGCTCAAGACCGCGATCGACACCTACCTCAGCGCCTGGCTCACGGTCACTGCACGGCCCCACCCGTCGATGCCACCGAACTCGCCAATCGTCGCTTCGAGCCCAGCACGCTTCTCTCATCCAGGTGCGCGCCTCGGCCATGAGCTTGGCGACATCGATCTGGAACTACTTCACGATCGTCTCCGGGGGGACGCCCCTTCACTGAACGCCCTCGCTGTCGAGCTGTGCCGGCCACTGCGACACGTGCGGTGGGCCATCGATGCGTTTCCACCATCGACGGGTGAAGCGTCCGCCAGGATCCAGTGGGACGAGCTCCTGCCCTAACGAGCGGCGTTGATTGAGTGCGTCGCGGCGGGCCCATGGCGCGTCGCCGGATCCGCGAACGGCAGGGATCCCGGTGCTCGGCGCTTGCCGGCCTCGATAGCGTCAGCAACTCGCCCGCTCCGCCGTTCGCATGCTGCTTCGCAGCTAGGAGGTACTATGTCAGAGGGTGTGAAGTAGGGTGTGAAGCATGACCGAGAGAGTGCGCTACCGCCCGTTCACCGGCGACGAACAGACCCGCATTCGTCTGCAGACCGCTCCACTTGAGCTTGTGCTGTGCCAGATCCGTTGGCCCGAGCTCGGGTACCTCCGCGAGGACGTGATCGAGCCGTTCGCTCGCGATCTGGGCACCAAACTACTCGACTACCCAATATACCGACAGTCCCCGGAATTTAACTTCTCGATCTCGCCGTCCGGTGTGGAGCAAAGCCGGGTCGGAACGATTCACCAGTGGAGTTCGGTGGACCAGACCAAGCATGTCTCCTTTGGGCGAACGTTTTTCTCGGTCTACTCGCGGGATTACCGAGGTTGGGATACCTTCGTCGAGGAAATTAAGAAGGTTCTCGTACCGCTCACGTCAGTGGTTGATATTCCCGTAATTGAGAGAGTGGGGGTGCGCTACCTTAACCGAATCGTGGACCAGGAAGTGATGCTACGTCTGGACGAACTCGTCAAGCCTGAGGTACTTGGATACCAGGCGCTGGTCCCTGCCGACGCCACCGAAGTTGAACTTGTTCAGGCAATCAATCAGGTCGAATATAACGTTGGCGGCGGAACGCTCCAGGTGCGGTCGGGAGTCTTGGCGCCCGGTCAGACCGTAGATCCCTCGGTAGCCCCGGTTGCTGGCCCGTCCTGGATTCTAGACCTCGATGCCTCCGCGCAAGTTGACTCTCGTTTTGGCATCGATGACGCGCTGGAGAGGGCAGGACACCTATCGGATACCGCGTACGACTTTTTCAAGTTTGTAATCAAGAACGGCTTTGTTGAACATTTCGGGAGGCGCGAGGAGTGACGCAGACAGCTACCCACCCCGACATGCTGCTCGATCTCGGTACTGAAGCACGCACCCAGCCCTGGGCAGTGGCAATGACAATCGCTACTGCCACCGCGGGCCTGATCGTAAGTCCGATGCTGCCCAGCTGGACAGGTTCGCTTCCACCCGTGCCGCAGCCTGCTCAGCGCCCAATGCTTCAACACACGATTAGCAGCGACGGCATCGGCTTTCCGTTTGGTTTTGCACGCTCCGCGGGTCGGCTGAGCGGAATCGCTGAAGGCAACTCGGTGACGCACTTGAGGGAGATTAGCGGTCTGACCGCCGACCAGATCGCCCGACTATTCAGCGTTTCACGGAGAACTGTGCAGAACTGGGTTGCCGGCGGCGCCATGGCAACCCAGCATGAGGAGCGACTTTCCGTACTCATCGCGAAGATCGTCCCATTGGCATCGTCGGCCGCCGAACGTCGGGCTGTGCTCCTCAGCTCCAACAGCGGGACAAGCATGTTCCATCGTCTGACTGCGGAGATGGGAAAGCCTCCCGTGCTCCACGCGCGACCGACTTCCGTGCGCGACCGACTGGGTGCATAGTCAATGCTCATCGGGGATGGGGTCACGACGACGCAGGATCTTCGGCAGGGCGATGTAGTTTCCCTCGCTTGGATTCCGTCTGTTGTCGACGGTTCTCCTGCATCCCATCCCTGCCCGGAGGGAGTGGTGATTGTGAGTCAGACGTGTGACGTCGTCCAAGACAGCAAGACTGTCTGTCTGGTCGCACCCATCGTGCCTGCGGAGAACGCTGTGGTATCCCGAGCCCGCAAGGGGCAGGCGCCTCTCAAGCTATACATGCCGGAGCACGATGGCACGCCCGTTCAGATCGCGGACCTGGATTACATCGCCGCGGTGCCAAAGTCGTCCCTCATCGGCACGACGCTCACCGCACGGCGAGGTGCTGACGAGCAAAGCAAACCTGCGCGGGACATCGCACACCGTCTCGGCCGAGTGTTCACTCGGTTCCCGTTCCCTGACGAGGTCTACCCAGCGTTTGCGAAGCTCCGAAGCCGGGCGCAGAAGACCGCCGGCGGCGCTGGCTGGTTCGGTCAAGTTCTGGACTACGTCGACGACCTACGCGTCACGGCAGACCAGTGGCCAGCCCCGGAGCGAAACCTGATCCTCAGGGTTGTCGTCGAGGAGCGCTACCTCATTCCCGTCGAAGACGCTGACCCGACCTGGGCCTGGGAGACCGCCTTGGTAGTGGGCAGAAAAGACGGGGAGTTGTTGCCCCGGCTGAGCCTGGACCGAACGTCCGAACTACTCGTCCGCAACCTCCAGAGCCTGGATGCGGACCCGACCACAACCGACACGACAACCATCCTCAGGCTGTGGGAACAGTGGGTTACTAATTTTCAGGCGTCAGATTTGACGCCCGTGAGTCCGCACGTCGCGACGTTCACGGCGGAGCTCGTCTCCGACGTGGAGCTCACGTATGCAGATTGGAAGACGAGTGAAAGCCTCGACCTCGAGGTCCTGTCTGACTCGCGTGTCGGGTCGTAGAGGATCGACCAGAGTGGAGCGCCTCTAGATATGAGCATCTCTAGCAAAACGAGAAAGCTGCTATGGAGCCACGCGCACGACATGTGTGCGCTCTGTAAGAGGCGGCTGACGGGGCATGCGGATAGTTCTATTCTATCGGGCCTTGTCTTTGGTGAAGAGGCTCATATCATTGCTCGACGCAAAGACGGTCCGAGGGGGGAGGAAGGCTCAAGGGAGGGGCTGGACGACTATCGGAACCTCATTCTGCTTTGCGCAGACGATCACAAACGAGTCGATGAGCAACCCAACATATTTACTGTCGACGTGTTGCGGGACATGAAAGACAAGCACATTGAGTGGGCCGCCTCGAAATATCGCGAAGCATCCGAGTCGGAGGCGCCAAAGCCCATTCGTACACTTGCGGCGGACGGCGAAGAATCCATACCGATGATACCGATGCAGTCCGGCAGGCAGATTTGGGAACTCATCGAAGGAGCGGGTCTCCGCTACTTCCGATCAGTGGAGGGCGACACAACGCCCGAGGCCGCAACAGCTGCTGATGAATTGCTGGACGCCGCAGCGGGATGGGCCGACATCTCTGACACTGTGATCGAACACGGATTTTCGGCGGTTCGGAGAGTCCATCAGAACCTCCAGGAACTTTTGGAAGATGTTCAACAGGAGAAACTGGTCGTATATGGACGTAGAGTAATTCGGGTAATGACAGGCGGATACGCGCCTGACATGCCTCTACCGACTGTGCACCTCGTTGTTCTGACGGCAGAGGAACTTGCTAACAACTCTGAGTCAGATGGCTCTCTTTTGGTCTGAACACCGGCTTCCCCATCTCTCGGCGGATCGGTTGCGACGGTAGTCGTCCTCAATCCGGGAGCGTTGCTCCCCACGGCCATAGGTTCCGGGGAATAACAACGTCTCGATCTGAGAGGTTCGGAACCTTAAACCAGGTATCTTCAGTACCTCTTCGCAAGTCGTCAAAGTTGACCTTTGATCGCGGCAGCGAAGAGATGTGCGCCACTAACAAATCCTGTGTCTCTTGATCGTCCGCAAGGTTGATGGCCCACGACAGCCGCACCTCGGTATCGTTGAAGATCGGGTATGAAGCAATATGACCGAAGGGGAGCCCAATCTCGGCTGCCAAACGGGCAATCTCGAGCGCCGGGAGTGAGTCGGGCCAGTGATGCTGCACGACGCTCCTCCCCCGCGTGCGCAAATCGGTATCGAGTACGGCCGCGCGGCCGTCGACGAGGATCTCCCAGAACGGGTTGTCGTCGAAGGGGATGCCTTGGGCGTATGCGGATGCGGCCGCAAGACCTTGCTCCGCGTCGTGGTTAGCTGATTCAAGCCATTGCGAATCGTGCCAGGACAGGCGAGTTCCTGGCTGGATTTCGACCTCGGAAACGAAGTGGTCTTGAAAGCCCCACTCAGCGACCGCTCGATTCATGAAGTCCCTCGAAGGGAACGCAAATAGTCCCATAAGGCGCGAGACGGACGTGGGACAGGTGAGTAGCCTAGCGAGTTCCAGGCGCCGCTCACGAAGGTAGAACCATTTCTTGTTCTCGCGCAGTACTGCCACCGTAGCGGCGCGTGCCCAGATGGAAATGGAGTGCTCCGCTGCGACCGTGGACACCGACTCGAGGACACCTCGATACGCGAGCCAAGCAACCATGGGGTCCATCATTTTAAGGTGTACCCACGCTGAACAGGGACCCGTGACGATTCCACTATTTTCACTCGTCCGGCTGATCTCTGCTGGTGGGTGAAACATTGTGCTACAACCCTCTCCGTGATGGGTTTCGTGTGTCGTCGGTCGTTGAAATGGTAAATGCAGACGATACCCAGGGCGGCGAACCGACTTGGTACGCCGATAGGCGACAGGTGCGTTGGCCGTTCTCCATCGTCGGTCGAAGCGGTTCATTCTTGGCGTAGCTTCGCCACCAGGCCAGTCTCTTTATAGTTTGGGAACCGATCGCGAGTCCTCATCTGGAAGAACTCCCAGGACTCCGACGTGTGGAGGGCTCGTTCCATAACTTCCCCCTCCCGGCGAGGGACAACAGCGAGCCAGTCCAGTATGGCTCTTGCGGGTGCGAATTGATCGAGTTGAGCGGTCATCCCAAATAGCGCCACTGCCAGGTCTTCGGCCAAATCGAGGCGGTCCGCATTCGTTAGGGCCCGCAGTGGACGTACACACCACGACAAGAAAGCATCCATGTCGTGGTAGTTCAGCCTGGGCACATCGCCCAAGAGGTTTAACGCGGTATCAAGCATTCCGGCGGCGTCGACTGCGGCCCAGTCGTTGACGTCGGACTGCCCCGTAACAGACACACGTCGGATCAGCTCGGGCTGCTCGTTTTGCTGCTCAAGGACGTACTCGCCGACGCCGACCCAATCCTTACCCGCGAGGAGCGTTTCAACTTTCCCTACGAAAGGCCGTGTTGCTCTGTCAAAGGCGTCTACGAAATCGTCCAGGTTTGGATATCGGTCTGCCGGATTCGGCTTAGTGGCTCTGCGGATCACAGCGCCGACGCGAGCATCATCAGGCATCGTCACATGCCCGTACGAGGGCGGCTTTCCCGTTAGCAGCCACCCTGCAATCGCTCCAAGACTGAATACGTCTGCCGTTACGGTCGCGTCGTGTGCATCTGCGTATTGTTCGGGCGCGGCCCAACCGTCACTCCCGGTCAGACCTCCCGCACGCGTCTGCCTGGACGTTGTTCGACCAGGGGCGTTTCGCACGATACCGAAGTCCGCAACTACCCAGCGCGCGCCTGTATCGTCAGAGAGCCAAAGGAGGTTTTGTGGCTTTAGATCGCGGTGCACCTGCCCGACCGCATGGAGAGGCCTAAGTCCTTCGGCTGTGGAATTTAGAACTTGAATGCACTCAGAGATGGCAACGGGTGTTTCGATCTCCCAAAGAGAATATGATGCGCGCGGCATTGCGTACCAGCTGAAGGACAGGTCATAATCGAGAATGGGCATGACGTGACGACCCTTGGTCGCCATCATGGCTCCGAGCTCGCGCTCGAACCGTTTACGTACGGGCGCTTCGTCGGCTGCGATCTTCAAGACAACGGCTTCGCCTGCGTTGTTTTGGCATGCCCAGACTTGTGCGAAGGGTGTCCTACTGATCTGCTCTGAAAGGTCATATCCGTTCGGGATCGCCACCAGCCCATCCAATCTAGATTGCCCGAGGAATCAGTAGTCTCGTCGGCGCTGTCGACACTCAGCGGTTCAAGGTTATCGACTTCAGTAAGGTTTGACGAGCAAAGGATGCAAGGTGCCAGCCGCCGTGGCCTGGCAAGTGGTGGACTCCTTCGCCCTCTGCACGGGACGCTCGCGGCTGCCGTAGCGCTACTTGGCCCCTCAGGCGGAAGGCGCGTTGAGTGGCCCGGCGGTCTCCGAGACCTGGGTAGGTCCGCCGGTTGGACGTTCTTTGAGACGTACAACCTGGTTGGCGGAGCCGTCGGACCATCTGCGGGCGGGTGGCCATCAGGTGGTGATTCCCGGACGATCTGACATGGCCGCCGACAGTCGCCGTGCGAATAACGTGTCTCCTTCGCACGCAACTTGTCGCCGTGTGCGCGGGCGGGTGTCGCCACGGTCCTGCCCGCAAGGTCAGGACCGGGCAGCTCGCGTGACACGTCCGCATGACGCACCTTCAGTGCGAAAGGTCGCGGACCAGCTATGTGAGACGGAGACTGCCGGAAGCCAGCGCGCGTAGGAGGGTCTCAGCGATGCAGTGACCTCGGTCGTAGCCAGCGACCGGCTATCGGACACCTACGCCATGAGTTCGTTCAGTCTCTCCGTCAAAATGTCGGCCGCCTCTGCCATGATGTCCCCCAAAGCGAGGACTTACAGCGTCCTTGGGAGGGAGAACGTCAATGGCGAAGTTCGACGCCAATAAGTTCAAACGAGACCTGCAGGCCGCTCAGCGGAAGGCCGAGGCCCAGGTCAAGCGACAGGTCGACGAAATCAACCGCAAGAATCAGCGCGCAGTCGACGACCATAACCGGAAGGTTCGCGCCCACAATCAGAAAGTGGTCGACCAGTTCAACCGGCAGGTGAACTCGCACAACCAAGAAGTCCGCCGGGTGAACGTGCACAACGCTCGAGTGGTGGGAGACCTGCAGAAGCAGCTCCGGTCAACAGGATCTGGGCCGCGATATACGCCGTCCGAGCGGGCGCTCGCTGATCGTGTCCAGGAATCGCTGGTCTCGCGGGACGAGCGTGAGTGGGACGTCTTCCTCAGCTACGCGCGGATTGATGGCCATGAAGCAGCTGAGGCGCTGCGCTCACCACTCGAAGAACTAGGAGTGCGGGTCTGGTTCGACGAGCTCGCAATCGTTCCCGGCAAGAGCCAGTCTCTGCAGATGGATCAGGGGCTGCGAAAGGCGCGAGCGGGGATCGTGCTGCTCACGCCCGCATACCTCGTCGGTCGTTTCTGGACTGAGCGCGAGCTCGGCGCTCTCCTTCGAAAATCGACACTGATCCCCGTGCTGCACGGAGTCGACTTCAAGGCGGTCGAGGAGTACAGCGGGATCCTGCCAGATCTTGCTGGATTCGAGACGACGCGGGACGACATCGCCTCGATTGCGGAGAAGATCGCCGCGGCGATTCTGCCGGCCGACGCAACCATCGAGGCAGGTTCCGGGTCCGATGAGTGACATGGCAACATTGGAAGGAATCGAGCACGCGCTCCGGCCGCTGGCTCTCCGCGAAACCGACTTCGCCGCAGGCGATGCGGTGGTCGAACAGATCGCGAAGCTGAAGAGCGCTATCGACGCCACCGACGCCCGCGACGAACCGTGGTTGATTAACTGGCTTTCCGACGAGCATTACAAGGGTGCCGTCTTGTACGCGGCGGCGAAGACCAACTGGAACCACGAACAGGCAGGCAGGGGCTCGCTGGGGGACCGCCAGATGCGCAGCCAGATCGTGTCGAGGTTCAATCGATGGGTAGAGCAGCTCAAGGCTCGTCTCGTTGAGTACCTCAGTGGATGCCGCTCAGCAGCAGCAGTGATTGCGTGGCGCGACGAAATTGCCCGCTTCAAGGAGGACCCCGTGAGGAACGCGTAGGCGCGCCTCGAAATACGATTGCCGCCCTGCAGCTCGCGGAGCTACTTTAAGCGCTGTAGGCGTGCCGCATTGCCAGCTCGGCCAGGTTTGGCGACGCGGCACCTGGTTTCCGGGAGGTTCGAGCGCCGATCGGCAACCGCACATCCGTTATCCAATTTGGGCCGCGCGGTCATGCGAATTCGTGCCGCGCTTTACCAAAATTGACTGTCGCTAGACGGTCTTTCTGATGGCCTAGTGGAAACCGTCTCTATCACGTGGTAGCTCGCGGCTGTATCGCCGCCACATGGAGGGGCAGGGCATGGGTAAGAAGTAGGCGTCCGCTCATTCGTGGAGCAAATGGTCCGCGCATCGGGGACCAGCGCTATCAGCGCTTGAGATCCGTGTGTGGCGCCAACTTGCTGTCTTCCAGCGTCCACCGCCCGCTCGACGCCGAACTCTGACCTCACAGAGCCTTGAACGACTCGACCTACGACCTATCATTTTTGAGTACATCAGGTCTAACGTCGAAGTTACTGCCTTCGCCTACGACAGAGGAGCCATCAATGGCCGTGTTCTACAGCTTCCACTACCAGCGGGATGCCGCGCGCGTGCAGCAGATCATGAACATGGGTCAGGTAGAAGGCCAGCGGATACTCAACTCGCAGGAGTGGGAGGAGGTGAAGGGCCGCGGGAAGGCCGCGATCGAGGAGTGGATCGAGGGCCAGATGAAGTACAAGACTGCAGTCGTCGTGCTCGTCGGCGCTGAGACCGCTAGCCGGCCCTGGATTGACTACGAGATCCGCAAGGCATGGCAGGACAAGCGTCCACTCGTCGGCATCCGAATCAACGGACTTGCCCCGCTGAATTTGTCAGCCGACCCCGCCGGCACGGACCCCTTCTCCAACATCCCGCTGACCGGTGGGGGAACCATCGCCGATCACGTGAAGCTGCACACCCCGATCGGTTCGTCCAGCAAAGAGGTTTACGCGAACATCTCCGCCAACCTGACCACCTGGATTAACGGTGCCTACAAGCGAAGCTGACTGCGCTTTCTGCGCGATCGTGCGCGACCGACCGGCAAAGACGCGCGAGGTTTACCGGAATGACGAGGTGGTGGCGTTTTTTCCGACCGAACCCGCTACCCTCGGACATACCCTCGTGATTCCAGTGCGCCACATAGAGTCCGTGACCGACCTTGAGGAGCGTGAGGTCAATGCTCTGGGTGCTGCGACGGTGAAGCTCGCACGATGGATCGAGGAGGAGCTGCATCCCGACGGGCTGAATCTGATTCAGTCCAATGGGCACGTCGCGGAACAGACCGTGCCGCATGTCCACGTTCATGTGCTTCCCCGCTGGGGCGGGGATGCTGTCGGGCCGATCTGGCCGCCGGAGACGGCCTTCACAGAGGGCGAGAAGGACCACACGTGGCGCACGCTTTTGGATCGTGCCGCTAGCACGGAAGCGAAGCGAACACGATGACCGCGAACCCGACACCTGCTAAAGGGCCGTAGAAGCCCAGCATCGCCCACGAACAGATGACGTGCCACCAGCGGCAGTTCTCGTCACGCTCGTCGTCCTCGTCGCCGTTCGGCTTGTGGAAGTACCGGCTGGCGTTCATGTCATAGCCGCCGACCTTTCCTCGCGCAATCTCGCGGAAAAGCACGCGAAACGCCCGCTCCTGCCTCAGGTAGTGGCCGTCGAGAACTCCGAATACCGCGATCGCAGTCAGCCCCAACACTCCGACCAAAGGAACGCGCTGGACCAGCGCGAAGCCGTAGGTCGCCGTCACCACCGGCAAGAGCCATCCCTTCGACGTCGACGAGGATGATGCCATCCGAGACACGACCGCCTGCACCATGTCGAGGTGCTTCCGGCGGTCATCGAGCCCATACAGATCCTGGTCGCTCATGCGGATGCCTCTTCACCGGCCTGCACGACCCGTGCCAGCGTCCCCGCTTCAAGTAGTGCTTCCTCACCCATCCGGCGATGATCGCACCTCTCTGCTGCGTCCGATAGACGATCGGCTACCGGCCATGCACTGACACCGCGGGTCAGCTGACCTTCTTCGCGATCATCGCAAGGTGATCCCGGATCTTCCGCAGACTCTCGTCGATCGTCTTCATTCGCCCCTTCGTCGACGAGGAGCTCACACTGTACGTCGTCAGGGTCACCGTCTCGATGGTGAGGTCGAAGGAGTCACGAATCCGAAACCAGCCGAGCCCCTTGTATGAGACATCGACCCGCACCTCATCCGGGGTCGGCTCCCGATTCGACAGTTCGGCGCCCGAGCCGGCTTCACCGGCCCACCAGGTGTTGGACAGACGCTGCCCCGGATTGAGAACAGGGATCGCCCGCTGATACCGCTGCACCAAGTACGGCGCGACCAGTCCACTGGTCACTGCGGGCAGGGTGATCGGGGGTGTGAACCCGACCCGAACGTCGCGCGCGGGAGTCGCGCCGAGGTTGGATACCACGAACTCGATCGATGAATCGTTGTCTGGTGCCGGCCGGAACTCTGCCGTCACCATCGGCTGGGACCGCGCCTTACTGTCCGACGCAGCCGAAATCAACGCCAAGATCGCCACGAGCGCTGCCACTACACCTGCTACCGCGCCAATCGCTGACCCGTATTCGTTGATCCAGTCCCACACCATCTACACCCCTGATCGCCGTCCTCGGATAGTACTGGCGACACAGACGAACGGGGCTAGTGAGCCGCCTCGATAGCGGATCCGCTACCGGACGCCGGAACGCATCTGGCTTCGTCGGCCCACCCATGTCGAGGGACCCCAGCATCATGTTGCGCGCTGGTAGGGGCTACGGACCGTATGAACCACTCACCGAAGTGAGCAGCTGCCCGCCGTTCAGGATCAACACGAACGTGATTCCAGTCGCGGAGGCAACAGCGACTGCAACCAGGGCCGCGATCATTCCAGTCCACCGGCGGTACCGCCCGCTGACGGCAACCGCGCCAAGGACGACTAGTCCCAGGACATGGGTGAGCACCAGCGGGATGCCGCCCATGAGCAGCGTCGTGCCAGCCATCGTGGTGCCCGCAGCAACAGCCTTCGGCTGTTCGGTAGCTTCCTCCAACGAGGCAAGACTGAGCCACAACCACGCGCCGGCCATGATGGGCAGCCCGAGCACCGCGAGAACCCAGAACAACACCGCACTTCGTGTCGACTTCCAGCCGCGCTCTACAGACGGACCCTTCAAGGCGCGATCCCCATGGTCAGTACACGCCGTCGGGGTAGGGCTGGTCGCACTGCTCCGCTGTATGACCCGGCCCGGCCATCCGGCGAATAGTGAGCTGTTGACCGACGGCCAGCTCGTGCCCGTATACCTCTGGCTCTTCATTGGCGAGGTAGATGTCGGCAGTACAGAGACTGAAACGCGCAGCGATTCCTGTCACGGCGTCCCCCGATGCCACGGTGTAAACGAAAGACAAGGGACCGCCGGTGACGCTTCCATTCGCCGTCACGGTCCTCCCGTGATCTTCCGGCGGAGCACTCTCGGAGACCGCAGACGTCGAAGCCGACGGCTGACCAGAGGACGGGACCGGAGTGGCGTCGGGTCCGGAACTGTCAGTGCAACCGACAGCGGTGAAAGCAAGAACGGCCATCATGGCAACCGACGCGATCGTGCGCATCGAGACCCCCATCTCGTCGACTTCGGCGTTCGCGCCGACTCTACCGGGGCCGCCGAGCAACGGCGTGTGCTGTCGGATCGTCTACCGATAGCGGATCGTCGACTGAGACTGCTTCGCGCGAGACACCGGCGTCTGCGGTGCCATGCTGACGGGGTGATTCTGCTGACCGAAGCCGCGCGTGGTGAGTGGATTGTCGAGCGCGCTGGCCGATGGGCGACTGTCGGCGGTGTCGCTGGCAAGGGCTTCGAGGCGTACGCGAGGCTGCTGCACCCGGTAGATGCGCACCGTACTGACCCGAACACGCTCGACGAGTGGGGCAATTCCGTCGATGTCGAGCACACGCGTTGGCGGTGGGCCGAGGTCGCGCGCCGCAACGGCCGGGTGATGCATCCCCTGGCGCAGTGGTGGCGCATCACTGACGAAGAGCAGACCAGGGACTGGTCGGATGGGTGGCGTGTCGGTCAGTCCGACGACGGGTGGTTCGACCCGGAGGATCTCGCGGTGCTGACCACGCACCTGCGGGCCACGACACGGACCCCGGACGACCTGGTCATCGGAGCGTGGGAAGGCACCGGCAATCCGCCCTGGGCAGAGGGAAATCGGAACGCGCTCGCGCGCGCTCGCATACAGATGCACTGGCCAGGTCGGGACATGTGGTTGTTCAGCTCGAGCCTGGGCGAGCTTGCGGACCCGATGTGGGCGCAGCGCACCGTGCCTGGATGGGAATGCAGCCGCTGGGGCCAGGAGGGTCCCTACACGTCGCTGATCTGGCCCGAGGATCACGCCTGGGTCGTCGCGTCGGAGGAAGACTGGGACTCGACGATCGTCGCCGGCTCACGCGTACTCGTCGACAGCATCCTCGCGGACGACCGCTTCGAGACCTTCGAGGTGCACGAAGATGACGACCTGAGCTGGGACGGCGATCTCCTCAATCCCCGCCGACAGCCGAAACCAGGGCCCTGATGCGACCAGACGCCCGCGAGGGATCGGCAAGCGGGACGTCGCAACGCCCGAGCGAGCGTCCTTCACACTGATCTGATGGCGAGTATCCGGCGGGCCCATGTTGATGACGCCGCGGCGATCGGACTGTTTCAGACGCTGGCGTGGGAGCAGACGTACCGCGGCATAGTCCCTGACTCCTTCTTGAACTCCCGGACGGTCGGTTCAGCGGCGGACCGGTGGGCAGAGCGCATCGGCGCCGGCAGTCGACTCGTGTTCGTAGCGGAGTCGCTCGGGGGACAGATCATCGGCGTCGCGAGCACGAGCCGCAGCTCGGACGGTTCGAGCAGATTGCCGAACCTCGAGCTCTCTACTATGTACGTCGATCGAAAGGCTCACGGCACCGGGCTTGCCGCAAGCCTCCTCGGCGCTGCACTCGACGAAGAGGATGCTCATCTCCTCGTCTTCTCGTTCAACAAGCGGGCCCAGCGCTTCTACGCCAAACACGGCTTCGATCGCCGAGGGGAACGGCAGATCGATCCGGGGACCGGGCTGCACGAGGAACGCTGGGTCCGGCAGATGGGGACACCCAACCACCCGTCTCGATAAACGATCGCCCAACGGACGTCGGCAGCAGCTAGGTTGGCGCGATGGACGTCTTGAGCGCGAAGGTTCTCGGCTCGATCGCGCTCGCCTTCGGCCTAGTGTTCGTCGCGACGTCGATCGTTCGTCTCACTCGACCTGACCTCGACGTGATCTTGGTGATCTTGAACACCGCACTCGGACTCTTCTGGCTCGGTGCTGGCGGCTGGTTGTGGCGCTTCGCGCTTCGGAAGGCGAAGCGCGGCCGGTAGAGGATCCCCCACCGGATGGCGGCCTCATCTTTCGCCTTGCTGGACTTCTCGGGTGCTTAGAGTGAGGAGGTCATTCGTTGGGGGTAGCGATGTTGTTGTTGCAGTTTCTTGTGCCGGTGGTCCTGGTCGTTGTCGTCGTGCTCATCTTCCTCGCTGCTCGTGGAAGCATGGGCCGAAGCCCGCTACAGGGTCAGCAGGATGCCGAATGGCGAGCACTGCGTGACGAGCGACGTCGAGCCAGAGCCGAGCGTCGTACACGCGACCGCTAGCCGATCGGCTACCGGGCAGATGCATCGACATCTCCTGGTTGCCCCGGTGAGTGGCCGAGATTGCGGAACCGGTGCACCGTCGCTTCGGGACATGATCAGGAGGCCGTTACGGTCGAACCATGGCGAGCATCACCTACCCAGCGCCGCTCCGAGCAGGGGGACGCATCGAGGTCCCGGCACCGTCGATGGGCGTCCCCGCGCATCTCCTCGAGCGGTTGCACGCTGCGGTCGATGCGCTCACGACCCTCGGTTTCGACGTTCGACTGCGCCCGCACGCGGTGACGGGTGGTCTGACCCCGGCGCCGGCTGCTGCGCGAGCGGAAGACCTGCACGCTGCGTTCGAGGGAGCTGACGTCGTCCTTCCACCATGGGGCGGGGAGCTCGCCATCGAGTTGGTCGAGGGGATCGACTGGAATGTCCTCGCCGAAGCTCGCCCGTGGTTCGTGGGGTGGTCGGACATCTCGACGTTGCTGCTGCCCCTGACCACGCGGACCGGGCTCGCAACGCTCCACGGCGCGAACCTCATGGATGAGCCGTACGAGCTGCCCACCGAGTTCGCGCGGTGGACCGACATCGCGGGGCTTCCGCCGAACAGCACCTTCGAGCAGTACAGCGCACCTCGCCGACGCAGCCGTCCGTGGGGAGCGTGGGCGGACGAGCCGTTGGATCGCGATCGGGCCTACGACGCCCCCACGAGGTGGCGGTCCCTCGACGGAACGGATGACGTGGGGGTGCGCGGCCGTCTGATCGGTGGCTGCCTCGAGACGGTGTCGTTGCTCGCCGGAACGCCCTACGGTGACGTGCCTGCATTCGCGCGGAAGTACGCCCCGGAGGGCACGATCGTCTACCTCGAAGCGGCGGAGTCCAACGCGATCAGCGTCCTCCGGATGCTCACCTCACTGCGTCTCGCGGGCTGGTTCGACGACGCGAACGGCATCCTGATCGGGCGTACCGACGGCGCCGCATCGCCTGAACTGAGCCAGGAAGACGCCGTGCGACACGCGCTGGGCGACCTCGACGTGCCGGTAGTCCTCGACTTCGACACCGGGCACCAGCCTCCGCAGATGCCACTGGTGAACGGCGCCCTGGCAGAAGTCCGACTCAACGGAGCGGACAGTTCGATCGTGCAGCACCTGGTCCCGTGATGCGACGGCTCGGCGTTCTCCAACCGAACGCGTCGGAGCTACAGGCCCTTGCGCTTGTTGGTCTCCCAGTAGCCGAGTACGACGTCGTGCTCTTCCGGTAGCTCTCGTTCCACGAGGAGGAGGAGACGACGTCCTTGACGTTCGTGGGAGCGGGCAGCGGCCTCAGTCGGCCAGCCCGTTTCGATACCGTAGTTCTCGGTGAAGTCGCGGGCCCAGGCAAGGATCTCGCTCGTGAGTCGCGGCGAGAAGGACGGTGTGCCCTCGGCGCACGGCCCGTCTTCGTCCCACAGCGGCCAATCGACGCTGTACTCGTTCATCAGCCGGTAGTGCACATCCGAAGGATCGCACAGGTCGGAACCGTTTCCGATGACCGCCGGTTGTCCAAGGACACCGGGTAACGTCCGAGCATGTCGTCTTGGTGGGACCGCACCGATCCGACGGACCGCTCGGAGTTGACGAACCGTGCTCCCGCCGGGCTCGTCGAATCGTGGTGGAACGTCGTTGCAGGGGCCGTCCTGCTGATCGGACTGCCAGTGATCGTGCTCAGTGGGGGCTTCAGTCCGGCGCGCATCGCGTTCGCACTCTTCGGCCTGGCCATCATGGTGGCGCTTGAGCTCGTCTTCGTGCGGAAGCTCACGCGGCGGATCGCAGGCCGGCGAGCCCTTCGCCTGGTGACTGCTGATCACGAGGTCCCAGAACGCGCGCCGTTGACGATCAGGCCGGGCGACGTCGTCCAGGTCGGAGCTCGCGACACTGAGTGGCCCGCTTTCGTGTTCGTGACGACCGAACACGGAACGGGATGGGTTCCCGCGCGCCACCTCGACATCGACGGTTCGGCAGGTACCGTCCGCGTCGGTTACGACACCACCGAGCTCCCCGCGAGTTCGGGTGAGATCGTCGATCTCGTGGCGGACGATCCTGAGAGCGGCTGGTCCTGGTGTCGGAACGCCGACGGTCGTGAAGGGTGGGTGCCGCGCCGCGTCCTCACTGCTGCGTGAGCGATCGTGTCAGCGGGGCCCTCTACAGTCACGCAGCGTGAAGATCCTCCTGCTCTCCCGCAACACCGGGGCGATCCTGCCCTTCCTGACCGAACCGAACGGCGCAGATCCAGCGCTCGACCGGTTCCGGATCGCCTACGTCGATGACGCGCAGCAGGCATTCACGGGCGCCCCGTTCGTCGAAGCGGAACGCGCGGCCATCGCAGCGCTCGCTGGCGAGGTCGTCCCGGTCACCGTGCGCGGAACCGAGAACCACCGGTTCGACCAGATCCTCGCGGATGTCGACGCCGTGTACGTCGCCAGCGGAAGCACTTTCGCGCTCCTCGAGGCTCTGCGGGTGAGCGGGAACGACGAGGTGTTGGTGGAGCACGTCCGGGCTGGTCTGCCGTACATCGGCGCGAGCGCCGGCTCGATCGTCGCCGGACCGGACGTGACCCCAGCATCCTTGATGGACGACCCTGCTGACGGGCCTGCTCTCACCGACCACACCGGCCTCGCGTTGGTCGACCAGACGGTGGTCCCGCACGCGGACGGCCTCCTGCCGCCGTACCCGCCGGAACTCATCCAGGAGACCCTCGACACGTACCGCGACTCCTACGCCTTGGTCCCGCTCGACGACGACCAGGCGCTGGCCGTGGACGGCGGGCGAACGCGCGTCATCAGGTCCGACACGATTCCGGGGTGAGCCGTCTTGTCGGCGGCGCAGCGCACTGGCTCCCAGGATCACGAGTAGTTGTCACGTCACCAACCTGAGCGGATCACTCGGAAAGTCGGCGCCGCGTTCCAGACTGCGCTTGCATCGTGGTGCTCGTGACGAACCTCCGAACGACCTTCCTCGCACGCGGCCTCGCCGTGCTCGCGGGTACTGCCCTCTTCGCCGGACTGCACGTCTCCGGATCAGCCTCCGCGTCGACCGACGCTCCCGCCACCTCCGCCACGACCTCCACCTCCACGAATGCCTCGATCGCGGACGGCGGGACGACCGCCAGCCGCCACGACACGGCCACCGAACACCGGAACGCCTGCCGCATCCACCGCCTCCTGATCGGCACCTTCTCGGCTCCCGACAGCCGCTCCGCGAAACGGCTCGCGGCGAAGGACGTGGCCCCGGACGCGGTGACGCACGCAGCCGGAGCAAGCACCGGGCCGAGCGGGATCCTCGCCCAGTTCGCGGCCGACCGTGCCCGTGTGCCCGGCGCCCACGCCGTCATCAAGCACCTGGCCGCCGACGGTGACCTGGTCGCCGTGCACTGGCAGATCGCACCGGACCCGAAGGACGAACGGCGGGGTGAGGCCGCGGTCGACCTGTTCCGTCTCGCGAACGGCCGCGTCGTCGAGCACTGGTCACTGGATCAGCAGATCGCCACGGGGAAGCCGGCCAGCGGCAACACGAACACGATGTTCAGCGATCTGTACCGCCCCGCACACCGGACGAAGGCGCCGACGGAACGGCAGGAAGAGCGCAACCGCGTCCTCGCGGTCAGGGCCTACGACAGCCTGTTCCGTGACCACGACGTGTCGGTGCTCGACCGCGACTTCGACCCGGCCTACCTGCAGCACAACCCGGTGGCGCCGAACGGCACGGCCGCGCTGAAGCAACTGTTCGCGGGTGGCGCGCAGTTCCCGGCGCAGCAGTCGGTCATCTCCCTGTCCGACGGCGACATCGTCTGGACCTTCTCGCAGCGCGTCGATGCGAAGTCGGGTGACCCGATCCTCGCCGCCGACCTCTTCCGTGTCGACGGCGGGAAGATCCGTGAGCACTGGGACGTGGTGCCGGCCAGCTGAGCGCGGGCATCCGAACGAACGACCCAGCGTCACCGGTGCGCCGGACCCGGACCTGCGCCAGAATCGGACCATGACCGACAACCGTGACGAGCAGCCGCGCGTGATCGCCGTGAGCCGGGACGACGTCCATCGGTTCAGCAAGCCCGTGGTCGACGAGGTCACCCTGGTCGCGGGCTGGGGCATCGAGGGCGATGCGCATGCCGGGACGACCGTCCAGCACCGGTCTCGCGTCGCGCGTGACCCCTCCCAGCCGAACCTGCGTCAGGTCCACCTGCTCCACGCCGAGGTCTTCGACGAGGTCGCCGAGGCCGGGTTCCGCGTCGAGCCGGGCCAGATGGGCGAGAACGTCACGACCCGCGGTGTCGACCTGCTCGGCCTGCCCACCGGGACGCTGCTGCACCTCGGCGACGAGGCGTGCGTCCGTGTGACGGGCCTGCGCAACCCGTGCCAGCAGATCAACGGGTTCGAACCGGGGCTGTTGCGCGCGGTGCTCGGGCGGGACGAGGACGGCTCGGTGGTGCGCAAGGGCGGCGTGATGAGCGTCGTCGTGACCGGCGGTGTCGTCCGCACGGGTGACCGCATCAGGGTCGAGCTGCCCACCGGCGAGCAGCAGGCGCTCCAGCCGGTCTGACGGGCACCTGAGCGCCAGAGCACCCGAGCACACGAGCTCGGCGCCCTACTCCCCCGCCGCCGCAGCCTGCTCGTACAGACTCGTCGCCAGGTCGTTGAGCACCTCGTGCAGCTCGCCGCCGTGCGTGCCGTCGACCGCCCGGAGCATGGCGGCGTAGCGCTGCCGGTAGTCCGCGACGACGTCGTCGCCGGCCGGTAGCAGCCGCAGCAACGACCCACGACGGTCGTTCGGGTTCGGCGCGCGCTCGAGGAGTCCGGCGGTGCTCATCCGGTCGATCATGTTCGTCACCGCGCCCGAGGTCAGCCCGAGGTACCCGGCGACCTCGGTCGGCGTGGAGTACCCGGTGTCGCTGATGAGCACGAGGGCGCGAAGGGCGTTCTCGTGCACTCCGGCGCGGGCGCTGAGCTGGTTCACCAGGCTCGCGTTCGCGCGCACGACAGCGGTGAACGCGGCCATCAGGTCGGCGGCGTCGTCATCGTGTGCGGCGGGTGTCACGGGGGAATCCTTCCATGTCCGGAACCAGGGGGACACGAGCGTCCCCCGCACTGGGGTAGGTGTGCGAGTGGCTAACTTGGTCAACCAATGACTATCTTAATGATTGAAGCAAATCAGCCCGAGTGACTTGCTTCCCCAGACCACCGCGAACCACCGAACCGATGAGGTAACACCGTGTCCACCAAGCTCCGCACCTCCGCACTGAAGCGGATCCGCTTCGCACCCGTGGCCCTGCTGGCCGGCATCTTCGCCGCGGTGCTCCTCTCCCTCTCGCTCACCGGCACCCTGTCCGGGTTCGCGGCGAGCATCACGAACAGCAGCAACACCGCCGGCAGCGGCACGCTGATCATGCAGGAGCAGAACGCCGGCGCGACCGTCACCTGCCTCAGCACCGACGGTGGTTCGGTCTCGACGAACTCCGCGACCTGCTCGACGATCAACAAGTTCGGCGGCAGCACCACGATGACGCCGGGCAACACGGTGAACACCGCGATCTCCATCAAGAACACCGGGACCGCGGCCGCCAGCACCTTCACGCTGAACCCCGGCGCCACTTGCACCCAGTCGGCGAACGGCTCGGCCAACGGCACCGCGACCGACCTCTGCGCCAAGATGAACCTGGTCATCACGTCCGGCTCGACCACCGTCTTCAGCGGCACGCTCGCCAGCTTCAAGGGCGCCGCAGCGTCGGCCTTCACGATGCCGCAGGCCCCGGCCGCCGGTGCCAGCGTCCCGTTCAACTTCGCGGTGACCCTCGACTCGTCGGCCGGCAACACCTACCAGGGCCTCGCGGCCTCGGTCCCCATGACCTGGACGTTCACGGCCTGATCCCGCTCCGGGCCGGCACCCCCCAAGCCGTCCCGGGACGTCCCGTGACCCCAGACCGGCGACGCTCGACCGACCCCCCCTCCGGCCGAGCGTCGCCACCCCCGTCCCATCGAGCGCAGCAGGCGCTGCGCCCCACCCCACCGAGCCGCAGGAGCACGACATGAGCCAGACCGCAGCGATCCCGCTCAGCGGCACGCTCGACCGTCCGGTCCTCCGGGGTCGTGCGGTCACCCGCTCCGAGTCCGTCCTTGCCTGGTTGCTCGCCCTGGTCGCCGCTCTGCTGCTCACCGCCGCGATCCTGTTCCTGTCCGCCGGCGGCCGTTGGTTCGTCGTCGAGACCCCCTCGATGGGTGAGGCCGCCCCGGTCGGCACCCTGGTGCTCGACCTGCCGGTCGACGTCACCACCCTGCACGTCGGCGAGATCGTCTCGTTCGAGACCGCCGCCAACCCGGACATCGTCTACACGCACCGCATCGTCGCGATCGACGCCGACGGCGGTCTGCACACCCGCGGCGACGTGAACGGCGCCGTCGACCCGTGGACGCTCTCGCAGGCCGACGTGATCGGTACCCCGGCGCTCCTGGTCCCGCACCTCGGCTGGCTGTTCCGCGCCGCTCCGATCCTGCTCATCGGCACGCTCCTGATCCTCACCCTGACCAGCGCCTTCACGGACCGGGTGACCCGTACCTGCCTCCGGATCGCCGGCTCCGCGCTGACGGTCTCGTACGCCGCGTTCGTCCTCAAGCCGTTCGTCAACGTGACGACCATCACGAACACCTCGAGCCCGACGGGCGTCGAGGCCACCGTCATCTCGTCCGGCATCTTCCCGGTCCGCGTCGACGCCCACGGCGGCAACACCGTGCACCTGGTCGACGGTGAGGTCGGCCGCGTGGTCATCCACGAACTGACCCGCAACGGGCACTACCAGCTGACGTCGAACATCGACCTCGACCCGCTCGGGTGGGTGGCGCTCATCGCCCTGTGCCTGGTCCCGCTCGTGGCCTGCCTGGCGGTCGGCCGCGTCGAGGCGGTGCGTCCCTCGTGATCCTCCGTCACCTGCGCGACGGCCGCGTCGTCGCCCTCCTGCTCGTGGTCGCCCTGGCGGTCGTCGTCCTGCTGAACCAGTTCGCGCCGACGCGCTCGGCCTACAGCGCCACTGTGCGGAACGACACGAACACCGCCGCGACCGCCCCGTACTTCACCTGCACGGGAGCCGTCGGAGCGGACACCGCGAACGCCCTGTTCGCGTACCGGCTCACCGAGTCGTCGAACGCCAGGACCGCCACGGACTGGTCCGGTCGCGGTGTGAACGGCACCTACCAGGGCTCGATGACGGCGGCCACCCCCGACCCGATCGCCTGCCCGCGCGACACCGGCAGCGCCTACGTGCTGAACGGCTCGACCAGCTACGTCACCGCCTCGCGCTCGTACGCCAACCCGACCACCTTCAGCGAAGAGGTCTGGTTCAGGACGACGGTCGCCGGCGGGCAGCTCATCGGCTTCGGCAGCAGCCAGACCGGTGGATCCGGCCAGCACGACCGGAAGCTCTACCTCAACACCAGTGGACAGCTCGCGTTCGGCACCTACAGCGGGACGACCCAGGTCGTCACGTCGCCCAAGGCGTACACGGACGGCACGTGGCACCACGCCGTGACGACGATGTCGCCGACGAACGGCATGCGTCTCTACGTCGACGGCACGCTGGTCGCCTCGAACGCTGCGTTCAAGGCCCCCGAGAACTTCACCGGCTACTTCCGCATCGGGTACGACACCGTCAGCGGGTGGCCGGGCTCCCCCGCGAACCCCTACTTCACCGGGTCCATGCGGTACGCGGCCGTCTACGGGACGGAACTGTCGGCCACCCAGGTCGCCGCCCACGCAGCAGCCGGCCGCTGACGCGCCCAGAGCGGACGGGAGGCCCGTGGCGGGCTCGCCACGGGCCTCCCGATCGGAACCTGGGCGGGTCGCACGCGGTGTGTCGTGGAAGCTCGGCGGACCGCACGCGGGGTGTCGTGGATCCTCCCGCGCTTCCAGGCGACCACGGGGGTCCGGGGCGGGCGCACCAACCCCCGGATTCGGCGCGACGAATACCGCTGATCAGGCCTTTTCGTGCTGGGTACCGTGCCAGGATCATCAGGTCCTGAGACGTCGGCGTCTCCGTCCGACCGTCTCGAAAGGCGCCGCCCCCATGTCGTTCTGGGCCCTCTTCCTCATCGCGCTCGGCGTCTCCGCAGACGCCTTCGCCGTCGCCCTCGGCAAGGGCCTGCACATGAAGCGTTTCGACGTGCGGCACGCCCTCGTCATCGCGCTGACGTTCGGTGCGTTCCAGGCGCTCATGCCCCTGCTCGGGTGGCTGCTCGGTTCGGCGTTCGCGCAGTACATCGCGGCCTTCGACCACTGGGTCGCGTTCGGACTGCTCGCGCTGATCGGCGGCAAGATGCTGTGGGAGGCGTTCTCGAAGCACGAGGACACCGAGCAGGACACCGACCGCCTGCCGATCCGTGAGCTCCTGGTCCTGGCGATCGCGACGAGCATCGACGCCCTGGCCGTGGGCGTCACGTTGGCGTTCCTGCCGGTGTCGATCGGCGGCGCGGTGCTGCTCATCGGTGTGACGACGGCGGTGCTGTCCTTCGCCGGCGTGGTCGTCGGGCGCCGTGTCGGAGCCCGGTTCGGCAAGCCCGCCGAGATCGCCGGCGGTGTGGTCCTCATCCTGATCGGCGTGAACATCGTGCTCGAGCACACGGGCGTCATCGGCTGACCTCGGCTGGCTCCGGCCGCACACGACTCCGCCACCCGGCGCATGATGAACGCATGTCCCGCATCCTCGTCACCGGATCGACCGACGGCCTCGGGCGGGAGACCGCCGACACCCTGTTGCGTGACGGGCACGACGTCGTCGTGCACGCCCGGAGCACGGCGCGCGCCGAAGCGGTCGCCGACCTCGTCGACCGCGGCGCCGCACTGGTCGTCGCCGACTTGTCCGACCGGGCCGCCGTGATCGCTGCCGCGCGCGACCTCGACGCCGGCGACCCGATCGACGCGGTCGTGCACAACGCCGGCGTGATCTCCGGCCGCGCGCTGATCCCGGTCAACGTCGTCGCCCCGTACCTGTTCACCGCGCTGCTCCACGCGCCGACCCGGCACGTGTACCTGAGCAGTGGGATGCACCGCGGTGGCCGCCCCCGACTGGACGGCGTCGACTGGGACGGCACCGCGGAGACGAACACGTACTCGGACACCAAGCTCTTCGTGACCGCGCTCGCCGCCGAGGTCGCCGAGCGCCGGCCCGGCGTCCTGAGCAACGCCGTCGACCCGGGCTGGGTGCCGACGAAGATGGGCGGCGCGGGGGCGTCGGACGACCTCGAGCTCGGACACCGCACGCAGGAGACCCTCGTGACCGACCCCGACGCAACCCTCAACGGCGGTTACTGGTTCCACGGGCAGCGGCAGGAGCCGCACCAAGCGGTCGCGGACTCCCGGTTCCGCCGCCAACTCGTCGACGCCCTCGCGACGGCGACCGGCATCACCCTCTGAAGCAGGACAGGAGCGCCATGTCGACGGTCAGGGTCCACAACTTCGCGATCTCGCTCGACGGGTACGGTGCCGGAGCGGACCAGTCGCTCGACCGGCCGTTCGGGCACGCCGACGGTCGACTGATGGGGTGGTTCGCGGCCACCGCCACCTTCCGCGCGATGCAGGGCGCGTCCGGCGGGACCACGGGAGTGGACGACGAGTTCGCGCGCGCGTGGGGGCCGGACATCGGCGTCGAGATCATGGGGCGGAACAAGTTCGGACCCCAGCGCGGACCGTGGCCCGACGACGGCTGGACCGGCTGGTGGGGCGACGAACCGCCGTTCCACACGCCGGTCTTCGTGCTCACGCACCACCCCCGCGAGCCCCTCGAGATGGCGGGCGGGACGACCTTCCACTTCGTCGATGCGACCCCGGCGGAAGCGCTCGAGCTCGCCCGCCAGGCCGCACCGGGCCGGGACGTCCGGATCGGCGGCGGGGTCGAGACCGTCCGCGAGTTCCTGCTGGCCGACCTGGTCGACCACCTGCACGTGGTCGAGGTACCGATCGTGCTCGGCCGGGGCGAGCGGCTCTGGGACGGGCTCGAGGGCATCGAGGAGCGCTTCGCCGTCGAGACGGTCGCGTCGCCGTCCGGCGTCGTGCACCGCACGTTCTCGCGCGTGGCGCGCTGATCGCAGGGGAGGAACTGATCGCACCGACCTGCGAACGGGAGGCGCGGTGCCAGGCCGCCACGGGCCTCCCGTCCGCACTGCGCGCCACGTCGACGGCCGCCGGCCGGGTCCTGGGGGCGCCCTGCGGGTGGCAGGATGGATCGACCCCCTCGCCGACCAGATGCGGAGCGTGCAGTGACACAGGCCCCAGGTCGTCGCGAGCGGAACCGACAGGACAAGCTCGACCGGATCACGGCTGCTGCCAGCGAACTGTTCGCCGAGCACGGTGTCGACGACGTGACGACGCAGCAGATCGCGGAGCGTGCGGACATCGGTGCCGGCACCCTCTTCCTGTACGCGAAGACCAAGGGTGAGCTGCTCCTGCTCGTGCAGAACGCGAAGTACGACGAAGCGCTCGAGCAGGGACGCCGCGCTGCAGCGGCGACGTTGGACGTGGTCGATGCGGTGACCGCGCTCGTGACGCCGATCGTGGTGTGCAACCGCGTCCAGGTGTCCAACGGTCGGACCTACCTGCGGGAGATGGCCTTCGGGGATCCGTCCGAACCCCACCACGCGCGTGCGCTCGCCATCTCCGGGCAGACCGAGCAGGCGGTCGCGGAGATCCTGGTCGGCCGAGGCGGCCTCGACGACGGACGCGCTGCGACGCTCGCGCACGTCGTCTCCGCGGTGGTGTTCGTCTCGATGGTGTCGGCCGTCGACCCCGCGACCACCGTGACGACCGTCGTGGAGTCGATCCGGGCGCAGCTCGAGGCGGTCCTGCCGCGCTGAAGCGGTGGTGCAGCGGTCAGGCGGCCAGGAACTCCGCGGCGACCGGGGCGAACTGCTCCCAGTACTGGAAGACGCCACCGTGGCCGGCGTTCGGGTAGATGACCAGCTCGGACCCGGCGATGCGGCGGTGCAGGTCCTCGGAGAGGACCGAGGGCACCATCCGGTCGTGGTCGCCGTTGGCGATCAGGGTCGGCGGCGTGATCAAGGACAGGTCGGACGGCTCCGAACGGCCGAAGCGCTGGATGGCTTTGAGCTGCGTCCGGAACGCCTTGGCGCTGATCGCCTCGTCACGGTCGTTCGTGCGTTCCTCCAGACGCTTGACGAACGCCCTGCCTGCCTGCTGACCGACCGCATCGCGGTTGAAGAACAGGAACTCCTTCGGGTCCGACCGGGTGAGCGTGGCGCGCAGGATGTCGTAGTACGTCGTGCGAGCGACCTTGTCCATGTCCTTGCCGCCGCGGGGCCCGGTGCCGGTCAGGACGAGGCGGCGGACGAGACCCGGGTGCGCGACGACGAGGTCCTGCGCGATCATCCCGCCCATCGAGAACGAGAACACGTCGATCCGTTCGTGGCCGAGGGCGGTGATGAACGTGTACGCGTCATCCGCCGCCTTGTCGAGGGTGTCGGGGAAGGTGCCGCTGGAGGCGCCGACGCCGAGCTGGTCGAAGGCGATCACGTGCCGGGTCGCGGCGATCGCGTCGACGATCCGCGGGTCCCAGTTGTCGAGCGTCGCTGCGAGGTGGACGAAGAACACGACGGGGATGCCACCGGTCGGCCCGAGCTCGCGGTACGCGAAGGTGGCACCGCCGGCGTGCACGGTCTTGGTCGGAGCGTGGGCGTACGAGGTGAGGACGGGGTCGGTGGCGCTCATGGTGGCGGGTCCGTTCGGTCGTGGGTGGGGTGTCAGTTGCTGGTGACGACGGTCTTGCCGCGCACGCGGCTCGTCCCGATCGACACGAGCGCTTCGGGGGTCTGGTCGAAGGCGAACGTGGCGCCGACCACCGGGCGGATCGCGCCGGCCTGCACGAGGTCGGCGATCTGCTGCAACTGCCCGCCGTCGGCACGCATGAACAGGAACTCGTAGGTGACCCCGAGGCGCTTCGCCTGCGCGCGGACCTTGCGGCTGATGCCGGCGATGACCAGACGGATCACCGGATTGAGCCCGGCTTCCTTCGCGAAGGCCGGGTCGGGGGTGCCGTTGATGCTCACGACCTTGCCGCCGGGGCGCAGCACGCGCAGGGACTTCTCGAGGTTCTCGCCGCCCAGGCTGTCGAGGACGAAGTCGTACTCGGACAGTTCCTGCTCGAAGTCCTGGGTGCGGTAGTCGATCACGAGGTCGGCGCCGAGCTCGCGGACGAAGTCGGCGTTGGCTGCCGATGCCGTGGTGGCGACGTGGGCACCGAGGTGCTTGGCGAGCTGGATCGCGATCGTCCCCACGCCGCCGGACCCCGCGTGGACGAGCACCTTCGTGCCCGGTCCGACCCCGCCCTTCTCGACGAGTGCCTGCCACGCGGTCAGGGCGACGAGCGGCATCGAGGCGGCCTCTGCTGCGCTCACGTTCGACGGCGTGCGGGCGACGTCGGCTTCGTCGACGGCGATGCGCTCGGCGAAGGTACCGATGCGGTGGTCCCGAGGGCGGGCGAAGACCTCGTCGCCGGGCGTGATCCCGCGGACTCCGGCCCCGACCGCGATCACGGTGCCGGCGACGTCGTGGCCGAGGACGAGCGGGGTCTTGTACGGCAGGATCAGCTTGAACTCGCCCTGGCGGATCTTCTCGTCGAGCTGGTTCAGGCCGGCGGCGGCGACGGCCACGAGGACGTCGTGGTCGCCGACGACCGGTTCGGGGACGTCGGTCTCGCGGAGGGGCTGCTTGTACTGGTCGATGGCGAAGGCGCGCAGGGGGTACTCCCGGGGTCGATTCGATGAGAAGACTCAATTCTGAGTGCACTCAGTAACTGATGTCAATCGCTCGACCCTGGGCCACCTCGACGAGAAGGGACTACCGTCGGCCGCAGGTGACCCGAGCCCCCGGCTGCCGGCACGATCTCTTCGTCCGATGCCGACCGGAACAGGCCATGTCCTCCTCGCAGTTGAACGTTCCACCAGCCCCCACTGGCGTGTCCCTGCACGAGTCGACGAGCTGGACGGCCTTCGACGGCGAACGCTGGGAAGCCCACGCCGGCCCGTTCCACATCGGCACCGTCGAGTTCACCGCCCGCTACGAGGTGCGCCTGCGCTCCGGCGAGGTCATCGGCGAGCACACCAGCCTGGAGAGCGCGAAGGCGCAGCTCGAGTCGTGGACGCGGTGGAACCTCGGCGGGTGGCCGTGGTCGCCCGCCCTGGCTGACTGATCAGTCCATCGCGTCGTCGTAGATCCCGATCAGGCGGTCCAGGAACGCCTGCACCGTGGCGCGTTCGGTGGCGTCCATGCCGGCGACGACGTCCTCGATCCCCTCGATCAGCGGCAGCACCAGGTCGTACGCACGGTCGGAGGACGGCTCGGCTGCGGTGACGACGAGCTTGCGGCCGTCGCTGGGGTGCCGCTCCCGCGTGACGTGGCCGGCGGACTCGAGTCGGTTGAGCACGAGGGTCATGGCAGCGGTGGAGATCTCCAACCGTCGCGCGAGCTCGGTCGGGGTGGACTGGCCGTGGCTGATGAGGTGGTCCATCGCCTCGAGCCCGGCCGCGTCGACGTCGAGCGCTCTGGCGAGGTGTCGCTCGAACCGCTGCTGCCGCACGCCGACCTGCTGCACCCGTGCGCGGATGTCGTCGTCCGGCAGAGGTCGTCCGTCGCGACGGGCGGCTTCGCGGTCGCGTCGGTCGTCGCGGTCGCGCCGGGCGTCGAGGTCTCGCGATCCGTCGGTGGGCGCTGTCGGTTCGTCGTGCGGCACACCGCGATGATAGTCGTGTAGATTGCCAATCTCATTGGTAATCAAGATTCGAGGCAACATGTCGACCGACCGCAAGCGCGTCCTCATCTCCGGTGCGAGCATCGCCGGGCCCGCCCTGGCGTACTGGCTGCACCGCTACGGCTACGAGACGACGATCGTCGAGCGCGCCCCCGAGCTCCGGACCGGCGGCCAGAACGTCGACGTGCGGGGTGCCGGGCGCGAGGTGTCGCGACGGATGGGCATCGAGGACGACATCCGCGCCGCCACGACCGGTGAGGTCGGCACGCGGTTCGTCGGCCGATCCGGCTCGGTGATCGCGGAGTTCCCGGCGGGCACCACGGACTCGGGCGGTGCCACCGCAGAACTCGAGATCCTGCGCGGTGACCTCGCACAGCTGCTGGTCAGCCGCACCACCGACACCACCGAGTACCGCTTCGGCGATCGCATCACCGGCATCGCGGACAACGACGGCGGCGCCGGCGACGGCGTGACCGTGCAGTTCCAGCACGCCCCCGAGGAGCGTTTCGACCTGGTGATCGCGGCCGACGGCATCGGCTCGAGCACCCGGCGGCTGGTCTTCGGCGACGAGCCGCAGATCCGCTCCCTCGGCCTCGAGACGTCCTACGCGACGATCCCCCGGACCGAGGCCGACGACGACTGGTGGCGCTGGTACAACGCGCCGGGTGGCCGGTCGGTCACCCTCCGTCCGGACCCGCACGGCACGATCCGGGCGACGCTGTCATTCGTGACCGACCGGACACGGGAGCGCGCCGGCTCCGAACGACGATCGATCGAGGAGCAGCGCCGACGACTGCACGAGGTGTTCGCGGACGCCGGGTGGGAAGCGGCGCGCGTGCTCGAGGGCATCGACACCGCCGACGACCTGTACTCCGAGTCGATCGGGCAGGTCCGTGCACCGCGGTGGTCCGCGGGTCGTGTGGCGCTCGTGGGCGACGCCGCCTACTGCGCCTCGCCGGTCAGTGGCATGGGCACGAGCCTCTCGCTGACCGGGGCGTTCGTGTTGGCCGGTGAGCTCGCCGCCCACGTCGACCACCGCGATGCCTTCCGTGGCTACGAACGCATCATGCGGCCCTACGTCGCCCAGGCGCAGCAGCTGCCGCCGGGGGTGCCGCGGGTCGCGAACCCGAAGAGCCGGCTCGGGATCGCTGCGTTCGGTGCCGCGGTCCGGGTCGCATCCACCCCGATCATCGGTCGGCTCGGCGATCGGTTCTTCACACCTCCGGCGGACGCGATCGACCTGCCGGACTACGCGCACCTGGGCTGACGCGCCACCTACAGGAGCCCGGTCAGGACACCGCCGTCAGCCCGGATCGCGGCGCCGTTCGTCGCGGAGGACAGCGGGCTCGCGAGGAAGGTGACGAGCGCCGCGATCTCGGCCGGGTCGATGAAGCGCTCGAGCAGGCTGGTCCGGTTCTGACCGATGATCGCGGCCTGCATCGCCTCGACCGGAAGGGCCTGCGCCTCGGCGATCGCCTCGACCGTCGTCGCGACACCGTCGGAGTACGTGGGGCCGCCGAGGACGGTGTTGATCGTGACCGAGGTCCTACGGGTCTGCTTCGCGAGTCCGTTCGCGAGCGCGATCACCGCGGCCTTGGTCACGCCGTAGTGCACCATGTCCGCGGGGACGTTCACGCCGGACTCGCTCCCGATGAACACGATGCGACCCCACCCGCGTTCGAGCATCCCGCCGAGCAGGTGCCGCGACAGGCGGACCCCGCTCATCACGTTGACCTCGAAGTACCGGGACCAGTCCTCGTCGGCGATCGACTCGAAGGCGGCGAGGCCGAAGAGTCCGACGTTGTTGACGAGGACGTCGACGGCGTCGAGTGACCCGAGCAGTCGGGTGACGGCGCCCGGGTCTCCGAAGTCGGCCGCGATCCCGGACACCGTGGCTCCCGGATGGTCACGCCGCAGGCGATCGACGGCTGCCTCGACCCGGGCTTCCTCCCGGCCGTTGACGATCACGCGCATGCCCTCGGCCGCGAGTGCGGAGGCGATCGCGTACCCGATGCCCTGCGTTGATCCGCTGATGAACGCCGTTCTGCCTCGGAGCTGCAGGTCCATGGATCCTCCTCCGTCGTCCCGCGCCGCTCGACCCGGTGACTTGCCTGAGCAAGTCACCGTACGGTGGTTTACTTGCTCAGGCAAGTCATCGGTCGTACGATGCCCTGATGGCACCGCCCGAACCACACGGCCTGCGCGGCGAACGACTCGAGATCTGGGCAGCGGTGGCGACGATGCTCGAACGGCTCCCGGTCGCCCTGGACGCCCAACTCCAACGAGACAGCGGCCTCACGCACTTCGAACTCGGGGTCCTCACCGCCCTCGACGCCGCGCCGGACAGGACCCTGCGGATGAGCACCCTCGCCGGGTACGCGAGCTCGACGCTCTCGCGGCTGTCCCGCGCGGTCACGCGGCTCGAGGCGAAGGGGTGGGCGCGCCGTGTGGTCGACACGACGGACGGCCGCTTCACCCTCGCGGTCCTGACGGATGACGGGCACGGCAAGGTCCTCGGGTCGACGCCCGCGCACCATGCCCTGGTCGAGCGCCTGGTCTTCGACACGCTCACTGCGACCCAGACGCGGCAGCTCGGGGTCATCGCGCGGAGCATCGGCGACGCGGTGGACGCAGCTCCGTCGTGGACACCGCCCGGGGCCCGCCAGCCGTGACCGGACTGACACGTCCGGGCCGCACGACGCTGGTGCGGTAGGTTCCTGCCCAACGCATTCCGGAAGCGAGAGGGGAGCGCGGATGGCCCAGGGACACCGCTCGCCCCCCACGATGAGCGACGTCGCAGCCGTCGCCGGCGTCTCGAAGAAGACCGTCTCGAACGTCCTCTCCGGCTACGAACACGTCTCCGCCCGCACCCACGACCGGGTGATGGCTGCGGTGGACGAACTCGGCTACGAGCTCAACGTCTCGGCCCGGAACTTCCGCGCCGGCCGGTCGAAGGTCATCGGCCTGGCGGTGCCGGAACTGCGGCAGGCGTACTTCGCCGAGCTCGCCGACGCCGTCATCCGCGCTGCCGGTGCGGTGGGGTACACGGTGCTCATCGAGCAGACCGCGAGCGGTGTGCGCGAGGCGGACGCGATCACCCGGATGCGCGAACACTCGATCGACGGCATCATCTACAGCCCGCTGACGGTGCGGTCGAACGATGCGCCTGCGCTCGAGGTGAAGTTCCCCCTCGTGGTGCTCGGCGAACCGATCCCGGACACCCCGGTCACGTTCATCACGATGTCGAACGCGGACGCGCTGCACGATGCGACGGCGCACCTGCTCGACGCGGGCCGTCGATCGATCGCGTTCATCGGGTCAGAACCGTCAGGGCCGGTGCGGACGGCGCAGGAGCGCCTGCGCGGGTACCGCGAGGCGCTCGCCGAGCACGGCGTGGCGTTCCGAACCGAGCTCGTCGTCCCCACGGCGCTCTGGCACCGGGCTGAAGGGGCAGCGGCGGCGCGGGCCCTGCTCGACTCCGGCGTCGAGGTCGACGGGATCGTCTGCTGCAACGACGCCCTGGCACTCGGGGCGATGAGCGCGTTGCAGCTCGCCGGTCGGACCGTGCCGGACGACGTCGCGGTCGTCGGCTTCGACGACATCGAGGAGTCGTCGTACGCGACACCCGCGCTCACCACGGTCTCGGCCGACCTGGACCGGGTCGCGGCGACGGCGGTCGGGGTCCTCGTCGAACAGCTGGAGGAGGACGCGGCCGTCGAACCGGGTGTGCTGCGCTCGCCGCACGCGTTGGTCGTGCGGGCATCGTCGGCGCCCGTCGCAGTGGAACGCACGGTCTCCGCCTGAGGTCTTGACCTGCCCGATGAGCACGGACTACTGTCCAGATTTACACCGGTGTAAATCCGGCATGGACGAGGTCCCGCACACCGATGTGCAGGACGGATGGCAGGTTTTCGATGAAGAAGCACATCGCAGTCGTCGCGCTCGCAACAGCGGCGGCGATCTCCCTGGCCGGATGCGCCGGCTCCCCCGGCTCGTCCGCGAACGCCCACGTCGACCTGACGTTCTGGCACGGGTACACCGAGGCCGACGGCAAGGTCCTGGACGGCATCGTCAAGGACTTCAACGAGTCGCAGGACAAGGTCACGATCACGACCCAGACGAAGACGTGGGCGGTCATCGACGACACGATGCTCCCCGCGCTGACGGCGAAGAAGGGCCCGGACATCGTCGCGATGACCTCGGACCGACTGCCCGTCTACGCCGAGAAGAAGGCCCTCGTCGACCTGAGCGACTTCTACGACGACGACACCAGCAACACCGGCGAGCTCAAGGAGCAGGCCGTCGCGATGGAGCAGGTCGACGGCAAGGAGTACGGCGTCCCGAGCGGCTTCGTCCCCCTGTCCGTGATCTACAACAAGAAGCTCTTCGCCGAGGCCGGCATCGACGCGTTCCCGACGACGTGGGACGAGTGGGTCGCCGACGCGAAGAAGCTGACGAAGGACGAGAACGGCGACGGCACCCCGGAGCAGTACGGGCTCGTGCTGCCGGACCACCAGACGGTCGGCAACGGCATCTGGCCGAGCCTGTTCGCGGGCAACGGCGGCTCGATCACGAACGACGCCGGGACGAAGTCGACCATCGACTCCGCTGCGAACGTCGAGACGCTCGAGTACTGGGCGAAGGCGATCCGGCAGGACAAGATCTCGCCGACCGGTGTCGACGGCATCGCGGCCGACAAGCTCTTCACCGCCGGCAAGACCGCCATGGAGATCGGCGGCCCGTGGATGGCCGGCGTCGCGAAGGCGTCCGACATCGACTACGGGATCGCCGCGATCCCGGCCGGCCCGAAGGCGCAGGTGGCCTCCGCCATCGGCATCTCGCTCGGCGTGACGGCACAGACCGACGACCCGAAGCAGGCCGCTGCCGAGGACTTCCTGCGGTACTTCAACCAGAAGGACGTCGCGACCAAGTGGGCGCTCGGGTCGGGTTGGCCGTCCCTGCGCACCGACGTCACCGCCGCCGACGTCGACGCGAACCCCACCGTCGCGGCGCTGACCGGTCTGACCGGCACGACGATCCCGCTCCTCCCGGGCGTCGTGAACAGCGGTGACGTGCTCACCGCCCTCGACACCGCGACGCAGAAGTCGATCGCGGGCGGCGACCCCGAGTCGCTGCTCGGCACCGCCGACGTCGACGTGCAGTCAGCCCTGAAGTAGCAGCAGCGGCCCCCGGAGGACCCTCGTGACCACGCAGCAACTCGGCCGACGCCGTCGGTACCGCCCCCCGCGACAGCTCGGCGGCCGGACTCCCCTGAACGGGACCTTCCGGCGCCGTGCGACCGTCGTCGGCTTCCTCGCACCCGCGATCGTCATCCTCGGAGCGTTCGTGCTCTGGCCGATGCTCTCGGCACTGCGGCTCTCGTTCACCGACGCCAGCGGCTTCGGTGACCCGAGCTGGGTCGGCTTCGCGAACTACGTCCGGGTCTTCACCGACCCCGACGTGGTCCGCTCGATCGGCAACACGGCGCTGTACTCGGTGCTGTTCACCCCGGTCGCGATCGCGGTCGCGCTGGCGCTGGCGTTGGCGCTCAACCACCCGGCGCTGCCGTTCCGCGGCTTCTTCCGCTCGGCGCTGTTCCTGCCGTTCATCGTGTCCCTGGCGGTCGCCGCGTTCGCGTGGTCGTACCTGCTCGACCCGCAGATCGGCCTGCTGAACCACTGGCTCCAGGTGGGCGGCATCCGGCTCGGCAACGTCCTGCAGGACCCGACGCTCGCCATGCCGACCGTGGTGCTCGTCGCGGTCTGGAAGAACTTCGGCTTCTACATGGTCATCTTCCTGGCGGGGCTGCAGGAGATCCCGACCAGCCTGTACGAGGCGGCGCAGCTGGACGGTGCGAACGGCCGCCAGCGGTTCGCGAACGTGACGTTCCCGATGCTCAGCAACACCATGGCGTTCGTCGTCATCGTCGCGCTCATCGCCGCACTGCAGGCGTTCGACCAGATCTACGTCCTGACCGGCGGCGGGCCGTACCGGTCCACCGAGACGATCGTCATGCAGATCTACCAGTCCGGGTTCAAGGACCTCGACCTCGGCTTCGCGTCCGCCCTGGCGTACGTGCTGCTCATCGCGACCCTGCTGCTGAGCCTCGTGCAGTTCCTGTTCTTCGGCAAGCGCGGAGAGGACACCGCATCATGACCGCACTCCCCCGTCCGGCCACCGCGGTCCGGCGCAGGACCGTCGCCCGGCGCCCACCGTCGATGCGGTGGCTCGGTTTCGCCGCCGTGCTCATCGTCACCCTCGCGGTGCTGCTCCCCGTGCTCGTGATCGTCTTCACGGCGTTCAAGCCGGCGAGCGAGGTGAACGCCTACCCGCCGACGCTCTTCCCGCACACGTGGACGCTCGACAACTTCCGGGCGATCTTCACGCAGCTGCCGTTCGGCCGGCTCATCCTGAACAGCTTCGCCTTCGCCGGCGGGGTGACGGTGTTCGCGCTGGCGTTCGACGCGCTCGCCGCCTACGCGCTGGCCCGGCTCGACTTCCGGGGCAGCAGGGTCCTGCTCATCGTGATCATCGCCAGCCTGATGATCCCGTTCCAGGCCACCCTGATCCCGATCTACCAGCTCGTGTCCGACCTCGGGTGGGTGAACACCTTCGCCGGCCTCATCGCCCCGCGGGCGGCAGACGCGTTCGGGATCTTCTTCCTCCGGCAGTTCTTCGTGTCGCTCCCCCGCGACCTCGACAACGCGGCGCGCATCGACGGCGCGTCCGAGTGGCGGATCTTCCGGAGCATCATCCTGCCGAACGCCGTGCCGGCACTGCTCACCCTCGGCATCTTCACCTTCGTCAACAACTGGAACGACCTGCTCTGGCCGCTGGTGTTCACCACGGACCAGGACATGGGGACCATCACCTCGGGGCTGACGCTGCTGACCGGACCCGGTGGCATCATCCCGCAGGGCGTGATGATGGCCGGCGCCCTGATCGCCGTGCTGCCCCTCGCCGTCATGTTCCTGCTCGTGCAACGGCGCTTCATCGAGAGCGTCGCCAGCACCGGGCTCAAGTGACGACGACACCGCGCGGTCCCCTCGGGGGAGCGCCCACCACGAAACGAGACACCATGCACTGGTCCGACGACGGACGGCTGCACTTCGCCCTGGGCATCGAGGACACCTTCGTCCCGCAGGCCCGGCCGGGTGAGCGCCCCATCGACGAGTACGAACTCACCGACCACTACCGGCAGTACGCCGCCGACCTCGGCCTGGCGGTCGACGTCGGTGCCGAGCTGCTCCGCTGGGGCGTCCCCTGGTACCGGGTGGCCCCGGAGCCGGGCGTCTGGGACTGGTCCTGGGTCGACGGTGTCATGCAGCGCTTCCGTGAGACCGGCCTGCGGCCCGTCATCGACCTGCTGCACTACGGCACACCGCTCTGGCTCGACGGCCAGTTCGCGAACCCCGACTACCCGGCGCACGTCACGGAGTACGCGGCCCGGTTCGCCGCCCGGTACGGCGACGTCGCGACCGACTACACGCCCGTCAACGAGCCCGTGATCCACGCCCTGTTCTCGGGTGAGTACGGCTACTGGCCGCCGTACCTGACCGGCGCCGAGGGCTCCGCCCGCATCGCCTCGGCCCTGGCGAAGGGGTTCGTCTCCACCCAGCACGCGATCGCTCGTGAGCTCGGTGACGACGCCACCTTCGTGCACGTCGACGCCGGTATCCGGTACGTCGGCGACGTCGACGTCCCCGAGCACCGTGACACCGTGGCGCGGCTCCGCGCCCAGACGTTCCTGGTCGAGGACCTCGTGACCGGCGGGGTCGACGACCACCATCCGCTCGTCGGACGGCTGCGCTCCGGCGGTGTCACCGACGTGGACCTGGACTGGTTCCGACAGCACGCGGTCCGGCCGGACGTGACGGGCGTCAACTACTACCCGCTGCACTCCACCGAGGTGTTCGAGTCGGGGGTGCACCACGGCGGCGGGTTCGCGGACCCGCGGCCCTACGAGGACACCGGTGTCGAGGGGCTCCGCGACGTCCTCACCACGTACGCCGAGCGGTACGGCGCTCCGGTCATGCTGACCGAGACGTGCGTCACCGGGTCCGTCGACGAACGCATCGGCTGGCTCGACGACTCCGTGGCCGCCGTGCACGAGCTCCGTGCCGAGGGCGTCCCGGTGGTCGGGTACACCTGGTGGCCGCTGTTCGACATGTACGAGTGGACCTGGCGGCACACGGACGCACCCCGCCAGGAGCACCTGCTCACGATGGGCCTCTTCGACCTCGTCGAGGACGGCGACGGCGGGCTCGACCGCCGTCGCAACCCGGTCGCCGACGCGTTCGCTGCGCACACGCGGCAGGAACGAGCCGTGGCAGCGGCCCTGTCGGCGACCCAGTGACGGTCTGGAGGCGCGAGTCGGGTCGGTCCCGCGCCTCCCGTCCGTCTCCGCGCACCACCACTGCACCACAACCGCACCACCTGACCGAACGGAGCACCATGTCCCTCCGCCTCGGCGCCGCTCCGGCGCCTCGTCGACGCCGAACGCTCGCGCTCGTCGTCACCGCTGCCGCCGCCGCGGCAGCCCTCGTCGCCGGTGTCACCGGCCCCGCCCCCGCGCAGGCGGTCACGACCGGCAACGGAGCCCTCGTGTACTCACCTGCCGCGGGCTCCTCGTTCAACCCGGAGGGCGGCCGCGCTGCCGGGACCACCTACGCGAAGAACATCGTCCTGAAGAACAGCGGGTCGGCGAACGGGCAGCAGTTCGTCACGTTCGACCAGCTGGTGCTCGAGAACGGGGTGCAGGTCTACCCGATCTACCGCAGCACCGACAACGGCACCTCGTGGAGCCGCGTCGCCACCGTCAAGCCGAGCGCGCAGTTCCCGACGCTCACGCGCACCGCCCAGCCCTCGCTGTACGAGACCCCGATCCAGCTCGGCACCATGCCCGCTGGGACCCTCTTGCTGAGCGGGATGATCATGCCGACCGACCGGTCGAGCAGCCGGCTGGTCATGTACAAGAGCCTCGACCACGGTCTCACCTGGTCGTTCGTGAGCACCGTCGACACCGGCGGGCCTGCCACCTACGACCCGAGTCCGACCTCGACCACCTCGACCGTGTGGGAGCCGTCCGTCGCGGTCGACGCCAACGGCGGTCTCGTGACCTACTTCTCCGACGAACGGCAGAAGGCGAACAACGTCCTGCAGGCCGTCAGCTACCGACGGTCGACGGACGGCGGACTCACCTGGGGTGGCCTGGTGAACGTCTCGGCGCCGACGAACAAGAGTGACCGGCCCGGCATGATCACGGTCACCCGGATCCCGAACGGCAACTACGTGGCGACGTTCGAGGTCGTCAACCGACCGAGCCAGACGAACAACACGGCGCCGGTGTACTTCAAGACATCGCCCGACGGACTCACCTGGAGCCCGGAGACGAGCATCGGCACGAAGATCGCACTGCCCGACGGCCGCGGGGTCGGTTCCTCACCCGAGGTCCGCTGGGTCCCGACGACGGGCAACGCGAACGGCATGATCGTGGTGTCGTCGAAGTGGACGCTCGACAGTGCCGGCAACATCGACGGCGGGCAGAACTTCGTCGTCAACCGCAACCAGGGCTCCGGCTCGTGGGAGCAGCTGCCCTACGCCGTCACGTACGACGCCCGCGACGCCGAAGGAGGCACGTTCAGCGGCTTCGCCCAGGGCTTCGACTCGAGCGCGGACGGCAAGACGCTCTACCAGGCGACGAACGTCGAGAACCTGACGACGACCTACAACGACGTGCGGGTCGGGTCGATCCCGATCAACGCGCTGCGGTACGAGGCCGAGTCCGCGGTCCGGAACGACACGAGCACCGTCACGCAGGCCGACGCGGTGGGCGGCGCGAAGGTCGGCAACATCAACAACGCGACCAGCTCCGTGCAGTTCACGGTGCAGGCGGCGACCGCGGGGACGTACACCGTCAACGTCCGGTACGACAACGGCACCGGGGCGACGAGCACGCATGCGCTCGCCGTCAACGGGACGTTGGCCGGGACGATCAGCTACGCGCCGACCGTCAACTGGGGGCGCTTCGGGTGGGCGCAGAAGACCGTCACCCTGAAGGCCGGCGCGAACACGCTGACCTTCACGAAGGGCACCGGCTTCGCGGAGCTGGACCAGATCCAGGTGTTCCAGCCCTGACGCCGCACCAGCTGCCCTGGTCGTGACCAGGTGGCGGACGGGAGGCACGGTGCGGGCGCGCACCGTGCCTCCCGTCCGTTCTGCCGTTCCGTCTCAGGCCGCGACCGCTCCGTCCGCCGGCTCGCGCAACGCCGGGCAGTGCTCGGCGGTCGGGTGCTCGGAGATCGCGATGACCTCGTCGAGCCGGCCGCGTGCCGCTTCGAGCTCTGCCATCTGCGCCGTGATCCGATCGCGCTCGGCGACCAGCAGCGCGAAGGACTCCGGGGTCGCGTGGCCGCTGTCCACGCACGGCAGCAGCTGCACGATCGTGCGGCTCGGCAGGCCTGCGGCGAACAGCTGCTGCACGAGCTGCACGCGTTCCACCGCCGGGGCGTCGTAGACGCGCTGCCCGCTGGTCGTCCGCGACGCGGTGAGCAGTCCCTGCTCCTCGTAGTACCGCAGCGAGCGCACGCTGGCGCCGGTCTCCGCGGCGAGGTCGCCGATCCGCATGCCGACTCCGATCCGGGGCTTGCCCCTGACATCCATGTGAGGTCTTAGCGTAACCGAGCCGCTGCGGGAGACACCCGCACGGCAGGAGGAGACACCATGGAGATCGCTGGATCGGTCGCACTCGTCACCGGCTCGAACCGGGGCATCGGACGCCGCTTCGCCCTGCAGCTGCTGGAGCGCGGGGCCACCAAGGTCTACGCGACCGCACGCCGACCGGAACTCGTCGACGTCGAAGGCGTGGTGGCGCTGCCGCTCGACATCACCGACCAGGCGTCGATCGCGGCGGCGGCCGCAGCCGCGGGCGACGTCACCCTGCTCGTGAACAACGCGGGCATCTCGACGACGGGCTCGCTGCTCACCGACGACCTGACGGACGCGCGCCGCGAGATGGACACGCACTACTGGGGGAACCTCGCGATGATCCGTGCGTTCGCACCGGTGATCGAGCGCAACGGTGGCGGTGGCATCGTGAACGTCCTGTCCGCGCTGTCCTGGTTCGTCTACCCGGGATCCGGTGCGTACGCGGCGGCGAAGGCCGCCGAGTGGAACCTGACCAACGCCGTCCGGCTGGAGCTCGCCGGCAAGGGGATCAGCGTGCAGGGGCTGCACCTCGGCGCGGCGGACACGGACATGATGGACGGCTACGAGGGACCGAAGGTCGACCCGGCCGACGTGGCGCGGGCCGCGCTGGACGGCGTCGAGCGCGGCGCGGCCGAGGTCGTCGTCGACGAGTGGAGCAGCGCGGTGAAGGCGTCGCTGTCGCAGGACCCGTCGGCGTTCTACGCGCAGTTCGCCTGAGCGGGGCGGCGCCGGGGTCGCACCCGGCGCCCCGCCGCCGTGCGGGGCGGGGCGCGTCCCGCAGCCGGTCGGCTGGGAGGGCTCACATCCCCGGGTCCCACACTGACGCCACGGTGTCGCCGTACCGAGTCCGAGATCCTCTCGTGCTCCCGCGGGGAGCCGCCAAGGGAGTCATCATGACGGACCAGTCCGAGGCGGCCTCGACGCCGCTCGCGCTCACGAGTGTGGTGGCCTCCGGCCTGCCCACCGAACTCGGCAAGCCCACGGCGGCGAAGTACTACGACGTCCCGGCGGTGTTCAACCGCCGACCCGACGCGGTCGAGATGGCGGGCCTGCGCGGTGCCGAAGGGCACGCGCAGCTCGTGACCGCCGGCTACCCCGACGTCACGCTGGACGTGCAGGACCGGCGTCTCGTCATCGGCAACACGAACCTCGGCCAGCTCGAACGCGGTCTCGCGACGGTGGTGGCGACGATCGTCGACGTCGTGAGTCGGGCCGCGCTGTTCGACAAGGAGCAGGTCCGCGACGCTGCCCGCATCGAGTTCGACGACCGCGCGGCTCGAGCCCGCGAGGTCACGCGGGCGGCGGAGCGGATCCACTTCGTGCCGGAGCCCGCGCACCTCCACGCGGGGTGACGGCGTCCGGGCCGTCGACGGCTCGTGCCCTCGACGGCCCGGGCAGGCGACGGCTGCGGAGCACTGCGCTAGCGTGGCAGCACGCGGGGACCGGATCAGCCCCCGCGTTCGAACCGGACCAGGACGGTGTCCCTCTGATGAACGACTTCACGACGGCGGTGACCGCGCTGCAGGCCGCCCCTGACGGCTCGGACATGTGCCCGCCGTTCCTGTCGACGCTGCCCGTCACCGGGGTCGGCATCTCGACGCTCGGCAACCCGCTCGGGTCGGGGACGGTGTGCGCGAGCGACGCGCGAGCGGAGCGGATCGACGAGATCCAGTTCGACCTCGGCGAGGGCCCGTGCTGGCAGGCGCTGACGACCCGCCGCCCGGTGCTGGAGTCCGACCTGTCCAACACCACGAACACCGGTTGGCCGCTCGCACTCGAGGAACTCCTGCGCGCCGGGGTCGGGGCCGTGTTCTCGTTCCCGATGCGCATCGGGACGATCCCGGTCGGCGCGGTCGACCTGTCCGTGGACAGCGAGCGCACCCTGACCGTGGGTCAGATCCGCGGCGCGGTGGAACTCACCGAGGTCGCCGCCCGTCGGGTGCTCCGTGGTGCGCTGCTCGCGGCGGCCGCGGACGGGCGAGCCGACATGGAGACCAGCCGGTACTCCCGACGTGAGGTGCACCAGGCGACCGGCATGGTCGCAGCACAGCTCGGGGTGGACGTCTCCGACGCCCTCCTCGTGCTGCAGGCGCACGCCTTCGCCACCGAACGCACCGTCCGCGACGTCTCGAACGACGTCATCGCTCGCCGCATCGACCTCGCCCGGCCGTACGGTTCCGAGAACTGAGGAGCACGCCCCATGGCACCGACCCGCGAGCGCCGGCTCATCGACACCTTCGTCACACTGACCGACACCCTCGTCGACGAGTACGACGTCGTCGACCTGCTGCAGAACCTGGTCGACAGCGTCGTCGACATCTTCGACGCCTCGGCCGCGGGCATCCTGCTGGCGAACCAGAACCAGGAACTCGAGGTCGTGGCGTCGACCAGTGAACGATCGAGCTTCGTCGGACTCCTGCAGCTCGACGCCGGCGAGGGCCCGTGCGTGGAGTGCTTCGCGACCGGGCGTCCCGTGTCCGTCGGCGACCAGGCGGAGATGCAACGCCGGTGGCCGACGTTCGCCGCCGCGTCGGCCGAGTCGGGGTACGCGTCGGTGCACGCGATCCCCATGCGGTTGCGGGACACGACGCTCGGATCGCTCAACCTGTTCCGCGAGACCGAGGGTGCGCTGAACCGTGACGACGCGCTGGCCGCGCAGGCACTGACCGACGTCGCGACCATCAGCATCCTGCAGCAGCGGACCCTGCAACACGCGGCGCTGACGCAGGCACAGTTGCAGCGAGCCCTCGACAGTCGGGTCGTGATCGAGCAGGCCAAGGGCTTCGTGGCGTACACGCACTCGGTCGAGACCGATGCGGCGTTCGAGCTGCTGCGACAGTACGCGCGGTCCCACCAGGAGCGGCTCGCCGACGTCGCCCGCGCGATCGTCGAACGTCGTCTGGTCCTCCCCGCCTGATCCCGTGTGTCCCCGGTCCTGACCGGCGTACGATCACCAGCAAGTCGTAGCCCCGGACCCCGGTTGCAGGCGCAGCACTGGATCCAGGAGGACACCATGGGCGACGAACTGGTCGTACCGACGGGCTACCGGAAGACCGAACGACGGTCGCCCCGAGCCGACACCACCTCGACGTACACCGCGCTGCTCGCGCAGGTGCGCACCGCGGGGCTCCTCGGCCGGCGCACGGGCTGGTACTGGGGTCTCATCGCCGTGCTCGCCGTGCTGCTCGGCATCACGGGCGGGGCGTTCGCCGTGCTCGGCGGCTCCTGGTACCAGCTGATCGTGGCCGGCGTGCTGGGCGCACTGTTCACGCAGTTCGCCTTCCTGTCCCACGAGGCCGCACACCGTCAGGTCTTCGCGTCGCACCACTGGAACGACCGAGCGGCCCGCTACGCCGGCACGTTCCTGACCGGGATCAGCTACGCGTGGTGGATGAACAAGCACACCCGGCACCACGCCAACCCGAACACGGTCGGCAAGGACCCCGACATCTCGTTCGACGCGATCTCGTTCCGGCCCGAGGACGCCGCCAGCCGGACCGGTTTCCTGCGCGTGCTCGTCCGGGTGCAGGGCTACGCGTTCTTCCCGATGCTCCTGGTCGAGGGTGTGAACCTGCACTGGCAGTCGATCCGCACGTACACCAGCCGCGGCCCGGTGAAGCGGCGGTGGGCCGAGGGATCCGTCTTCGTCGGGCGGTTCGTGCTCTACCTGGGCGTCGTGTTCTGGTTCCTGCCGGTCGGCATGGCCTTCGCGTTCCTCGGCGTGCAGCTCGCCGTGTTCGGGTTCCTCATGGGCATCGCGTTCGCACCGAACCACAAGGGCATGCCCGTCATCGAACCCGGCCGCCGCGTGGACTTCTTCTCACGCCAGGTCCTGACCTCGCGCGACATCGGGGGCGGCGCGTGGGTCGAGTACTTCATGGGCGGGCTGAACCACCAGGTGGAGCACCACCTGTTCCCGAGCATGGCGCGCCCGAACCTGCGCGCGGCCCGGGACATGGTCCGCAGGTACTGCGCCGACCAGGGCGTGCCGTACACCGAGACGACGCTGGTGCACTCCTACGTCATCGTGGTCCGCTACCTCAACGAGGTCGGTCTGGCGGCGCGCGATCCGTTCGCGTGTCCGATGGTCGAGCGGCTGCGCTGACCGAACGCGTGGGCGGGGCAGCATCTGTCCTGTTGGCGCAGCCCTGGACCTGACGGGTGCCCATCGGCGAGCATGGACCCGATCAGGGACGGCGGGCACAGGGGCTCGCCGCGGGAAGGGCAACCATGCGTCCTGTCAGGAACACGCTCACCACCGGGGCGGTCATCGCACTCGTCGTCGGCCTCACCGCCACGGCGGCACCCGCGCAGGCGGCGACGCCGAGCGCGTCGGCGGCCGGCAGCCGTTGCGCCGCGGGGACGCTCTCGGTGCAGACGCTCCGGACGGGGTGCACGGTCGCGTCCGGCACGGTCGTGTTGCCGGACGGCCGCACGTTCGCCGTGCCGGCCCCCGGTGAGAGCGTGATGGCGAGCAGCTCCGCGGCGCCGGGTGCTCCCGAGCTGGCGGAGGTCGTCATCGCGAACACCGGCACCGGGGGTGTCGCGGTCCGCATCGACGAGGCGTGGAGCGGTTCGGCACCGGCGGTCCGCCGGGAGCAGGCGCGGAGCGCCGCGGCCAGTGCGGCGGCTGCCGCGCCGGCCGCCACGACCGCGGCCACCACCAAGTGCACCAGCACGGCCAACGCACGGAACGGGTACCGCTGGGCGAGCACGGTGCAGTGGTACTACAACGAGTCCGGCCAGAAGTCGTCGTACGCCAAGGACGCGCTGCGCAAGGCGGCGAACGCGTGGACGGGCACGATCTCGTCGTGCGACCGCACCGTGACCTCGTCCGCGCGGAACTCCTACGTGCGCCTGGCGACCCAGGCACCCGGGCTCACCGACAAGGGCGCGTGCTCGAAGAGCAACGGCTACAGCGTCGTCGGGTGGGGCAAGCTGCCCTCCGGGACCCTCGGCGTGACGTGCGTCTGGTACGACGGCAACGGCGTCGCCAAGGAGTCCGACCAGCGGTACGCCACGAGCTACAAGTGGAGTTCCACGGCCACCTGCTCGGGCGCCCGGTTCGACACCCAGGCCGTCGCCACGCACGAGTGGGGGCACCTGTACGGGCTCGGCCACGTGAAGACCGGCACCGGTCAGGTCATGGAGCCGTCCGGCGGGTACTGCGACACCGGATCGCGGACGCTCGGGCTCGGTGACATGACCGGCATCGCGGCGATCTACTGACGCGCGGCTCCGGGCAGCGCCCGACCGTCAGGCCTGTCGGCGCCGTCAGACCTGTCGGCGCCGTCAGACCGCGTCGGCACGCAGGAAGTCCGCCACCGGCGTCGATCCCGAGTTGAACCGGATGGTGTTGCCCGCCGTGCCGGGGGTCTCGAGCACGTCGGCGATCACGTGCGCGACGTCGACGCGGGGCACATCGGTCGAGGAGCCGTCCCAGTCCACCGAACCCGTCGCGTCGTCGTCCGTCAGGGTGCTCGGCGCCACGATCGTCCACTGCAGACCGGAGTCGCGCACCACGGCGTCGGCGATCGCCTTCGACTGTGCGTAGGCGAAGAAGTCGTCGTCCTGCGGCACCCCGTGGTCGAGCTGCGACCCGGACCACGACACCATGACGTAGCGGTCGACGCCGGCCTGCTTCGCGCCCTGCACCGACAGGATCGCGGCGTCGCGGTCGATCGCCCACGTCCGGTCGACGGACCCGCCGCCTGCACCGGCGGACCACACGACGGCGTCGTGCCCGCGGACGAGTTCCGCGAAGTCGGTCAGGGACTGCTGCTGGATGTCCGCGACCCGGGGCTCGCCGCCGTGGGCACGGATCTCGTCGGACTGGTCCGCGTCGCGGATGACCGAGGTGACCGTGTGGCCGCGCTCGCTGAGGATGCGGGTGGTGAGGAGTGCGACCTTGCCGTGGCCGCCGAAGACGATGACGTTGCTCATGCGGCGGACGCTACTCGGGCCGGCTCAGTACCCGCAGTCCGTGAGGACCCTCGGAGCGCTCGCGGCGCACGTGCGTACGGTCGGACTTGATCACGACTGGAGACACGATGAGCAAGCAGCACGAGCAGCACACCCTGGTCCGCACCCTGGTGCTCGGCATCCTGAGCGGTGGCCGCAGTGCCACCCCGCTCGCGGTGCTGGCGCTGAACCACGACCGGTCCTCGCTGAAGGGTTCGTGGCAGGACTGGAAGGTCTTCAGCACCCCGCTCGGCCGCGGACTCCTCGTCGCCTCGGCCGTCGGTGAGCTCATCGGCGACAAGCTGCCGATGACCCCGAACCGCATCTCCCCCGCCGGCCTCGTCGGTCGCATCGGCTCCGGCGCGCTCGTCGGCGCCGCGCTCGGGACGACCGGCAAGCGCGACCTGCGCATCGAGGGCGCGATCCTCGGAGGCGTCGGCGCGATCGTCGGGTCGTTCGTCGGGTGGGGTGCCCGCAAGCTCGTCGGTGCCACCACGCGCCTGCCCGACCCGGTCGTGGCGCTCGCCGAGGACGCCGCGACCATCGCCGGCTCCGTGAAGGTCATCACCGCCGACTGATGCGCATCGTCGTCATCGGAGCCACCGGCCACATCGGCACGTTCCTCGTCCCCCGCCTCGTCCGCTCCGGTCACGAGGTCGTCGCCGTCAGCCGCGGTACCAGTACCCCCTACGCCGACTCCCCCGAGTGGCAGCAGGTCGACCGCGTCACCGCGGACCGCGAGCAGGAAGACCGCGACGGCACGTTCGGCACGCGGATCGCCGCGCTCGGCGCCGACGCCGTCGTCGACCTCGTCTGCTTCACCGTCGCCTCCGCCGAAGCCCTCGTCGAAGCACTGCGCGGGACCGGCACGCACCTGGTGCACTGCGGCTCGATCTGGCGCGCGGGTGCATCCCGTGTGCTGCCGATCACCGAGGACGACTTCACGCCGCCCTTCGGTGACTACGGTGTGCAGAAGGACGCGATCGCCCGGATGCTCAAGGAAGAAACCACATCAGGGGGTTTGGCAACGACGACGCTGCACCCCGGCCACATCAGCGGTCCGGGCTGGATGCCGATCGGTCCGCTCGGCAACCTCGATCCGTCGGTGCTGACGGGGCTGTCCGCCGGCGAGACGATCGAGGTCCCCGGTCTCGGCGCCGAGACGATGGCCCACGTGCATGCCGACGACGTCGCGCAGGCCTTCCAGCTCGCCGTCGAACGCCGCGATGCGGCGGTCGGCGAAGACTTCTTCATCACGGCCCCAACGGCGCTCACCGCGCGTGGGTACGCCCACCTGGCAGCGTCGTGGTTCGGCCAGGAGGCCCGGCTCCACTCCGTCAGCTGGGACCGGTTCCGCGAGACCACGACTCCAGAGCACGCTGACGCCAGTTGGGAGCACCTGTCACGCAGCCAGGTGTTCAGCGTCGAGAAGGCCCGCCGTCTGCTCGGCTACACGCCCGCGTTCACCGCCGAACAGACGGTGCTCGATGCCGTCCGCTGGCAGGTCGACCACGACCGGCTCGAGGTGGCTGGCCCCCTCGTCGTCTGAGGACCGCACCCCCACCACATCGTTGCCCTTGCGCTCGATATTAGTTGCAGCTATTATCAGTCGCAGGTAATGTCGCCGCACGCAGATCGACTGGCCGCGAGAGTTCAACGACCAGCTCGATCGTCTTGAGACCGATAGAACCGAGCGTGGTCGAAAACGTCTGCAGTTGCTGACGTTCATGCTCAAGCGATTGCGGGACCTGGACTCCGCTCCGGTTCAGGACACCGCGATGATCAAGCGTGTACGGCAGTCCAAGCAGCATCCGATCTGGCGGGTGTCACACCCCTACGTCGCGGGAGTGGCGCTCCGCTTGATTTGTTGGTTCCCGCCGGACGAGGACCGAGTCGTGGTGGCACTGTTCTCCGGCGACAAAGCGTCAATGGGTGACGTGTTCTACGACACGGTCGGCGTCCGAGCTGATCGATTGATCAACCGATGGCGGAACGAGACCGAGGAAGCATGATGGGCAAGGAAGACTTCGTACGCGGGAACGACCGCCTCGAACAGATGATGCAGCGCCCCGGCGTCGCAGACGCGGTGGCCGCACTCGAGGTCGAAGCGGACGAACTCGACCGCATCCACGCGATGAGCCTCGCGATGGTCCGCGAAGCCGGCAAGCGCACCCAAGCCGAGATCGCGCACGAGCTCGGCATCAGTCAGGGCGCGGTGTCCCAGATGGAGCGGCGAGAAGACATGTTGCTCTCCACGCTCCGCAGCTACATCACCGCGACCGGTGCCGAGAACCCACGGATCATCGTGACCGTCAACGGTCACGATGTCGAGCTCGCGATCTGAGCGTCAATCGGCAGGCGCGCCCTCGTTCACGGCGGCGAGCCCGTTGAGCGTCCGCGGGTAGCCGATCACCGGCACCAGGACGGTGAGCACGTCGAGCAGTTGCTGCCGGGTGTTCCCGACGTGCAGGTTGCCCGCGACGTGTCCCGTGACCTGCGCGTCGGCACCGCCAACCGAGGGAGGTACGGTCCTCCCCCCTTTCGCCGTCTGTGACCGGCCTAGCGTGGCAGCCGTGCCCGGCGAGACCCGCGGGCACGGAGAGGAAACCATGGAGTACCGCCAGCTCGGACGCACCGGCGTCGAGGTGAGCCCGCTCGCTCTGGGCACCATGATGTTCGGTCCGTGGGCGAACGCCGACGTGGAGGACTCGATCCGGATCATCCACCGCGCGCTCGACGCCGGCATCAACTTCGTCGACACCGCCGACGCCTACTCGGACGGCGTCTCCGAGGAGATCGTCGGCAAGGCCATCAAGGGCCGCCGTGACGACGTCGTGCTCGCCACCAAGTTCTTCATGCCGATGGGCGAGGGCCCGAACCGCTCCGGGGGCTCGCGCCGCTGGATCATGCAGGAGGTCGAAAACTCCCTGCGCCGCCTCGGCACCGACCACATCGACCTGTACCAGGTGCACCGTCCGTCCCCGACGACGGACGTCGAGGAGACCCTGGGCGCCCTGACCGACCTGGTCCGTCAGGGCAAGGTCCGGAACATCGGATCGTCCTCGTACTCCGGCGCCGAGATCGTCGAGGCTCAGTGGACCTCGGAGCGCCGCGGCCTGGAGCGCTTCCGCACCGAGCAGCCGCCGTACTCGATCCTGGTGCGCGGCATCGAGGAGGACGTCCTGCCGACCACGCAGCGCTACGGCATGGGCACCCTCGTCTACAGCCCGCTCGCGGGCGGGTGGCTCAGCGGTCGCTGGCGCAAGGACGCTCCCGGCACCCCGACGGCGAAGCACCGCCCCGCGGCCCGGTTCGACATGTCGACGCCCGCGAACCAGCGGAAGCTCGACGTGGTCGAGGAACTCGCGCTTCTGGCGGAGTCGCAGGACATGTCCCTCATCGAGATGTCGCTGGCGTGGGTGATCCGGCACCCCGGCGTCACGAGCGCGATCATCGGCCCGCGCACCATGGAGCAGCTCGAGTCGCAGCTCCCCGCCGCCGACCGTGTGCTCAGCGACGAGGTCCTGGACCGCATCGACGAGCTCGTCGCACCGGGCGTGACGATCAACCCGGACGACAACAGCTACGGGCAGCACACCCTCGTGCCCGCCGCACGACGTCGGTGAACGCGACCGACTGACGGACGGGAGGCCCGTGGCGGCGCCGCCACGGGCCTCCCGTCCGCCCTGTCGATGCGTCAGCGGCGTCGGAACAGCTCGCCGAGGTGCCACGGGCCGGGCGCGAGCCGCACGGCGGCCTCGGCGCGCACGCGCTCCTCGAGCGCACGGTCGCGGGTCAGCTCGTGGATCTCCTGCTCGGCGCGCCAGCGGAACCGCACCCGGCCCAGGAACCCGAGCGGTGCGGCGGATGCGGTGGTCGGGACGGACTCGGTATCGCTCATGCGTCCTCCGGTTCCGGGACGGCTGCGGCCGTCGTGGCGACGAGGTTCGCGAGCAGCTGCAGGCGCTCCTCGGACGGTGAGCCCGGCTCGGTGCCGTAGGCGATGAGCGTCAGACCGGTGTCGGTCGTGAGTTCCATGGTCTCGTAGGTCAGGTCGATGTCGCCGACCTCGGGGTGGTGCACCCGCTTCTCGCCGTTCAGGTGCCGCATGACGCCGTGCGCGGCCCAGCGCTGCCGGAACTCCTCGCTGCGGGTGGAGAGCTCACCGATCAGGTCGGTCAGGCCCTTGTCGTAGGGCTGTCGGGCGGCCTCGGCGCGGAGGACGGCCACCATGTCGCTCGCGACGACGTCCCAGTCGCGCCAGAACTCCTGACCGCGTGGGTCGAGGAACGCGAAGCGGGCGGTGTTCGGGGTGCCGGCGGGGTCGAGGAACAGCGGCGAGTACAGCGCGCGTGCCAGGGCGTTGCCGGCCAGGAAGTCGGAGCGGCCGTTGCGCACCCACGCGGGCATGGTCATGCCGTCGAGCATGCGCTGCACGGTCGGCCGGACCTTCGACGTCGGGGGCTTCCGCCGCGTGGTCGCCGAGGCGTTCTGCACGCGGGCCAGGTCGAACAGGTGCGCGTGCTCGGCGTCGTCGAGGCGCAGCGCACGCGACAGCGACTCGAGCACGCTCTCCGAGACGCCGGTGAGGTTGCCGCGCTCGAGGCGGATGTAGTAGTCGACGCTCATGCCGGCGATGAGTGCGAGCTCCTCGCGGCGGAGCCCCTTGACCCGTCGGACGCCACCGAAGTCGGGCAACCCGACCTGCTGCGGTGTGACCCGCTCGCGGCGGGTGCGGAGGAAGTCGCGCACTTCGCTTCTGGTGTCCATGCGTCCACGGTAGGACGGTGCGGGCCGGGGAAGCAGGGGTTGCTGGTACCCGTCAGACGACGTCGCGGGCACGCTCCGCGATGCGTTCCGTCGCCGCCCAGGAAGCGAGCAGGCGGAGCGCGTCGGCGGTCGGGCTGCCCGGGGTCGCCGGGTAGATCGTCAGCGCGAGTCCCGGGTCCTCGGCGAGTTCGAGCGTCTGGAAGTGCAGCTCGAGCGGGCCGACGACGGCGTGGTGGAAGGACTTCACGCCGGCGTAGTGGCGCCGGACGTCGTGCGCGGCCCAGAGCGCGCGGAAGTCGTCGCTCCGCATCGAGAGTTCTCCGATGAGCGCCGCGAGGTCGCGGTCGTTCGGCGTGCGGCCGGCCTCGCGCCGCAGGATCGCGACGTTCGTGTGCGCCGCCCGCTGCCAGTCCTGGTAGAAGTTCCGCGCCTGGGGGTCGAGGAAGATGAAGCGCGAGAAGTTCATCGGTCGGGCCGGCGCCGACACCAGGTCCGAGTGCATGGCGTAACCGAGGGCGTTGGCGGCGACGATGTCCTGGCGGTTGTTGATGATCATCGCCGGAGCGTCGGTGATGACGTCGAGCAGGTACTGCAGCTCCGGGCGGACCGCGGCGACCGGCACGACCGTGCCCGCCCGCCGCGGGGTCGCGTTCTGGTGCCGGGACAGGTCTCGGAGGTGTTCGAGCTCGGCCGCGTCGAGCTGCAGTGCGCCGGCGATGGCCTCGAGCACGCTGTCCGAGACGCCCTGCAGGTTCCCCCGCTCCAGTCGCGTGTAGTAGTCGATGCTGACGCCTGCCAGCCGGGCGACCTCTTCGCGCCGGAGCCCGGTGACCCTGCGGCGGGTGCCGAACGTCTCGACCCCGGCCTGCTCGGGGGTGATGCGGGCGCGACGGCTGGACAGGAAGTCGCGGGCTTCGTCGCGGTGGTTCATGTCGTCACGGTAACGGGCCGGGGAGCGTGCGAGCGAGGGGCTGCCGGAACCCCCGTGGCAGCGCTCCGTCGGCTCACCCCGCGGCGCGGGTCAGCGGCACGGACACGATGCGGTCGTCGCCCTCCGCAGGATCACCGCGGCCGTCGGTGTTGTTCGTGACGAACCACAGCGTGTCCGCCGGTCCCTCGAGCACGGTCCGGATCCGGCCGAAGTCGCCCTGGAAGTACTCGGTCGACGAACCCGGGTCGTCCGCCGGGATCGCCCGGAGCACCTCGCCGCGCAGGTTGGCCACGAACACGGTGTCGTCGACGACCGTCAGGCCACTCGGGGAGGCCTCGTCCGTCGACCACTGCTGCACCGGATCGACGAAGCCCTGGTCCTCGCCGCCCTCCCCTTCGACCTCGGGCCAGCCGTAGTTCTCCCCCGCCTCGATGACGTTCAACTCGTCGAGCGTGTTCTCGCCGAACTCCGACGCGAACATCGTGCCGTCCGACGACCAGCCCATGCCCTGCACGTTGCGGTGCCCGAGGCTCCACACCGGGGACCCGTCGACGGGGTTGTCGTCCGGCACGTCGCCGTCCGGGGTGAGCCGCAGGATCTTGCCCGCGAGCGAGTCCTCGTCCTGCGCGTCGCTGCTCGCGCCGGCGTCCCCGACGCTGGCGTAGAGCATGTCGTCCGGGCCGAACGCGATCCGGCCGCCGTCGTGGAACGTGTTCGACGGCAGTCCGTCGATGATCGTCGTGGCGTCGCCGAGCGCCCACGAGCCCGTGGTGCCGGTCAGGTCGTACCGCTGGATCCGGTTGCCGTCGTCGGCCGTCGAGTACACGAACAGGTCGTCGTCGTGCAGGGCCAGGCCGAGCAGTCCGCCCTCGCCGCCGTGGCTGACGCCGTCGACCGTGCCGACCTCGCGCGTCGTGCCGTCGTCCTGCAGCTCGAGGACCCGGGCAGAGTCGCGCTCGCTGACCAGGGCGTCGCCGTCGTCCCCGGTGCGGACGACGGACCACGGTGCCTCGAGCCCCGTGACCACGTCGGTGGTGTCGCCGTCGGGCGCGGTCTGCCCGGTCGGCAGGTCGGCCGGGGCGGTGGCACGGGCGCTCGCCGACGAGCCGCGGTCGTCGTCCGGTGCGGCGTCGGCGCAGCCGCCCAGGGCGAGCGCGGCCACCGCGGCGATGCCCGCGGCGGACCAGGCGCGTCGGGCGCGGGTGGGGGTCGGGTGCTGGTGCGGGTGTTCGCTGCTGTCCACGGTGGTCCTCCCGGATCGTGCGTCGATCACACACGTGGTGTTCGGGAAACGGCTGAGGGGTACGGTCGGCACCTCCCTCCGGTGCGCACATCGGCCTACCGTCGGGGTCATGGAGATCCAACCGAAGCAGCCGACCGTCAAGAACCCGGCCGAGCAGTTCACCGGAGACGTCTACCTCGACGCCATCGCCTCGCCGAAGGAGGACGGCCAGTCGATGACCGTCGCCAAGGTCCGGTTCCTGCCCGGCGCGCGGACCGCGTGGCACTCGCACGCCAAGGGGCAGACCCTGCACGTCACCGAGGGCGTCGCGCGGATGGGGACCCGTGACGGCGGCGTCGTCGAGGTCCAGGCCGGGCAGACCGTCTACACGCCGGCCGGTGAGGAGCACTGGCACGGTGCGACCCCGACGGACTACATGGAGCACCTCGCGATGCTCGACCTCGCCGACGACCCGGCGACCACCACCACCTGGCTCGAACACGTCACCGACGAGGAGTACTCCGCATGACCACCATCGCCATCATCGGGGCCGGCAAGGGCCTCGGACTCGCCGTCGCCGAGCGCTTCGGCCGTGAGGGCTTCTCGATCGCCTTGATCTCCCGCAACCAGGACCGGCTGGACGGCCTCGCCGCATCGCTGCGCGAGCAGGGCATCACCGCCGCCGGGTTCGCCGCGAACGTCCGTGACGGCGACTCGCTCCGCACCGCCCTCGAGCGCGCGACCGAGCAGCTCGGCCCGATCGAGGTGCTGCAGTACAGCCCGCTCCCCGCCAAGGAGTACATGCGCCCCGTTCTCGAGACCACCGCCGACGACCTGGTCGGCCCGATCGAGTTCTCGGTCTACGGCTCGGTCAACGCGGTCCGTCAGGTGCTGCCCGGCATGCGGGCGATCGGCCACGGCACGATCCTGTTCGTCAACGGCGGCAGTGCGGTCCGGCCCGGCGCCCGGGTCACCGGCACCTCGGTCGCGTTCGCGGCGGAGAGCGCCTACGCCCAGCTCCTGCACGACGCCGTGCGCGACGAGCAGGTCCACGTCGGGCAGCTCATCATCCCGTTCGGCATCGACGACGGGCAGCCGGAGCACTCCGGCGAGTCCATCGCGGACCGGCTGTGGGCGATCCACGCCGAGCGCGGCGAGTTCCGCACCTACGCGGAGGCGCTGCCCGACCCCGCCTGAGCACGGCTCACGCCGTGACGGACGGGAGGCCCGGTGCCAGCTGGCACCGGGCCTCCCGTCCGTCCTCGGGTCACGTCGAGAGCACCGCGACGGCACGCGCGGCGCGTGCGGCGACCTCGGTGGCCGTCGGCGCCGGAGCCAGGCCGAGCAGGCGCTCGCGGTGGAGCTCCCCGAGCAGCAGCGTGAAGAGTTCGGCGGCGGTCTCCGGAGTCGCTCCGGCACGGACCAGGGCCTGCTGGGCGGCGAGCGGGCCGGCCTCGTGGAACTCGCGGGCGAGCTCGGGCGACCGGGTCGACTCCGCGATGACGAGCCGGTGCAGGGCGACAGCGCGGTCCGAGAGCAACGCGCCGCCGATCGACGCCGCGGTGGACTCGAGGCCGCGGGTGGGCCCGTCCGCGTACGTGTGCTGCCGCCGGACGACCGCGCGGAGCAGCGCGGGCTTGTCGCCGAACGCCGTGTAGAGCGTGCGCTTCGTGACCCCGGCCTCGGCGGCGATGCGATCGAGCGCGACTCCTGCGAAGCCGTGCTCGAGGAACAGGTCGGTCGCGACGTCGAGGATCCGCTCGTCACGGGCGGCTCGCTCGTCGGCGGTCGGACGTCCTCGCTTGTTCACGAGACCAGCCTACCCGTAATGATACGCTCCCGTTTCATTGACGAGGAGGGTCCATGACCGATGTGGTCTGTCACGTGGCGATCGCCGACGACTGGGAGATGAGCCGCGGGTTCGGCGAGTACGAGGTCGCGACCCGCGGGGTGCCGCTCGATCCCGACGGGTACGTCCGCGCGACGACGCCGGACCGGGTGTCCGAGGTCGTCGCCGAGCGGTACGGCGACCTCGCGCTGCCCCTGCTCCGGATCGACCTGAGCGTCGCAGGGCTCGCGGCTGCGGGGGTGACGGTCGAGTGGGTCGACGGGCTCCCGCGGATCCGGGGGCCGATCCCGATGGACGACGAGGTCGTGTTGGCCGAGGTGCCGATCGCGATGGGTCCTCGGACGTAGTCGCGCGCCCGGAGCCCGGCGACGGCACGGGGTGCTCGTAGCGTCGCAGGCGTGGAACCGAACGCGTTCGACGGCGTGGCGGGCGTCGCGCTGCTGCTGCTCATGCCGACGTCGGTGGTGTTCGTCGCCGCCGCGCTCCGACGACTCGCGGTGCCGCGGTGGTCCTGGGCGCTGTACCTGCTCGGGGTGGGCGGCGTCCTCGTCCTGCTCCACTTCGCTGGGCACACCCGGTACGAGGTGGAGGACGACACGCAGATCTGGTGGGACTTCGGCCAGTTCGTGGGGCTCGGTCTCGGACGCATCGGGGTCGGCGTCAACGCGGTCGTGGCGACGGCGTGGATACTGTCCCGCCCACGCGGCGCCGACGAGGTCCTGCCGCGACGCGAGACCCGGTTGGTCGCCGCGTCGTACCTGACCACCGCGATCGCAACCGCACTGCCGGCGACGTGGTGGGCTGCCGGGCTCGGGATCGTGCCGCTCCCCATCGAGCTGGCGGTCGTGGCGGTCGGGGTGGGGTTCTTGACCGTCGCGTTGTGGCTGCGCCGGACACGGGCCACGAGGGCTGACGAGGCCGTTCAGGTGCCCGAGTTCCTGTGGCCGCTGGACGCGGGCATCGCGATCGCGGTGGTCGGGTTGCTCGCCGTCGGTCCGCTGCTCACGGGGAGCGGGTTGCCGGACGGGTCGGCCGGCCCTGCTCCGGACGTCGCGGTGACCGCCGCACCGACGACGGACCCGGACTGGCCCGGGCCGGTGCCGACCACGACGACGACGCTCGACGCCGACGCGATCGAGGCGGACACCCGCTCGTTGCTCGAGGACACGGTCCGCTGGGCCGGCCCCCTCGACGACCTGTCGTCACCGACGCCCGCCGCTGCCCGGCCGCCGCAGGTCGAACTCGTCGCGGAGCGGTGCGACGACGGTGGACGGCGGTGGACCGGGTCGCTCGTGCTGCCCACCGCCCGGCCGCAGGACCTGGCACCGCGGGTGCAGGCGGGGTGGGACGCAGCGGGCTACGCGGCGGTCGACCGGGCGATGGGCACCGACCTCGTCATGCCGCTCCGCGGGGACGCCGCGGTGGAACGGATGCGGCTCGGCGGTGGACCCGACGGGGTGCACGTCGACGTCGAGTCCTTCTGCACCGGCACGTGAGCACGACACCCGCGCCCTAGGCTGGAAGGGATGTCCAGCGTCCTCCTCACCGTGCACGTCGTGGCGGCGCTGCTCACCCTCGGGCCCGTCGCGGTCGCCGGGAGCACGTTCCCGAAGCCCGCACGCGCGCTCGTCGCCGATCCGGACGACCAGGCCGCTCGAGCCGTCGCGACGGTCCTGCACCGGATCTGCCACGTGTACTCGATCATCTCGCTCGCCGTCCCGACGTTCGGCACGGCGCTGGCGTTCGAGGTCGGGGCGCTCGACGAGGCCTGGCTGCTCGTGTCGATCGGTCTGACCGCCGTGGCTGCGGCGATCCTCGCGCTCGGGGTCCTGCCGGAGCAGCGCCAGGTCCTCCGCGGCAACGGGACGGAGCGCTCGCCGCGGAAGCTCGCGGCGCTGGTCGGTTCGTTCAACCTGGTGTGGGTCGTCGTCGCCGTGCTCATGGTGGTGCAGCCCGGCGCCTGACCGGGCCGCACCACGGCAGCAGCACGCACTGTGCCGCCCCGCCTCAGTGCGCCCGCCGCACCGCCACCCGGCGTCGGCCGTGCGCGGTGAGCCACGCCCCCGCGGTCACGACCAGCGGCAGCCCGATCGCCAGCAGGGCCAGCATCGACCAGTCCGGAACGAACGGCATGTGGTTCGTCCCGACCACGGGCTCCGTGAACCGCAGGGTGAGCGCCCGCATCGGCAGCAGCCCCAGCAGGGTGCCGATCACCGCGCCCACCGAGGCCAGGATCGCCGCCTGCCAGGTCGACACCCGCCGCCGGAGTCGTGGTGCAGCACCGATCGCGTCGAGCACCTCGTCGTCTCGGCGCCCGTCGGACCGTGCGAGCCCGATGGCCACCGCAGTCGCGCCGATCGTCACGGCTGCGGCCAGCGCGAGCACGATCGCGCGGATGAGCGCGCCGTTGTCGACCGGACCGGCCTCGTAGGCGAACTGCGGGCCGTCCCACCGGGCTCGGTCCGCGCCGCCGAAGCTCTGCCAGGCGGAACTCAGCTCGTCCCACTGTTCGGGGGCGATGTCCCCGGGCAGCGTCGTGACGAGCATGCCGTCGACGGCCGGGACCCCGTACTGCGCAGCGGTCGCCTTCGTCATGAAGACGCCGACCTGGATCCGCGGCGACTGCACGTCGAGCACCGCAGGGATGGACACGCTGGCGTCCGGCTTCGTCCTCGTCGTGATCGTCGGGCTCTCCCACGTGCGGTCGTGGAACGTGTCGATGCGGACCGCGCCGTCGTGGGCGTACTCCGGCCACAGGGACACCGCCTCGCCGCCCTCGAGCGCATCCCGCACGGCAGCCGACGGGCGGTGGCCGGTGAGCACGGCGTAGTCGTCGACGGTGCCCGTCCAGATGTGCGGCGTACTCGCGTCAGCGGTGTCGAGGTAGTACGCGCAGCCGGTGGTGTCGTTCGCGGGGCAGTCGAAGTCCGTCCACCGGTGCGGCACCGTCACGGACGACGGGGTGTCGCCCGCCCAGCCCTCGGCCACGCCGAGCACCCGGATCCGGTCGTGGTCGAACACCCGGGCCACGACCTTCGCCGCGTGTGTTGTCAACGCCGCGTCGTGACCGCTGGAGGCACCGTCCTCGCTGGACAGCTGCACCTCGGTCGTCGCCACTCCGACGGCCGTGCGGTACTCGTACCCACGGACGTACTGGGCGTGACTCGACGCACTCCACGTGATCACCACCGACGCGACGAACACGACGCTCATCACGCTCGCGAGCACCGGCACCGTCCGGACCGGGTTGCGCCGTGCATCGCGTGCGGCGAGACGCGCCGACAACCCGAGGCGCGACGACAGCCGCGTGACGAGGGCGAGGAGCCACGGCGAGCAGATCGCGATGCCGAGCTGCATCAGGCACGGTCCGAGCGCGACTCCGGCCCCGGCCACCCAGGCCCAGTGGTCGTCCTGCACCGGGCGGTCGTTGAGCATGAGCACCCCGACGCCGCAGGCCAGCGTCATCACGGCGCCGGCGACGACGAGCGCCGGCCCCCAGACGCGGCGCCGACGGCGGGCCGGACGGTCGACGGGCGCGGGACGGAGCGAACCCCGCAGCGCTGCGAGCACGTTGATGCGCGTGGCGGCCCGAGCGGCGACGAGGGCGGAGACCAGCCCGGCCAGGATGCCGGCGGCCGCGACCACGAGCAGCAGGAGCGGGGGCACGTGCAGGCCCGGGAACGACACGACGTCACCGTTGTCGATCAGGCGGAACACCACGACGCCGAGCCCGGTGCCCGCCGCGACGCCGAGGACCGCGCCGATCGACCCGAGCACGAGGCCGGAGCCGGCGACGATCGTCCGGACGAACCGCTTGTCCCCGCCGACGCTCGTCACGATCGCGTACGAACGGGTGTCCGCCCGGGTCCCGACCAGGAACGCGGCCCCGGCGAGCAGTGCGACCTCGAACATCGCGAAGACACCGAGCAGCGCCATCGCACCGAGGTACCACAGCAGCGAGGAGCTCATCTGGCCGCCGGGCAGGCGGGCGTCCGGCGGGTCGAGGACCACGGGGCGTGACTGCACGACGATGCCGTGCGCGTTGAGCTGCCGGATCTCCGACCAGGTCGGGGCGTCCGACGGCAGGTAGACGGTGACGTCGGTCAGGCCGACGTCGTCGGTGGTGTCGGTCGTCGACAGCGTCGTCCCCCAGGGCAGGAACACCCCCTGCTCGCTCGGTGCCGAGCCGAGGTCGCGCATCGTCCCGGTGATCGTGAACCGCTTCGTGACGGGGTCGGTGAGGTCGACGGTGTCACCGATGTGCGCACCGAGCCGGTCGAGGGTCGCGGGCGTGACCATGAGCTGGTTGCGTGCGGTCGGTGCCGAGCCGTCGAGGACGCGCCAGTGCCCCTCGAGGGACGGGTCCCAGACGCTGCCCTCCACCGCGGCCAGACCCACCGGGCCACGCGGACCCTGCACCACGACGGGGGTGCTTCCGACCGGGATCGACAGGGCACCGTCCGGCACGTGGGCGAGGACGTTCGCGAACGGGGCGTCCTCGTCGGCCTTCGTGACCGGGCTGTCCCGCTTCGAGTCGGTGAACTGCCACTGCACCGGGTCCTGCCGCATGCCGGGCAGGTCCGGTCCGGACACCCGCATCTGCGCCGCCGCGTTGCCGAGGTCGTAGTCCAGTGACTCCTCGACCGTGGGCTGTGTCGACTGCACGACGACCGCCACTGCGGCGAACCCGGCGGTCGGGATGCCGATGAGCGCGATGATCAGCGCCGCCCGACCGGCCTTCGCGAACGCCAGTCGACGCCCCAGACGGAGCGCCGGTCGGAGGGCGAACGGCGTCCGGCCGGTACCGGGACGCCGACGCCGGCTCACGACGCGTTCCGGTCCGCCAGGGCGAGTTCGACGCCTGAGTACACGGTCTCGTCGACCACGCGACCGTCGCGCAGGAAGACGATCCGGTCCGCCCAGGCCGCGTGCCGGGCGTCGTGGGTGACGAGCAGCGCGCCGGCTCCGGCGTCCACGTGTCGACGGAGCATGCGGAGCACGACCTCGCCGGTCTGCGAGTCGAGTGCGCCGGTCGGCTCGTCGGCCAGCACGAGCCGACGTTCGCCGACCACGCCCCGGGCGATCGCGACGCGCTGCTGCTGCCCGCCGGACAGGTCGTCCGGGTAGGCGTCGGCGCGGTGTGCGAGTTCGACGTTGTCGAGCGCCAGTTCCGCGGCGCGGCGGGCCTTCGATGCCTTCCAGCCGTCGAGTTCGAGCGGCAGCGCCACGTTCTCGACGGCGGTGAGCGAGGGGATCAGGTTGAAGTCCTGGAACACGAACCCGATGAGGCGACGGCGCAGGGCCGCGAGTTCCTTGGCTGGCCGATCGGACACGAACGCGCCGTCGATCAGGACCTCGCCGCTCGTGGGCGGCAGCAGGGTGCCGGCGCAGGCGAGCAGCGTCGACTTGCCGGAGCCCGAGGTCCCCATCACCGCGACCATCTCGCCGCGCTGGACGGCCAGGTCGATGCCGGCCAGCGCCGTGACGGCCTTCGCGCCGGAGCCGTAGTGCACGCTGACGGCGTCGAGCTGCAGGAGCGGTGCGGCGCTCACCGTGCGCTCCGCGCGACGTCGGCAGCGGTCGGGGACGAGGAGCCGGCGTCAGCCGCCGGGTGCTCGTCCGGCCGGTACCGAGCCACGGTGGATTCCACGTGGTCGAGCCAGCGCACCTCGGCCTCGGCCTGGAACACCATCGACTCGAGCACGAGCGACCACGCCAGGTCCGTCGCGGGATCGGTCGTGCGCTTGAGCCGGGTCAGGTCCTGCAGGTTCCGGATCGCTGCGGCCCGCTGCACCTGCACCAGGCGGGTGACGTCGACACCCGGCACGGTGACGGCGAGGGCCAGCTTGATCGCCAGTTCGTCGCGTCCGCGCTTGGCGGGCACCGGCTCACTGAACCAGCGCGCCACTTCCCCGCGACCCGCGTCGGTCACCGTGTAGACGACGTGGCCGTCGTCGTCGGTGTCGCCGCGGGCCACGAGGCCGTCGCGTTCCAGGCGGTCGAGGGTCGTGTAGACCTGGCCGATGTTCAGCGGCCAGCTCCCGCCGGTGCGGTGCTCGAACTCCCCCCTGAGCTGGTACCCGTACCCGGGTCCCCCCACCAGCAGCGCGAGTACGCCCATCCGTACGCTCATGACACTTCCCCGTCTCTCGTCCACCATGGACATACGGAGTATGCCCATACTGCGTATGCATCCGCAACCAGGAGACGGACTGGAGGCCCGTGGCGGTGTCGCCACGGGCCTCCAGTCCGCCGTTCGGTCGCGTCCGCGACCCGGGTCAGGAACCCAGCTTCGACAGCTCCTCGAACTCCTCGTCGGTGAGCTCGATGGTCGCGCCCTGCAGGTTGTCCTCCAGGTGCGAGACGCTCGACGTGCCGGGGATCGGTAGGACGACGGGCGAGCGCTTGAGCAGCCAGGCGAGTGCGAGCTGCGCCGGCGACGCGCCCTTCCGCTCGGCGATCTCGGTGAGCGGCGAGTCCTCGCCGGTCAGGCCGCCCGTCGCGAGCGGGAACCACGGGATGAACGCGATGCCCTGCTCGGTCGACCAGTCGAGGAGTTCCTCGGCGTCGCGCTTCTGCAGGTTGTACAGGTTCTGGACGGAGACGATCGTGGCGATCTCCTGCGCGGCCTTGACATCGTCGACCGACACCTCGGACAGGCCGATGTGCCGGATCTTGCCCTCGTCCTGCAGCTTCTTCAGCTCGCCGACCTGGTCCTCGAGCGGGACCTTCGGGTCGATGCGGTGCAGCTGGAACAGGTCGATGCGCTCGAGGCCCAGACGGCGGAGGCTCATCTCCGCCTCCTGCCGCAGGTACTCCGGACGGCCGACCGGCGGCCACTCGTTCGGGCCGGTCCGGGTGAGTCCGGCCTTCGTCGCGATCACGACGTCGTCGCCGTAGGGGTGGAGCGCTTCGTGCAGGAGCTCCTCGGCGACGTAGGGGCCGTAGGAGTCGGCGGTGTCGAAGAAGTCCACGCCGAGCTCGACGGCGCGCTTGAGCACGCGGACGGCCTCGTCGTGGTCCTTCGGGGGTCCCCAGACGCCGGGGCCGGTGAGCTGCATGGTGCCGTAGCCGAGGCGGTGCACCTCGAGGTCGCCCCCGATGCGGAAGGTGCCGGAGGCGGCGGCCGGACGGTTGGTGGTGTCGGTGCCAGTGGTCATGTCCCCGGTCTACGCCTGCTCCGTCGAACCGTCCTGGACGGATGTCCCCCGGGTGCTACGGCCGGTCCGGGCGGGGGTACGGCGTCTCGCCGCGCTCGAGCCCCTGGACGAGCTTGGTCAGCCGGTTGGTCCGGGCCGTGGCGCTCGGCGCCGTCGTGATCCGGTGGAGCACGGCGTACCGGTTCGTCGCGTCGAGCTCGGCGAACAGGGTGGCTGCCGCGGGCGAGGCGTCGAGCGCCGCCTGCAGGTCCTCCGGGACGGTGGCGCTCGCGGCTCCGGCGTAGGCGCGGTCCCACCGGCCGTCGCCCTTGGCACGGTCGATCTCGGCCTGCCCTCGTTCGCGCATCCGGCCGTCGGCGGTGAGCGTCGCGACGAGCCCGATGTTCCGCTGCGACCAGAGCGAGGCCTTCCGCCGCGGGGTGAACCGTTGCCGGAACGTCGCCTCGTCGCGGCCGCGCTTCTGCCCGTCGATCCACCCGGAGCAGAGCGCTTCGTCGAGGGCTTGGTCGTACGTCAGGCTCGTCGGCTCCGAGGTGCCCTTCTTCGCGAGCACGAGCCACACCCCGTCGGTGTCGCCCTCGTGCTCGTCCAGCCAGGTCCGCCAGGCCGCGGCGTCCGGCAGCACCAGGTCGACGATGTCCATGCGGTCATCGTAGGACGGCCCGGCCCGGCCGGCCGGCCCGAGACTCGTGCGTGCGTCAGACCCAGTTCGGCTGGTCGAGCACGCCCGTCGGGTCCGCCTGTTCCGCGATGCGGTGCAGGCGCGAGGTGTTGTCCCCGAAGTAGGCCGACGGGTCCGTGATGGCCGCGTCGCAGTAGTTCGCGTACGCCGCGTCGCCCCACGCTGGACGCATGGCCCGGCGGAACCCCCGCACGTACGCGTCGAACGGTGCGGGGTCCGCGCCGTCCGCGAACACCGCCGTGTACTGCACGGTCATGAGCGCGGACCGCCACGGGAACGCCGAGTCGGTGCGGCCGACGTCCGCCACGACGCCGCCGAGGGCGTCGAGGGCGACCCCGCCCTCCAGGTTGCCGTCGACGTCGCCCGCCGCTGCCGCCTGCGCGACGAGCACGTCGATCTGCGCGTCGGTGAGCTTCGTCGATCCGATCGACGAGGTCGCCGCCTCGGACACGCGCTGGGGCTTCCCCGCCAACGCGGACATGGCGGCGCCGTAGGTCAGTTCCTGTCCGGTGTGGGCCAGCGGCTTCGCACCCGTGGCGGCGATGAAACCGTCGACGGAGGTGTCGGCGCCGGTCTTCGAACCGGTCCACACGCCGGTCACGGTGACCGTCGGGGCGGTGTGCCGACTGCCGTTGAGCAGCTTGAGCGTCGACCACAGCTCCGGGTCGGCGGTGGGCGCCCAGTCCTGCCAGGCGCGCACCACGGCAGCGGCGGCCGACCACGCGAACGTGATGGTGAAGAGCAGGACGGGAGGCGCGGCCTGCGTCCGGTACGTCAGTGCGGTCACGACGCCGACGGTTCCACCGCCCCCACCGCGGCAGGCCCAGAACAGGTCGGGTTCGCGGGACGTCGAGACCTCGTGCACGGAGCCGTCCGGGGTGACGAGCGTCACGCCGGTGAGCTGGTCGCAGGTCAGCCCGAACGAGCGGACGAGCACGCCGACCCCACCGCCGAGGGTGAGTCCGCCGATGCCGACGGTCGGGCACGAGCCGGCGCCGATGGCCCGACCGGCCTTCGCGAGCGCGGCGTAGACGTCCCCGAGCTGCGCGCCCGGGCCGATCGTGACGGTGTCGTCGTCGTGCAGTTCGATGTCGTCGAGGTCCTGCGTGCTGATCACGAGCGACCGCGGGACGTCGGTGCCCGGGGCGCCACCGGCCGACCACCCCGTGTACGAGTGCCCGCCCGCTCGCAGTGCGACGGGCGTGTGGGTCGTGCGCGCGAACGCGAGGCCGGCCTGCACGTCGGCGACCCCCGCGACCCGGAGGATCCCCTGCGGGTCGGCGTCGTCGTAGCGCGGGTTCTCGAGCACGCGTGCGCCGTCCCACCCGTTCGACCCGGACCGGAGCAGCGTGCCGGAGACCGCGGCGGCGAGGGCGTCCCACGAGTCCGGGCCGCCGGGCGTCGGTGTGCTCGTCGGCTCGGCGGAGCCGCTGGCAGTCGGGCGCGGCGAGCCCGAGGGAGCGGGACCCGGCCGGGTGCACGCTGCCAGGACCCCGGCGAGCCCGAGTCCGACGCCCCCGGCGAGCAGGGCGCGCCGGGTCGACGTGCGGCTCACGAGCCGGCGAGTCCCCCGCCGGCACCGGTGATGCCGGGGTGTGCGGACTTCGCGAGGCCCTCGGTCATCGAGTGCGCTGCCTCGGCGTCGGCGAGGGAGCGGGCGCCGAGGGTCGGGTCGACGGGTTCGAGGTGGGCGAGGCGCTTCGCACGACGGCGGTTCTGCACCTCGAGCACGGTGAGCAGCGCGGCGATGGCCACGACCACTCCGACGACGATCCACATGACGACCATGACGTTCCCCTTCCGTCCCCGGGGCGTCCACCCCGTGCTCGCAGCGTAGCGCCGGCGGTGCGACGCCATCCAACGGAGCCGGGATCTGTCGCCGTTCCGTGACCGTCAGGCGGTGCTGCTGATCCGGACGGCGCCCGCCCACCCGTGCACCCACTCGGGCAGTTCGCGGTCAGCTGGTGCTCCGCCCACGGCGTCGAGCAGGTCCGTCATCGGGACGGTCCCGCCGGAGCGTCGCAGGAACCGCGCCTGCACGACGGCACGGGCGACGACGGCTCCGCGACGGACGAACGTCTGCTCCAGGTACCAGCCGCGCTCCGCGATCGCGCCCCAGAAGCCCGACCGCAGCATCAGGTCGAGCCAGGCGCAACAGGAACAGCCGGAAGTACAGGTTCACGCGCCGATCACACCAGAAGGCCGCGCTGCCCCGCGTGGACCTTGGAGGATCCACACGAACGGTGCCCGTGTCTGACCGGCACCGGCAGTGCCTTCCTCCGAGCGGCGCACCCGGAGTAGACCTGCAGCATGCAGACACGCAAGCTCGCAGACCTCGAGGTCGGACCCGTCGGCCTCGGCACCATGGGCATGAGCGCCTTCTACACGGGCGCCGGCACCGACGACGCGGAGTCGATCCGCACCATCCACCGCGCGATCGACCTGGGCGTCACCCTGTTCGACACGGCCGAGGCGTACGGCCCCTACACGAACGAGGACCTGCTCCGCCGGGCCCTCGCCGACCGCCGCGACGACGTCGTGATCGCGACGAAGTTCGGCCTGATCACCCACACCGCCGGCGAGGAGACGCCCGCCCGGGGCCGCGGCATCAGCTCCGCACCGGAGTCCGTGCGCGAGGCGCTCGAGGGCTCCCTCCGCCGCCTCGGCACCGACCACATCGACCTGTACTACCAGCACCGCGTCGACCCGGCCGTCCCGATCGAGGACGTCGTCGGCCAGCTCGCCGGCTTCGTGCAGGAGGGCAAGATCCGGCACATCGGGCTGTCCGAGGCTGGAGCCGAGACCATCCGCAAGGCCCACGCCGTCCACCCGATCACCGCCCTGCAGAGCGAGTACTCGCTGTGGACGCGCGACCCCGAGGGCGACGTGCTCGACACCCTGCGTGAGCTCGGGATCGGCCTCGTGCCGTACTCGCCGCTCGGCCGCGGCTTCCTGACCGGTGCGATCATGAAGCCGTCCGACCTGGACTCCGACGACTTCCGCCTGGCGAACCCGCGTTTCCAGGAAGAGGCGTTCGCGCTGAACATGCGGATCGTCGACGCGGTCAAGGAGATCGCGACCGAGGCCGACGCGACCCCGGCGCAGGTGTCGCTCGCCTGGCTGCTCGCCCAGGGCGACGACATCGTGCCGATCCCCGGTACGAAGCGCGTGTCGCGCCTCGAGGAGAACGTCGGCGCCGCCGACCTGACCCTCACCGCGGACCAGCTGTCGCGCCTGTCGGCGCTGCCGGTCCCGACCGGTGACCGCTACCCCGACATGTCGACCATCGGTCGGTAGACGCGACATCGTTCGAAACGGGAGGCCCGTGGCGCATCCGCCACGGGCCTCCCGTCCGTCTCGGCGTGCGTTTCGGGCCGGAGCCCGGTGACCGACGCGACCCACGTCCGTCATCCCGGGGAAACACGGGCTGCATAGCGTCCGGAGCACAGGGAAACCACCGCTCGAAGGGGACGCCATGACGACCGAGAAGACACCGCGCACGACCCGGAGTGACGGCGGAGTGGACTCCGTCCCACCACTCGCGAGACTCCTGCCGCTCGGCCTGCAGCACGTGCTCGCGATGTACGCGGGCGCGATCGCCGTCCCGCTCATCGTCGGCGGTGCGCTCGGGTTCGACCGTGCCGACCTGGCGTTCCTCATCAGCGCGGACCTGTTCGTCGCGGGCCTCGCGACGATCGTGCAGTCCGTCGGCTTCTGGCGGTTCGGGGTCCGGCTGCCGCTCGTGCAGGGCGTCACCTTCGCCGCGGTCGGCCCGATGATCGCGATCGGCACCGAGCACGGCATCACCGCCGTCTACGGGGCGACGATCGCGTGCGGGGTCTTCATGGTGGTCGTCGCCCCGTGGTTCGCGCAGCTCGTCCGGTTGTTCCCGCCGATCGTCACCGGCACGGTCATCCTCATCATCGGCCTGTCGCTCATGAGCGTCGCGGCCGGTTGGGTGACCGACGGCGGGGAGGACGGTGCTGCGGACCCGCTCGACGTCGCGTTCGCCGCCGGGGTCCTGCTCGCGATCGTCCTGGTCGAACGCTTCGCTCCGCGCGGTCTCGCGCGGGTGTCGGTGCTGTTCGGGCTGCTGCTCGGCACCGTCGTGGCCCTGTTCGTCCCCGGCATGGTCGACGGGTCGGGCATCGGTGACGCGGGCTGGTTCGCCGTCGTCTCGCCGTTCCACTTCGGGCTGCCGACGTTCGACCTCGCCTCGATCGTGTCGATGCTCGTCGTCGGGCTCGTGATCATGACCGAGACCACCGGCGACATGATCGCGGTCGGCGAGGTCACCGGGCGTCCCGTGTCGAAGCGCACGCTCGCCGACGGCCTGCGGGCGGACGGGCTCGGCACGGTCGTCGGCGGGGTGTTCAACACGTTCCCGTACACGGCGTTCGCGCAGAACGTCGGGCTCGTCGCACTGACCGGCGTGCGCTCCCGGTACGTGGCGACGGCGGCCGGCGGCATCCTCGTCGTGCTCGGCCTGGTGCCGAAGGTCGCCGCGGTGGTCGAGGCGATCCCGCACGCGGTGCTCGGTGGTGCCGGCGTCGCCCTGTTCGGCATGGTCGCGGCTTCGGGCATCAGGACGCTGTCGAAGGTGCGGTTCGACAACCGGAACGTCCTCGTGGTGGCGCTGCCGCTCGGCATCGCGCTGCTGCCGACCGTCGCCCCGGAGATCTACGGGCAGTTCCCGACCTGGTTCACGCTGGTGTTCGACTCGGGGATCTCGGCCGGTGCCGTCGCCGCGATCCTGCTCAACCTACTGCTCGGGTCGCGCTCCGTGGCCGAGCGGTACGGCGAGGACCCGGCGGTCGGTTCCTACGACGGGGTGCGGTCGACCGCGCCGATCGCGCTGCCCGACCCGCGCGGACCGCGCGAGTCGAGCAGCGAGCCCTCGGCCTAGACGACGGCGGTCAACTCCCTCGGTAGGTGCTGTAGGCGAAGGGGCTCAGCAGCAGCGGTACGTGCAGGTGCTCGGTGCCCGTGACGCGGAAGGCCACGGTCACGAACGGGTGGAAGGTCGGGGTCCCGGTGGTGGCGAAGTAGGCGCCGGTGTCGAACCGCAGGACGTGGTCGGTGCGCGCGAGCACGTCGGGGCCGAGCGCGGCGCGGCCGTCGGCGTCCGTCGTGCCGGTCACGACGACCGCACCGTCGACGGTGCTGAGGGTCAGGCCGACGCCGACCGCCGGGGTGCCGGTGGTGGCGTCGAGCACGTGGGTGGTCAGGTGCGGGACGGCGAACGTCGCACGGATGCGGTGCAGGGCGATGTCGGCGAGGGCAGCCGCGGCCTCCTGCGTCTCGACCGCCGGGTCGCCCGCGAGGCGCCGGTCGAGCTCGGCCAACAGCTCCTCGGGGGTCCGGCCGGCGGCCCGCACCAGGAACACCCGGCCGAACCGCTGCTCGTACGCGGCGTTGCCGTCGGCGATCCGGCGAGCCACGTCTTCGTCGGCGGTGCGCATCGACGACTGCTCGCGGGCCGACGAGGGGTCGGTCGTGCGCTCCCCGATCCGCGGGTGCTGGGCCAGGGCGTGGTCGAGCTCCGGCGCACCCCACGACGCCGACTCGGTGCGCGCACGGTCGAGCAGCGCCGGCACCGTCCCGAACGGTCGCGCGGCCACCAGGGCGTCGACCCACGCGGGCACGTCGGCCCATTTCCGGATCACCGCGGCAGCGTCGGGGGCGGTCGCGTCGTCGAGGTCGCCGAGGTCCATGCGCCGAGGCTACGGAACGACCGTTTCACCCGCGTTACCGGGCGGTTTCCCCCGCAACGCGACCCGCGGCCCTGAAACGGTCGCGTCTGCCGGACGGGAGGCCCGTGGCGGCCCCGCCCCGTGCCTCCCGTCCGCCGTCCGTCGCGTTGCGGGCGCACGACGCCGGCGTCTCAGACCTCCGTTGCGAAGGAAGCTGCGCGCAGCTGCAGGTCCTCGATGCGCCGCAGGCGCGCGGCCTCGACGTCGTAGCCCTCGTACGCGGGCGGCGGCAGCTTCCGGACGTTCCGCGAGCACTGGAAGTCCTGGCAGACCAGCGTGCCGACGGTGTTGCCGTTGCGGCCGGCCGGCCCGGACCGCTTCGCGCTGTAGAACGCAACGTCGTTCGGCAGCTTGACGTCCTGGCACCACGAGCACTGGGCCCGTGAGCGCGACGACGCCTCGGCCTGCCGGAACAGGATGCCGATCAGTTCGCCGTCCAGGGTCGGGACGACGGCGTACGCACGCCGACCGATCTTCGGGTCGCGCCAGCCGAGGTAGTCCAACGCGTCCCAGTCGAGCGTCTCGAAGCCGGCGGGCAGGGTGATGTCGGTCGTCTCCTTGCGGGAGGCGTTGACGAAGGACGTGCGGAGGGTCTTCTCCGTGATGGGGAGCATGGTGGATCGCTTTCGAGCGGGCCCGGGGCGTGCGGACGCACACCGCACCGGGCGGAGGAGGTCAGGGTTCGACGAGGGCGGCCGTGCCTGCGGGCACGACCGGGGGCCTCACGCCCTGATGCCGGCGTTACGGGCGCCGACCACCTCCTGGAAGCTCACGCGACCAGCCTACGTCGACGTGTCAAGCGGCGGGGACGGCCGTCACCAGGACGAGCGAGCCGTCGTGCGCGGGCTGGATCCGCAGCGCCCCGTGGCGCCGGTCCCACTCGCCGGAGTCGAGCGCCGTACGGAGGGCCGACACCGATCGCCGTGCGGTGAGCTCGTCGACGGAGCTCCACGCCGGGTCCGCGTTCCGGGCACCCGGGTCGAGCAGGCGTTCCGGACGGCCGTAGTACGCCTCCGAGAACCCGTCGACGCAGGTGAACGGGATCGGCAGCGGGGTGTTCGTGACGGTGTCGCCGGCCAGCGCACTGGCGATGCGGTCGAGCGCGGGGTGGCGACGGGCCTCGGTCGCCATCACCTCGGGTGCGTACTCGGCGAGCCAGGAGTCCTCGATGCGGGCCGGGTCGCACGTCAGGATCACGATCGGGCCACGGGTCACCCGGCGCAGCTCGGCCAGCCCGCGCTCGAGGTCGCCCCACCGGTGCAGCGAGAAGGTCGTCATCGCGGCGTCGAAGGCGTCGTCGTCGAAGGGCAGCGACCCGGCGGGCTCGACCACGGTCACGTCGCGGTCGGTGGGCGCGTACGACACGACACCCGCGCCGACGTCCAGCACGCTGCGAGCGTCGCCGAGGGCCTTCGCGATCGCGCGGGCGAACGCGGGCTCGGGTCGGCGGTGCTGCCGGTGCCCCTGGCCGCTGCGGCCGGAGTCGGCGGCCCCAGCTGATCCGTCCGTCGTCCTGGTCACGACGTCAGCCTACGGACGGCGTCCGGGGCCGACCAGCACTCAGTCGACCGACTCGGACTCCGACTCCGACTCGCGCAGGGCCGCGTACTGCTCGGCCCGCTCCGTCGCCGCCCAGGTGCCGAGCAGCGCCAGCGACCGTTCGGTCTCGCTTCCCGGCTCGGCCGAGTACGTGAACAGTGTCAGGCCGGGGTCGGCGACCAGGTCGAGCGCCTCGTACGCCAGCCGGAGTTCCCCGACGATCGGGTGGTCGATGCGCTTCCCGCCGGCACGCTGCAGTCGGACGTCGTGCGCGGCCCACCAGCCGCGGAACTCCTCGCTGCGCGTGGAGAGCTCCCCGACGAGGGTGATGAGTCCGGGCTCACACGGGTTCGACACCGCTGCCGCACGGAGCACGGCGACGGCGTCCTTCGCGGTCTGCGCCCAGTCCGGGAAGAAGTCTCGGGCCGCCGGGTCGAGGAACGTGAAGCGGGCGGTGTTCACGGGGCGCCCGGGGCCGGCGAACATCGGCGAGTACAGCGCGCGACCGAGTTCGTTCGTCGCGACCACGTCACCACGCTCGTTGCGCACCCACGCCGGCGCCCCGGTGATCGCGTCGAGCAGGCGCTGCACGCCGGGGCGGACCCGGGTGGGCACGTTCCGGTGCATCGTCTTGACGCCGGAGTTCGCCAGGCGGGTCAGGTCCCACAGGTGGACGCGCTCGTCCTCGTCGAGCTGCAGTGCGCTCGCGAGGCCCTCGAGCACGCTGTCCGAGACGCCCTTCAGCGATCCGCGCTCGAGTCGTGTGTAGTAGTCGACGCTGACGCCGGCGAGCATGGCGACCTCGTGGCGCCGGAGCCCCGGGACGCGGCGGACGCCGCCGCCGAACGACGGCATGCCGACCTGCTCCGGCGTGAGCCGCGCCCGTCGGGAGGACAGGAAGTCGCGGATCTCGTTGCGCACGTCGATACCCATGGGGAGAGCGTACGTGGCGGCGCTGTCCGTCCGGCAGGCACTGGCGGTACCCGCCGGCGGACGGGAGGCCCGTGGCGGCGCCGCCACGGGCCTTCCGAGCACAAGCGGTCGCGTCTACGGGCCGACGTCGGCCGTGATCCGCACACGCGCCACCCGGTGACCGTCCATGGCGGTCACCTCGAGGCGGTGGCCGCCCGCGGCGACGACGTCGCCGACCTCGGGCACGCGGTCCAGGTGGACCTGCACGAGCCCGCCGACGGTCTCGTAGTCGCCGTCGGGCAGCGCCGGGCCGCCGTCCGCGACGAGGTCCTCGAGCACCGTGGACCCGTCCACGCCGTCGTGCTCGGCCGTCGGTTCGTCGTACTCGTCGCGGATTCGTCCGACGAGGTCCTCGAGCAGCGCCTCGAGCGTGACCATGCCCGCGCTGCCGCCGTACTCGTCCACGACCAGGGCGATCTGGTGTCCGTCGGTCCGCATGTCCGCGATGGCGCCGGACAACGACTTCGTCTCCGGTAGCGCCAACACGGGGCGGACCAGGGTCGACACCGGCGCGGACGGGTCGCTCGGCCGGAGCAGGTCGCGGAGGTGCACGAAGCCGTCGACCTCGTCGCGCCCGCCGGAGGTCACGAGGTACCGCGTGTGCCCGACCTCGATCGCGTGGTCGGTGGCCTCGGCGATGGTCAGTCCTGCGTCGATCGTCGACACGTCGTACCAAGGGCGCATCGACTCACGGAGGATCCGGTCACCGGCGTCCAGCGCGCTCCGGGCGATCCGGCGCCCCTGCTCGTCGACGCCGGTGTGCTCGTCGACGAGTCCGCGGAGTTCTTCGGTGCTCATCGACTCACTGCGGGCGTTCGGGTCGCCGCCGAGTGCACGGACGACCAGGTTCGTCGAGGCGGACAGCACCCAGATCACCGGGCGCATCAGGGTCGCGAAGCGGTCGAGGGTCGGCGCGACGAGCATCGAGAAGCCCTCGGCGCGCTGCAGCGCGAGTCGCTTCGGCACGAGCTCGCCGAACACGAGCGACAGGTAGGCGATGACGAGGGTCATCAGCACGAGGGCGACCGTCTCGGCGGCGCCCTGGCCGAGTCCGAGGCCGGTGAACAGGGGCGCGACGTCGGGTGCGATCGACGAGGCACCGTACGCAGCCGAGAAGAACCCGGCGACGGTCACGCCGATCTGCACGGCCGCGAGGAACCGGTTCGGGTCGCGTCCGAGCTCGGCGACCCGAAGGCCGCGGGAGCCCCGGCGTTCGAGTTGCTGCAGTTGCGACTCACGGAGCGAGACGAGTGCGATCTCGGCAGCGGCGAAGACCCCGCCGACGAGCACGAAGAGGATGACGAGCCCGAAGGCGATCCAGGTGTCGGCGCCCATCAGCGGGCAGCTTCCTCGGATCGACGACGGGCGGGCGGTCTGTGGTGATCGTCCATGCCTGTGAGTCTGCACAGGGCTGCTGGGATGTCACCCCGCCAGCGCTCGACGTCTGCTGTGCGTGCTTCGGCGCTACGTGGTGAGCGAGCGGCCGATGCGGGCTTCGAGCCACGCCTCGGGGTCGATCGGGGTCACGCCGTCCATCAGGACCTCGAGGTGCAGGTGCGCGCCCGTCGAGACACCCGAGGAGCCCACGAGGCCGATGAACTGACCCGCCTCGACCTGGTCGCCGACCTTGAGCGGCGACGACCCCGGGATCATGTGCCCGTACAGCGTCGACACCTGACGACCGTCGATCTCGTGGTCGATGATCACGGCGTTGCCGTACGAGAAGTACGTGCCCGAGATCCGGACGGTGCCGGCGGCGACGGCGCCGATGGGCGTGCCCATGCCGGGCGTGAAGTCGAGGCCCTGGTGCAGCGAGGAGCACGCGCCGCACGGTGCCGAGCGGTAGCCGAAGCCCGAGCTCATCTGCACCGGGCCGGGGAACGGCGATCGGACGGCTCCGCCGTAGGACACGGCTTCGCCCGCGATGCCGCTCGCGTCCGCCGTGCCGCCCGCGGTGACGACCGTGCGCGTCGTGCCGCCGCCGACGGTGAACCCGTCGCGGTCGAGTCCGGTCGCGGTGACCGCCTGGGTGACCGCGTAGTCCTGGGTCCGCACGATCGGCGCGATGGTCGAGGTCGCCATCGAGGTGCCGGCGCTGGCGTGGGCGGGCATCGCCGAGGCGGCGAACATCGCGATCGCGGCAGCCGCGCTGGTCAGGGTGATCCGTCCGGCACGACCGGACCGGGAGGCCCGTGGGGCCTTCGTGACGCTCGTCACGGTCGCGGCGGGGCGGCGGACCACGCGCGTGATGCGGGTGTCGACGTGTTCGGTCGTCGCGCGGGCTGCGCTGGCGCGGCGGCCGACGGGCTTCGCGACCGTGGCTGCTTCGATGACCTTCGCTGCCTTGGCGGGCTTCGCGACCGTTGCTGCCTTGGCGGGCTTCTCCGGCTTGCCTGCTCGGCGCTGGGGCTTCCGGGCTGCGGCGCGCTCGGCCTCGAGGGCAGCGCGACGGGACAGGTGCACCACCGGGGTCTCCGGGTGCTGGTCGAGTTCGGGTGCAGTCGTCATGGCCGCCCACCATTCTGCACGACTCTGTCGCTTTGTACAGGCCCCACCGTGATCTTTTCGTTACCGGCGCGGCTGGGAGCCCCCTGACCACTGCGGGCTCCGGCGTCCCCCGACCGTCCGACATCGGTAGCGTCGTGGGAAAGCGACGGAAGGACCCGCACCATGGCCCGATCGCCGCGAGAGCGGCCCGCGCAGGTCGACCTCGGCACCGCCGACGTCGTGCTCGCCGGCACCCAGGAGCTCTTGCCCGTGCTCCGCGCCGCCGCGGTGCGCGCGGGTATCGACGCCGCCCGCATGCGGGTCATCGGGGTGGACGACCTGCCGGACCCGGAGGAGACCTGGGACGCCGAACTCGCGGTCATCGCGATCCGACGCCCCGGTGACGACCCCGCGTTCCACCGTGCGCAGGAGGCCGCCGAGCTCATCGACCCGCTGCTCGTGCCGCACGCCGTCCGGATCGTCGTGACGGTCTCGGGTCTGACGCGGCTGGCGCCCAAGGTCGAGCGCACCCTGACCTCCGAGGTGCTGCACCAGATCGACGCGGCATCGGCACCGTCGGGGTTCGAGCGGCCGTTCCGGAGCATGCGGATGCGGCTCGGGCTCGCAGCACTCCGGGCCGCCGGCGTGCGGGTGTTCCGCGTCTCGATCGGCACCTGACCGGCGCGACAGCCAGCCGTCAGCGGGCAGGTGCCCCCCGGAGCTCGAGGGCGATCTGCTCGGCGTCGAGGTTCTGCAGCATCGACTCGAGCACCTCGGCGTCGAACGTGCCGTCGTCGCGGGCATCGAGGATCGCCGCGCGCTGTGCCTCGAGCACCGCGAGCCGTCGGGCCTTCTCGCGGCCCATCCACGCCCGGAGTTCGGCCGGGTCGGCAGCCCGGAGCTCCTCGTTCGTCGCCGGCGGCTGTTCGCGCGTCCCCGGGACCTGTTCGGCAGCACCGCGCATGAGGTCGAGCAGTCGCCGGCGTTCCTCGGTGTCCTTCGCGGCGGTGTCCGGTGCCGGTGCCGCGATCCGCCGGAGCAGCGGGCCGATCGTGCCGCCCTGGACCACAAGCGACAACAGGGCCACCGCGAACGCGATGAAGACCAGGAGCGATCGCTGCGGCGTGCCCTCGGGCAGGGTCTGCGCAGCGGCGACGGTCACCGCTCCACGCATGCCCGCCCAGACCACGGCGGTGCCCTCCCGCCAACCCAGCGGCGCCTTCGTGTAGTACGCGATGTCCGCCAGGGTGCGGCGGACGCGCGTCGTGAACCGGTCGAGCTCCCGTTCCGAGGGCGCGCGGTTGCCGGGCCGGTGCTCGCGGATCACCTCGCTCATCGCGTCGCGGTCGCCGGCGTGCATCTCGGCGAAGCGTTCCTGCATCCGCTCGCCGCGCTTGGCGCTCGCCGACAGCGCCAGCAGCAGCGGCACGACGTACGCCGCACGGACGAGCACGGTGAGCACGAGGGCACCGACGGCGATCAGCAGCGCCGGACCGATGCCCGCGTGCTCCCGCTGGACGTCGCCGAGGATCGACGCGAGCTCGAGCCCCATCGTCAGGAACACCGCGCCCTCGAGCACGAGCTCGATGGTCTGCCAGTTCTGCGCGTCCGACAGGCGGTGCCCCGGTGGGAGCCTGCGCGGGCCGACGATGCCGGTGAAGAGCCCGGCGACGACCGCAGCCACGAGTCCGGACCCGCCGAAGTGCTCGGTCGGCAGGGCAGCGACGAACGGCACCGCGAAGGACAGTGCCGTGTTCACCGCGGCGTTCGGCACCCGGGCACGGACGAAGACGTTCAACCAGCCGACGAACCAGCCGATGGCCACGGCGATGGCGACGGCCTTCGCGAAGTCGCCGAGCGCGCCCCAGAACGAGAACGATGCACCCGCGGTGAAGATCGCCGTGCGCAGGAGCACGAGCGCGGTGGCGTCGTTGAGCAGCGATTCGCCGTCGAGGATCGAGATCGCCCGGCGCGACACCGAGGTCTGCTTGACGATCGAGGTGGCGACGGCGTCGGTGGGACTGACGATCGCGCCGAGGGCGATCCCCCACCAGAACCCGAGGTCCGGCACCACCCAGGCGAAGAACAGGCCGAGCACCAGGCTCGACGCGATGACGAGCAGGACCGACAGGCCACTGATGGCGCCGAACTCGCGCCGGAAGTTCATCGACGGCATCGACACCGCCGACGAGTACAGCAGCGGCGGCAGGACCCCCGCCAGGATCCACTCCGGTTCGATCTCGGCGTCCGGGACGAACGGCAGCAGGCTCGCGACGATCCCCACGACGACGAGCACGAGCGGCGCCGCGACCCCGATGCGGGGCCCGAGCACGGCGGCACCCGCGATGGCGATGACGGCGATGACGCCGACCACGAGGAGTTCGGTCACCGGTCCAGCGTGGCACCACCGTGCGTGCGTCGTCATCCCGTGCGCGGTTGGCGGCGCGGTGCGGCGCAGTAGGCGCGCACGCGGCGGTCACCGCGCACCGAACGGCGGAACCGGCACGGTGCGGTGGGCGCGACCGCCGGACGGACGAGAGGCTCGTGGTGGCGTGGCCGCGGGCCTCCTGTCCGCACCGTGCGTGCGTCGTCATCCCGTGCGCGGTTGGCGGTTCCGTGCGGTGCAGTAGGCGCGCACGCGGCGGTCACCCGCGCACCGCACGGCGGAACCGGCATGGTGCGGTGGGCGCGACCGCCGGACGGACGGGAGGCTCGTGGTGGCGTGGCCGCGTGCCTCCTGTCCGCACGGTGCGTGCGTCGTCATCCCGTGCGCGGTTGGCGGCGCGGTGCGGCGCAGTAGGCGCGCACGCGGCGGTCATCCTCGCACCATGCGGCGGGGCCGGCATGGTGCGGTGCGGTGGGGGCCGTCCGGGCGATCAGGTCCTGTCGGGCTCACCGCTGTGGTGAACACTCGCCTGAATCGAGGGGTGTGGAAGGGCGGTGTGCGCGATGACCGCGACGCTGCCGACGGCGAGCACGAGTGCCAGCGCTCCGGCGGTGCAGGCGGTCCCGATCCTGCGGAGCCGCCCGCGCCCGCTCCGGTCGCGCGGGGCGAACCGTGCCGGCCCGCGCCGGGGCTCCGGGCCGACGAGCCACGGACCGGACCCGTCGACGTCGTACGAGAAGGGCCCACTGCCGTCCGGGGCGTACCGGTACGGGCCACTGCCGTCCGAGGCGTAGGCGGAGCGCAGGTCCTCCGCGGTCCACCCGAACTCCTCCGGCGTCTGACGTGTCGTCGACATGGTCACCCTCCTGCGGCTCGGGAACTGCGGAAGACCAGTCCACCGGGCGTTCCTATGTGTCGCCAGTGCGCCTCCAGGACGTCTGCCGAGCACCTGCCGGACGCAGGCCGCACCATGTATCTTGATGTCGAGACATCCTGCGCCACGAGTACCGTGGACGTACCGACGGTCGAACAAGGGAGTACCCGCCAGCATGGCCAAGATCATCTACACCCTCACGGACGAGGCGCCGTTCCTCGCCACCCACTCCTTCCTCCCGGTCATCCAGGCCTTCGCCGGCACCGCTGGTGTCGACGTCGAGACGCGCGACATCTCGCTCGCCGGCCGGATCATCGCCCAGTTCCCCGAGCGGCTCACTGACGAGCAGCGCCTGGACGACGCCCTCGCCGAACTCGGCGACCTGGCGAAGACCCCCGAGGCGAACATCATCAAGCTGCCGAACATCTCGGCGTCGATCCCCCAGCTCAAGGTCGCGATCAAGGAACTGCAGGCGCAGGGCTACGACCTGCCGGACTACCCCGACGAGCCGAAGACGGACGAGGAGCGCGACGCCCGCGCCCGCTACGGCCGCGTCCAGGGCAGCGCCGTCAACCCCGTGCTGCGCGAGGGCAACTCCGACCGCCGCGCGCCCCTGTCGGTCAAGAACTACGCGCGGAAGCACCCGCACCGCATGGGCGCCTGGTCGCGTGACTCGAAGACCAACGTCGTCACCATGGGCGTCGACGACTTCCGGTCGAACGAGAAGTCCTGGATCGCCCCCGCCGACGACGTCCTGACGATCACGTTCGTCGCCGAGGGTGGCGAGACCCAGGTCCTCAAGCAGTCGATCCCCGTCGTGCAGGGCGAGGTCGTCGACGGCACCGTGCTGCACGTCGCCGCGCTCGAGACCTTCCTGCAGGAGCAGATCCAGCGCGCCGCGGCCGAGGACGTCCTGTTCTCCGTCCACCTCAAGGCCACGATGATGAAGGTCTCTGACCCGATCATCTTCGGCCACGTCATCAAGGCGTTCTTCCCGTCGGTGTTCGAGCGCTTCGGGGCCGACCTGGCGGCTGCCGGACTCACCCCGAACGACGGCCTCGGCTCGATCCTCGCGGGCCTCGACGCCCTGCCGAACGGCGCGGAGATCAAGCAGGCCTTCACCGACGGCATCGCCGCCGGCCCCGAGCTCGCGATGGTCGACTCGGACAAGGGCATCACGAACCTGCACGTGCCGAGCGACGTCATCGTGGACGCCTCGATGCCCGCGATGATCCGCACCTCCGGCCACATGTGGGGCCCGGACGGCGACGAGCACGACACCCTCGCCGTGATCCCGGACTCGAGCTACGCCGGCATCTACCAGACCGTGATCGACGACTGCCGCATCAACGGCGCCTTCGACCCGGCGACGATGGGCTCCGTCCCGAACGTCGGCCTGATGGCGCTGAAGGCCGAGGAGTACGGCTCGCACGACAAGACCTTCGAGGTCCCCGGTGCAGGCGTCGTCCGCGTGACGAACGCCGCCGGCGACGTCGTCATCGAGCACGACGTCGAGCCCGGCGACATCTGGCGCGCCTGCCAGACCAAGGACGTCGCCATCCGCGACTGGGTCAAGCTCGCCGTCACCCGTGCCCGCGCCTCGGAGACCCCGGCCGTGTTCTGGCTCGACGAGACCCGTGCGCACGACGCGAACCTGATCGGTCTGGTCCGCCGGTACCTGGGCGAGCTCGACACCGAGGGCCTGCAGATCGAGATCCTGTCGCCGGAGGACGCCATGCGTTTCTCGCTCGAGCGCATCCGCCGCGGCGAGGACACCATCTCCGTGACGGGCAACGTCCTGCGCGACTACCTGACGGACCTGTTCCCGATCATGGAGCTCGGCACCTCGGCGAAGATGCTCTCCGTCGTCCCGCTGCTCGGTGGTGGCGGACTGTTCGAGACCGGCGCCGGCGGTTCGGCCCCGAAGCACGTCCAGCAGCTCGTGCAGCAGAACTACCTGCGCTGGGACAGCCTCGGCGAGTTCCTCGCGCTGGCGGTCAGCCTCGAGCACCTCGCCGGTGTGACGGGCAACGAGCGGGCGAAGATCCTCGGTGAGACGCTCGACCGTGCCACCGGGACCTTCCTCGAGCAGGACAAGTCCCCGGGCCGCAAGCTCGGCTCGATCGACAACCGCGGCAGCCACTTCTACCTGGCCAAGTACTGGGCGGAGGAGCTCGCGGCGCAGACGCAGGACACCGAGCTCGCGGCGGCGTTCGCCGAGATCGCCGGGAAGCTCGACGCGCAGGAGCAGCAGATCGTCGAGGAGCTGAACGGCGTGCAGGGCCACCCGGCCGACATCGGCGGCTACTACCGCCCCGACGACGCCAAGACGAGTGCGGTCATGCGCCCGTCCGCAACGTTGAACGCGACGCTCGCCGCGCTCTAGGAGCACCACCTGACGGACGGGAGGCCCGGTGCCAGCTGGCACCGGGCCTCCCGTCCGTCGTCACGCGCGCCCACCCCCGTCACCCGCCCCCGAGGTTCCGAAATCTCGGCATGTCGCGCCGCGCACGGCCCGTCTCCGGAACCTCGGCGAACCTGAGCGGCGTGTTGTGGAACCTCGCGGCGGCCGGCCTCGCGGCGGCCGGAGCGAGAACGGCGCTCAGGAGCGCGGCACGGGCGGACCCGCGGCGAGCAGCACCACGAACACCAGGGCGACCGCCACCACCCCGATGCCGACCGCGACCACCGGACGACGCACCACGAAGAACAGCAGGCGGTCCCAGAAGCCCGAGTGCGCGTCCGGCGAGCGGCGCCACGAGCCCTCGAGCATGCCGCGCCGGGCCACCGCGACCTCGAACGGCACCGTGGCGTACGGCACGACGGCACTCGCCCAGCCGAGCAGGAGCGTACCGGCCGACCAACGCTGGTTGACCGCGACGACGGTCGTCACCACCAGGTAGGCCAGGAACACGAAGCCGTGCACCCCGCCGCCGATCCGGACGCCCCAGTCGCCGGCGTCCAGGCCGTACTTGAGCACCATCCCGGCGATGAGCATGGTCCAGGTCACGAGTTCGGCGACCGCGGCGGCGCGGAACAGGGAGCGGGGAGTCATGCCCACATCGTCGCGGACCGCCCCTGGAGAAGACCCGCTAGCGTGGAGCCATGTCAGTGCCGACCGAATCCCGTCCCCTGAACATCGTCGTCTGGAACGAGAACGTGCACGAGACCCGCGGTGACGCGACGGTCATCGGGCATTACCCCGACGGTATGCACACCGTGATCGCCGCAGCGCTCCGCGAGCACCACCCCGATGCCACCGTGAGCACCGCCACGCTGCAGGAGCCCGACCACGGCATCACCGCCGAACGCCTGGCCACGACCGACGTCCTGTTCTGGTGGGGCCACGCCGCCCACGACGAGGTCAGCGACGCCGTCGTCGACCTGGTCGTCGACGCCGTGCACGCCGGCATGGGCCTGGTGGTGCTGCACTCCGGGCACTACTCGAAGCCGTTCAAGCGCCTGATGGGCACCACCTGCTCGCTGAAGTGGCGGAACGACGGCGAACGCGAGCTCGTCTGGACGATCGCGCCGGAGCACCCGATCGCCGCCGGGGTCCCGCACCCGATCGTGATCGACCGGCAGGAGATGTACGGCGAGTTCTTCGACATCCCGCGCCCCGACGAGGAGGTCTTCCTGTCGACCTTCGCGGGCGGCGAGGTGTTCCGGTCCGGCGTCGCCTACCGCCGTGGTCTCGGGAAGGTCTTCTACTTCTCCCCCGGCGACCAGGAGTACCCCGTCTACCACCACCCGGACATCCAGCGGGTGCTGTCGAACGCGGCGTCCTGGGCCGCCCCGGTGTCCGAGCGACGCACGTTGACGGCCGACCAGCACCCGCGGGACTGGTTCCTGACGGACGGTGCGGGTAGACAGGACGGGTGACCAACCATCTCGACGGTGCGGACCGACGCACCGCGGTGATCGAGGCGCTCGAGGTCTTGGGGGCAGGCCCCGAGGAGCGTTTCGACCGCATCACCCGCATGACCCACGAGGCGTTCGGCGTGCCGCTGACCTTCCTCAACCTCGTCCACAGTGACGTCGTCACGACGCAGTCGACGTTCGGCTGGCACCAGGGTTCGAGCGTGCCCGCGAGCGAGCAGTTCTGCGCCACGACGGTGCTCAGCCCGGAGCCGATGGTGATCCCGGACGCCTCGCTCGACGACCGGTACGCGCACACCGCGGCGGTGGCGGAGCACGGGATCCGCTTCTACGCGGGGGCGCCGCTGACGATGCTCGACGGCACCCGGGTCGGAACGCTGTGCATCATGGACGCGACCCCGCGCGAGATGTCGGCAGCGGACCTCGACCTGCTCCGCGACCTCGCCCGCTGGGCCGAGCGCGAACTCGGCCACGCGATCGACCGCGGTCGGATCAGCCGGGTGCGCGAGAGCCTGGTCCCCGAACGCGTCGAGGTCCCCGGCCACGACCTGGACACGCTCGCGCTGCGTCGTCAGCAGGGCGGCGGGGACGTCGCCGACTGGCGACTCGCCGCCGACGGTGCGCTGCACGTCACCGTGGGCGGCGTCGCGGCGGCCGGCCGCGCGTCCGGCCTGCTCGCCTCGACCGTGCGTGGTGCCGTGGTCGCGCGGACCGAGACCGCCCTGCCGGACGCGATCGGCGGTCTGGAGGCCCAGATCACCGCCGACCTGTCCGCTGCGGACGCCGTCGGCTCGCTCTTCCACCTGCGGCTCGACCCGACGTCGGGGCACGTCGACTTCGGGGATGCGGGCCACGGCCTCGCGGTGCTCGTCCGCGCCGACGGCAGCAGCCGTGCGTTGCACTCGCTCGACCTGCCGCTCGGCCTGCAGCCGGAGTCCGTGCCGAGGTCCCCCGCCGCGTTCGACCTGGCGGCGGGCGATCGGTTGGCGGTGTGCACCGAGGGTGTCCTGGCGCTCGAAGGGCTCCGGCACCTGGACGACCTGGCCGCCCTCGTCGCGGCGGAGCCGACCGGTGCGGCGGCCGTCGAACGGGTCCGTGCCCTGGTGCCGACCGGCGCCGCCGACGACGTGACGCTGGTCGTGCTCGGCCGACACTGAACGCCGGTCGCCGTCGTCGCCGGTCACCGGTCACGCGTCAGGAGCGGAAGCGGTCCTGCCGTGATCGGGGCGCGCCGGTGAGCGCGACGACGAGCAGCGTGGCCAGCAGCCCGAAGCCGGCGAGCTCGATGCCGAGACCGGCCAGCTGCCAGTAGGCGCTGCCGACCACCTGCGGCTGCGTGATCGACTCGGGCCACCACGCGTCGATGAGCGGGAACGAACCGGGGAACGGGTCGAGGCCGAACACCACGAGCCCGCCGAGCAGCAGCACGACGCCGAGCAGGGCCATCGCCCCGCGGGAGCGCCCGAGCATGTACACGACGAGCGCGGCCGCCATGCCTGCCAGGCCGACGACGGCGATCAGGAAGGCGACCACGACGATGGTCTGCGGCGCGAGGGCCACCCAGTCGAGCACCGCGATCGGCAGCAGCAGCCACCGTCCGGTCCGCGCCCACCGCGCAGGGTTCCGCCATCCGTCCATGGCCGCCAACCGTAGGGCACCCGCCCGGACGCGGGCCGTGCGTGCCCCGGGAGCGGGACTACGATCGGGAGGTGATGGCGCAGGACGGACGCACCCGGCAGCAGCGCGCGCTCGAGACCCGCGCGGCGATCATCGGGGCCGCGGCCGCCGAGTTCGACGACCGTGGGTACCTCGGTGCGTCGATGGACGGCGTCGCCGAGCGGATCGGTCTGACCAAGGGTGCGCTCTACTTCCACTTCGCCTCGAAGGCCGACCTGGCCGGCGCCGTGATCGCCCAGCAGCACGAGGTCTCCCGGCGGTACGGCGAGGCCGCGATCGCCCGGAGCAGGACACCGCTCGAGGCCCTCATGTGGATGTCGCAGGGACTGGCGACCCAGATGGTGACCGAGGTCGTCGTGAGCGCCGGCATCCGTCTGTCGACCGAGGTCGCGACGCGCGACGTCCCCCGCCAGGACCCGTACACCGACTGGATGGCCGTCATCGCGCAGACGGTCCGCCAGGCGATCGACGCCGGCGAGGTCGACGCCCGGTGGGACCCGGACCTGGTGGGTCGCGTGGTCATCCCCGCCTACACGGGCGTGCAGACGGTGTCGGACGTGCTCGCCGACCGCACCGACCTGTACGAGCGCCTGCGGGAGCTCTGGACGGTGCTGCTCGCCGCGCTGGTCACGGAGCGCCTGCGACCCGAGGTCCCCCGACTCGTCGCGATCATCGCCCCGGAGTGACGCGGGTCCCCCCAGGGAAACACCCACGTCACCGTCCTCCCGAGGATACCCAGCGGTCGGTTTCCGCACCCGCCCCCGTTCGCGGGCATGTGTCCGGCGGCCCACTAGCCTGAGCCGGTGCCCACACCACCGGCCGAGGTCGACGTCGACGTCCCGCTCGTCCGGGCGCTGCTCCACGACCAGCACCCCGACCTGGCGGACCGACGGCTCGTGGTGGTCGCCAACGGCTGGGACAACGTCATCGTGCGGCTCGGCGACGAGTACGCCGTGCGGCTGCCGCGCCGCGAGCTCGCAGCACGCCTGGTCGAGCACGAGCAGCGGTGGCTGCCGGGGATCGCTGCCCGCGTCGGACCGGTGGTCCCGGTGCCGGCTCCGGTGCGCGTGGGTCGTCCTGCGCTCGGGTACCCCTGGTCGTGGAGCGTCGTCCCGTGGCTCCCCGGTGCGCCCGTCGGTGAGCGTGCTGCCGGGGTGCGGGTCGCCGAGGCGCTCGCGGAGTTCGTGCGACGGCTGCACGTGCCGGCTCCGGCCGAGGCACCGGCGAACCCGTTCCGTGCGGTGCCGCTGGCGACGCGCAGCGACGCCGTCCTGACGCGACTCGCCACGCAGGACGTGCCCCGGGCCGTGGAGCTGGCAGCGGCCTGGCGGACCGCGGCGGCGCTGCCGACGCACACCGGGCCTCCCGTCTGGGTGCACGGCGACCTGCACCCCTTCAACGTGCTCGTGGACGGCACCCCGGACGGCGACGAACGCCTGTCGGCGGTCGTCGACTTCGGCGACGTGACCTCGGGGGACCCCGCCGTCGACCTCGCCACCGCCTGGCTGACGCTCGACCGGGAGGCCCGCCACACGTTCCGGACGCTGGTCGCCGCCCCGGACGCCACCTGGGGACGCGCCCGCGGGTGGGCGATCGCGCTCGCCTCCGCGCTCGCGTCGTCCGACGAACGCGCCTTCCGGAGCGTCGCCCGGCGCAGCATCGACGCGGTGCTGGACGGCTGAGACCCCGCGGGGCTATCGTGACCGCACCATCCGTGCACAGCCGATCGGAGGGGCCCTCATGACCCTCGAGTTCCGCGTCCAGCACGACGTCGCCACCGACGCCTCTCCCGCTCCCACCCGATCCGACCGAACCGGCCTGCGCGGGTTCCTCGACCGCCTCGCCGAGCGCCGCGCCGCCGCACGTGTCCGACGGGTCGAGGCCCGGCTGCATGAACTCGGCGAGCTCGAGCACCTGCTGTCCGAGGCGCGCGGCGTCGTCGAACGCGGCTGGATCCAGCACGCCTGGTTCGCGTACCTCGACGAGCACGGCCGGACGCGGAACGCCACGAGCGCCGCCGCGATGGACGTGCAGGGTCGGCCGCTCGTCGCCGCCTGCCTGGTCGGCGCCGTCGTCTCGGCCGCCGGCGGACCGCACGCCGTGCACTCGCCACGGGTCCAGCACTCGCTCGACCTCGTCTGGCACGCGCTCGCCGTGGACGAGGGTGCGCCGGTGCTGTGGTGCCCGGCGCCCGACGTCCGGATGGGCCGCGTGCGTGACCTGACGAGCTGGAACGACGCCCCCGCGCGTACCTCGGCCGAGGTGGCCGGGCTACTGCTCACCGCGGAGCGCGTGGCCGTGCAGGAATCGGCACGCCTGCAGGACGTCGTGGTGGCACGATCGAGGGCATGAGCAGCACCGACGCCGTCCCCGAGGTCCACCCTGCGACGACTGCCGGTCTCGCGTCCAGCGGGAACGCGGTCCTGTCGGACGAGGGCGCGTCGTCGGACACCGATCCCCTGGCCTCGGCCGCCGGGGTGAAGCGGACGCTGCACCGGTACCTGCAGAAGCACCGCGCCGCGCTCCTCGGCAAGCTCGACGGCCTGGCCGAACGGCAGGCTCGCTGGCCGGTGACGCCGACCGGCACGAACGTGCTCGGACTGGTGAAGCACGTCGCGGGGGTGCAGGCCGGCTACTTCGGCGAGGTGTTCGGCCGACCGCTGCCGGACGCGCCCGCCTGGCTCGACTCGGAGGACGGCGACGACATGTACGCGTCGCTCGACGAGACCCTGGACGACGTCGTGGCCTTCCACCACCGCAGCGCTGCGCACGCCGACGCGACCATCGAGGCGCTCGACTTGGACGCCCGCGGCACCGTCCCGTGGTGGCCGGAGGAGCACCGCGAGGTCACGCTCCACCGGATCCTGGTGCACATGGCGTACGAGACCGCCCGGCACGCAGGGCACGCCGACATCGTCCGCGAGATGCTCGACGGACTGGCGGGCGACGGGGACGGCAACCTGGCCGACAAGAGCCCGGAAGAGTGGGTCCTCTGGCGCGAGCAGCTCGTCGACATCGCCGAGCGCTCCGGACTGCGGGGCCTGGCCACGTAGCCGACGCCGCCTCACGATCGTTACCGTTCTCTCAGGCTCGCCGGCCGAACCGCCTCGTGACCGGGGCTTTCCCGCAGGTGCTCCGCACAGGAAACGATCCGTTCGCCGGCTCCCCGTCGTGCGGTCGCTCCGAGCCCTGCGTAGCTTTGGCGCAGCTTGTGCCCCGACCCGTGGGCAGTTCGGCCGACCGGAAGGGGAGCGCTCACCCGTGTTCCAGTACGTCGTGGAGCGATGGAGCCAGATCTGGTTCTCGTCGTGGCAGCACTTCTCGCTGGTGGTCCAGTGCACGGTGCTCGCCACGGTCATCGCCGTGGTGCTCGCCACACTCGTCTACCGCAGCCCCCGGCTGACCTCCGTCGCGAACGGGGTGTCCGCCATCGGCCTCACCCTGCCGTCCTTCGCGGTCATCGGCCTGCTCATCGTCCCGCTCGGCTTCGGCGTCCTTCCCTCGGTGGTCACCGTCGTCTTCTTCGCCGCCCTGCCGATCCTGCGCAACGCGGTCGTCGGCCTCGCAGAGATCCCGCCCAGCGTCGTCGAGTCGGCGCGGGGCATCGGCATGGGCCGGTTCCGGACCCTCGTGCAGGTCGAACTGCCGATGGCCTGGCCGATCATCCTGAGCGGCGTCCGCGTGTCCGCACAGATGGTGATGGGCATCGCGGCCATCGCCGCGTACGCCCTCGGTCCCGGGCTCGGCGGCTTCATCTTCTCCGGACTCTCGCGCCTCGGCGGCGCGAACGCCCTGTACTCCGTGGTCGTCGGGGTGATCGGCGTCGTCCTGCTCGCCCTCGTCCTCGACCTGCTCCTCATCGGCCTCGGCCGCCTGACCATCTCGAGAGGTATCCGTGTCCAGCACTGACTCCGCCACCACCACCGCGCCCGAAGGGGACGTCACCGGCCGCAGCATCCTGCTCGACGAGGTCACCAAGCGGTACCCCGGACAGTCGAAGCCCGCCGTCGACGGCATCACCCTCGAGATCCCCGCCGGCAAGATCGTCATGCTCGTCGGCCCGTCCGGCTGCGGCAAGACGACCACGCTCAAGATGATCAACCGGCTGATCGAGCCCACCGAGGGCCGCATCGTCGTCGGGGACGACGACGTGACCGGCATCGACGCCGACGAGCTCCGCCGCCGGATGGGCTACGTCATCCAGGCCGGCGGGCTCTTCCCGCACATGACCGTCGCCGCGAACATCGCGATCGTGCCGAAGATGCTCGGCTGGTCGAAGGAGAAGATCGCGGCGCGCGTCGACGAGCTGCTCGACCTCGTCTCGCTCGACCCCGACACCTACCGCGACCGCTACCCCCGCGAACTCTCCGGCGGCCAGCAGCAGCGCGTCGGTGTCGCCCGGGCGCTCGCCGCCGACCCGCCCGTCCTGCTGATGGACGAGCCGTTCGGCGCGGTGGACCCGATCACCCGGCAGCGTCTGCAGGACGAGCTCCTGCGCATCCAGGAGGAGCTGCACAAGACGATCGTCATCGTCAGCCACGACTTCGACGAGGCCGTGAAGCTCGGCGACTGGATCGTCATCTTCACCGAGGGTGCGCACATCGTGCAGTACGACACCCCGGAGCGGATCCTGGCCGAGCCGGCGAACGAGTTCGTCGAGAACTTCATCGGCTCGGGGGCCGGGCTGAAGCAGCTCACCCTGAACCGGGTCCGCGACGTCGAGGTCGTCTCCGCGGTGACCTGCTCCCCCGGCGAAGAGGCGAAGGCCGTCCTGCAGCGCATGCAGGAGGCCGGAGGCCACGGGCACGCCGTCGTGGTCGACCGTCGGCAGCGGCCGATCGGCTGGCCGTCGCGCCGGCAGCTCGAGCGCCTGGACCGGATCCCGGACGGCGTCGACCCGGAACTGCCGATCGTGGGCGAGGCCTCGACGCTCAACGACGCGCTCGACACCATGCTCGTCTCCAGCGCGGGCGCCGCACTCGTCACCGGTCGGGGCGAGGCGTTCCGCGGTGTCATCACGGTCGAGGTCGTCATGGAGGCCATCACCCGGTCGCGTGCGGCAGCCGCTGACGACCGCGCGTACACGCCGGTCGGCACGAACACCAACCAGATCGAGACGCTGCCGTCCTCGTCGGCGGCGCCCGTGATCGCGCCCTCCGGGGAAGACCTGTGAGCGCTGTCGCCGCCGGACCCGCCACCGGCGCCAGCACGTCCTGGAAGGGCCTGCTCTTCCAGCCGATCGCGATCCTCCTCGTGCTCGCCGGGTTCGCGATCTGGCTCGCCACGGCGGACCTGACCCCGACCGAGCGCACGACGCTCAACCCGTCGGACATCCTGGCGCTCACCGGGCAGCACCTGGTGCTCACGCTGCAGTCGACGGTGCTGGTGCTCGTCATCGGCATCCCGCTCGGCATCGTCCTCACGCGCGGACCGCTGCGCCGGGCGAGCCCGTACGTGCTCGCCGTCGCGAACTTCGGGCAGGCGGCCCCCGCGGTCGGCCTGATCGTGCTGCTCGCCGCGTGGCTCGGCCTGAACAGCTGGTCCGCCGTGGTCGCGCTCGTGCTCTACGCGATCCTGCCGGTGCTCCGGAACACCATGATCGGTGTGCAGAGCGTCGATTCGCGGCTTGTGGAGGCCGGCCGTGGCATGGGCATGAGCGCGTTCAGCGTCCTGATGCGCGTCGAGCTGCCCCTCGCGGTGCCGGTCATGCTGTCCGGCATCCGGACGGCCCTCGTGCTGCTCGTCGGTACCGCGAGCCTGGCCACCTTCGTCGGTGCCGGTGGTCTCGGTCTCCTCATCACCACGGGCGTGACGCTCTTCCTGCCGAAGGTGCTCGTCGCCGGGGCGCTGCTCGTGGCGCTCCTCGCCCTCTCCATCGACTGGCTCGGCCGCGTGGTCGAGACCGTCGCACGTCCGAAGGGACTCCGATGAACCGCCGTACCCGCCGCCTCCGCCGCGGGGCCGCCGTCGTGCTCGCCGGCACCACCGCGCTCGTCCTGGCCGGCTGCGGTCTGCAGCCCGCCACGTCCTTCGTCCCCGAGGCCGGTCCCGGCACCATCGAGCGCATCGACGACCTGCCGGACGGCGCCCACATCACCGTGACGTCGAAGAACTTCACCGAGCAGCTCGTGCTCGGCAAGATCGCCGTGCTCGCCGCGAAGGCCGCCGGGTTCGACGTCACCGACGAGACCAACGTGCCGGGCAGCGTCGCCGTCCGCGAGTTGATGACCTCGCACGGTGCGGACTTGACCTACGAGTACACGGGCACCGCCTGGCTGACCTTCATGGGCCACGCCGAGGGGATCCCGGACAAGACCGAGCAGTGGGAAGCGGTCAAGCAGGAGGACGCCGGCAACGGGCTCACGTGGCTCGACCCGGCGCCGATGAACAACACCTACGCCTTCGCGGTCCGCGACGAGGCGGTCGAGGAGCTCGGGGACGTCAAGACGCTCTCCGACATCGCAAAGCTGCCCGTCGACGAGCGCACCTTCTGCGTGGAGTCGGAGTTCAACTCGCGTGCCGACGGGTTCAAGCCGATGCTGAAGAAGTACGGCTTGGAGCTCGGCGGTTCGGGCGACAACGGGATCCCGAGCGACAACGTCAGCATCCTCGACACCGGCACGGTCTACACGGCCACCGACCGCGGCAAGTGCAACTTCGGCGAGGTCTTCACCACCGACGGCCGCATCAAGTCCCTCGGCCTGACCGTGCTCGAGGACGACAAGGGCTTCTTCCCGGCGTACAACGTCGCCCCGGTCCTCGACTCGGCCACGCTCAAGGAGTACCCGCAGCTCGCCGACGTCTACGACCAGATCTCGCCGAAGCTCACCGACGCCGTGCTGCAGGAGCTGAACCGTCAGGTCGACGTCGAGGGGCGGGAGCCGGCCGACGTCGCCTTCGACTGGATGGTCAAGGAGGGCTTCATCACGAAGCCGTGATGCGGGCCGCGGCGTCGCGGATCGACGCGACCACCGCGGCACGCACCTGCTCCGGGGCGGAGCCCTCGTGCCGGGCGGCGCTGCGCAGTCCCGTCATGCACATGCCGAGCAGCATCTCGGCCGCCTGCGGGGTCGCGGCGTCCGGCCCCCAGGCGGGATCGCGTTCGAGGATCCTGCGCACCGCGCCGGTCATCGCCTCGGCGACCGTGGTCATCCGCGCGACCTGGCGGCGCATCAGCTGCGGGAACCGCACGATGACCTCCTTGCGCTCGAGTCGCTCGTGCTCGTCGCCGAACGACGAGCCGAACACCAGGAACGCCAGGTCGACCACGGCCTGCGCCGCCGGCTCCCCCGCGACGGCGGCCAGGTGCGCGTCGAGGGTGGCGGGGTCGAGGTCGAGCTCGGTGTGCCCGAGGACCGCGTCCTCCTTGCTCTCGAAGTAGTTGAAGAACGTGCGCGGTGACACCTCGGCACGGGCGGCGATCTGCTCGATCGTGGTGCGGTCGATGTCCTGCTCGAGGGCCAGCGACCGAGCCGCCTCCGCGATGCGGTTGCGGGTCTCGATGCGCTTGCGGTCGCGCAGACCCATCTCGGTGGCGGGCGCGGTGTCGGGCATGGCCCGACTGTAACCGGAACGTCACATGATCTACAGCAAACGCAAACTTGCAGTCGTGCACCGGACACTACGGTGGGGCCATGACCACTCCCGTGCTCGAGGCCCGTGACCTTGCCAGGACCTACGGCCGAGGCCCGACGCGGTTCGACGCGCTCAAGGGGGTGTCGCTCCAGGTGCACCAGGGCGAGAGCCTTGCGATCGTCGGCAAGTCCGGCTCGGGCAAGTCGACGCTCATGCACCTGCTCGCACTGCTCGACAAGCCGTCGACCGGGCAGGTCCTGCTCGACGGCACCGATGCGGCGACCCTCGGTGCGCGGCAGGTGAACCGCACGCGCAACAGCACCTTCGGGTTCGTGTTCCAGCAGTTCTTCCTGACCCCCAAGACCTCGGTGCTCGACAACGTCGTGCTCCCCCTCAAGATCGCCGGCGTCTCCGGTGCCGAGCGGAAGCGCCGCGGCATGGCGGCGCTCGAGTCCCTCGGCCTCGCCGACAAGGCGAAGAACGACGCCAACGACCTGTCCGGCGGGCAGAAGCAGCGCGTGGTCATCGCACGCGCACTGGTCGGCGAGCCGAGCGTCATCTTCGCCGACGAGCCGACCGGCAACCTCGACACGAACACCGGGCAGGTGGTCGAGGACATGCTCTTCGGCCTGCAGCGCGAACGCGGGATCACGCTCGTCGTGGTGACCCACGACGAAGAACTCGCCGCCCGCTGCGACCGCAGCGTCAACGTCCGCGACGGACTCATCGTCGGCGGATCGGACGGCGTGCCCACGGCCGGCGCCGCCGTCGACCAGCAGGCCACGCACGGAAGGCACTCCGCATGAACTTCCTCGACCTGCTCCGCACCGCGGTCGCGAACACCTTCCGGTCGAAGCTGCGCACGACCCTGACGGTCATCGCGATCTTCATCGGCGCCTTCACGATCACGCTCACCTCGGCGATCGGCACGGGCGTCAGCAACTACATCGACACCCAGGTCTCCTCGATCGGCGACACCGGTTCCCTGACCATCACGAAGGCCGTCGACACCGCGTCGACCGACAGCGGCCCGGCGGAGTACGACCCCGACGAGTCCGGCCAGAGCGTCGACCGTGGTCCGGCGTCGTTCTCGTACCTGTCGCAGTCCGACGTCGACGACATCCGCGCGATCGACGGCATCAAGAGCATCCGTCCGGCGGTCGCCCTCGCGCCGAAGTACGCCGAGCACGGTGACGACGGCAAGTACGTCGTCTCGCTCACGGCCAACGCCGGCGAGCTCGACGCCGACCTGGCGAGCGGGAAGCAGCTCGACGACGACACCGACGCGAACCAGGTGATCCTGCCGACGAACTACCTGGAGAACCTCGGACTCGGCAGTGCGAAGGCCGCCATCGGCAAGGAGCTCACCTTCGCGGTGGACGACTACCAGGGCAAGGAGCACACCCTCACCGCCACGGTGGTCGGTGTGCAGAACGAGTCGCTGTTCGGCGGCGGTGCCGGGGCGAACGCCGCGCTCACCGACGCGATGCAGGCCGCGCAAGAGGTCGGCAAGCCGGACTCGATCGCGACCTCGTACGCCAGCGCCACCGCGACGCTCGACTCCGGGGCCTCCGCGACCACGGTCAAGAAGGCACTGTCGGACGACGGGTTCCTCGGGCAGACCATCCAGGACCAGCTCGGTCAGTTCCAGACCGTCATCAGCGGCATCGTCGGGGTCCTGAACGCCTTCGCCGTCATCGCCCTGGTGGCGGCGGGCTTCGGCATCATCAACACGCTGCTCATGAGCGTGCAGGAGCGCACCCGCGAGATCGGTCTGATGAAGGCGATGGGCATGGGCGGCGGCAAGGTCTACACGCTGTTCTCGCTCGAGGCGGTCTTCATCGGCTTCCTCGGCAGCGCGATCGGTGCCGGTGTCGCGATCCTGCTCGGCACGGGCATCTCGAACGTCCTCGCCGGCACGGTGCTCAAGGACCTGCCGGGCCTGCAGATCATGCAGTTCGCACCGAGTTCGGTGGCGACGATCATCCTCGTCGTGATGTTCATCGCGTTCCTCGCCGGCACCCTCCCCGCACGCCGCGCCGCACGGCAGAACCCGATCGAGGCGCTCCGGTACGAGTAGCGCTCCGCGTGCATAGTCTCTGACGGGTGGCGGCATTCGGGCGGGACCTCGGCGACGGGTACACGCTGACGCTGCGCGACCTGACGACGGTCGACCAGGTGCTCGAACTCGTGCGCGCGAACCTGGGTCGACTGCGTGCGGCCGAACCGTGGGCATGGGACCCGCAGGACCGCGAGACCATCGGGCTGCACACCGAACGGCTGCTCGGCCAGTTCGCGATGGACCGTGCGCTCCCGTGCGTCATCCGGTCCGACGACCGGATCGTCGGGGTGGCGTCGCTGACCTTCGACCCGTACCTGGGTCAGGCATCGCTCGGCTACTGGGTCGACGCCGGACACGAGGGCTGCGGTGTTGCGGGGCGAGCCGCCGGGGTCCTGGTCGAGGTCGCGCGGGCACGCGGCACCGCACGGCTCGAGATCCGGACCGGCGTCGACAACGTCCGCAGCCGCGCGCTCGCCGAACGGCTCGGGTTCGCCCACGAGGGGACCCTGCGGGGTGCGCTGCCGCTCGGGCCCGTCCGGGCCGACGTCGCCGTCTACGGCCTGCTGCTCTAGGCGAGGATCCCCGCCTCCCCCGTGCGCGTGCGTCAGGAGCCCTGCGTCGCACCCAGCCAGACCGCGAACACACCGCCGACGACCGCCAGCACGAGCAGCAGGATCCAGACGGCCAGCGCGACGAGGTTCAGGAAGATCCCCCACCCCGCGCGACCACGGGCGAGCGGTTCCCGGCTCCGCGAAGCGACCCCCAGGCACAGCCCGACGATCGGGGCGACGAACGTCCATCCGGCGAGCAGCGAGCAGATCCCGAGGACCAGGCTCGCCGTCCCGAGACCGGTGCGGGGGGATTCCGAGTACGTGACCATGCACCTGACGCTACGGAACCGCTCGGGGTGCGTCGTCCCTCCAGGGCCTGATCCGGGTCCGCCTGCGGACGGATGGTCACCCGCCGCCGGTATCGTCGGAGCATGGCCTTGTTCGGACGACGCAACCACGACGTGCGCGATCGACCCATCAGCCAGGTCGAACTGAAGCGTGCCGTCGACGAGGGCTTCCTCATCGCGAAGGCCGCGGTCACGATCGCGGTCGGCAACCGGATCATCACGAACGCGCTGCGTGACCAGGGCTACTTCGACCACGCGCTGATCGCCGAGGCTGCGCGCGAGGAACTGCACCGCATGGCCGAGGAACAGCGGGGCGACGCTGCCCGCATGCGGGAGATCCGGTCGACGTCGAGCAAGTCGAAGGGTCGCTCACGCCACCAGCACGACTACCGGCGGGGCGACGACCTCAAGCTCCGCACGCGTGAGGCGACGTACGAGCAACTCGCGACGATGCTCGACAAGCGCCGCGACGACCAGCACTTCGTCGACGGCATCGTGCTCGCTGCCCGCGCCCGAGCCTGGGACGACATCGGCACCACGGTCGTCGGGCGTCTCGGCTGGGCCCAGCGTCCGGCCGACGACTACGAGATCGGCCGTGACGACCGCCTGCAGCAGATGCTCGACGAGGACTTCGCGACGTTGCTGGCCGAGCACCCCGTGGGCTCGACCCCGGTCGACGCCGACGAGCCCGACGACGTCGACGGCGACGAGGACGGCTCCGACCCGGCTGACCCCGACGTCGCACGCCCCTGACCGGGACCACGCGCAGACACGAGTCCCTAGGCTCGGACCATGGTTGATGCGGTGGTCGTCGGGGCCGGACCGAACGGACTCGCGGCGGCGGTGACGCTCGCCCGTGCGGGCCTGTCCGTCGAGGTGGTCGAACGGAACGACACGATCGGCGGTGGGGCGCGCACCGCGGAGCTCACGCTGCCGGGGTTCCTGCACGACGTCTGCTCGGCCGTGCACCCGATGGCGCTGCAGTCCGAGTTCTTCCGGCTGTTCCGGATGGAGGAGCGCATCGAGCTCCGCCTGCCCGAGGTGCAGTACGGGCACCCGCTCGACGGCGGTCGCGCGGGCATCGCGTACCAGGACCTCGAGCGGACGGCCGCCGAGCTCGGTGTGGACGGTCCCGCCTTCCGGAACCTGATGGGCCCGCTCGCCCGTTCCGCCGACCAGGTCGCCGACTTCGCGACCGACGCCCTGCTGCACGTGCCACGGCACCCGCTCACGGTGCTGCGGTTCGGCCTGCGCGCCCTCGAGCAGGGCAGCAGCGCCTGGAACGCCCGCTTCCGGCAGGACGCCGCGCCGGCGATGGTGTCCGGTGTCGCCGCACACTCCATCCAGCACATGCCCTCGCTGTCGACGGCCGCCGCGGCGCTGTCGCTCGGCGCCTACGCACACGCCCGCGGCTGGCCCGTGCCGATCGGCGGCAGCCAGTCGATCGTCGACGCGCTCGCCGACGACCTCGTCGCGCACGGCGGTCGCATCGTCACCGGGCACGAGGTCCGGTCCCTCGGTGACCTCACTCCGGCGAAGGCGGTGCTGTTCGACACGAGCGTGCCCGGCATGCTGCGGATCGCCGGTTCGCAGATCCCGACGCCGAAGCGCGGTGCGCTCCGCCGGTTCCGGTTCGGCAACGCAGCTGCGAAGGTCGACTTCGCACTGTCCGACCCGGTGCCGTGGACGAACGAGGCGCTGCGCAGGGCCGGCACCGTGCACATCGGTGGGACGCGAGCCGAGATCGCCGCGGCGGAGGGCTCGGTCGCGCACGGCCGGCACGCCGAACGGCCGTACGTGCTCGGTTCGGAGCCGACCGTCGTCGATCCGACCCGTGCGCCGGGGGGCAAGCACGTGTTCTGGGCCTACGCGCACGTGCCGGCGGGGTCCGACGTCGACCAGACCGAGGCGATCACGCGGCAGGTCGAGCGGTTCGCACCGGGGTTCCGCGACACGATCCTGCAGTCGTCGAGCCGCACGGCGGCGCACATGTCGGACCACAACCCGAACTACGTCGGCGGTGACATCGCCGCCGGTGCTGCGAGCTTCTGGCAGCTCGTGAAGCGCCCGGTGCTGTCCAGCGACCCGTGGCGGATGGGCGGCGGCATGTACCTGTGCTCGGAGTCGTCCGCGCCCGGCCCCGGTGTGCACGGCATGGCTGGTTGGCGTGCCGCGAAGAGCGCGCTCCGGCACACCTTCGGGCTGCCCGACGACGTCGACCTCACCCCGGAAGGCTGAACACCATGGCCAAGAACGTCCGCATCCTGCACTGCTCGCCCGAGGACGTCTTCGACGTGTTCGCCGACGGCTGGCTCTACACGACCTGGGTGGTCGGCGCCTCACGCATGCGCGCGCAGGAGCCCGGGTGGCCGCAGGTCGGCACGCACCTGCACCACTCGTTCGGCGCGTGGCCGGTCGTCATCGACGACGTCACGACCTCGTTGGTGTGGGACCCGCCGCACCGCATGGTGATCCAGCCGAAGGGGTGGCCGATCGGCGAGGCACGCGTGGAACTGACCGTGGAGCCGCACCGCAAGGGCTGCAAGGTGACGATCGTCGAGAACGCGGTCGCCGGTCCGGGCTCGTACGTCCCCGACTTCCTCATGCAGCCGCTCATCTGGGTCCGCAACCACGAGACGTTGCGCCGGCTCGGGTGGGTGGCCGTCGGACGCGCGGCGAACGCTTGAGACGTCCCCACGGACGGACGGGAGGCACGGTGCCAGCTGGCACCGTCCCTCCCGTCACGGCCGTCGTGCCGCTGGCGCGTCACGCCGGAACCGGCGTGTGGGGCCCACCTCCCGTCCGTCCTCGTGGTCGCGTCGACTACTCGGCGCGCGAGAACTCGCTGGCGCGCGCCACCTGGTCGTCGGTCAGGGCGACGCCCGTGTAGCGCTCGAACTGGCGTGCTGCCTGCAGCGCGATGACCTCGGCTCCGGTGATGACGTGCTTGCCGGCCTGGCGGCCGGCGCGGACCAGCGGGGTCTCCGAGGGGAACGCGACCACGTCGAAGACCGTGTGGGCTGCCTCGATCCGGTCCTGGGCGAAGGCGAGCGCGTCCTGCTGGTCACCGCGCATGCCGAGGGGCGTGACGTTGACGACCAGGTCGGTCTCCCCCGCCTCGCGCTCCTCGGCGACCCACTCGTAGCCGTACTGCGACGCGAGTGCCGGGCCGGTCTGCTCGTTGCGGGCGACGACCGTCAGGTGGTCGAAGCCGGCGCCACGGAACGCCGCGGTGACGGCCTTCGCCATGCCGCCGGAACCGCGGAGCAGCACGCGTGACGCGGTGTCGACGTCGTGCGAGGCGAGCAGTGCGGCGATCGCCTCGTAGTCGGTGTTCGACGCGGTGAGCACGCCGTCGTCGTTCACGACCGTGTTCACCGACTGGATGGCGGCGGCGGACTCCTCGATGTGGTCGACGAGCGGGATGATCGCCTCCTTGAAGGGCATCGACACCGAGCAGCCACGGATGCCGAGGGCACGGATGCCGGCCACGGCGCCGGGCAGGTCGGTCGTGGTGAACGCCTTGTACAGGAAGTTGAGCCCGAGCTCGTCGTACAGGAAGTTGTGGAACCGGGTGCCGATGTTGCTCGGCCGGGCCGCGAGCGACATGCAGACCTGCATGTCCTTGTTGAGGATGGGCATGTCGCCCAGTCTCCCACCGTCACGCCGATGGAGCGGTCCACGCGGACCGTTCGTCGTGCTGGGGGTACCGTCGGACGCGATGACTGTGATCCCGGAGACCATGCGCGCTGTCCGCTTCGACGAGTGGGGAGACCGGTCCGTGCTGCACGTCGCCGAGGTCCCCGTCCCCGAGGCCTCCGCCGGCCGGGTGCTCGTGCGCGTCCGCGCCGCCGGCATCAACCCCGGCGAGTCGGCGATCCGCCAGGGGCTGTTCGACGGCGGGTCCGCAGACGCGCTGCCGTCCGGACAGGGCACCGACTTCGCCGGGATCGTCGTGGCGGTCGGCGAGGGCGTCGACGGCGTCGACGAGGGCGAAGAGGTCCTCGGGTGGTCGTGGGACCGCGCGAGCCAGGCGGAGTACGTGTCGGTGCCGGCCGAACAGGTCGTGCAGAAGCCGCGACTGCTCGACTGGACCGTCGCCGGCGGGCTCGACATCGTCGCGACGACCGCGGCTGCCGCCGTCCGTGCCGTCGATCCCCGACCCGGCGAGACCGTCGTCGTGTCCGGGGCTGCCGGTGGTGTCGGCGGGTTCGTCACCCAACTGCTGACGAACGAGGGCATCGACGTCATCGCGATCGCGTCCGAGGCGAACCACGAGTGGCTCCGGTCGAAGCGAGCACGACCCGTCGCGTACGGCGAGGGCCTGCAGGAGCGGATCACCGAACTCGCGACCAACGGCATCGACGCCGTCATCGACACCTACGGACCCGAGTACGTGCACCTGGGGATCGCCCTGGGCGTGCCGGTCGACCGCATCGAGACGATCATCGCGTTCGAGGCCGCCGCCGAGGTCGGTGCGAAGGCATCCGGCAGTGCGGACACGGCCGACCCGGAGATCCTCGGCGCCCTCGCGATGCAGGTGGCGAACGGCGAGGTCGAGGTGCCGATCGCGGCGACGTACCCGCTTGACCGGGTGCAGGACGCCTACGAGCAGCTCGAGCAGCGGCACACCCGCGGGAAGATCGTGCTGATCCCCTGACGGGTGCCGGGGGTCGTTCGGCGGCTCGGGGTACGGCCGGGGGTTTCCCCCACTGCGCTCCGGGTGTGGCCCGGATGCTCGGGCGCCCCGAGACTGCGTAACGTCGTCCCCATGAGCACACTCTCCCGTCCCCGCAACGGCCGCATCCTCGCCGGTGTCTGCGCCGGCCTCGCCGACCGCTTCGGCCTGTCCCGGACCCTCGTCCGCATCGGCTGGGTGATCCTGAGCCTCTTTCCCGGCCCCTTGTGGATCGCCTACGTCGTCCTGTGGTTCGTGGTCCCGGCCGAGGGCAACGCCCGCCGCTGAGAATCGGCGCCGCCAGTCCGAGACCCGGTCCGTCCGGACGGGTTAGTGTGACGGCGTGCCGGTCTCCGTCTTCGATCTGTTCAGCGTGGGTGTCGGTCCCTCGAGCTCGCACACCGTCGGGCCGATGCGGGCCGGTGCCGAGTTCGCCACCCTGGTGGCCGGGCTCCCGGTCGCGTCCGTCGCCGTCGACCTGTACGGCTCGCTCGCGTCGACCGGGCAGGGCCACGGCACCCTCGGTGCCGTGGTCGCCGGCCTGATGGGGTCCCACCCCGAGACCGTCGACCCGGACGCGATGTCAGCGGCGCTCGATGCCCTCGAACGGGACGGCGTGCTCCGACTCGACGGCGGAGCGACCGTACCGTTCCGGCTCGCCGACATCGTGCTGCACCCCCTGACCATGCTGCCCCGGCACCCGAACGCCATGCGGCTGCGCGCCCGTGACGCATCCGGTGCCGACCTGGCCGACGAGACCTACTACTCGATCGGCGGCGGCTTCATCGCGCGCGACAGCGAGGGCGAGGGCGACGGGGCCGTCGTCGCGGGCGCGGCGATCCCCGTCGACGACCGCGTGCCGTTCCCGTTCTCGAGCGGCGCCGAACTGCTGGCCGCCTGTGCCGCGTCCGGTCTGCCGATCAGCGGGGTGGCGCTCGCCAACGAGTCGGTCACCCGGACCGACGCCGACGTCCGCACCGGACTGCTCGGCATCCACGCCGTGATGGACTCGTGCGTCGAGCGCTCCGTCCGACGGGACGGCTGCCTGCCCGGCGGCCTCGACGTCCGTCGCCGCGCCAGCACCTGGCACGAGCAGCTCACCCGCGAGGACCCCGACCACGACCCGCTGTTCGCCATGGAGTGGGTGAACCTCGTCGCCATGGCGGTGAACGAGGAGAACGCCACCGGTGGCCGGGTCGTCACCGCACCCACCAACGGCGCCGCCGGCATCATCCCCGCGGTCCTGTACTACGCGCTGACGTACGTCCCCGCGATCACCGCCGCCGACCGGGACGACGCCGTGGTGCGGTTCCTGCTCACCGCGGGCGCCATCGGCTCGATCTACAAGGAGCGTGCGTCGATCTCCGGGGCCGAGGTCGGGTGCCAGGGTGAGGTCGGATCCGCTGCCTCGATGGCGGCCGCCGGGCTCGCCGAGGTCCTCGGGGGCACACCGGAACAGGTCGAGAACGCTGCCGAGATCGCCATGGAGCACAACCTCGGCCTGACGTGCGACCCCATCGGCGGCCTGGTGCAGATCCCGTGCATCGAGCGGAACGCGATCGCGGCGAACAAGGCGATCAACGCCGCACGGATGGCCCTGCGCGGGGACGGCGTGCACCACGTGTCACTCGACCAGGTCGTCGAGACGATGCGGCAGACCGGGGCGGACATGTCGTCGAAGTACAAGGAGACCGCCATGGGCGGGCTCGCGGTGAACGTCCCGCTCTGCTGAACGGGCTCCCTGTCGCTACAGGCGCAGGCGCAGGCGCTGCTCGCGCTGTCGCTGCTTCCGCTCAGCCGTGCAGGAGCGTCAGCAGTCGTGCAGTCTCGGTGGAGATCGCCTCGCGCCCCGCAGACACGTACTTCCGCGGGTCGACCAGATCGGGGCGCTCCTCGAGCACGGTGCGCAGGGCACGGGTGAACAGGCCGTTCAGGTGCGTCGAGATGTTGAGCTTCGTCATGCCGGCGCGCACCGCCCCGCGCAGTTCGTCGTCGGACAGCCCCGATGAGCCGTGCAGGACCAACGGGACCGGCACCGCGGCATGCAGGCGTTCCACCAGGTCGCGGTCGACCGAGGCCTCGCGGGTCTGCATCGCGTGCGACGTCCCGACGGCGACGGCCAGGGCGTCCACCCCGGTGTCGGCCACGAACGCGGCGGCGTCGGTCGGGTCGGTGCGGACGCCGGGAGCGTGCACACCGTCCTTGCCGCCCACCTCGCCGAGCTCGGCCTCGATGGCGACGCCGGCGGCGTGACACCGCACCGCGAGGTCGTGGGTGGCGGCGACGTTCGCCGCGAAGTCCAGGTGGGAGCCGTCGTACATGACGGAGTCCACGCCGAGGTCGATCCCGGCGGCGACGAGGTCCGGGTCCTCGATGTGGTCGAGGTGGACCAGGACGTCGACGTCGGCGGCCCGGGCGATCGCCTGGGTCGCGGTCGTGATCGGCGCGAGCCCGCCGTGGTACTGGACGCAGTTCTCGCTGATCTGCAGGATGACGGGCAGCCCGGCCCGCTCGGCCCCGGTGACGATGGCCTCGGCGTGCTCGAGCAGGACGACGTTGAACGCGCCGACCCCACGGTGTGCCGTGCGGGCGGTGTCGAGCAGGCCGGTCAGGGCCAGGTCGGTGATCATGCTGGGGTCCTCGTTCGGTCGGGGTGGGTCAGGAAGCGGTGGACGTCGGCGGGGTCGACCTCGCCGGCCACCGGGCGCAGGACGGCGGCGGCCCCGTGGGCGGCGGCGGACCGGAGGGCCCGGAGCAGGGTGTCGTCGGCGAACGGTGCACCGGGTCCCTGCCGGGTACCCGCGCCGACCAGAGCGCCGACCAGTCCGGCGGTCGCCGCGTCGCCCGCGCCCGTCGGGTTGCCGGACACACCGGGCACCGCCGGGACCTCGAGCACGTGGTCCGCGGTGTGGGCGGCGATGCCGTGCGCCCCGCGGGAGACCACCACGACACCGGCACCGAGTTCCAGCAGTCGGAGCGCGCCGGCACGTTCGTCCGTGGCACCGGTGGCCTCGAGCAGTTCCTCGCGGTTCGGCTTGCAGACCGTGGCGCCGGCGCTCGCCGCCGCCAGCAGCGCAGCACCGGAGCAGTCCACGACGCTCAGGACGCCGTGCCCGTGCGCCGTGGCGACCCAGCTCGCGACGACGTCGGGCGCGGTTCCGCTGGGCAGCGAACCGGACACGACGAAGGCGGTGGTGTCGGCGTCGGCGAGCAGTCCGCCGACCGCCGTGGCGACGGCGTCCCACTCGACGGCCGTGAGCACCGGGCCGGGTTCGCCGAACATCGTCGGGTGGGCGATGTCGTCGACCACGGTGACCGTCGTGCGGGTCGTACCGGACACCACGACGTCGGTGTGGTCGAGGCCGAGGCGGTCGAGCGCGTCCGAGATCCAGCGGCCGGGCGTCTCCCCGAGGGGCAGGACCGCGTGCGTCGCGACACCGGTCGCTGCCAGGACCCGGCCGACGTTCAGGCCCTTGCCACCCGGGTGCCGTGCGACGTCGAGCACCCGCTGGGTCTCGCCGATGCGCTGTTCGGCGACCCGGTACGTGACGTCGACGGCTGGGTTCGGTGTGACGACGACGATCACGCGACCACCGCCGGTGTCAGGAGAGGCTGTACCGAACCGGTGTCGGGGTCGAGGACCAGGAGGTCGGCGGGTGCGCCGACCGTGAGCGGCGCCGGTCGACCGAGCATCCGAGCCGCGCGGGTGGCGGAGGCGGCGACGACCTCGGGCACCGCGACCCCGCTCGTCGACAGTCGGCGGACCGCGTCGGCGACGGTGATCGTGCTGCCCGCCAACGAGGACCCGTCGGCGAGCATCGCGACACCGCCGCGGACGGAGACCGGGGACCCGGCGATGGTGTGGTCGCCGTCGGGGCAGCCCGTCGCCGACATCGCGTCGGACACGAGGACCAGGCGGTCCGGTGCGCTCCGCTGGACGAGCCCGATCGTGGTCGGGTCGAGGTGGTGCCCGTCGACGATGCACTCGAGCAGGACCCGGTCGTCGGTCAGGGCGACCCCGACCGGCCCGGGCAAGCGATGGTGCAGCGGCGGCATGCCGTTGAACAGGTGCGTGACGAGCGTGGCGCCGGCGTCGATCGCACGGCGGGTCTGCTCGGCGGAGGCGTCGGTGTGTCCGATCGCCACGATGATCCCGGCGGCGACGAACCGCGCCACGGTCTCCACGGCGCCGGGGAGCTCGGGGGCGAGCGTGACGATCCGCAGCGCGCCGTCGGCGGCCGCCAGGTACGCGTCGACCTCGAGGGGGTCCGGGGCGTGGAGCAGGTCCATCCGATGGGCTCCGCGGCGGGCCGGGGACAACCACGGCCCTTCGAGGTGCACGCCCGCCAGCGTTCCGTCCGAGGCGAGTGGGCGCAGGCGCGTGAGCGCTGCGACGGTGTCGTCGGGGCGTCCGGTGGCGATCGAGGCGACGAGGGTCGTGGTCCCCCGCGACCGGTGGTGCGCCGCCGCTGCCCGGGCGTCCTCCGTGGAACAGGTCGCGAAGTCGTGGCCGAGGGCGCCGTGGGCGTGCAGGTCGACGAAGCCCGGTACGACGCTGCCCTCGACGGTGACCGCAGTGCCTGCGCGCGGCGGTGTGCCGCTACCGACCGCGAGCACGGTGGCGTCGTCGCCGAGGAGCATCCAGCCGTGGTGCAGGTCGTGGGCAGCGGTCACGATGCGCGGCGCGCGGACGAGCGTGGTCACAGTAGGACCCCGCTCTCGAGCAGCCGCCGAGCGAGCATGCCCGCGCCGATGGCTCCGGCGGCGTCGCCGTGAGCGGCCGGCAGGACCTCCGGAGCGCGGACCCCGACGAGCCGTTCGGCCACCGCCGTGCGCAGCGGCCCGAACAGCAGCGGGCCGGACTCGGCGAGTCCCCCGCCGACGATGACGGTGTGGCACCCGGCGACCGCGGTCGTCCACGCGAGCGCGTCAGCGAGAACGGCGACGCAGTCGTCCCAGACGGCGGTCGCCACGGGGTCGCCGTCGCGCACCCGGAGCATGGCTGCGTGCGCCGATGCGGAGCCGGAGCGGCGTGCGACTCCCCCGGCCGACGCGATCTCCTCGACCCGGACCCCCGCGTGCGGTCCGGACGGGATCAGCACCTGGCCGATCTCCCCCGCCCATCCGCCCCCGGACACCACCTGGCCGTCGACGACCAGCGCGCTGGCCAGCCCGGTGCCGACGGGCACGAAGGCGACCGATCCGCGGGACAGCGCCGTGTCGCCGGTGTGGGTCTCGGCGAGGGCGCCGGCGCGGACGTCGTGGCCGAAGGCGATCGGGACGTCGATGCCGCGGCGGACGAGCGCGGCCTGCACGAGGCCACGGACCGGCACGTCCTGCCATCCGAGGTTCACCGCGAGGACGACGGTGCCGGCGGCCTCGTCGACGACACCCGGCGTGACGAGCCCGACGGCGTCGAGACGACCGCGGTCGAGCGCCCGGGCTGCCAGGTCGGCGACGGCGACGGCCAGTCGGTCCCCCGACGGGTCGTCGCGCGGCGTCGGGACCCGGGTCTCGTCCAGGACGAGTCCGTCGGTGTCGGTCAGCCGAGCCTTGGTGCCCGTGCCGCCGACGTCGACCCCGAGCACCGCGCCTGCGCCCGCCATCAGGTGAGGATGACCGACCGCGTCAGCGAACGGGGGTTGTCCGGGTCCAGCCCACGACCCTCGGCCAGGGCGACGGCGAACCGGTGCACGACGACGAGCCCGGCGATCGGGTCGAGGTCGTGCTGCACGAAGCGCGCACCGGTGGCGGCGACCTCGTCGGAGAGCCCCTGCGGCGCGGCACCGAGCGACCAGACGAGCCGGCCGGGCTGCGCGATGGCGATCGGCCCGTGCCGGTAGTCCATCGCCGGGTAGGACTCGGCCCAGAACTGTGCGGCCTCCCGCGTCTTGAGCGCGGCCTCGAACGTCAGACCGACGGCGGCACCACGGCCCACGAAGGAGACCTGCTCGGCGTCGAGCAGGTCGTCGATCGGCACCGTCAGGGCGGTCTCGGCCTGGGTGGCGAGGGCGTCGACGTCGTCGCCGATCGACGCGCGCAGCAGGGCGAGCGCCGTGGTGGCGAACCGGGTTTGCACGACGGAGCGCTCGTCGGCGAAGGGCAGTGCGACCACGTCGTCGGCGACGGCTGCGGCGGGGCTGTCCGCGACGGCCGTGATCAGGACGGTGCGCTGCGACGGCAGGGCCTGCAGCAGGTCGACGATCTCGGTCGTGGTGCCCGAGCGGCTGATGGTGAGCACGCGGTCGTACTCCCGCGATGCGGGGTACTCGGAGCCCGCGAAGGCGTCGGTGACCCCGAGGCCGGCCTGCTCACGGGCGACGGCGTAGCTCATCGCGATGAACCAGCTCGTGCCGCAGCCGATCACCGCGACGCGTTCGCCGGGCTGGGGGAGCGCGTCCGAGAAAGTCGGCAGGAGTGCTGCGGCAGCGCGCCAGGTCTCCGGCTGGGAGGCCAGTTCGGCGTTCACGAAGGTGTCGGTCATGGGAGCCTTCCGGTCCGGTTCGATCCGGGTGATCGATGATCAGGAAGCGTAGCGAGCGATCGTGCGCGATGGAAGACCAAAGCGTCAATTCCGATCACCGAGCGGTCGCGATGGCACCGTAGGATGGCCGTCATGACCCCCCAACAGCGGCTGAACGCCCTGCTCGAACTGGTGAGCGAACGCGGCAACGTGTCGATCGCCGAGATCGGGGAGCTGCTGGGGATCTCGGCGGCGACGGCCCGACGGGACCTCACGACGCTCGCCGACCAGCGGCTCGTGACGCGCACGCACGGGGGAGCAGCGGCGCTCGGGGCCGGCTACGAACTGCCCCTGCAGTACAAGATCGCGCGCCAGGCCGAGGCGAAGACCGCCATCGCCCGCGCCGCCGCACGACTGGTGCAGCCCGGCGAGACCGTCGGGCTCAACGGCGGCACCACCACGACCGAGGTCGCTCGTGAACTCGGCAAGAGCGAGCGGTTCATCCGGGCCGACGGCGAGTTCGGGATCACCATCGTGACGAACGCGCTCAACGTCGGCTACGAGCTGTCCGTCCGCGCCAACGTCAAGATCGTGGTCACGGGCGGGGTGGCGCGGCGGCAGTCGTACGAGCTCGTCGGACCGCTCGTCCGGGACACCCTCGACGAGTTCGCACTCGACCTCGTGGTCCTCGGGGTGGACGGCCTGACCGGGCAGTACGGCGCCACGACCATGCACGAGGGCGAGGCCGAGGTCAGCCGGCACTTCGCGTCGGTCGGGCGACGGGTCATCGTGGTCGCCGACTCGACCAAGATCGAGCGGTCGACCTTCGCCAGGATCTGCCCGCTGGACCGCATCGACGTCCTGGTCACCGACCAGCCCGTCCCGCCGGCCTTCGCAGCCGACCTCGCCAGCGCCGGCGTGGAGCTCGTCGTCGCCGACTGAGCAGGCGGACGAGCGCCCGGATCGCGGGCGCGACGTTTCGATCGTGTAAAACCCTCCCGCCGCGGACCCATGAGCGATCCGTGAGCGCCTATTGTGCATTCATGATCGATTCGGCATCATGGGCGTCACAATCACGCAAGGGAGCGAGATGAGCATGGGCGTTGACAACGGGATCCTCCGCGTCGCGGTGATCGGTATGGGCCAGCGGTCCGCCATCGCACGGCACGTCGCCGAGGCGGTCGCCGCGGAACCGGCACTGCGGGCACAGGTCGTCGCCGTGGCGGACGTCACCGCAGCGGGCCGCGAGCGCGGGCGGGCCGAGTACCCCGACGCGCTGGTGGTCGAGCACCACCGGGACCTCACCGGCCAGGTCGACGCCGCGATCGTGACCACCCCGGACCGGACGCACGCCGAGATCGCGATCGACCTGCTCCGCGCGGGCATCGCCGTCTACCTCGAGAAGCCCCTCGCCATCACGGTCGAGGATGCCGACGCGGTCCTCAACACCGCCGCCGAGACGGGCACCACACTCTACGTCGGCCACAACTTCCGTCACGCGGCCGTCGTCCGCCTGATGCGCGAGATCGTCGACCGCGGCGAGATCGGCGAGGTCAAGGCCGTCTGGTGCCGGCACTTCGTCGGCAACGGCGGGGACTACTACTTCAAGGACTGGCACGCCGACCGTGCGAACGTCAACTCCCTGCTCCTGCAGAAGGCCAGCCACGACCTGGACGTCATCCACGCGCTGGGCGGCGGCGACACCAGCCGCGTCGTCGGCATGGGCTCGCTGTCCGTCTACGGTGACGTCACCGACCGGAGGGACCGCAGCGGCGAGCTGATGGGGGACTGGTTCTCCCACGACAACTGGCCGCCGCTCGCCCAGACCGGGCTGAACCCCGTCGTCGACGTCGAGGACGTCTCGATGGTCATGATGACGCTCGACAACGGTGTGCAGGCCAGCTACGAGCAGTGCCACTTCACCCCGGACTACTGGCGGAACTACACGGTCATCGGCACCGAGGGCCGCCTCGAGAACATCGGCGACACCGGCGGTGGCGTCGTGAAGGTCTGGACGCACCGTCGTGGCTGGGACACCGCGGGGGACCGCGAGTACCCGATCGACGGCGTCGAGGACGGCCACGCCGACGCCGACCTGATCACCATGACCGAGTTCCTGCGGTCCGTCGCCCTCGGCGAACCGACGGAGCTGTCCCCGATCGCGGCCCGCGCCGCGGTCGCCGCCGGTGCCCTGGCGACCCGCTCGCTGCGCACCGGCTCCGTCCCGATCGACGTCCCGCCGCTGCCGGCCGAGACGATCGCGCACTTCAGCCGGCCCGCCACACCCTCCACACGACCCGCTCCGCACCCCACCCACCCCGCCCAGACCGTCGGTTCCTGACGGCCGTGCGAAAGGACCTCCCGATGACCGCACACATCCCCGCCCGAGGGACCGGCGTCCGCCGGATCCTCGTCGGCGCCGTCGCCGCGCTCGGCGCGGCCGCACTCCTCGCCGGGTGCTCCACGTCCTCCGGGGCGTCGAGCTCCGGCGGTGACTACACCGCTGCCGCGAAGGACACCAAGGCGAACCTGACGTACGCCGTCTGGGACGAGAACCAGGTCAAGGCGATCAAGGCCAACCTCAAGGGCTTCAACGAGGAGTACCCGGACGTCAAGGTCAGCGTCGACGTCACGCCGTTCGCCAACTACTGGACGAAGCTGCAGACCCAGGGCTCGAGCAACACGCTGCCCGACCTGTTCTGGATGAACGGCCCGAACTTCCAGCTGTACGCGGCCAACGGCAAGCTCGCGCCGATCACCGGTGCGGTCAAGGCCGGTGACATCGACCCCGCGAAGTACTCGAGCGCGCTGAACGACCTGTACACGTACGACGACACCCAGTACGGCGTGCCGAAGGACTTCGACACCATCGGCGTCTGGGTGAACAAGGCCCTGTTCGAGAAGGCCGGCATGGACCTGCCGTCGAAGGACTGGACCTGGGACGACTTCCAGGAGACCGGCGCCGAGCTCAGCAAGAAGCTCGAGGCCGACGGCGCGTACGGCGCGGCCGGCGGCATGGACGGCCAGACGACCTACTACGACACGATCTTCCAGGCCGGGGGATCGGTCGTGAACGCCGACGGCACGAAGTCCGAGTACGCCTCGAAGGCCTCGGAAGCGGGCCTGCAGTTCTGGACGGACCTGATCGACTCGGGCGCTTCGCCGTCGATCAAGCAGCTCACCGACACCACCGCCGACCAGTGGTTCACGTCGGGCAAGCTCGCGATGTACCAGGGCGGTAGCTGGTTCCGCTCGGCCCTGACCGGCACCGCGATGGAGAAGGACGTCGTCGTGTACCCCCTACCGAAGGGCAAGGAGCAGGCGACCGTCATCCACGGTGTCTCGAACGTCGTGGCCGAGGCGAGCAAGAACAAGGCCGCGGCGCAGGCGCTCCAGGCCTACCTCGCCGGCGAGACCGCCCAGCAGCAGCAGGGCGACATGGGCGCCGTCATCCCCGCCTACGAGGGCACGCAGTCCGCCTTCACGAAGACGATGCCGGACGCCGACCTCCAGGTGTTCCTCGACGCCGTCGACTACGCCAAGCCCCTGCCGGTGTCGAAGAACACCGCCGCCTGGAACACCCTCGAGACCAACCTCCTGCCGAACGCCTTCGACGGTTCGACCCCGGTCGACGACGTCGCGAAGCAGCTCGCGCAGAAGATGGACGCCGCCCTCGCCAAGGAACAGTGAGTCCCGAGCCGATGACGATCAACACCGAGCGGCCACAGGCCGCCTCCGCTCCCGCCCGGACGACGCGGTCGTCCGGGCGGGGCGCCCCCGGCCCGACGGCCGGCGGCACGCGCGCACCTCGACGGACCGACGGCTGGTGGCCGTGGCTGTTCGTCCTCCCGCTGCTCGTCGGCGTCGGCACGTTCTACATCTGGCCGATCATCCAGACGTTCTGGTACTCGTTCACCAGCTGGGGCGTGTTCGGCGGCGCGACGTTCAGCGGTGTCGCCAACTACGTCCGCCTCGCCGGTGACCCGCAGCTGTACCAGTCGCTGCTCAACACGATCGTCTACACGGTCATCGTCCTGGCCGGCATCCCGATCGCGGTCTGGCTCGCCAGTCTGCTGAACACCCCGGGCCTGCGGTTCGCGCAGTTCTACCGGGTCCTCTTCTTCCTGCCCTACGTCGCCATGCCGGCCGCGATCGCCCTCGTCTGGCGCATCATGTTCAACGGCGACTACGGCATCGTGAACTGGTTCATCGGACTGTTCGGCATCGACGGTCCGTACTGGATCTCGACGCCCGGGTTCGCGCTCGTCGCGGTGAGCTTCGTCGGCCTGTGGTCGTCCCTCGGGTTCTCGATGATCATCCTCGGCGCGGGCCTCAAGGACATCCCACCGGAGCTCTACGAGGCCGCCGAACTCGACGGCGCGAGCCGCTGGCGGCAGTTCCGCTCCGTCACGGTCCCGCTGCTCAGCCCGAGCATCTTCTTCGTGGTCATCGTGACGACCATCTCGAGCTTCCAGCTCTTCGACCTGCTCTACGCCATCCTCGGCAGCACCAACCCGGTGATCCCGAAGACGATGTCGCTCGTCTTCTACTTCTACAGCGCCGGGTTCATCGACAACGACAAGGGCTTCGCGGCCGCGATCGCCATGGTGATCTTCCTGCTGATCGGCATCGTCACGCTCGTGCAGTTCCGCGTCCAACGGAAGTGGGTGCAGGCATGACCGCAACCGTCACACCGCCACGGGCCGCACGTCGGCCCGGCCGCCGCGGCGGCAGCCACTGGTGGATCCACGTCGTCCTCGGCGTCGGCGGCTTCGCGATGGCGTTCCCGTTCGTGTGGCAGATCATCATGTCGCTGTCCACGAACGCCCAGGTGCAGTCCGTCACCCCGACGTTCTGGCCGGGAGAGCTGCAGTGGCAGAACTACGCGCAGGTGTTCGAGCGCCTGCCGTTCCTCAGCCAGCTCGGCACGTCCGTGTACGTCACGATCATCCGCACGCTGGCGCAGATCGTGCTCTGCACGCTCGCCGGCTACGCCTTCGCCCGCATGCGGTTCCGGGGCCGGGCGGTCCTGCTCGCGATCGTGCTGTCGATCCTGCTGGTGCCGTCGCAGGTGTACCTGATCTCGCAGTACCAGATCGTGCAGGGGCTCGGATGGCTCGACACCCTGATGGGGATCGTCGCACCGGGGCTGTTCAGCGCGTTCGGCACCTTCCTGATGCGGACGGCGTTCCTGAACATGCCGCCCGAGCTGGAAGAGGCTGCGCGCATGGACGGCGCCAACCCGTTCCAGACGTTCTGGCGGATCATGCTGCCACTCGCCCGTCCCTCGATCAGCGTGCTCGCGATCACGACCGTGCTGTGGTCGTGGAACGAGCTCCTCTGGCCGCTCGTGGTCTCGACGCGTGCCGAGGACATGCCCCTCGCGGCCGGCCTCGCGACGCTGTCGAGCGACCGGACCATCGACTACCCGGTGCTCATGGCCGCGAGCCTGATGGCCATGGCCCCGGTGCTCATCATGTTCGTCGTCCTGCAGCGGCGGGTGATGGACGGGCTCGCCTCGTCCGGTCTGAAGTGACTGTCGACACCCCCGGCCAGGAGGCCCGTCCCGCGTCCGTCGCGGTCCTCGCCGCCGCCGTGGGGTCACCGGACGACTCCGCCACGGTGGCGGCCGCACTGGCCGCCACCGTCGCCGACGCGGATCCCGCGCAGCGGGACGCCCTGCTGGTCGCCGCGTTCCGCGCGGCCGTACCCGGCAACGCCGTGGCGCTCGAGGCGCGGGGGCTCCCGCGCAGCCTGGCCGAGGCGTCCGTCGCCGACGTCGACCGGAAACTCGACCGGTACGGCCTGCGTGGCACGGGGGTGGACTGGCTCGTCTCGGTGGCGACCGGTCGCGTGGTGGCCGTGGGGCGCCTCCAGTACGAACTCGGCGACCGCCTGCCGGACGGCCAGCCGGCCTGGGGCGTCCACGTCCCGGAGACCGGGCCGCTCGACCCGGACGCCTGCGACCGGTCGTTCGCCCGCGCGCCCGAGGTCCTCCGAGCCCTCGCGCCGGCGCTCGCCGCCGAGCGGTGGCAGTGCCGCTCGTGGATCCTCGACCCCGGCCTGGCCGCGGTGCTCGGTCCGGAGGCGAACCTGGTGCGCTTCGCCCGACGGTTCCGGCTCGCACCACCCGGCCCGCACGACGCCGCCGAGGGCGACGAGAGCGTGGCGAAGTTCGTGTTCGGCGTGCCGCTGGCCACAGCCCGGGCCTCGAACGCGTCCGGTCGCCTGCCCCGGGCGGTCCTCGACCGGTGGGCGGCCGGAGCGCACTGGACCGAACGGACCGGGACCGCACCCGTCTGATCGCGCGGAGCCGTCAGCGCGTACCGTGCAGCGCATGACGAAGCCCGACCACGACCACCTCGACGACGGCGTGGACATGACGTTCGAGGAACGACGCCAGGACACCTTCCGACGCATGTCCGGGTCCGACGCGCACGACGCCGACCCCCGGGTCGAGGTGTCCCGAGCCGAGGACGGTGACGTCCGCATCGACGTCGCCGACACCGCAGCCGTGCGCCCCGGCGGTCCGAAGCGCGCCTGACCCGCCACCCCGTCAGCCAGTGACGGTGGGGCACGGCATGATCGTCCCGTGCACCTCGTCCTCCGCCGCGTCGACGGCGGCGTCCTCGCGACGCCCCTGACCGACGCGGGGACCGCTGACGGCGATCCGATCCGTCTGGACGAGCCGGGCCTCCCGGCCTTCGTCGCGGCGCACGACGCACCGGGCGTGCGCTGGGTCTGGGACGACACTGCACGCTGGTACCCGGCCGTCCTCGCCGCCGGTAGGCGCGTGGGTCGCTGCGTCGACCTGCGGTTGTGCCGACGGATCCTGCGCGCCGCGCTGGCTGCGCGTGGTTCCGCGCTCGCGGCGGCACCGGCGGACGCGCTCGACGCTCCGGCGGCCGAGGTCCGGGTCGTCCGGCCGACGCAGGCCCAGCTCTTCGACGACGCCCTGTTCGCCGCGTCGGTGCCGGACGACGACGTCGACCCGGTCGCCGAGTTCCGGGCGCAGCTCGCGGCGGTCGCGGGGTCGACGGCACCCGGCGCGCTCCGGCTGCTGACGACCGCCGAGTCCGCCGGAGCCCTCGTCGCGGCGGAGATGCTGCACGCCGGCCTGCCGTGGCGCGCCGACGTCCACGAGCGGCTGCTCGAGGAGACCCTCGGGCCGCGTGTGCCCTACGGCGTGCGACCGCGGCGGCTCGAGGAGATCGCCGCCGTCGTGCGCGAGCGCCTCGACGACCCGACGCTCAACCCGGACTCGCCGGCCGACGTCCTGCGGTCGCTGCGCCGTGCCGGGCTCATGGTGACGAGCACCCGCAAGTGGGAACTGCAGGAGATCGAGCACCCCGTCATCGAGCCGCTGCTCGAGTACAAGCGACTCGCACGGCTCCTGACGGCGAACGGGTGGACGTGGCTCGACGACTGGGTGCGCGACGGCCGGTTCCACCCGAAGTACGTGGTCGGCGGCGTCGTCACCGGGCGGTGGGCCGCCGACGGCGGGGGAGCGATGCAGTTGCCGAAGGGCATCCGCGGGGCCGTCGTCGCGGACCCCGGCTGGAAGCTCGTCGTGGCCGACGCTGCACAGCTGGAGCCGCGCGTGCTCGCGGCGATGGCCGGTGACCGGGCCATGGCCGCCGCCGGCGACGGGCGCGACCTGTACGACGGCGTCGTGGCCTCGGGCGCGGTCGAGACCCGGCAGCAGGCGAAGGTGGCCATGCTCGGCGCGATGTACGGCGCCACCCAGGGCGAGGGCGGACGGCTCGTCCCGCGCCTGGTGCGGGCGTTCCCGCGCGCGTTGGACCTGGTCGAACGCGCCGCTCGGGCGGGGGAGCGCGGCGAACCCGTGACGACGTTGCTCGGTCGGACGTCGCCCGTGCCGGAGGCGTCCTGGTTCGAGGCGCGGAACCAGGCCTACACGGTCGAGGGGACCCCGGCGATGCAGCGTGCCGTCGAGTCGCGGGCCCGGAGCTGGGGGCGGTTCACCCGGAACTTCGTGGTGCAGGGGACCGCGGCCGAGTGGGCACTCGCGTGGATGGGGTCACTGCGTTCCCGGCTCACCGCGCGGTTCCCCGGGGCGGTGACGGACGGTCCGCACCTGGTGTTCTTCGTGCACGACGAGATCGTGGTGCACGCGCCGGAGGAGCATGCCGAGTGGGTGGCGACGCAGATCCGCGAGGCCGCGGTCGATGCCGGACGCCTGCTGTTCCAGGAGTTCCCGGTGACGTTCCCGCTGTCGGTCGCCGTAGTGGGCGCGTACTCCGAGGCGAAGGACTAGTCGGGCTGTCGCCGCAGCGCCTGGTCGGGTGCCGCGTGCTGGAGGACGGCACGGGGCACCCGAGCGGGCACGGTCAGTAGAGCTGGCCGCGGTTGATCTGTGTCACGGTGTCGAGCGTCGCGACCGATCCGGGCCCCTGCTTCGGAGTGTGGTTCTGCTTGCCGCCGTACTTCCAGCCCCCGCGCGCCGTGTGACTCCCCATGTAGAACTTCCTCGAGAACGTGCCTCCGCTCGGGAACGTGTAGGTCCCGGCGGAGCCGTAGAAGCAGTTGTTCGTGTACGGCGTCGCAGCGGCTGCCCAGTACGCATCTCCGGACTTGCAGGTGTTCCGTACGGACACCTTCGCCTGTCGCTCAGCAGGAGGAACAGGTGCGACCGAGATGATCCTGCCGGTCTCCGCGTCGAGCCGAGTACTGACCGAGTTCGTCGCGACGTAGTCGAGGAGCGCCGCATGGTTCGTGAACTTCGGGAGCCCTTGCACGGTGATGCCGTCGAGCTCGTAGGTCTCGACGGCACTCGCGGTCGCCGCGTTCGCTGGTGCCGTGATGCCAACACCGGCGACGGTTGCAAGGAGTGCCCCGCACGCGATGGTGATCCCTCGCCATTTCGTTGCTCGCATGTTCAACCTCTCTCTCGTGACGTCTGCAACGTAGCATGTCAAATACTCACCGGCGAAGCGTTCGGCCGGGACGGCTCCCGGCGCCTTCGGGCAGGGTGGACGGATGCACACCGAACGCGGGGACGCCGCCGACCGTACCGTCGGCGAAGTCGACCTGACCCGTTGGCGCTCCCGTGCCGGCCGCAGCGTCGCCGGTGCGTGGACCGCGCTCGGCAAGCGCTTCGGCGCCATGCCCGTCCTGCTGCTGACCCTCGCCGTGGGTCTCGGTGTCGCCGTCCTCGCCACGTGGATCGCCTCCGAGGTCTACGACGCCGTGCGGGAAGCCGACGACGTCGCGGTGCTCGACCGACCCGTCCTCGACTGGGCGCTCACACTCCGATCACCCACGGCGGACACGCTCGTCACCTGGTGGACCGACATCGCCGGCACGATCGGGATGCCGATCGTCGCGCTCGGGTTCCTGGTCGGCTTCACGATCCAGCGCCGTGCGTGGACGCCACTGGTGCTCCTGGTCGCCGCGAGCGGTGGTTCGTTGCTCATGACGATCGCGGGCAAGGACCTCATCGGCCGTGCACGTCCGCCGCTGTCCGACGCGGTGCCGCCGTACGAGACGTCGCCGTCGTTCCCGTCGGGGCACACGCTCAACTCCACGGTGATCGTGGGCACCATCGTGTACCTCCTGCTCCTGCGGCAATCGCGGGTCGTCACGCGGGTGTGGACGATCGTCGTCGGCACCCTGTTCGTGCTGTCCGTCGGGGCCTCGCGCGTGTTCCTCGGGCACCACTGGCTCACCGACGTGCTGGCGGCGTGGGCGCTCGGACTCGCCTGGCTCGCCCTCGTGATCACGGCGCACCGGTTGTACCTGACGGCGCTCGACCACGGTGCCGAGCCCACCCCGGACGTCGACCGCATCACTTCGTGAGCAGAAGACGTCGGGTTGCTCGCCCGCACCCGACATCTTCTGCTCACGAAGTCGCCAGGCCCCGCCCCGCCGCGCCCGAACGGCAGAGCGCCGTCAGCCGCTACCGGTAGGTTGCCCGTCATGGAAGAACGGGTCTTCGGCGGCAGGTACCGCGTCACGGGCACGCTCGGACACGGTGGCATGGCGTCCGTGTACCGGGCGGTCGACGAGCAGCTCGGACGTGAGGTCGCCGTCAAGGTGTTCCGCATCGGACCGGTCGACCACGGTGAACGCGCCCGTGCCGAGTCGGAGATCCAGACCCTCGCGACGCTGCGCAGCCCGGCCCTCGTCACCCTGTACGACGCAGCCCTCGACGACGCCGACGGCGACTCGTACCTCGTCATGGAACTCGTGCCCGGCAGTGACCTGGCCACCCGGCTGCGCGAGGGACCGCTCGACCCCACGACCGCCGCCCGCGTCGGCGCACAGGTGGCCGACGGGCTGAGCGCCGTGCACGCGCAGGGCATCGTCCACCGCGACGTGAAGCCCGCCAACGTGCTCCTCGAGCGCGACGGCAGCCACGTCAAGCTCGCGGACTTCGGCATCGCCCTGCTGCGTGACGCCTCGCGTGTGACGGGGACGGGCACGGTGATGGGGACCGCCGCGTACCTCGCGCCGGAGCAGGTCCTGGCGCAGGAGATCACCGGCAAGGCCGACGTCTACGCGCTCGGGCTGGTGCTGCTCGAGTGCCTGACGGGCAAGACGCCCTTCCCGGGCAGCGCCATCGAGTCCGCGACCGCGCGACTCACCCGCAGCCCGGAGATCGACCAGCACCTGCCGACGGCCTGGCGCACGCTCCTGCACGTGATGACGGCGCAGGACCCGTCCGAGCGGCCGAGTGCGGGCGAGGCGGCCGAACGACTCCGCGCTCTGGGCCGCGACGATCCCGGAGCCGCCACGCAACTCCTGCCTGGCGGCCCCGGAACGCTGACGGCAGCGGGCGCCGGCGCGGCAGCGGGAGCAGCCGCAGCCGGCGCCGCCGCCGCAGCCACGGCTCCGATGGCCGCGCACGCGGACGACGCGACCCGCGTGATGCCGGCGAGCGGTGCCTCCCGTCCGGGTGGACATCCGGGCGCGGACGACGCGACCCGCGTGATGGACGCCCAGCAGCCGAACGCGGCGGACGACGTGTCGACCACCGTCCTCGGTGCCCAGCGCGGCGCCGGCGGCCCGACCGGCGGAGGTGGCGGGGTGCCCCCTGCGGCCCCGCCCGTCCGACCGGGCTCCGGTGACGACCCGGCGAAGCGCGAGAAGCGACGCAAGGGACCGATCATCACGGCGATCGTCGTGGTCGTCCTGGTGCTGGTCGGCATCGGGGTCGCGGTGTTCGCGCTGAACGGCGACGACGACGGCACACCGGCCCCGACGGACACGACCTCGACCGCACCGACCGAGCAGCAGCCCAGCGAGGAAGAACAGCAGCCGAGCGAGGAGCAGCAGCCGAGCCAGGAGCAGCAGCAGCCGAGTCAGCCGGCCGAGCAGCAGCCCTCCGAGCCGGCGGAGCAGCCGTCCGAGCCGGCCGAGCAGCCGAGTGAGCCCGCCGAGCCCAGCCAGGAGCCGTCCGTCGGTCCGGAGCCGAGCGCGCCGGTCTCGAACCCGGTGCAGGAGCCGCAGGACGGCGCCGACCCAGCCGACGGCGCGGCCGACACGACGACCGACACGTCTGCGGACGCAGGTCCCGGCAACTCGGAGAACGCCCCCGGGCAGAACAAGGGCTGACACGCCGAGCGTTTTCGTCCAGACGCTGGACCAAATACGCTGGACCCGTGCGAGAACTGCAACGGAGCGGTGGGCCGACGACGGCCGTCGCGGCGCGGAACGGTGTCGGCTTCGGATCGGCGGAGGGGTGGCTGGTCGAACGACCCGCGGGTGACGGTGCCGTGGTGGCGCTCGTCCCCGGCTCCGGCGGCCGGGTGGTCGCACCCGGCGACGAGCTGTCGTGGGTCTGGTTCCCGGAGCGCACGCTGCCGCAGGGCGCGGCCGAGCCCACCGAGGCGGACCTGCCGCACTTCTGGGACGCCACGGCCTTCGCCGTCGACGTCGTCTTCACGGACGGCACGCGACTGAGCGAGCAGGAGACCGCGCACGGCGGACACGCACGCGACCAGTACGGCGACGCGCTCACGCCCGACGCGCAGGACACGGCCCGCAAGCAGTGGGTCGACCAGTGGAACCGTCGCGCGGTGGACCTCACGTCGTTCGCGGGGCGGGTCGTCGACCGACTGGAGGCCCGGCTCGGCTCCGACACGCAGCCGTCGGACGCCGACGGCGAGCGTCCAGCCCTGCGCGGCTGGCTCGACGACGTCCGCATCGGCCCGGCTCGGCCGACGCCGACCACGCCGCTCGACCACGTCCGCACCACTCGCGGCACGCAGGCTTCGTCACGGTTCTCCCGCGGCAACAACGCCCCGCTCGTCGGCGTCCCGCACGGCGGTGTGTTCGGCCTGCCGATGACCGACGCGTCGAGCAACCGCTGGCCGTACGCGTACCAGGAGCACGCCCGTACCGAGGCCGACGGGCGGGTCCGGCCGGCGATCCAGGCCTTCGCGACGAGCCACATCCCGTCGCCGTGGATGGGGGACCGCGGCGTGTTCCAGGTGATGCCGTCACCCCTCGACACCCCAGACGTCGACCGGGCCGCACGTGCCCTCGGGTTCGACCACGACGACGAACGCGACGGTCCGCACCGGTACAGCGTCGCCCTCGACCAGGGTGTCACGGCCGAGATGACCGCGGGGGAGTTCGCCCTCGGGTTCCGCTTCACCGGGACCCGCAGCATCGTGCTCGACCACCACGGCCGGGTGTCCGACGTCTCGGTGACGATCACCGACGGCACCGCCGTGGTCGAGGCCGTCCTCGACGACCGCCCCGGCACCCCGCCGCACCACGTGCACGTCCGGATCCCGCACGTGACCGCGGACCACACCAGCATCAGCGAGCACGAGCTGCGCGGCTGGCTGACCGTGGACGGCGGCCGTCCCGTCGACGTCCTGCTCGGCATCTCGACGGTCTCGATCGAGGACGCCCGCGCGAACCTCGACGACGCCGGCACCTTCGACACCATGTGCACCCGCGCCGAGGCGCTCTGGACGGCGAAGCTCGCGACGCTCTCCTTCGACGGAGCCACCCCGGACCAGCTGACGAGCCTGTACTCCGGCCTGTACCGGCTGTTCCTCTACCCGAACCGTGCCGGCGAGACCGCCCTGACCGGATCGCCGCACCACCGCTCGCCGTACGGAGCCGTCCTCGCCGACCCGATCCGTGACGAGCCCGGACCCGAGGTCGTCGAGGGGCCGTTCACCACGACGAACGGGTTCTGGGACACCTACCGCACCGCCTGGCCGCTCCTCGGGCTCCTCACCCCGGAGACCGCCGGTGAGCTCGCGCAGGGCTTCGTCGAGCACCACCACGACGGCGGGTGGACCCCGCGCTGGAGCGCCCCCGGCGCCGAGGACTGCATGACGGGCACCACGAGCGACACCGTCTTCGCCGACCTCGCGGCGAAGGGCATCACCGGGTTCGACCTCGCCGAGGCGTACCGGAGCGCGGTCCGGAACGCGACCGTCCCGCCGCGTGACGAGCGGGTCGGACGGAAGGGGAGCCTCCCGGGCGCCTTCCGCGGCCACGTCGACACGGCGACGTCCGAGGGGATGTCCTGGACCCTGGACGCCGCCATCAACGACTGGGGACTCGCCGTCATGGCGGGCCTGCTCGCGTCGCGGGCGGGCACGCCCGCCGACCTGTCCCGGTACGAGGCCGAAGCCGAGTGGTTCGCGCGCCGGTCGCTGCAGTACCGCCACGTGTTCGACTCGGAGCGCGGGTTCTTCATCGGCCGCGACCCCGACGGCTCCTGGCGCGTCGGCACCGAGTTCGACCCGCGCGACTGGGGCGACGACTACACCGAGACGAACGCCTGGGGCACGGCCTTCACAGCACCCCACGACGGGGCCGGCATCGTGGACCTGCACGGTGGGCCGGCCCGGTTCGACGCCGCGATCGACGCGTTCTTCGCGACACCCGAGACCGGTGCGACCGTCCGTTCCGGCGCGTACGGCTTCCCGATCCACGAGATGACCGAGGCCCGCGACGTCCGGATGGGCATGCTCGGCCTGTCCAACCAGCCGGCGCACCACATCCCGTTCTTCCCGATGTTCACCGGGCGGCACGACGACGCGCACCGCATCGTGCGGGAATCGCTCGAGCGGCTGTTCGTCGGCTCCGACCTCGGCCAGGGCTACCCCGGCGACGAGGACAACGGCGAGATGAGCGCCTGGTACGTCTTCGCGACGATCGGCCTGTACCCGCTTGCGCCGTCCACGGGCACCTACGTGCTCGTGCCGCCGTCGGTCCGCAGGACGGTGCTGCAGCAGCCGGGAGGAACGCCCACCGTCATCGAGATCGCCGACGGTTCCGCAGGTGCGTACGTCGCGTCGGTGACGGTCGACGGGTCGCCCTGGACGTCGGTCAGCATCCCGCACCACGTGGTGGTGTCGGCGTCGCACATCGTCTTCACGCTGTCACCCGAACCGCAGGGCTGGGCGTCGGACACCCGCCCGGTGTCGGCGTCCGAGGTGCACGGCTACCGCGATGCTCCCGTCGACCTGCTGCCCGTCGGGGCGTCGCCGCTGGTCGACGACACCGGGCGCACGGTGTCGGCGCTCGCCGCGGGGGAGTCGGTCTCGTTCGACGTGGACTGCCCCGCCGCCTCGCTGTACACGGTGACGGTGGCGACTCCGGGGTCGTACTCGTGGCAGGTGTCCCTCGGCGAAACGGTCACGGCGGTCGACGGCGCCGAGTTCACCTGGGCCGGGCAGACCCGGGTGTTCCGGATCATCGGCGGCGGCTCGTCGTTCGTCTTCACCGCGGGCACCGACGTGGCGCTGACCCAGCTCGAGCTGATCGCGGCGGACGGACAGCGTTGACGCGTTGTTCACCGGGCCGGAGCATGCTCGGCCCATGTCGATGAGCACACCGTTCGATCCGGAACAGCAGGGCGCCGCCATCCCCGTGGACGGCTCCGACGAGGCGGAACTCGAGATCGAGGAGGACCGTGGCGCCGCCGTCGGCGACGACTCCGCCGACCCGAGCGTCTCGCCCGTCAGCCACCACGACGAGGACGAGGCCGGCGGTGGCCCGGTGTTCCGGCGCCCGCAGGCCGGCGAGCGGCTGCACCCGGACGACCTCTGACCGTTCCGGGGGTCCACTGGGGTTTCTTGGGCGATTGCCAAGCGGCTCGGGCATGCTCGTGCGCATGTCGATCGCGAACTCGTGGGACCCGTCTGGTGGCCGTGCAATCCCGGAGGACCAGGCGAAGGAGGACGGGCTCGAACTCGACGAGGACCCGGCGATGCTCGGGATCTCGTTCGACGTCGTGGGTGGCGCCTCCGCGGACCCCGCCGGGGTGTCACCGGTCGACGTGCACGTGCCGTCGCCGCGGTCTGCCGGCTCCGCCTCCGACGACTAGCGCGCGCCGACGCCGGGGACGCGGTACTTGAAGCCGACATGGGACGCGGTGAAGCCGAGGCGCTCGTAGAACCGGTGTGCATCGGTCCGTGCAGCGTCCGAGGTGAGCTGCACGAGCGGCGTCCCGAGCTCCGGGGCCGCGACGTCGGTGACCCAGCGCATCAGGGCACTCCCGATGCCGCCCGAGCGGAGTGCACTGCTGACCCGCACGGCCTCGACCAGCAACCGCGTCGAACCCCGGCGAGCCATGCCCGGGATCCGGGTGAGCTGCAGCGTGCCGACGAGCCGACCGGTCTCGTCCTCGGCGACGAGCAGCGCGTTCGACGGGTCGTCGGTGATCGATCGAAGGGCCGCGGCGTACCGCGGGCGGTCCTCCGGCGCGGCGACGTCCCCGCGAGCGGCACTGATCGGGTCGTCGGAGAGCAACGTCATCAGGGCGTCGAGGTCGCTGTCGACCGCGTTCCGCACCACCACTGAACCGGCGCGGGCGGAGAGGCGAACGGGCAGGGTGAGTTCGTGGAGCACGACCCCACCCTGCCCGATCGACTCACGGAACGGTGTGCCCCGCGGCGGTGAAGATGCGGTACCACTCCTCGCGCGAGACTTCGACGTCCGAGCCGGCTGCCGAGTCCCGCACGCGCTGCGGGTTCGTCGTGCCGAGGACGACCTGGAAGTGCGCGGGGTGGCGGGTGATCCACGCGACCGCGATGCCGGTCGGGGTGACACCGTGTGCGGCGGCGACCTCCTCGAGCACGTCGTTCAGCTCGGCGTACTGCTCGCGGTCGCCGAGGAAGACGCCGTCGAAGAAGCCCTTCTGGAACGGCGACCAGGCCTGCAACGTGATGTCGTTGATCCGCGAGTAGTTGAGGATGTCGTTGTCGCGGGAGATCGACTGGTCGAGGCCACCCATGTTCGCCGTGAGGCCCTGCGCGATGACGTTGGCGTGCGTGATGCTCAGCTGTACCTGGTTGAACGCGAGCGGCTGGCGGACGTGCTTCTTGAGCAGGTCGACCTGGCCGGGGGTGTGGTTCGAGACGCCGAAGTGGTGCACCTTGCCGGCGGCGTGCAGCTCGTCGAAGGCCTTCGCGACCTCTTCCGGCTCGACCAGGGCGTCGGGGCGGTGCAGCAGCAGGACGTCGACGTAGTCGGTCTGCAGCGCGGCGAGCGATTCGTCCACCGACTCGAGGATGTGCTCGTACGAGAAGTCGAAGTACGCACCGTTCGGCGTCGGCCGGATGCCGACCTTGGTCTGCAGCACGATCTCTGCGCGCTCCGCGGGCGACAGCGTCACGGCGGCACCGAACCGCTCCTCGCAGCCGTGCCACTCGCCGTACACCGCGGCGTGGTCGAACATGTTCACGCCCGCGTCACGCGAGGCGCTGTAGAGCGCGCGGATGTCTTCGTCGCTCATGTCGTTGATCCGCATCAGGCCGACGACGACGTCGGATGCGGTGAGGTCCGTCTGTGGCAACTCCAGTGTCTTCACGCCGTCGATCCTGCCAGCCGGTCCCGGGCACAGGCAGGCCCTGCCAGTACCTCAGGCGCCGAAGGACCTAGTGGACCGAGAACCCGCCGTCGACCGCGATCGACTGCCCCGTGACGTAGGCCGACCCGGGGCCGGCGAGGAACACCGCCGCCGCCGCGAAGTCCGACGCCAGGCCGTTCCGCCCGACCAGCGTCCGTGCCGCGAGTGCCGACACCGCCGCGGGGTCGGCGCTGAGCCGCTCGTTGAGCGGGGTGCGCACGAAACCGGGGACGAGGACGTTGGAGGTGACCCCCTGCGCGGACCAGGCTTCTGCCTGGGACCGGGCCAGCGCCTCCAGACCTGCCTTGGAGACCCCGTACGCGCCGCTGGCGGCGAAGGGGCGGTGTGCTTGCTGCGAGCTGATCGAGACGATGCGGCCGTACCCGCGTGCGGCCATGCCGGGCGCGAGCCGCTGCCCGAGCACGAACGGCGCGTCGAGGTTGACGGCCATCGTGGCGTCCCAGGTGGCCTCGTCGAGATCGGCCATCGGTGGCCGGAGGTTGATGCCGGCGGAGTTCACGAGGACGTCGACGTCGCCGGCCGCATCGGCGAGTGCGTGTGCTCCGGCGCGCGTGGACAGGTCCGCGACGATGCCGTCGGCCGAACCGCCAGCGGCACGGATGGCATCGACCGTCGCATCGATGGTGGACCGTGTCCGAGCTGCGACGAGCACGTGCGCGCCCGCGTCCGCCAGGGCGACCGCGATCGCCTGTCCGATGCCGGAACTGCCTCCCGTCACCAGGGCGGTGCGTCCGTCGAGACCGAAGAGCTGCTGCAGCGACATCCGGCCAGGCTAGCGAGGCCCCGTACGCTGGGCCGGTGCGTGACGACCTGCTGCCGATGCTCGCCTGCCCCGTGTGCGCCGAGCCGCTCGGCCGGGTCGACGGCGGCCAGGTCGGCTGCGTGACCGGGCACCGGTTCGACGAGGCGAAGCAGGGCCACCTGACGCTCCTGCCGGCGAAGCGTCGGGCGCTCACCGCGGACACCCCGGAGATGGTCGAGGCCCGGCTGCGGTTCCTGGGGCGGGGCCACTACGCGCCCGTCGAGCGGGCGCTCGCCGCGGTCGTCGCCGAGGCGACGGCGTCCGGCATCGTGCTCGACGTCGGCTCCGGTCCGGGGACGTACCTGGCGCATGCGCTGCGCGCGGCGGACGGGAGGCTCGGGGTCGCGTTGGACCTGTCGGCGATCGCGATCCGACGGGCGGCCCGCGTCCACGAACGTGCCGGAGCCGTCGTCGGGGACGTGACCGAGCGCCTCCCGGTCGTCGACGGCGCTGCCGCGGTCGTGCTGGACGTCTTCGCGCCGCGCAACCAGACGGAGTACGCGCGGGTGCTGCACCCCGAGGGCCTCCTCGTGGTGGTGACCCCGCGCACCGGACACCTGGCGGAGCTGGCCGAGGCGACCATCACGGTGGATCCCGAGAAGGAGCGGCGGCTGCACGACTCGCTCACGCCGTCGTTCGTGCTGCGGTCCTCCGAGGACCTGACGTGGACGATGGACCTGTCTGCCGAGGACGTCCACGACGTCGTGCACATGGGGCCGAGCCACCACCACGTCGACCCCGAGCAGGAGTTCGCACCGACGAGCGTGACCGCGGCCGTGACGGTGAGTACGTGGAGCCGCGCGGGCTGATCCCCCGACCGGGTCAGCGCTCGGCCACGTCCCGCGGACTGCCCTGTTCGGCCCGACGGCGCGCGGTGTGGGCTCGCCCGTGCGCACGGTCGACCGCGATCCCGATCCGGGCGAGCAGCAGCACGGCGCCGACGCCCCCGGCCCCGATCGGCGTCACGAACAGCCCGAGGTCGATCCCGGGCATCCGCCACCAGTCGATCGACCACGCGGCGACGAGGGCGAACGCCAGCAGCAGTCCGGCTCGCCACCACCAGCGTCCCGGCAGCCGTCCGACGCCGAGCGCAGCCAGTACCAGGAGCACCCAGCACCCCTCCGGTGCGAAGGACCTCGGGTCGTTCGTCCCGCAGGTGGACACGGCGCACTCCCACTCGACCTGGTCGGCCACGCCGGCGTACCAGTGGAACAGCAGCGCGGCAGCGACGACGGCGACGAGCGCGACCGGCGGCCCGATCCAGCGCCACACGCGGCCGAACCGGGAGCGGCGTCGGCGGGCGGCCACCCATCCGTCCCCGAGCTCGTAGCCGGGCATCGGACGGAACTCGGGCATGCCAGCACGCTACCGGCGGCCGGTTTCCGTGTGGAAGCGGTTCACAAACGTCCGAGCGTCGGTGCGGCCCGGGACCGTCCCGGCCCGCACCGCCGCGTCACTCGGTCGGCGCCGCGACGTCGAGCTGCCAGACCACGCCGAACCGGTCGCGGAGCTGCCCCGCGAGTGGCGCCCAGGCCGAAGGGGCGAGCGGCTGCCGGATCTCGGCGCCCTCGGACAGCACGGCCCAGTACCGCTCGATCTCGGCGGCGTCGTCCCCGTGCACGAACACGTAGAAGGCGTTCGATCCCTGGTCGTAGGGCTGACCGGGCCAGACGTCGAAGGCCATGACCCGGAACCCGGCGTCGGTGGCGACCTGGCCGAAGACGACCCGGTCGGCCCTGGCGGGATCGTCGAGGGCGCCCATCTGCCCGTAGGTGGCGGCGGTGACCTCGCCGCCGAAGACCGATGCGTAGAAGTCGAGGGCCTCGCGGGCGTTGCCGTCGAAGTTGAGGTGGGTTGTCGTTTCGATGCTCATGGAACGAGGATGACCGGCAATGCGGTCAGATCATGTCCGCTTCTTCGACGAGGATGATCGACATGGCCGGACCCTCCTCGCGCATGCTCGCGCTGCTGTCGTTGTTGCAGGTGCACCGCGACTGGCCGGGCGACGAGCTCGCCGGCCGTCTCGAGGTCAGCCCCCGCACGGTCCGCCGCGACGTCGACCGCCTCCGCGAGCTCGGGTACCGGGTCGAAGCGCTGCGCGGTCCCGCCGGCGGGTACCGGCTCGCAGCGGGCTCCGACCTGCCGCCGCTGCTCTTCGACGACGACCAGGCCGTGGCGATCGCCCTGGCGCTCGCCGTCGCACCCGCCTCCGGAGCGGACATCGCGGAGTCAGCCGCCCGAGCGCTCGCGACGGTCCGGCAGGTCATGCCCGCGCGGCTCCGGTCGCGGGTCGACGCGGTGCAGGCCGTGACGACGTCCGGCCGGACCCGCACCGACCCGGACGTGCTCGTCGCCGTGAGCGAGGCGGTGCACCAGCACGAGGTCCTCCGCTTCACGTACGCGGGCGACGACGACCTGCACCCACCCCGCCGCGTCGAACCGCACGCCGTCGTCGCGCGGAACGGCCGCTGGTACCTGCTCGGCTGGGACCTCGACCGCGGCGACTGGCGCACGCACCGCATCGACCGGATCACCCCGCGGATGCGCACCCGGGTCCCGTTCACGCCGCGACCCGTCCCCGGCGGCGACCCCGTGGCCTTCGTATCGGCGCGGTTCAAGGGATCGGCGCAGGCAGACGTGTGGCCGTGCACCGGCTCGGTGACGATGACGGCCGCCGACGCCCGGACCGTCACGCCGTACCTGCCCGAGGACGCCGTCGTCGAGTCCCTGCCCGACGAGCGGAGTCGGGTCACGCTCGGCTCGTGGTCCTGGCCGGGGCTCGCCGGCGCGTTCGCGGGGTTCGCCGTCGACTTCGTCGTCGAGGGTCCCGAGGACCTCGCCTGCTCGGTCCGCGCGCTGTCCGCACGACTCAGCGCCTCGACCGCGGACTGAAGGCGGACCCGTTCGGGCCTCAGACCGACGTGTCGACGAGCGCGCTGCCCGGGCCGAACACCATCGCGATCGGTGCCAGCAGGACGACCACGGCGCAGCAGACGGCGAGCGCCGCGCGCTTCCTCCCGCGCCCGCGCGACCACCCCACCAGTGCGAGGACGAGCGCCGCGATCGCGGCCAGCCACGGCACGAACGCCAGCGGCACGGCCCAGAACCACAGCAGGAGCTGCCGCTGCTCACCGAAGAGCCACAGCGGCCCGAAGACGACCGCCCACAGCGCACCGATCGAGACCACGGCTGTCGTGAGCAGGCTCCCGGCCACGGCGGACGCCCTGGTGCCAGGGCGGGTCGGGGGAGCGGGGATCACCATGCTCCGATCGTAGGGCGGCGAGCGCGCGTTAGCGGGGCGCATGCGTCCGCCAGGGCGGCGTGAGGAAACCGTTAGGAGCGGCCGGGAGGCCCGGTGCAGGACCCAGCATCGGTCTCGGCACCACACGTGGTGCCGTCCGCGCCGCCCGGCGCGGACACCGCAGACCTTCTGGAGTCCCTCGTGTTCGACGTGTTCGTCGTCGCCGGTGTCCTCGCCGTGTTCGGCGTGGTGGCACTGATCGCCAAGGGGGTGGAACGGCTGTGATCGGCATCACCATCGCGGCCGCCGTCCTCGGCATCGCCGCAGTCGTGTACCTCGTCTGGGCGCTCGTGCGTCCGGAGCGGTTCTAGTGGGCGCCGTGGGCGTGGGCGCCGCTGACGTCTGGGCGGGGATCGTCCAGGTCGCCACGCTCGTCCTGCTGCTCGTCGTCGCCTACCGCCCGCTCGGCGACTGGATGGCGAAGGTTTTCACACCCGTCCGGCACAACCGCGTCGAGCGCGGGGTCTACCGGCTGATCGGGGTCGACCCGGACGCCGAACAGTCGTGGCCCGTATACCTGCGCGGCGTCCTGCTCTTCAGCGTCGTCGGGCTCCTGCTCGTCTACCTGCTGCAGCGCGTCCAGGTCGTGCTGCCCGGCGACCTCGGCCTGCCGGCCGTGGGCCCGTCGCTCGCGTTCAACACCGCGGCGTCGTTCGTCGCGAACACGAACTGGCAGTCGTACTCACCCGAGGTGACCGTCGGGTACAGCGTGCAGATGGCCGGCCTCGCGGTGCAGAACTTCCTGTCCGCCGCCGTCGGCCTCGCCGTCGCCGTCGCCCTGGTGCGCGGGTTCGCCCGCCGCAAGTCCGGCACCCTCGGCAACGTGTGGGTGGACGTCGTCCGCGGTGTCGGTCGCCTGCTGCTGCCCGGTGCGTTCGTGTTCGCGATCGTGCTCGTCGCCGGCGGTGTCGTCCAGTCGTGGGGGAGCGGCACCGACGTCACCACGCTCATCGGTGGCACGCAGCACATCCCCGACGGGTTCGTCGCGTCGCAGGAGGCGATCAAGGAACTCGGCACGAACGGCGGTGGCTACTTCAACGCCAACTCGGCGCACCCGTTCGAGAACCCGCAGGCGTGGACGAACCTGGTCGAGGTCTTCCTGATGCTCGTCATCCCGTTCTCGCTGCCCCGCACGTTCGGGCGGCTCGTCGGTGACGACCGCCAGGGCTACGCGATCCTCGCAGTGATGGGCGCGATCTTCCTCGTGTCCCTGTCGGTGATGTCGATCGCCGAGCTCGGCGGCGGCGGACTCGCGACGCACGCGGCCGGAGCGGCGATGGAGGGCAAGGAGACCCGGTTCGGGATCCTCGGCACCACCCTGTTCGGCACGACGTCGACCGCGACCTCGACCGGTGCGGTGAACGGCATGTTCGACAGCTTCACCCCGATCGGCGGGATGATGGCGATGCTGAACATGATGCTCGGCGAGGTCACCCCGGGCGGTGTCGGCTCCGGCCTGTACGGCATGCTCGTGCTCGCCGTCATCACGGTGTTCATCGGCGGCCTGCTCGTCGGCCGGACGCCGGAGTACCTCGGCAAGAAGATCCGCGCCAAGGAGATGACCTTCGCGGCGCTGTACATCCTGGTGACGCCGACCCTGGTGCTCCTCGCCACCGGGCTGTCCCTGGTCATCCCCGGCGTCCGCGAACAGGTGCTCGGGACGTCGATCTTCAACCCCGGCAACCACGGGCTGTCCGAGCTGCTCTACGCATTCACCTCGGGCGCGAACAACAACGGTTCGGCCTTCGGCGGACTCACCGCGAACACCACGTGGATGAACTCCTCGCTCGGCGTCGTGATGCTGCTCGGCCGCTTCGTGCCGATGGTGTTCGTCCTGGCGCTCGCCGGCTCCCTCGCCGCCCAGGACCGAGTGCCGGAGACCGCCGGCACGCTGCCCACCCACCGCCCGCTGTTCATCGGGCTGCTCGGCGGCGTCGCCGTCATCGTCACCGCTCTCACCTACTTCCCGGTGCTCGCACTGGGCCCGCTCGCAGAAGGACTGTCATGACCGTGACCACCGAGCCGGAACCGCGCACCGCAGTGGAGCCGGCCACCCGCTCGTCCGCATTCGGACCCCGTCAACTGGTGGCGGGCCTCCCGGGCGCCCTGCGGAAACTCGATCCGCGACTCATGTGGCGGAACCCCGTCATGTTCATCGTCGAGGTCGGCGCAGCGCTGACGACGGCCGCCGCCGTCGTCGAGCCGTCCGCGTTCACCATCGCCATCGCCGTCTGGCTCTGGCTCACCGTCGTCTTCGCGAACCTGGCGGAGTCGGTCGCCGAGGGGCGGGGCAAGGCGCAGGCCGACACCCTGCGGAAGACCCGCTCGACCACGAGCGCCCGGCGGGTGCTCGGCTACGACCAGGCCGACGCAGCAGCGGTCGGCAACGAGACCGAGGAGGTCGCATCGGTCGACCTGGCCAAGGGCGACGTCGTGGTCGTGGTCGCCGGCGAGGTGATCCCGGGCGACGGCGACGTCATCGACGGCATCGCGTCCGTCGACGAGTCGGCCGTCACGGGGGAGTCCGCACCGGTCATCCGCGAGTCCGGCGGTGACCGCAGCGCCGTCACCGGTGGCACCCGCGTGCTGTCGGACCGGATCATCGTGCGCATCACCTCGACCCCGGGCGAGACCTTCATCGACCGGATGATCCGCCTGGTCGAGGGCGCCGCACGCCAGAAGACCCCGAACGAGATCGCGCTGAACATCCTGCTCGCCTCGTTGTCGATCGTCTTCGTGATCGTCTGCCTGACGATGCAGCCCATCGCGGGACTCGTCGGTGCGACGGTCAGCGTGCCGGTGCTCATCGCCCTGCTCGTCTGCCTCATCCCGACCACCATCGGGGCCCTGCTCTCCGCGATCGGCATCGCCGGCATGGACCGGCTCGTGCAGCACAACGTGCTCGCGATGTCGGGCCGCGCGGTCGAGGCCGCCGGAGACATCACCACCCTGCTGCTCGACAAGACCGGGACGATCACGTACGGCAACCGTCGGGCGTCACGCGTCGTGCCGGTGCCGGGCGTGAGCGAGACCTCGCTGATGGAGGCAGCCGCGCTGTCGAGCGCCGCCGACGGGACGCCAGAAGGTCGCTCGATCGTGTCGCTCGCTGCCGACGCCGGGGTGACGCCGGCACTGCCCGACGGCGCCGTCGAGGTGCCGTTCACGGCGCAGACGCGCATGTCCGGACTGGACCTGCCGGACGGATCGCAGATCCGGAAGGGGGCCGCTGCTGCCGTACTGGCCTGGGCGGACACTCCCGATGCTGGTCTGGTGGCCGCGATCGACTCGACCGTGGCGGAGATCTCCGACCAGGGCGGGACGCCGCTCGTCGTCGGCCGCCGCTCCTCGGACGGCGCGGTCGCCCTGCTCGGCGTCGTGCACCTGAAGGACGTCGTCAAGGACGGCATGGCCTCACGGTTCGCCGAGCTCCGGTCGATGGGCATCCGCACGGTGATGATCACCGGTGACAACCCCCGCACCGCGGCCGCGATCGCGCACGAGGCCGGCGTCGACGACTTCCTCGCCGAGGCCACCCCGGAGGACAAGCTCGCCTACATCAAGCGCGAGCAGGAGGGCGGCAACCTCGTCGCCATGACCGGTGACGGCACCAACGACGCCCCGGCCCTGGCGCAGGCGGACGTCGGCGTCGCGATGAACACCGGCACGACGGCGGCGAAGGAGGCGGGCAACATGGTCGACCTCGACTCCGACCCGACCAAGCTCATCGACGTCGTCCGCATCGGCAAGCAGCTGCTCATCACCCGCGGGGCCCTGACCACCTTCTCCATCGCCAACGACGTCGCGAAGTACTTCGCGATCATCCCGGCGATGTTCCAGGCGGCGTTCCCGGGGCTCGCGGCGCTCAACATCATGGGGCTGCACAGCCCGTCGTCCGCGATCCTGTCGGCGGTCGTCTTCAACGCGCTGGTCATCGTGGCGCTCATCCCGCTGTCCCTGCGTGGCGTCAAGTACCGCGCGGCAGCAGCGTCGTCGATCCTCGGCCGCAACCTGCTCGTCTACGGGCTCGGCGGCGTGGTCGTCCCCTTCATCGGCATCAAACTGATCGACCTCGTGGTCGGTCTCATCCCGGGGTTCTAGTCATGGCATCTGCACGTTCCACCGTCCGTTCCGCTGGTGTGGCGATCCGCCTCACCCTGCTCGCCACCGTCGTGCTCGGCGTCGGCTACCCGCTCGCCGTCTGGGGGGTCGGCCAGGCGGCGTTCCACGACCAGGCCAACGGCTCGATGGTCACGGACTCGTCCGGCACGGCCGTCGGTTCCTCGTTGATCGGGCAGTCGTTCACCGGCAAGCAGGCCGATCGCTGGTTCCAGTCGCGGCCGTCTGCCGCCGGAGAGGACGGCTACGACGCGCAGGCCTCGTCCGGCTCGAACCTCGGGCCGAACAACCCGGACCTGCTGAAGGCCGTCGAGGACCGTCGTGCGGCGCTGGCGAAGGCCGACGGGGTCCCCGCCGCGCAGGTGCCGGCGGACGCGGTCACGGCGTCGGGTTCGGGGCTCGACCCGGACATCAGCCCGGCGTACGCGTCGCAGCAGGTCGCGCGGGTGGCCTCGGCGCGCGGCCTGTCGGTTGCTGACGTGCGGGCGCTCGTGGCCGAGCACACCGAGTCGCGGCAGCTCGGGTTCCTCGGCGAGCCCGTCGTGAACGTGTTGTCGCTGAACCTGGCGCTGGCGAAGCTGTCCTGACCGTGCGGTCACCTCGCCGCCCAGCTCGGCCGTCCGCCGATGCCGTCGATCAGATCGTCGTGCTCGTCGATCAACCGTCGAACGGCATCGGCGTGACGGTCGCACGGGCCGACGGTCTCGGCGAGGTGTGCGAGCAGTTCGAGGGAGTGCACCGGCGTGCGCTTCGGCAGCCCCTCGAGTCGAGCGACCAGGTCGGCGGGGGAGCGGAAGGTCGGCGGCGGGATCCGGAAGCTGCGGCCCCAGAGTCGCGTGTGGTGGGCGCAGCAGCTCCGGACGTGCGTGATGTGGTGCAGGCACGGACGGAGCGTCGCAGGGGGCAAGCGGAATGCTTCCGCCATCTCGTCCCGAGCGGCGGGTTCCAACCCGCAGGTGAGGCGGGACAGTTCCCCGAGGCTGAGCTCCTCGGCGAGCATCCCGAACGGCACCCGTTCGAAGCGCCGCTCCTGCCACGCCGAACGGATGGCGGGATCTGCCGTTCGGTCGAGCGCCGCCCGAGCATGTCGGAGGAGCGCACGGTGATCGAACGTGTCACGGAACGCCCGACGGTCGAGGTACCAGTGCGATCCGAATCGAGCTGCGCCCAGTGCGTCCAGATGGCCACGCAGGGCGAGCTCGATGCGCTCGGACAGACCGAGGGTGACGGAGCGGAGCGCACTGTCGAAATCGTGCACTCTCCGGACCGAGGCGTCGGAAGGGTCGAGACCTCGTTCGCGCAGTGCTTGGCGGAACTGCGCTGCGCGGTAGCGCGAGATTGCGGCCGAGGCGTCCTGCATCGAGAGGCTCCGAGATCGAGGGAACTGATGATCTCGGGCAAGCCGGCAGCAACTACAGCGTGGGGAACGAACGTGAGCGGTGAAGAACTCCGTCCCGCGTCCGAGACGGACGCGGGACGGGACAGTCCCACCCGATTTGAGGAAGCCGAGGCTCGAGCCTTGGTGGGAACGGTTACGAGGAGAATATCAGTCGACCGGCTGCCCCGCAACGGCGGACGCGAGAGGATGAGCACGTGAAGCGCGGCAAGCTGCGGGTCCTGCTCGGTGCCGCACCGGGCGTCGGCAAGACGTTCACCATGCTCGAAGAGGGCCGCCGGCTGCTCGACGAGGGTCGCGACGTGGTCGTCGCCGTCGTCGAGACGCACGAACGCGCCGCCACCGCCGCCCTCGTCACCGGACTCGAAGTGGTGCCCCGCCGCTCGGTCGCGCACCGTGGTGTGGAGCTCGACGACCTCGACCTCGACGCCGTCATCGCCCGGGCGCCCGAGGTCGCACTCGTGGACGAACTCGCCCACACGAACGCCCCCGGCAGTGCGAACGAGAAGCGCTGGCAGGACGTCGAGGCCCTGCGTGACGCCGGCATCGACGTCATCTCGACGGTGAACGTGCAGCACATGCAGTCCCTCGGCGACGTGGTGCGGGAGATCACCGGCACCGTGCAGCGCGAGACCGTCCCCGACGCCGTGGTGCGCGCGGCCGACCAGGTCGAGGTCGTCGACCTGGCCCCGGCTGCCCTGCGCGAGCGGCTGTCCGACGGACTCGTGTACCCGGCTGCCCGGATCGATGCGGCGCTGTCGAACTACTTCCGGCTCGGCAACCTGACGGCCCTGCGCGAGATCGCGCTGCTCTGGCTCGCTGACGAGGTCGACGACGCGCTCAAGGCCTACCGCGCCGAACACGGCATCGAGCACCGCTGGGAGACCCGGGAACGGGTGCTGGTCGCCCTGACCGGCGGGCCAGAGGGCGAGACCCTGCTCCGTCGCGGTGCCCGTATCGCCGCCCGCAGTGCCGGGGGCGAACTCGCGGCCGTGCACGTGACGACGAACGACGGTCTGCGCGTGCGGCACCCGGGGGCGCTCGGCAAGCAGCGGACCCTGCTCGAGCAGCTCGGCGGCACGTACCACCAGGTCGTCGGCGACGACGTGCCGTCGACCCTCGTGCGGTTCGCGCGGTCGATCGACGCGACCCAGATCGTCATCGGCGTCAGCCGACGCAGTCGGCTCGCCGCGGCACTGACCGGTCCGGGGATCGGCAACACGGTGATCCGGGAGTCCGGCGACATCGACGTGCACGTCGTCACCCACGAGCGTGCCGGCGGCGGGATCACCCTGCCGAAGCTCGGTGGCAGCCTGTCGCGCGGGCGGGTCATCGCCGCCTTCGTGCTGTCGGTCCTGGTCGGCCCCCTGCTCACCTGGGCGCTGTCGATCGGCAGCGACCCCGACGCCATCACCGTCGACGTGCTGGCGTACCAGCTGCTCGTGCTCGTCGTGGCGCTCGTGGGCGGGATGTGGCCGGCGGTGTTCGCGGCGGTGCTGTCCGGGCTGAGCCTCGACTACTTCTTCGTGCAACCCCTCTACATGGTCACCGTCCAGCAGCCGTGGCACCTGTTCGCCCTGGTCATGTACGTGATCAGTGCGGTGCTGGTCAGCTTCGTGGTCGACCGGTCCGCGCGTCGATCGCGTGCCGCCCGCCGCGCCTCGGCCGAGTCCGGGCTCCTGATGGGCATCGCCGGCAGCGTGCTCCGTGGTGACGACGCCCTGCAGGCACTGCTCGACCGCACCCGTGAGGCCTTCGGCTTCGCCGGCGTCCGGATCCGCCAGGGCGACGAGGTACCGGCCACCTCCGGCGAGTTCGGCGCGACGCCGGACGCGTCCACGACGCTGGCGTCCGGGGCCGTGCTCGAGTTCGCGGGGGCGCCCGACGACCCGACCCAGCGCCGGCTGCTGCGGGTCGTCGAGCAACAGCTCGACGCCGCCGTCGAGCACCGCGAGCTGACCCGCACGGCCGTCGGCGCTGAACGCATCGCCGCCGCCGACCGGGTCCGCAGCGCCCTGCTCGCGGCCGTCGGCCACGACGTGCGTCGGCCGATCGCGGCCGCCTCAGCCGCCGTCCAGTCGTTGCGTGCGTTGGACGTCGACCTGTCACGGGCCGACCGGGAGGCGCTGCTCGCGACCGCCGACGAGAGCCTCGGTCAGCTGGCGGTGCTGTTGGCGGACCTGTTGGACGTCAGCCGCGTGCAGGCGGGTGTGCTCGCGGTCACCCCCGCATCGATCGCGCTCGAGACGGTGGTCGCGCCGGCGCTCGACGAGCTGGAACTCGGTCCGGACGACGTCGACCTCGACCTGCCGGCGGAGCTGCCCCCGGTCCTCGCGGACCCGGTCCTGCTGCAGCGGGTCGTCGTGAACGTGCTCGCGAACGCCGTCCGGTACGCCCCGGACGGCACCCGCGTCCGCGTTGCGGCGAGCGCCTTCGGGGGCGGGGTCGAGCTCCGGATCGCCGACCACGGTCCGGGCATCCCGTCCGACCGGGTCGACGAGGTCTTCCAGCCGTTCCAACGCCTGGGCGACACCGACAACGAGACGGGCCTCGGCCTGGGGCTGGCGCTGGCTCGCGGGTTCACCGAGGGCATGGGCGGCACGATCGAGGTCGACGACACCCCGGGCGGTGGACTCACCGTGGTGGTGCGGCTGCCGATCGCCGGGCACGTGGGAGTGGAGCTCCGATGAAGGTGTTGATCGCCGACGACGACGCACAGCTCGTCCGAGCGCTCTCCGTGACGCTCGCCGCCCGCGGGTACGACGTCGTGACGGCGAAGGACGGCCGCGCTGCGATCGACGCCGTCATCACCGAACGTCCCGACCTGGTGCTGCTCGACCTCGGGATGCCCCGGCTCGACGGCATCGGTGTCCTCGAGGGTGTCCGGGGCTGGTCGCAGGTCCCGGTGCTCGTCCTGTCCGGACGGACGGACTCGTCCGACAAGGTCGACGCACTCGACGCCGGCGCCGACGACTACGTGACGAAGCCGTTCCAGATGGACGAACTGCTGGCGCGGTTGCGAGCCCTCGGGCGGCGACGGGCACCGGCCGGCGTCGACAGCGCGCCGACGATCCGCATCGGGGACCTCGTCGTGGACCTCGTCGCGAAGCAGGTCACGCCGGGGAGCGGCCCTGCGATCCGCCTGACCCCCACCGAGTGGCGCCTGCTCGAGGTCCTGGTCACGAACCCCGACCGCCTGATGACCCGCGAGATGCTCCTGACCGAGGTCTGGGGGCCGACGCACGGCAACGACTCCGGGTACCTGCGGCTGTACATGGCGCAGCTGCGGCGGAAGCTCGAGCCCGACCCGGCGCACCCGCGCTACCTGGTGACGGAGTCCGGCATGGGCTACCGCTTCGCCCCGGGAGGGCAGTGACGAAGGCAGGGAGACCGCTGTCGGGTGGCTGGCGGGTCGCTGTCGTGCAGGTGTCGGGTCCGTGTCGTGGTGCGTCGTTCCGCGGAACCCTAGTGTTCGGGACATGAACGAGATGCGGATCGGGGAGCTCCGGCGACTGCGCGGGTGGACCCAGGAACGACTGGCCGAGGCGAGCGGCCTCGCGGTGCGGACGGTGCAGCGGATGGAGAGCGGCAACGACGCGAGCCTGGAGTCGCTGTCGTCGGTGGCCGCGGCACTCGAAGTGCCCGTGCGCGACCTGTTCGTCACTGAGGAGCGAGAGTCCCTCGAGCCCGGGGTGCGCGGCCTCGACGAGCGTGCGGAGCTGCAGCAGGTGCAGCGTGACTCGGCGACTCGGGGGTGGCAGTACCTGTACTCGGGCGTGGGCATCGTCGTGACGCTCGGCACCATCGCCCTCATCGGCGCTGGGATCTGGACCGGCATCGCGATCCTCGTGATCCCCGTCTACTGGGCTGCCGGCAGACTGCTCTCGCAGTTCCTGATGGCGACCGTCGTCGAACCCTCGCTCGACCGCCGGTACCCGCTGTCACGGTCGCGGCGGATCACGCCCGGTAACTGAAGGCGGCGAGCTCGGCACGGGTGCGGGCACCGTGCTTCCGGAGCAGGTTCGCCACGTGGTACTTCACGGTGTTCACGCTGATGCCCAGGCCCTCGGCGATCTCGCGGTTGCCGACGCCCGTCGCGAGCAGCCGCAGCACGTCGCGCTCCCGCGGGGTGAGGTCGTCGTCCGCGACCGAGTCCACCTCGGTCGGTGACGGGTCGAGGGGCAGCGAGATGTCGAGCACGGAGCCCCAGTCGGGTGTGCTCGACACCTGGACGCGGCCGTCGAGGGTGACGACGCGCTCCGCGATCGGCCGCATGGCGTCGTCGTGCACGTCGAGGGTGCCGGACCCGTCGTCACGGAGCTGCATGAGCAGGTTCCGGCCGTCGCAGTCCCACTGGATGCGGACGCGCTTGGCCGCACCGCCGTCGACCAGGGCGAGCACGGCGGTCCGGACGATGGCCCGGGCCGCGTGGGCGACGTCGCCGGGCAGCGCACGGCCGGTCGTGGGCGGTTCGACGAACTGCACGTCGAGGTCACCGAACCGGACGAGCGGGCGCAGGTCGGCGCGCAGCCGTGAGAACGCTCCGGTGACCGGCTCGAGCAGGGTGCTGCGCTGGTGGTCGGTCTCGGTGCGCAGGTCGACGAGCGCGGCTGACGCGATCTCGACGGCCTCGGCCCGCGCGGCGGCGTCGGACACCCGTGGTGACCGGAGCACGGCGAGCACGGACTCGAGGGTGAGCGCCTGACGGTCCGCCTGCTCGGCGACCGTCCTGGCGTGTTCCGAGGCGGCGAGCCGACTGGCGGAGCCGCCACGGGCCTCCCGGTCCGTTCCCGATGCGTCCATGGGAGCCGAACCTACCCGTCCCACCCGTGCGGACGGGGCCACCCGATCGGGTGGGGAGCCTGCCGACGCGGGTAGCGGTGCACCAGGCCGCGTGACGGCATGCTCGTGGACATGGCAGAACCCACCGTCCCTGCAGCGTTCGACGTGATCGTGCGTGAGGTCACCGACCTCGCCGCGAACGTCGACGATGCGTCGGCTGAGCGCGCCCTCGACCTGATCGACCAGAGCCACCGGGTCTTCGTGCACGGCGCCGGCCGGTCCGGCCTGGCACTGCGCATGACGGCGATGCGGCTCATGCACCTCGGTCGTGACGTCCACGTCGTCGGCGAGACCACGACGCCCGCGATCCGCCCCGGGGACGTGCTCCTCGTCGCGAGCGGATCCGGTACGACCAGCGGCATCGTGCAGGCGGCCCGCACCGCGCACGACGTCGGAGCGTCCGTCGTCGCACTGTCGACCACCGACGACTCCCCGTTGTCCGAGGTCGCCGACGTCACCCTCGTGCTGCCGGCAGCGACGAAGACCGACCGCTCCGGCACGGCCTCGGCCCAGTACGCCGGCAGCCTCTTCGAACAGGCCGTCGCGCTGGTCGGCGACGCCCTGTTCCACACGCTCTGGTCCCGCGGCGGGCAGTCCGCCGACGACCTCTGGCCCCGACACGCCAACCTCGAATGAAAGGCATCCACATGCAGCTCCAGTTCGCCATGGACACCCTGACCACCGAAGCCGCCCTCGAACTCGCGGCCGCGGCCGCGCCGCACGTCGACGTCCTCGAGCTCGGCACGCCCCTGATCAAGAGCGCCGGCCTGTCCGCGGTCACCGCGATCAAGGAAGCCCACCCGGACAAGATCGTCTTCGCCGACCTCAAGACCATGGACGCCGGCGAGCTCGAGGCCGACATCGCGTTCTCGGCCGGTGCCGACCTGGTCACCGTCCTCGGTGTCGCCGGTGACTCGACCATCGTCGGGGCCGTCAAGGCCGCGAAGAAGCACGGCAAGGGCATCGTCGTCGACCTGATCGGCGTCTCCGACAAGGCCGCCCGTGCCCGTGAGGTCGTCGCGCTCGGTGCCGAGTTCGTCGAGGTCCACGCCGGGCTCGACGAGCAGGCGGAAGAGGGCTTCACGTTCTCGACGCTGCTCGACGCCGGCAAGGAGTCGGGTGTCCCCTTCTCGATCGCGGGTGGCGTGAACGCGTCCTCCGTCGCCTCGGTGCAGGAGGCCGGTGCCCGCATCGCCGTCGCCGGAAGCGCGATCTACAGCGCCTCGGACGTCGGCGCCGCAGCTGCCGAGATCCGCGCCGCCATCACGGCGTAGCGCCCGCGGCGTCCGCGTCGCGAAGGTGAGCAGAAATGGTCGAGTGCGTGCCCCGCACCCGACCATTCCTGCTCACGAAGCGACCGCCGCCGGTCCTGATGCGCCGTACGGTGGTCGCATGAACCGAGTGCTGCGGTGGACCGCGTGGATCGTCGCCGTGCTGCTGGTGGTCGTGGTGGTGTTCCTCGTCTGGGCGCACATCGTCATGCAGGGCACCCGGAGCGCTGCGCTGCAGGTCTGGCGCGACGACCGCGTGTCGGTCCAGGACGCCGGCGACTCCGTCGTGATGACCCCGACAGGGCAGGCCGACGGCAAGGGCATCGTGTTCATCCCGGGCGCCAAGGTCGACCCGTACGCGTACATGGCGACCTTCCGGCAGGTGGTCGCGAACGGCACGACCGTCGTCATCACGAAGCCGACCCTGAACCTCGCGTTCTTCGACACCCGGCCGCTCTCCACCTTCGAGGCGCATGCACCGGACGTCGCGACGTGGGCAGTCGGCGGGCACTCGCTGGGCGGGGTGCGCGCCTGCCAGCTCGCGCAGGACGCGGACGGCCTGCTGCTGCTCGGCAGCTACTGCGCGAACGACATCAGCACGTCGTACATCGACGTGCTGAGCGTCTCGGGCTCACGTGACGGGCTCTCGACGCCCGACAAGGTCGACGCTGCCCGGCACCTGCTGCCGTCGACCGCGACGATGACCGAGGTCCAGGGTTCGAACCACGCCGACTTCGGCGCGTACGGCGACCAGCCGGGCGACCGCACGGCGACCGTCAGCCGCGAGGACGCCCGCCAGCAGATCTCGTCGGCGATCGAGGCGTGGGCGCGCGACCTGCCGCCGGCTCCCGGCCTGCGCTGACCGGGAGGCCCGTGGTGCGTCGCGTCAGCGGATGACGCCCGCCTCGTGGTCGCGTCCAGAGCGCCGCCCGGTCACGCGGGCGACGAAGTACAGCACCACGCCGACGGCGAGCAGGATCGCCGCGTACAGCCAGACCTGCCCGCTCTGCTGCGTCAGCAGCAGCACGCACGAGGCGACGCCGAGCACGGGGACGAACGTCCACACGCGGAAGTGCTCGTGGTCGACGCGGTCACGGCGCAGCACGAGGACGGCGACGTTCGTGCTGATGAACACGAAGAGCAGCAGCAGCACGACGGTCTCGGCCAGGACGCCCACGTCGCCGACCAGCGTGAGGAGCATTGCGACGACGGTGGTCGCCACGATCGCGGTCCACGGCGTCTTCCGGTTCGGCAGCACCTCGGCCAGCAGTGCGGGCAACAGCCGCTGTTCCGCCATGCCGTAGGTGACGCGGCTCGACATGATCATCGTGAGCAGGGCGCCGTTGGCGACGGCGACCAGGGCGATGAGGCTGAAGACCCAGTCCGGGATCGGCACCCCGCTGGCCGACACCACGGCCAGGAGCGGGCCGGTCGAGTCCGACAGCTCGGACGCCGGCAACGCGATCGAACTGGCGAGGCCGACCAGGACGTAGACGACGCCCGCGGTGGCGAGGGCGCCGAACAGGGCCTTGGGGTAGACCCGGCTCGGCTCGCGGACCTCCTCCGCGACGTTCGCCGAGGTCTCGAAGCCGACGAACGAGTAGTAGGCGACGATCGCCGCGCTCAGCGTCGCGAGGGCGGGGTTCGCCTCGGCCGGGAACGCACCGATGCGGGAGACGTCGCCGCCACCGCCGCCCAGCATCACGGCGACGACCACGATGACGATGACGAGCCCCGACACCTCGATGACGGTCATCACGACGTTGCTGCGCAGCGAGTCCGAGATGCCGCGGGCGTTCAGGCAGGCGATCAGCGCGAGGAACACGATCGCGGTCGGCACCGGCGGCAGGTCGACGAAGGTGCCGAGGTAGTCGCCGGCGAAGGCGAGCGACAGACCGGCGGCGCTCGTGACCCCCGCGGCGAGCATGCTGAACCCGACCAGGAACGACACGATGGGCGTCCTGTAGGCGCGCTCCGCGAACACCGCGGCGCCGCCGGCCTTCGGGTACTTCGTCACGAGCTCCGCGTACGAGCCCGCCGTGAGCAGGGCCAGCAGCAGCGCGAGCAGGAGCGGTGCCCAGAGTGCCCCGCCCACGTCCTGCGACAGGGTGCCCATGAGCGCGTAGATCCCGGCGCCGAGGACGTCGCCGAGGATGAACAGGTACAGGAGCGGCCCGGTGATGGCCTGCCGGAGCTTGGAGCCGGTGCCGTCGTGCGGGGGTGCCGCGGTCTCGCTGGTCATGGTGGAGCCTTCCGTCCGGACCAGCGTGTCGACCCGCGCCTCAGGGAGTTCACAGGCCGTCGGGCGCGTTTGAACACCCGTCCTGGAGCGGTCCTAGACTCGACGAGAGCAACGTCCACGACCCCCGTTCTCCCTGAAGGGCTGCAGATGACGACGCCGACCCGGCGCACACCCGCGCGACTCGCGGACACGCGAGCGCTCCTGTTCGACCTGGACGGTGTCCTCACCCCCACCGCCGACGTGCACATGCGCGCCTGGAGCCGGCTCTTCACGCCGTACCTCGAGGCACACGGGGTCGCGCCGTACACGCAGGCCGACTACTTCGCGTACATCGACGGCAAGCCGCGGTACGACGGCGTGCGCTCGCTGCTCGGGTCGCGGGGCATCGACCTGCCGCAGGGCACCCCGGACGACGACCCGGACGCCGACACCGTGTGCGGTCTCGGCAACCGGAAGAACGCCGAGTTCACCGCGGAGCTGGACGAGCACGGTGTCGAGCCGTACCCGGGCTCGCTCCGGTTCCTCACCGCCGCGATCGACGCCGGCTTCCACGTCGCGGTCGTCTCGAGTTCCGCGAACGCCGTCTCGGTGCTGCGGACCGCCGGCATCCTCGACCGGTTCCCCGTCGTCGTCGACGGCCTCGTCGCACGTCAGGACGGCCTCGCCGGCAAGCCCTCCCCCGACACCTACCTCGACGCCGCCGGACGGTTCGGTCTGACCGCCGCCGAGTGCGTCGTGGTCGAGGACGCCACGAGCGGTGTCGAAGCCGGCCGGAACGGGGCCTTCGGCCTCGTCGTCGGGGTCGACCGCGGAGCGGGCGCCGACGCGTTGCGCGCGCACGGTGCCGACGTCGTCGTGACGGACCTCGCCGACCTGGTCGCGGACCTTCCCCGGGCGACCACCAGCACCACGTAGGCCAGCGGACCGGAGGCGAGCCGCGCCTCCCGGTCGAACCGACGTCCCCACGCCACTCTCCCTTCCCACGGAGCACCATGAACCCCATCACCTCGGACCCGCTCGACCGCGTCCGGTACCCGATCGACGAGTGGGCACTCGTCGAGACCGAGTACACCCCCGACCAGCAGGGCGTCGCCGAGACGAACTTCGCCGTCGGCAACGGGTACCTCGGCCTGCGCGGCAACCTCGACGAGGGCCGTGGCGGCGTGCAGTACGGCACGTACATCAACGGGTTCCACGAGACCTGGCCGATCCGGCACGCCGAAGACGCCTTCGGGTTCGCCAAGACCGGGCAGACGATCATCAACGCGCCCGACGCCAAGGTGATCCGGCTGTACGTCGACGACGAGCCCCTGGTGCTGGCCGAGGCGGACATCCTCCGCCACACGCGGCGGCTCGAGTTCCGCGGCGGCTACCTGTTCCGCGAGACCGAGTGGTCGACGCCGTCCGGCAAGCGCGTGCTGATCCGGTCCCGCCGTCTGGTGTCGTTCACCGATCGGCACCTCGCCGTCATCGACTACGAGGTCACCGTGCTCGACGCGGACGCCTCGATCCTGCTGTCCAGTCAGATCCTGAACCGCCAGGACGTGCAGGACGAGTACCACGCGGGGATGCGCGCGGCGGCGAACGCCTTCGACCCGCGCAAGGCCGAGGCCTTCACCGACCGGGTGCTCGAACCGAAGCTCAAGCGCAGCACCGGCGCCCGCTCGCTGCTCGGCTACCAGGCGTCGAGCTCCGGCATGACGATCTGCGTCGGCGTGGAGCACCACCTCGAGACCGAGAACAGCTGGGACGAGTCGTCGTCGATCGACGACGACCTGGCGAAGCACGTCTACCGCGTCCAGGCACGCGCCGGCCAGCCGATCCGACTCGTGAAGCACGTGGTGTACCACACCTCCCGCGGTGTCCCGGTGCGCGAACTCGCCGACCGCTGCGACCGCACGCTCGACCGGGCGCACGCCGAGAACATCGACGAGACGTTCGAGAAGCAGCGCGTCTGGCTCGACGACTACTGGGCGCGGAGCGACGTCGAGATCGCCGGGCAGCCGGCCATCCAGCAGGCCGTCCGGTGGAACCTGTTCATGCTCGCGCAGGCCACCGCCCGCACCGACGGACACGGCATCGCCGCCAAGGGCGTCACCGGCTCCGGGTACGGCGGACACTACTTCTGGGACATGGAGATCTACGTCCTGCCGTTCCTGTCCTACACGGCGCCGATCGTCGCCCGGAACGCCCTGCGCTTCCGCTACAACATGCTCGACGCGGCACGCTCACGGGCACGTGAGCTGAACCAGCGGGGTGCGCTGTTCCCCTGGCGCACGATCAACGGCGAGGAGTCCAGCGCGTACTACGCCGCGGGCACCGCGCAGTACCACATCGACGCCGACATCGCCCATGCCCTGATGCAGTACGTGCGGGCGTCCGGAGACACCGAGTTCCTGAAGCGCGGAGCGATCGACGTGCTCGTCGAGACCGCTCGGCTCTGGGCCGACCTCGGCTTCTGGCGCTCCAACGGCGACAAGAAGTTCCACATCGACGGCGTCACCGGACCCGACGAGTACACGACCGTGGTCGACGACAACCTGTACACGAACGTCATGGCGCGGGCGAACCTGTGGTTCGCGGTCAACGCGTGCCGCGAGCTCGCGGCCGACGACGTCGAAGAGTACGACCGGATGATCCGACGCACCGGCCTGCGCCCCGACGAGCTCGTCGAGTGGGAGCACGCTGCCGAGTCGATGGAGATCCCCTTCGACCCGCACCGTGGCATCCACCCGCAGGACGCCCAGTTCCTCGACAAGGAACTCTGGGACCTCGAGAACACCCCCGAGTCCAAGCGCCCGCTGCTGCTGCACTACCACCCGCTGGTGATCTACCGGTTCCAGGTGCTCAAGCAGGCCGACGTCGTGCTCGCCCTGTTCCTGCAGGGGCACGAGTTCACCGCGGCCGAGAAGCGCCGCGACTTCGACTACTACGACGCGCTCACCACGGGCGACTCGACGCTGTCGGCGGTCGTGCAGTCGATCATGGCGGCCGAGGTCGGGTACCACGACCTCGCCGACCAGTACTTCCAGACGGCGCTCTACGTCGACCTGGCCGACCTGCACGGCAACACCTCGGACGGCGTGCACATCGCGTCGACCGGCGGCATCTGGGGTGCACTCGTCAACGGGTTCGGCGGCATGCGCGACCACGGCGGCCGGATGACGTTCAACCCGCGGCTGCCGCGGCACTGGGACGCCCTGACCTACCGCCTGACCGTGCGTGGATCGCGCGTCCGGGTGGACCTCGGGCAGGACGCCATGACCTTCACGGTCGAGACGGGTTCGGGCTTCACCGCGTGGGTGCACAACCAGCAGTGGGACATCGAGGCCGGCGAGCCGACCGTGGTGCCGCTGCCGCACCAGGGGCCGCGGATGTCCGGGCACGCCCCGACGACGAGCGACATCCAGGGCACGCTCCGTGCGGACGGCTCCGTGATCACGGCGTCGATCCCGACGATCTCGCTCGAGCGCGACTTCGACGTCGACGAGACGACCGCGTAGGGCATCGGTGCGGATGCCGGCAGGGTCTCGCCGGATCAGTCAGCTCGCGACGAGCTCGACCTTGAACCGCTCGGCATCCTCGAGGAACGCGGCACGGTGATCCGGCCCGCCGGCGAACGGGTGGCGGTCCTCGTAGAGCCGGCCCCAGCCGTGCGCCGGTGCGTCCGTCCATAGCTGCTCGACCTGTTCGGCGTCGCCGGCGTGGAACGCCAGGTGGCTCAGTCCCGGCCGTCGGCGGTCGTGCGCGCCGTCGAGCGGGGCGGCCTCGAGCACGACGTAGACGTCACCGAGTCGCCAGCTGCGGCCCTCAGGCCACTGCTGGAACGGCGCGTACCCGAGCTCGCCGAGCAGCCAACCCCACGCGCTGCTCGCCGTGTCGAGGTCGCGCGTGCGGAGCTCGACGTGGTGCAGGGCACCTCGGGTCACAGGAGCTTCCGGAGGGTGTTCGTGTTGCGCGTCGTGGTCGAGCGCTTGAAGCGTGCTGCCCCGGCCCGCTTCGCGAACACGGTGTCCGTGCTCGAGCCCTTCGGGCAGGACCAGTACACGACTCCGTCGCCCCGGGCGACCTGCTCGACCGTGGCGTCGACTGCGAGGTCGGTGAGCAGTGCGTCGAGGGCGTCGTCGTCGGAGCCGAACACCACGTAGTCGTGCCGGTCGTCCGCCCGGTCGAACGGGAACCGCTCGATCACTGCCGCCAGGTCCTCGTGACGGACGAGCACGATCCACGCGTCGTAGCCGAAGCGGTCGCGGAGCGCCTGCTCGATCGTCGTCTTGCGGGTGGAGGCGTCGGCATCCGTGTCGAACACCACGTTGCCGGACGCGAGCATCGTGCGGACGTCGGCGAAGCCGAGCCCCCGGAACAGGTCCGCGAGGTCGGCGCTCCTGATCGTGATGCCGTTGACGTTCACTCCGCGCAGCAGCGCGATCCACTTCGCCATGCCCGAACCGTAGCGCGGCCCTGGCCGGTTCAGCCGATCAACTGCACAAGAATCGTTGCGCAAGAACTGTTGTGCATCTATGGTCGGACCATGACCGTCCGCAGACTCGACGACGCCGCCCACATGCGTGCCCTCGCCCACCCGACCCGACTGCGGATCGTCGGGCTCCTGCGCTCCGGTGGGCCGCAGACCGCGGCGATGCTCGGCGAGGAGATCGACGAAGCGCCCGGCACGATCAGCTACCACTGCAAGCGGCTGGCGGACGCGGACTTCATCGAGCCGGCTCCGGAGCTCGGTTCGGACCGGCGGGAACGGTGGTGGCGGGCGACGGCGGACCACACGTCGTGGGACCTCGCCGACGCGTTCGACGATTCGGAACGCATGCTCGCGACGACCGCGCTCGACCACACCGTCGCCGATGCGTACGCGGCCGAGTACGGGCGGTTCATCGACCAGGCGCCCGTCCTGGGGCGTGCGTGGGTCGCGGCGTCGACCAGTTCCGACGAGGTGCTGCGACTGACCGTCGAGGAACTCGGCGGGCTCGGCGCCGAACTGCGTGCCGTGGTCGAGCGGTGGACGGCCGTGAGTGACGCGCACACGCCAGGCGACGGCTCGGAGCGCGTCATCGCCGTCACGCAGAGCTACCGGATGGGGCGAGCGTGAACGCCCGGGCCCGGCTGCGTGCACTGCTCGCGGTCCAGGCCGTCTCGAGGACCGGGAACGTCGTCACGACCGTGGCCGTGCCCTTCGCCGTCCTCGCGCGGGGTGGCTCGGCGACGGACGTCGGGATCGCCGCCTTCGCCGCGACGGTGCCGATCGTCCTCGGCGGCCCCTTCGGCGGGGCGCTCGTCGAGCGGGTCGGGTTCGTCCGGTCGAGCGTGGCGTCGGACCTCGTCAGCGGTGCGACCCTGCTGGCGATGCCGGTGCTCGCCTGGACCGTGGGTCTGCCGTTCTGGGCGCTCCTGTCGCTCGTCTTCGTGAGCGGCCTGTTCGACCTGCCGGGGGAGTCCGCACGTCGGGTCCTGCTGCCCGGACTCGCGCGATCGGCCGGCGTTCCACTGGAGCGGGCGGTCGGGCACTTCGAGGCGTCGCAGCGACTGTCGGTGCTCATCGGCGCGCCGCTCGGCGGTGTGCTCGTGGCGGCTGCCGGCCCGATGGCGGCACTCGTCTGCACCGCGGTGGCGTTCGCCACCGCAGCCCTGCTCGCCGCGGTGCTGGTCCGTCCGGCGGAGGACGACGGAGCGGGCGCGGGCGCTGATGCGGCTCCGACCAACGGGTACTGGCGGGACATCGCCGAGGGCTTCCGGTTCTGTGTCCGCGACCCGTTCTTCCGGCTCGTGATCGCCCTCGTGCTGGTCACGAACCTGCTCGACGCGGCCCGGTCGACGACGTTGCTCCCCCTCTACGCCGCCGACACCCTCGGTGGGGCGCAGGCGCTGGGCTTCGTGACGGGGACCTTCGGCGGTGCGGCGTTCCTCGGGTCGGTGGCCTTCGGGTACGTCGCACACCGCGTTCCCCGTCGGATCACGTTCGTCCTGTGCTTCGTGCTCGCCGGCGGGCCCTCGCTCCTGGTGCCGGCACTCGGCCTCGGGCTGCCGTGGATGCTCGCCGCGTCGGGGCTGTCGGGGCTCGCCGCCGGGTCGCTCAACCCGATCCTCGGGGCCGTCGAGCTCGAGCGCATCCCGGAGCACATGCGCGCCCGGGTGTTCGGGCTGCTCGGGGCCGGGTCCTGGGCGGGGATCCCCCTCGGTGGGTTGCTCGCCGGCTTCGCGGCCGACGGCGTCGGCGTCCAGGCGACGTTCGGGGTGGTCGTCGTGCTCTACACGGTGGTGACGCTCGCGCCGCTGACGGGTGGCGCCTGGCGCCTCATGGAACGACCGGATCCCGAGCGGGCGCCGGTCGAGCGCGTGACGACCTAGTCCACACTCGACGCGGTGCTCACGTCCAGGTCCGCGCGACGCCCCAGCCGGTGCCCTCGGGCACGATGTCGACCACCAGCGTGTCCCCGTCGTCGGCGGTCGCCTGGAACCGCCAGCCGACCGTGCGCTCGGGTGCGTGGGTGATGGCGGTCGGCAGCTCGGCCCGTGTGACGGTCAGACGGGTCGGGGTGTCGCTCACCCGCCAGCGGCGTCCGGCCCAGACCAGCCGGCTCGGCGCGCCCTCGGCCCACCACACCGTGGCGGCCGTCTCCGTGATCATCATCGGGTCTCCTCGTTCGAACGTGTGTTCGAATGCTAGGTCGCCCGAAGCGACCCCGCAAGCGCTCGGCGAGGCGACGGCGGGTCGTGGACGATGTCGTCCGCGGGCGCAGACGCCGTCGTGTAGACGGGGAGCATGACGAACGACGATCAGGGTCCCGACGCACAGCACCAGGTCCCCGAGGGGGTGTCCGACGCCACGGTCGAGGCACTCGGCACGCTGTCCGCCGCGGTCGAGGTCATCGAGCACGCCCGCGGCCTGCTCTACGGCTTCCACCGCATGACCGGCACCGCCGACCTGAACCTCGGCGAGGCCGTCGAACAGCTCCGGAAGGCGGGGCACACCGAACTGGCCGACCGCATCGACGCGGAGCTCGTCGGCCGCAACGTCATCGCCGGCCGCTGGACGTTCCAGGTCGTCGAGGACTACGACGACGGGTACTACGCCCTCGCCAAGGAGCTCGAGCGCACCGCGCGGGACGAGCTCGTGCAGGGACGCCGCCACCTGTTCGAGGCGGGCATGAAGGAGGACCGGCGGACGGGCGGTCGACGCCACCACGAGGCGACGCCGAGCGACCTGCCGGACTGAGCGCGGGCCTCCCGGCCTGCTCTCGCAGACTGACCGTCCCGGCGACCTGGCCTCAGCCGACGCCGAGCAGCGCCTCGAGCGGCCCTCGCGCGAAGTACAGCAGGAAGCCCGCGGCGACGACGTAGAGCAGCCACGAGACCTCACGGCCACGGCCGGACAGCAGCTTGATGAGCACCCAGCTGATGAACCCGGCGCCGATGCCGTTCGCGATCGAGTAGGTCAGCGGCATGACGACGATCGTCAGGAACGCGGGCAGGGCCGAGCCGAAGTCCGACCACGAGATGTCCGCCACCTGCGCCACCATGAGAGCGCCGACGACGACGAGTCCGGCCGCGGCGACCTCGAGCGGGACGACCTGCGTGAGCGGGGTGAGGAACATCGACGCCAGGAACAGCAGGCCGGTGACGACGGAGGCCATGCCGGTGCGGGCACCCTCGCCGATGCCGGCGGCGGAGTCGATGAAGACGGTGTTCGACGACACCGAGGCGCCACCACCGGCGATGGCGCCGACGCCCTCGACGACGAGCGCCGACTTCAGGCGGGGGAACGTGCCGTCGGGCTTCGCGACGCCGGCGGCTTTCGCCAGACCGGTCATGGTGCCCATCGCGTCGAAGAAGTTCGTGAACACGAGGGTGAAGACGAGCATCGACGCGGCCAACGGCCCGATGCGGCTGAACGCGCCGAACAGGTCGGCGTGGCCGACGAGCGACAGGTCGGGGAACGCGAACAGGGCGCTCGGCAGGCCGGGCGCGTTGAGGTTCCACCCGGTCTTCGAGTCGACCGAGGTCGGCACCTGGAAGATCGCCTGCAGGATGATCGCGATGATCGTGGTCGCGACGATGCCGATGAGCAGCGCACCCTTGACCTTGCGGGCCATGAGCGTGCCGATGATCACCAGGCCGATCAGGAACACGATGGTCGGCAGGGCGCCGACGGAGCCGTCCTCGCCGAGCTGCAGGGGCGGGGACGCGAGCCCGGACGAGCGCACGAAGCCGGAGTCGACGAGTCCGATGAAGGCGATGAACAGGCCGATCCCGACGGTGATCGCGGCCTTCAGCTGCGCCGGGACGGCGGTGAAGATCATCGTCCGGATCCCGGTCAACGCGAGGATCACGATGATCACGCCGTTGATGACGACGAGACCCATCGCCTCGGCCCACGTGACCTGCTGCACGACGCTGACGGCCAGGAACGAGTTGATCCCGAGGCCGGCGGCGATGCCGAACGGCAGGTTCGCGATGACGCCCATCGCGATGGTCATCAGCCCGGCGACGAGTCCGGTCGCGGCGGCGACCTGTGCGTTCTCGAGCCAACCGCCGGAGACGTCCTTGGCGGCCTGGTCGGCACTGAACCCGCCGAGGATCAGCGGGTTCAGGATCACGATGTACGCCATCGTCACGAACGAGACGAGTCCGCCTCGGATCTCGCGCGGGATCGTGGACCCGCGCTTCGTGATGGAGAAGTATCGGTCGAGGCCGGTCGCGAAGCGGTTCCGGGGTGTGGTGTCGGTCTGCGGGGCGCTCACCACGAGAGTTTAAAGGACGCTGGGTTTCGGGCGCGTCACACGGACCTCACAGGTTGCGGCAGCCGGGAGGCCCGTCCCACGCCGGTCGCGCACCTCGCGCTGGGCGCCGGCTCGCGTTCTCCGGCCATGGCTGGTGTTGGATGGGTGGGTGACGTCACGCATGGACCGTGCCCGCGTCGAGGCCGCGGTGCGCGAACTCCTGCTCGGCATCGGCGAGGATCCCGATCGCCCCGAGCTCGAACGCACTCCCGCTCGGGTCGCCGACTCGTACGCGGAGTTCTTCTCCGGCATCGGGACGGACGCCGTCGCCATCGCCCGCGACGGCACCGTGCACGCCGAGGACGGTGAGCGCGGGCGTCTCGTCATCGTCCGCGACGTGAAGTTCCGGTCCGTCTGCGAGCACCACCTGTTGCCGTTCCTCGGGGTCGCGCACCTGGCCTACGCGCCGGGCGACCGCCTGATCGGACTCGGCACCCTCGCCCGGGTGCTCGACGCCGTGGCCTCGCGCCCGCAGCTGCAGGAGCGGCTGGGCGAACAGGTCGCCGCGACGATCGCCGAGGGGCTCGGCGCCGAGGGTGTCCTCGTGGTCCTCGACGCGCAGCACCAGTGCGTGACGACCCGCGGGGAGCGCCAGACCGGTTCGACGACCGTGACGGTGGCGGCGACCGGTTCGCTGGCGGACGCCGCGGGCCGGGCCGAGGCGATCGCGCTCATCGGCGCGGGGCGTGTGACGGACACCACGCACGTGGCGAGCGACGGGGCGGACGCATGACGGGCCTCCCGGGCGTCGGAGGCGCAGCCGGACCCGGCTGGGTGGTGCCCGACCTGCGTGACCCGGTGCGCACGTTCGGCCGCCGCACCATCGACTTCGACCACCGCATCGCCGTGATGGCGATCGTGAACCGGACCCCGGACTCGTTCCACGACCGCGGCGCCACGTTCGAGCTCGACCGGGCCGTCGAGGCCGCTGTCCGGGCGGCCGAGCAGGGTGCCGACTGGGTCGACATCGGCGGCGTGAAGTTCGCCCCCGGGCCGGAACTGCCCGCCGCCGACGAGGTCGACCGCGTCGTCCCCGTCGTCGAACAGCTCGCCCAGCAGTCCGACGTCACCATCAGCGTCGACACCTTCCGCCCCGAGGTCGCCGCAGCGGCGATCGCGGCCGGCGCGAGCGTCGTCAACGACACCACCGGCCTGTCCGACCCACGGATGGCGGCCGTCGTCGCAGACTCCGAGGCGACGATCGTCATCACGCACTCGCTCGCCGAACCCCGTCGTCCGCTCGAGGCACCGCCGCAGTACGACGACGTCACCGCGTCCGTCGTCGGGTTCCTGCGGGAGCGCGTCGACCGGGCACTCGCCGCGGGCGTCCCCGAGTCGCGGATCGTCGTCGACCCGGGCCACGACCTCAACAAGAACACCGTGCACACCCTCGAACTCACCCGGCGGCTGCCCGAGGTCGTGGCGCTCGGCTACCCGGTGCTCGCGGCGGTGTCGAACAAGGACTTCGTGGGGGAGTCCCTCGGGCGCCCGCGCGGCGAACGCCTGGCGGGCTCGCTCGCCGTCGCGACGGTGAGCGCGATGCTCGGTGCGCGGATCGTCCGGATGCACGACGTCGCCGAGAGCGTCGACGCGATGCGCATGGTCGAGGCGACGCTCGGCTGGCGGGCACCGGTGGAATCGAGGCACAACACATGAACCTCCTGCCCCCGTCGATCGCGGACCTGTCCGACGACGACCTGCTCGACCTGTACACCGCGGGTGCCTCGGCGCCGTGGCTGCGGGTGAACTTCGTGGCGACGCTCGACGGGTCCGCCTCGGCTGCCGGTGTCTCGGGGTCGCTCGGCGGCCCGGACGACCTGCGCGTGTTCGACCTGCTGCGCCGGGTGGCCGACGTGGTGCTCGTCGCCGCGGGCACCGTCCGCGACGAGGGCTACGGGCCGATGGTGCTGCACGACGCCGACGTGGCATGGCGTCGGGCGCACGGCATGCCCGACCACCCGGTGTTCGCGATCGTCTCGCGGTCGCTCTCGCTCGATCCTGCTTCGCGGGTGTTCACCGAGGCACCGGTCCGGGCCGTCGTCCTGACCTCCGCTGCTGCGGCTGCGTCGGAGACCGGGGTCGCGCTGTCGTCCGTCGCCGACGTCGTACCGTGCAGTCCCGAGGCCGATCCCGGATCGGTCGACGTGTCGCTCGTCCGCGACGCACTGGTGGCGCGGGGGCTCGGCACGATCCACTGCGAGGGCGGTCCGTCGTTCCTGGGCTCGCTCATCGCCGCGGACGCCGTCGACGAGCTGACCCTGACGATCGACCCATCGCTCGAGGGCGGTGCCGGCCCGAGGATCGCCCGCGGCGGTTCCCCGGAGCTGCGGCGGATGCGCCCGGCGCACGTGCTCCGCGGTGCGGGTGACGTGCTGCTCACCCGGTACGTCCGGGCGGAGCCGCCCGCCTGAGCCCCGGTGCCGGTCGACCGCGTCGGCTAGGGTCGGGCGCGTGATCGACATCGTGGCGTCCGGGGTCCTCTTCGACATGGACGGGACGCTCGTCGACTCGACCGCGGTGGTCGAGTCGACCTGGACCCGGTTCGGGCAGTCGCGCGGCATCGACCCGGCCGAGATCCTGGCGTTCTCGCACGGCCGCCAGGCGATCAGCACGATCCAGCACTTCCTGCCCGACCTGGACCGCGACGAGCAGCTGCGCATCGCCGCCGAACTGGTCGCCGAGGAGAGCGCGAGCAGCGAGGGCATCTCCGAGATCCCCGGCGCCGCGGCCTTCGTCGACCGGCTCCTCGCCGCGGGGGTCCCGGTGGCGCTCGTGACGAGTGCGCCGCGCGACCTGGCCAGCGGGCGGATGGCCGCCGCGGGACTGACGATGCCGACGGCGTTCGTGCCGTCCGAGGACGTCGAGCACGGCAAGCCCCACCCCGACGGGTACCTGCGCGGTGCCGCGCTGCTCGGGGTCGACGCCTCCGACTGCGTGGCGTTCGAGGACGCCCCCGCCGGCCTCGAGTCGGCCATCGCCTCGGGAGCGACCACGGTCGTCGTCGGCCCGCACGAGTCCGACGTCACGGTCGGGCTGCACCGGGTGTCGGGGTACGACGGCATCGCCGTCGAGGCAGAAGGGTCCGCTTTCCGCATCCGCGGCTGAGGGCTCGCTGCGTCCTGCGGGCACGTTCAGCGCTCCCCGACGACCCTCGGGTGTGCGGCCGGAACCACCGGGCCGCACGTGCGGCCGGAACCACCGGGCCGCGGAAGGAGCGACCATGGCAACCCTGGACGGCAAGAAGGTCCTCGTCATCGCGACGAACTACGGCGTGGAGCAGGACGAGATCGTCGTGCCCGTCGACCAGCTCCGCGAGCGCGGTGCGACGGTGACGGTGGCGGCGCAGGAGTCCGGTCCGATCGCGACCCTCGTCGGCGACAAGGACCCCGGGAAGTCCCTCGACCCGGACACCACCATCGCCGGTGTCAACGTGACCGGGTACGACGCACTCGTCGTCCCCGGCGGCACCATCAACGCCGACACCCTGCGGCAGGACAACTCGGCGGTCTCCCTCGTCACGGCCTTCGTCGAGGCGAACAAGCCGGTCGCGGCGATCTGCCACGGCCCGTGGACGCTCATCGAGGCGGGCGTGCTGCGCGGGAAGACGATCACCTCGTTCCCGTCGTTGCAGACCGACGTCCGGAACGCGGGTGCCGAGTGGGTCGACCAGGAGGTCCAGGTCGACGGCGGCATCATCACGTCGCGCAACCCCGACGACCTGCCGGCGTTCGTCGACGCGATCGAGAGCGCGCTCACCGCGTGAGCACGGTGCGCCGCCGCTGATGGCGCCGCCGCTCACGGCGCCGTCATCAGTCCAGCGCGACGGGGCGGGTCGTCCGGAGCACCGCGGGTCCGAGGGTGAGCACACCGTCGGACTCGGGATCGCACCGGACCCCGCCCCGTCCGCGCATCGCCCGGAACGCCCCCGGCGCGACCTCGTGGTCCATCCACGCGCAGGGGTTCGCCGGCCGGTACCCGCGGAACAGCACGGCACCGCTGCCGGGGCTCTGCAGCGAGAACGGCTCGCCCCGGAGCGCTTCGACGTCGGCACCGCGCAGGAACACGTTCCGCCGGGTCGCCACGGGGTCGACCGGTGCGCCGAGTGACCGTGCGACGTCCTCGAGTCCCTCGAGCCCGATGACCGTCACTGAGGCGTGCACGTGCGCCCGCGCGGCGAAGTAGCGGTCGCCGACGATGCCGAGCCCGGCGCGGAGTTCGATGCGGTCCCGCAGCTCGTCCGGGTCGTCCGGTCGGACCGGTACCGCGCCGTCGGCTGGCCGGCCCTCGTAACGGTGGCGGCGTGCGACGAGCAACAGCGCGATCTCGACGTCGGCCCGGAACGGCAGGCCGACGTGATCGACGCTGTCGGCGAGGTCGACGGAGCCGACCCGGTGGTCGGACGCGGCCACGTCGTCTCCGGAGGTCACCCACCCAACGCTAGCCGGGCCTCCCGGTCGACGGCGGCCCTGTCGGCGGCACGCCGGCGTCGCTGCGGCGGCGCCCGGGTTCCACAGCACGCCGTGCGCACGCCACCGAGGTTCCACGGCTGCGCGCACGGAGCGCCGACATGCCGAGATTTCGGAACCTCGAGCCGCCACCCGCCACGCGCCCACGCCACGGACGCGCGCTCGCACCCGCCCCGCCGCACCGTCCGATTTCCGCCAGTCGCGGTCGGTGGTGCGTGTCAGGCTGGGCCCGTGACCATCCCCGGAACCGACCAGCTGCACGCCGAGCGCTACCGTGTCGTCGCGTCGCGCGACGCACGCTTCGACGGCCAGTTCGTCACGGCCGTGCACTCCACCGGCATCTACTGCCGCCCGAGTTGCCCGGCACGCACGCCCCGCGAGACCGGCGTCACCTTCTACCGCACGAGCGCCGCGGCGCACCTGGCCGGCTTCCGCGCCTGCAAGCGCTGCCTGCCCGAGGCGACCCCCGGCAGCCCCGAGTGGGACCTGCGCGAGGACGTCGCCGGACGCGCCATGCGCCTCGTCCTCGACGGCGTGGTCGAGCGCGACGGCGTCCCCGGGCTCGCTGCGCGGGTCGGCTACTCGGAACGCCAGCTCAACCGCATCATGACGGCCGAGCTCGGCGCCGGACCGAAAGCACTCAGCCGCGCGCACCGCGCCCAGACGGCACGCACGCTCCTGACGTCGTCGGACCTGCCCATCGCGGACGTCGCGTTCGCCGCCGGGTTCGCGAGCATCCGCCAGTTCAACGACACCGTCCGCGAGGTCTTCGCCGTCACCCCGTCCGAACTGCGTGCGCGCCGGACGCCACGGCCCACCCCGGACGGCGTACTGCACGTGCACCTGCCCGCGCGGCCGCCGTTCGACGCGCAGGGGCTCCTCGACTGGCACGCGCTGCACGCCCTGCCGGGCCTCGAACACGTGGACACCGACGACTCGGGGCGGGTCACCTCCTACGGGCGGTTGCTCGACCTGCCAGGAGGCCCGGGCTGGTTCAGCGCGTCAGCCGCGGTCTCGGGGACACCCGGCTCCACGGCCGCCGGTCGCGGCACCGGGATCGACCTACGGGTGCGCGTCAGCGACCTGTCCGACCTGCCCACGCTCGTCGCCCGCGTCCGCTCGTACTTCGACCTCGACGCCGACCCGGTCGCCGTCGACGCCGTGCTCGGCTCCGTGCCCGAGCTGGCCGCGGCCGTGCAGCGGGTCCCCGGACTGCGGCTGCCGGGGGCGGTCGACGCGCACGAGATCGTGTTCCGCACCCTGATCGGGCAGCAGGTCTCCGTCGCCGCGGCCCGGACGGCACAGACGCGGCTCGTCGCGGCGCTCGGCGCTGCCGTGCCGGCGTCGATCATGCCGGACGGCCTGCTCTTCCCGTCCGCCGCCGTCATCGCCGTCCGCGGGCACGAGGTGCTGCGCGGACCGGCTGCCCGCGTCGACACGATCCTGCGGGTCGCCGCGGCGCTCGCCGACGGGTCGCTCGTGGTCGACGGCGGGCAGTCCCTCGACGAGCTGCGGGCCCGGTTGCTGGCGGTGAAGGGCATCGGGCCGTGGACCGCCGACTACGTGGCCCTCCGGGTCCGGCACCACCCCGACGTGTTCCTCCACAGCGACCTCGCGGTGCGCAACGGTGCACAGGAACTCGGACTGCCGGGAACGGCGCGTGAGCTCTCCCTATGGTCGGAGCAGGTGGCGCCCTGGCGGAGCTACCTGACGATGCACTGCTGGCGACCGATCATCGACCGCGCGATCGCGACGGCCGCCAGTGCACCCGCGCACGGCACCGGCCGTGCGCGCCGCGCAGACGACGACCCTCGGAAGGACGAACGATGACCGACGCAACCATCCAGACCCTGGACACCCCGGACGGGGCCTTCACCGTGCTCGAGGACGCGGAGGGCCGGGTCCTCGCCTCGGGCTGGACCGACTCCGTCGACCGGATCCTCGGGCGCCTCGCCGACCGGTACCGACCCAGTCGGATCGTCGACGGCACGGTCGCCGCCGCCGACGCCGTGGACGCCTTCTACTCGGGCGAGGTCGAGCACGCCATGCAGGTGCCGGTGCGACAGTTCGGTACCGACCTGTTCACCGAGGGGTGGCGGCAGCTCCGGCGCATCCCTGCCGGCGGCACCCTGACCTACACCGAGTTCGCGGGGGCGATGGGTCGTCCGGACGCCGTGCGGGCCGCAGCGAGTGTGTGTGCGAGGAACGCGCCCGCGCTCTTCGTGCCGTGCCACCGGGTGCTGCGCTCCGACGGCACACTCGGGGGCTTCGCATGGGGACTCGACGTCAAGCGGTCGTTGCTCGAGTGGGAGTCGGTCGGCACCACGGTGCTCGTCTGAGTTGTACAAAACGCTCTAGAATGTACAGGTGAGCGAAGTGTCGATCTCCGAAGCACGTGGCCGCCTGGCGTCGATCATCGACGACGCCCGGCACGAACCCGTCTACCTGACCCGGCGCAACAAGCGCGTCGCGGCAGTGGTGGACGCGGATGTCCTGGACCGCCTGCTCGAGGCGGCCGAGGACCTCGACGACCTGATCGCGTACGACGCTGCCATCGCGGAGAACAAGCGCATCGGCGGTGAGAACGTGCAGTGGGACGATCTCAAGCGCGAGCTCGGGCTCGGATGACCTGGTCGGTCGAGGTCGTCCCGTCCGCGCAACGTGTCATCCGCAAGCTCCCGCCCGAGGGCCGTCGGCGGATCGAGGGACTCCTCGCGATCCTCGCCGACCACCCGCGGCCCCCGGCAGCTCGGAAGCTCGTGAACCGACCCGGTTGGCGGGTCCGATCGGGCGACTACCGCCTGATCTACGAGATCGACGACGGCCGACTCATCGTCGTCGTCGTCGATGCCGGCCACCGCCGAGCGATCGACCGCGAGCGCTGAGCGGCGTACGAGCAGGAACCGGACCGGTCGTCTCCCCCTGGTTGCGGGTGGTGACGTGGGAGCGCTCCGCTGCCATGCTCGGAGGACCGACCCGCCCGGTCCCTCCCGAGGACCCGACGCAGCGCCGTCGTACCCTCTCGGAAGGCCCCAATGGACCAGCACGTCGACCGCACGGTCGTCTCCGCCGACGGCACGGTCCTCGCCGTGTCCGACGCCGGGGCCGGTCCGGCGCTCGTCGTGGTCGGCGGCGCCTTCGACCACCACGGCACCCCCACGGTCGAGCGCCTGACCGGTGGACTGCGGGACCGGTACCGGGTCATCACGTACGACCGGCGTGGGCGTGGCGCGAGCGGCGACACGACCCCGTGGGCGATCGAGCGCGAGGTCGAGGACCTCGCGGCCGTCGTGGCCAGCACCGACGGACCCGTTGCCGCGCTCGGGCTCTGCGTCGGCGCGGGAGTGGTCCTGCGTGGCCTCGCCGCCGGTGTCCCGCTCGGGGGTGCCGTGCTGTGGGAGCCGCCGTACCGCGCGACGGTCGACCCGCACGCCGACGACGTCGTCTTCGCCGACCTGCTCGACGAGCACGTCGCCGCCGGCCGGCGATCCCAGGCGGTCCGGGCCTTCCTCGCGCACGTCCTGGGTGTGCCGATGGGGCAGATCTCGGCGCTGCGGCTCCGGGGAGCGCTCTGGCGGTCCTTGGTCGTCGACGCCCACGTGCTCAGCCGCGACGTGCGGGTGCTCAACGGCCTGGCGATCCCGGAGCGGGTCGCGGCAGCGGTCGGCGTGCCCGTGCTCGTCGCCGCGGGCAGCGACGGCCACGAGTGGATGCGGCACGCGGCCCGTGCGGTCGTCGAGGCCGTGCCGGGCTCGGACTACGTCGAGGTCCCCGGGCAGGGCCACGTGCCCGACCCGGTGGCGATCGGTGCCGTACTCGACGAGTTCACCGCGAGGACGGTCACGCGGGGCTGAGAGGATGGTGCAGTGAACCAACCTCGTCTCGGCCTCCTGCTCGACGTCGACGGGCCCATCGCCAGCCCCGTCTCCCGCACCATCGCGATCCCGAGCATCATCGAGGACCTCGTCGCCCTCGCCGCCGAGGGCATCCCCGTCGTCTTCAACACCGGCCGGAGCGACGCCTTCATCCGGAGCGAGGTGGTCGGACCCCTGCTGGCCGGTGGTCTCGCCGAGGGCGGTCGCGTGCACGCCGTCTGCGAGAAGGGCGCCGTCTGGTGCTCGATCGGCCCGCAGTACGAGGGCGGGATGGGGGAGCTCACCGTCGCCGAGGACCTGGCGCTCCCGCGCGACTACGCCGACGAGATGCGCGAGCTCGTCCGCACCGACTACGCCGACCTGGTGTTCTTCGACGAGACGAAGCGCGCCATGGTGTCGATCGAGCAGCGGGTGGAAGTGCCGAACGCCACGTACCTGGCCCGTCAGCCGGAGTTCGACGCGAAGGCGATGGCGGCCCTCGAACGTCGCGGCCTCGGAGTGCGGCGTCTCGACGACGTCCGACCGGACGCCGACGGCGCCGTGCAGTGGCGGATCGACCCGACGATCATCTCGACCGACGTCGAGTCCGACCGGAGCGGCAAGGACATGGGGGCCGCGCGGTCGCTCGAGCTCCTCGCGCAGGACGGCGACCTGCCGACGGCCTGGCGCACGATGGGCGACTCCCGCAGCGACTACGCGATGGCCGACTGGCTGCACGCGAACGGCCACGACGTCGCCCACGTCGACGTCCGTCCCTCGGACGGTGTGCCGACGACGCCGTACCCGGTGCTCACCGCACCCGACGGGGTGATCCACGACGAGGCCGGAGCGCGGTTCCTGCGCGACTGGCGCCGATCCGCCTGAGCCGAGCCGGGCCTCCCGGTCGACCCGCCCTGCCCACGGAACCTGGTTCCGGACACCGCACCGCGCCGTTCCCCGGTTCCACGTCCGGAACCTGGTTCCCACGCGCCCAGCAGCCCCGCTGTTTGCGTGCCGGGGTGGTACACCAGTAACCTCGCGGGGTCCGCCGCCCAGCCGATGACGGGATCCACCCCATGGCAACGAAGCTCCGCATCAAGTCGATCGAGGCCTCACTGGCCGACTCCGAGGAGCAGGGCCGGTCCCTGAAACGCTCCCTGAAGACGTTCGACATCGCCGCGATGGGCATCGCCGTCGCGGTCGGTGCCGGCATCTTCTCGGTCGGAGCGAACGCCGCCGCGAACTTCGCCGGACCGGGCGTCATCATCTCGTTCCTGCTCGCCGCCGTCACCTGCGGCCTGGCGATCATGTGCTACGCCGAGTTCGCCTCGACGATCCCCGTCGCCGGCTCCGCGTACACGTTCACCTACGCCACGATGGGCGAGCTGCTCGCCTGGATCGTCGGCTGGGACCTCATCCTCGAGACCCTCACCGCCAGCGCCGTCATCGCGAAGTACTGGGGCATCTACCTCAGCACCGCGTTCGGGGTGTTCGGCGTGGACCTGCCCGACACGATCCAGCTCGGCCCGATCCCGTTCACCTGGGGTCCCGTCCTGATCGTCGGCATCTTCACCGTGCTGCTCGCCTTCGGCACCCGCTTGTCGTCGCGGGTCTCGGCGGTCATCACGATCATCAAGGTCGCCATCGTCGTGTTCGTCATCGTCGCCGGTGCGTTCTTCGTCAAGGCCGCGAACTTCACCCCCTTCATCCCGCCGGCCGAGCCGGCCAAGGGTGCCGAGGGCAGCGTCTGGACCCAGTCGCTCGTGTCCTGGTTCACCGGTGCCGAGCCTGCCCAGTACGGCGTCTTCGGGCTGCTCGCTGCGGCATCGCTCGTGTTCTTCGCGTTCATCGGCTTCGACGTCGTCGCGACCAGCGCCGAGGAGACCGAAAACCCGCAGAAGACGCTGCCGCGCGGCATCTTCATCGGCCTGGGCATCGTGACACTGCTGTACGTCGGCGTCAGCATCGTCATCACCGGCATGGTCTCGTACCAGCGTCTGGCCCAGGAGGACGCGCCCTCCCTGGCGTCCGCGTTCGACATCGTCGGACTGCCGTGGGCCGCCGGCATCATCGCCATCGGCTCCCTGATCGGCCTGACGACCGTCGTGATGGTGCTGCTGCTCGGCCTGTCCCGCATCGTCTTCGCGATGAGCCGCGACGGTCTGCTGCCGCGCTGGTTCTCGAAGACGAACCCGAAGACGCAGACGCCGGTCCGCGTGCAGGTCGTCGCGGGGGTCGTCGTCGCGCTGCTCGCCGGTTTCACCGCGGTCGACAAGCTCGAGGGCATGATCAACATCGGCACCCTGTCGGCCTTCGTGCTGGTGTCGATCGGCATCATCGTGCTCCGCAAGTCGCGCCCGGACGCCCCCCGTGCCTTCCGGGTGCCGTGGTCCCCGGTGATCCCGATCCTGTCGGCCGTGCTGTGCTTCTGGCTGATGCTGAACCTCGAGGTCGAGACCTGGCTGCGCTTCGTCGTCTGGCTCGTCATCGGCTTCGCGATCTACTTCGGCTACAGCCGCCGCAACAGCCGCGTCGGCAAGGGCATGCAGTAGGGGTCGCGCCGGTTCCCGCCCCGCCGGAACCAGGTTCCGGACACAGCACCGCGCGATCGCGCGGTGCTGTGTCCGTTTCGCGGTGCGGTCGCCTGCCTCCTACGCGCCGACGACCAGCAGGACGCCGAACGTCAGCATCACGACGGCGACCAGGCCGTCGAACACCCGCCACGTCAGCGGCTTCGCGAACAGCGGCCTGAGTAGTCGCCCGCCGAACCCGAGCGCACCGAACCACAGGCAGCTCGCCGCGACGGCCCCGACGGTCCAGAGCCAGCGGTCGTCCGAGCCCTGCTGGTTCGCGACGGACCCGAGGAACACCAGCGTGTCCAGGTACACGTGCGGGTTCGCCCACGTGAAGACGAGCATGGTCGCCACCGCCGTGCGCATGGTCACCGCCTGGCCGGGAGGCGCGGAGCGTGTCCGCCCCGCCGCCACCGTCCCGGGCCGGGCGGGTCCACTGCCCGCGGCCGGCTCCGGCACGCCGTCGTCCGCCGCCTCGTCGGCCACGCGCATGGCGTCGCTCGACGGCCGCAGTGCCCGTCGCGCGGCGAGCACGCCGTAGGTCACCAGGAACGCGGCCCCGACGAACCGGACCACCAAGAGCGCCACGGGGAACCGGTCGACGACGGCCCCGACGCCGAGCACCCCCGCGACGATGAGCACGGCGTCCGACACCGCGCACGCGACGACCGCCGCCGCGACCAAGCGCAGGCCCGAGCTGACCGCCAACCGGAGCAGGTAGGTGTTCTGCACGCCGATCGCGACGATCAGGGCGAGTCCGGTGCCGAGGCCGGCGAGCAGGGGGAGGAGTGCGGTCACGTCGACGACGCTAGGCCCGGCCAGGCCTGTAGGCCAGCTCACGTTCCTTCAGCGCCGTAAGCTGCACTGCATGGTCCGGTTCCAGCGTGAGCACCTCGAGACCCTGTTGGCAGCGGTCGACCACGGCACACTCGACGCGGCTGCCCGAGCGCTGGCGATCACCCCGTCGGCGGTCTCCCAGCGGATCAAGTCGATGGAGCAGCAGGTCGGCCGGGTCCTGCTGCAGCGGACGACCCCGGTGGCGCCGACCGCCGACGGTGCGGTCGTGCTCCGACACGCCCGCCAGGTGCGGTTGCTCGACGACGAGACCGCTCGGGCACTCGGCGAGACCGACGCCCACGGCTCGGGATCCGCCATGCCGTCGATCCCGCTCGCCGTCAACGCCGATTCGCTCAGCACGTGGTTCCTCGACGCCCTCGCACGCGTCCGCGCCGACACCGAGGTGGTCTTCGACCTGCACCGCGAGGACCAGGACCGCACCGCCGAACTGCTGCGCGCCGGCACGGTGATGGGCGCCGTGACCGCCGAGGCGGATCCCGTGCAGGGCTGCTCGTCGGTGCCGCTCGGCATCGATCGGTACCGGGCCGTTGCGTCGCCGGCCTTCGTCGACCGCTACCTGGCTGACGCCGACACCGAACGACGCATGCTGAGTCGCCTCGACCGGGTGCCGCTCGTCGACTACGACCGCGACGACGACCTGCAGCAGGGCTACCTCCGCCGCGTGCTCGGCCACGCGCCCGCCGGTCCACGCCACTTCGTCCCGACCTCGGCCGACTTCGCGCGGGCGGTCTCGCTCGGCTTCGGGTGGGGGATGCTGCCCGAGGCGCAGTGCCTCGATGCCCTGGCACGGGGCGAGCTGCTCGAGCTCACGCCGACGCGCCGCGCGGACGTCGCACTGTGGTGGCAGCGGTGGAACCTGGCGTCGCCGTTGCTCGAGCGGGTGAGCGACGCCGTGCGGTCGACCGCGGCCGAGCGGCTGCATCCCGTCTCCCGGTGATGCGAGCCGGTCCTGTGCCTGTGCCTGAGCCCGCGCCGGCAGCTCAGCTCTGGCAGCGTGGGCACCAGTAGGTGTCCCGCAGGGTGAGCTCCGAGTCGCCGAGGTCCCCTCGCCGGATCCGGGTGCCGCACCGCAGGCACGGCTTGCCCGCGCGTCCGTAGACCCAGAACCGACGCCCTGGGCGGTCGACGCCGGTCGTCACCCGGTGGCTGCGGTCCCGGTTCGCCAGGATGAGCCGGCTGGCCAGGGCGATCGTCCGAGCGGGGTCGTGCACCTCGGCCACCGGTCGGGTCGGCAGCACCCCGCGCAGGAAGCAGAGCTCGTTGCGGTAGACGTTGCCGAGGCCGGCGAGCACCCGCTGGTCGAGCAGGGCCAGGCCCACCGGACGCGCAGGGTCCCGCGTCAGGTTCTCGAGCGCCATGTCGGCGTCCCAGTCGGGGCCGAGCAGGTCCGGGCCGAGGTGTCCGACGACCTCGGACTCCTGGTCGCGGGGGACCACCTCGAGTACCCCGAGCGTGAACCCGACGGTCGAGACGTCCTCGGCGTCGAGGATCGCGCGTGCCTGGTGCGCCGGACGTCGCCAGCGCTCACCGGGGGCGTAGACGTCCCACCGCCCCTCCATCTTGAGGTGCGAGTGCACGGTCAGGTCCCCGATCCGGTGCAGCAGGTGCTTGCCGCGGGGCACGACCTCGTCGACGGTGCGACCGACCAGGTCGACGGTCGCGAACGCGGGCACCCGGAAGTCGCTGCGGGTCAGGACCTTGCCCGCGAGCGCCGTGTGCAGCCGGTGCGCCGCCCGGTAGACGGTGTCGCCCTCAGGCACGGAGCCGGAGTCCCTGCGGGGTGGCGGTGAAGCCGGCTTCGCCCAGCGCGGAGCCGAGCGGGGTCCCGAGGACGAACTCGCCGTCGACGCGTTCGACCGCGAGCTTCCGCAGGCCCGTCCGCACGATGCCCGCGATCGACGCGGCTGCGACGGCGAGGTCGGCGGGGTCGTCCGTGAAGGTCAGCACGGACTTGCCGCCGCGCTCGACGTACACCGCGAGCCGGCCGTCGACGGTGGTGACGAGCGCTCCGGCCTTGCGCCCGGGCCGGTGGCCGCGGGTGCCGGTGGTGGCAGGTGTCGAGGCCGCCGGTGATGCCGATCCTGCGGCGTCGGCGGTCGTGTCGTCCGCGTCACCGGCGGCCCGGTCCTCGGACGGCCAGGGCAGCGACGCACCGTACGGGTTCGCGGGGTCGGTCGCCGCCAGGGTCAGCGCCTCGCGCTTCCGGTCCGGGTCGACGCGCTCGTCGTCGTCGAGGTCGCGTGCGTAGGTGCGGAGCCGGTCGATCGTCGGCCCGGTGGCGAACTGTGCGGCGCCGAGGCCCTCGATGAAGTACCCGCGGCGCGCACGCCCGGACTCCTCGAACCGCGACAGGACCCGGTACACGCCGGCGAAGCCACCCCGGACGCCCTCGACCTGCACGGCGCCGCGCGTGACGACCCCGTACCGCTCGAGCAGCTGTTCGGCGGTCGCGGCGGCCCGCAGGGTCGAGTCGGACTCGGCCAGCGGGAGCAGGGACCAGCGGCCGCCGACGGACGGCGGACCGGACTGCGTCGGCATCGTCGGACGTCGGCGCCCGCGGTACGCACGGGCCCGCGGGGCACTGCTGCTCTTCGCCTTGCCACCGAGCATCGAGCGGAGCGGTGCGAACGTGTCGTTCGTGATCTGTCCGGCCCAGACGAGGTCCCACAGCGCCGTCGTCAGGGCCTGGTCGTCCGTGCTGCCGACCGCCTGCCCGAGCTGGCGGAAGAAGTACGCACCGCCGCCGGCCAGGGCACCGAGCACGTCGCGTTGCAGCTCGGTGGTCTCGTCGCCGGAGGGCTCGGCGAGCGTCGTCGACGCCGTCTCGGCCAGGTGCAGGCGCACCCATCCGTCGTTGCCGGGCAGGGTCCCGCCGCCCGACCACAGGACCTCGCCGGTGGCGGTGAGCTCGTCGAGCATGTTCGTGGAGTAGTCGGTCACCCGCGCGGGCAGCACCAAGGTCTCCCAGGCGCTCGCGGGCAGCGCGACCCCGGCGAGCTGGTCGATCACCTGCAGGACGCCGTCGACCCCGCGCAGGCCGCCGCGGGTGCCCGGGGTCTGCACGTGCTGCCAGGCCGGCAGGAACCGCGCCAGGGTGTCGGGGGACACCGGCTCGACCTCGTGCCGGAGCGCGGCGAGGGACTTCGTGCGGATCCGCCGCAGGACCTCGGCGTCGCACCACTCGGCGCCCTGACGATCCGGCCGGAACTCGCCCTCGACCACCCGACGGTCGGCCACCAGGCGGCGCAGGGTGTCCTGCACCACGGCGATCCCGAGGCCGAGACGGCCGGCGGCTTCCTGTGCGGAGAACGGCCCGTGCGACCGGGCGTACCGGCCGACCAGGTCACCGAGCGGGTCGGCGACGGGTTCGACGAACGCGGTCGGTACCCCGATCGGCAGCGGGACCCCGAGCGCGTCACGCAGGCGTGAGGCGTCCTCGATGACGGCCCAGCGGGTGGCTCCGGCGTGCGAGAACGACAGGACGCGGCGGTCCCGTTCGAGCGCGGTGAGGATCGCCTGGACCTCGGCGTCGGCCGCCCCGCGGTCCGGAGCCCCGGCGAGCCAGCTGCGGTCGACGGCCTCGGACAGATCGAGCGCCCCGACCAGCCGCAGCACGTCGACGAGCCCCTCGGCGTCGCGGGCGCGACGGTCCGGTGACAGCCGCTGCAGGTCCTGCTCCACCGAGGCGATGACCGCCGGGTCGAGCAGCTCCCGCAGCTCGGCCCGACCGAGCAGTTCGCCGAGCAGCGTCGAGTCGAGCGACAGCGCCGCTGCCCGACGCTCGGCGAGCGGGGAGTCGCCCTCGTACATGAACGCGGCCACGTACCCGAACAGGATCGAGCGGGCGAAGGGCGACGGGGTCTCGGTCTCGGTCTCGACCAGGCGGATGCGACGACCGGCGATCTCGTCGGCGATCCCGAGCAGAGCGGGCACGTCGTACACGTCCTGCAGCACCTCGCGCACGGTCTCGAGCACGATCGGGAACGACGGGTACTTCCTGGCCACCTCGAGCAGCTGCGACGCCCGCTGCCGCTGCTGCCACAGGGGGGACCGCTGCCCGGGGTTCCGCCGGGGCAGCAGCAGGGCGCGCGCCGCACACTCGCGGAACCGCGCGGCGAACAGCGCTGACCCGCCGACCTCGTCGGTGACGAGCGCTTCGAGGTCGTCGCGCTCGAACACGAACAGGTCAGCACCCGGCGGTTCGGCGTCGGTCTCGGGGATGCGCACCACGATGCCGTCGTCGGCGGCCATCGCGTCGCCGTCGATGCCGTGCCGTTCGCGCAGCCGCGCCGCGACCGCCAGGGCCCACGGTGCGTGCACCTGCATGCCGTACGGCGAGTGCAGGATGAGCCGCCAGTCGCCGAGTTCGTCGCGGAAGCGCTCGACCACGAGCGTGGTGTCGTTCGGCACGTGGCCGGTGGCCGCGCGCTGGTCGCGCAGGAAGGTCAGCAGGTTCGTGACGGCGCGCTCGTCGAGGCCACCGGCGGCGACCCGGGCCCGGGCGTCGTCGTCCGAGGAGCCCTCGACCTCGCGCACGAACGCCCCGGTCGCACGACCGAGTTCGGCGGGGCGGCCGATGCCGTCGCCCTTCCAGAACGGCACCCGGCCGGGCTGTCCGAAGGCCGGGCTCACGATGACCCGGTCGTGGGTGATCTCCTCGATGCGCCAGCTCGTCGCGCCGAGGGCGAAGACGTCGCCGACGCGCGACTCGTAGACCATCTCCTCGTCCAGCTCGCCGACGCGCGACGCCTTCTCGCCGACCATGAACACGCCGAACATGCCGCGGTCCGGGATCGTGCCGCCGCTCGTCACCGCGAGGCGCTGGGCGCCGGGGCGTCCGGTCAGGGTGCCGTGCACGCGGTCCCACACCAGCCGCGGGCGGAGTTCGGCGAACTCGTCGCTCGGGTACCGTCCGGTCACCAGGTCGAGCGTGGCGTCGAACGCCGAGCGGGGCAGGCCGCTGAACGGGGCGCTGCGTCGGACCAGGTCGAACCAGTGCTCGACGTCGACGGTGTCGATCGCCCCGGCCGCGACCGTGTGCTGCGCCAGGACGTCGAGGGGGTTCGCCGGAACCGAGATCGACTCGATCTGGCCCGTGACCATCCGCTCCACCGTGACCGCACTGTTGACGAGGTCGGCGCGGTGCTTCGGGAACAGCACCCCGCGGGAGATCTCGCCCACCTGGTGCCCGGCACGGCCGACGCGCTGCAGGCCGCTCGCGACCGATGGCGGCGCCTCGACCTGGACGACGAGGTCGACCTCGCCCATGTCGATCCCGAGTTCGAGCGAACTCGTCGCGACCACGCACCGCAGCCGACCGGACTTCAGGTCGTCCTCGATGATCGCGCGCTGGTCCTTCGACACCGAGCCGTGGTGGGCTCGGGCGAGCACGGGCACTGCAGTGTCCGAGCCGCCGCCACCGGTCTGCCCGGACGCGCCGATCATCTGCGCCGGCGGTCGCTTCGTGCCCTGGGGTGCGACCGCGTGTGCCGAGGTCCGCGCGGGTGACTGCGGGCGACCCCGCGCCACCGGCAGCCCGTCGTCGGCCGGCGAGACCCCCGCCGGGACCAACGCGTCTGCGACCTCGGCCGGAGCCGCCGCGGCGAGGACGCGCTCTTCGTGGATCTCGTTGAGCCGCGCGGTGAGTCGCTCGGCCAGTCGCCGCGAGTTCGCGAACACGATCGTCGACCGGTGCTCCTCGACGAGGTCGACCACGCGCTCTTCGACGTGCGGCCAGATCGAGCCGTTCGAGGGCGCGTCGGACGCGTCCGCACCGACCGGCGGAGCACCGAGCTCGGCCATGTCGTCGACCGGCACGACGACCCGCAGGTCGAAGGTCTTCTGCGCCGGCGGGGCGATGATCGTCACCGGCGCCCGACCCCCGAGGAACCGCGCGACCTCTTCCGGCGGTCGGACCGTTGCGGACAGCCCGATGCGCTGCACGGGCTTGTCGAGCAGGTCGTCGAGGCGCTCGAGCGAGACGGCCAGGTGTGCCCCGCGCTTGGTCGAGGCGACGGCGTGCACCTCGTCCACGATGACGGTGTCGACGTTGACCAGGGTCTCGCGTGCCTGCGAGGTGAGCATGAGGTACAGCGACTCGGGCGTCGTGATGAGGATGTCCGGTGGCTGGCGGAGCAGCTTCTGCCGGTCCGACGACGGGGTGTCACCGCTGCGCACTCCGACGGTGACCTCTGGTGGTTCGGTGCCGAGCCGCCGGGCCGTCTGCGCGATCCCGACGAGCGGGCTGCGCAGGTTCCGCTCGACGTCGACGCCGAGGGCCTTGAGGGGTGAGACGTACAGGACGCGCGTGCGCTGCTTGGCCGGTGGGCGATCCGTCGCGCTGATGAGCCGGTCGATCGACCACAGGAACGAGGCCAGGGTCTTGCCGGAACCGGTCGGTGCGATGACGAGTGCGTGCTGTCCCGTCGAGATGGCGTCCCAGGCGCCCGCCTGTGCCGGGGTCGGGGCCTCGAACGCGCCCCGGAACCACTCCGCGGTCGCGGGGGAGAAGCGCTCGAAGACGTCCGTCATGGTCCGCCCATCCTGCCCGGCACCACCGACAGCAGGCCCAGTGCGGAGTACCCCTTGACAGAACGAGAGTTAGCGATCTATCGTAAACACATCGCGATACGACGAAGACGAAACCAGTCAGACCGATCGCGAGCCGACTCAGCACCAAGGAAGGACGCACCATGCGCCCCATGCACGACGACAACGACAGCAACCACCACCCGCGCGGCCCCCGGTTCGGCGGCGCGCGGCAGCACCACGGCGCCGGGTTCCCCGGCCGCGACCGCGGTGACCACGAGCACGGCGGCCGAGGCGGCCGTGGCTTCGGCCCGGGCTTCGGGCCGGGCATGGGCTTCGGCCCCGGCTTCGGCGGCTTCGGCGGACCCGGCTTCGGTCGCGAACGCCGACGCCGCGGTGACGTCCGCCTCGCGATCCTCGGCCTGCTGGCCGAGGGACCGCAGAACGGCTACGCCGTGATCAAGACCATCGCCGAGCGCACCGGCGGCGCGTGGAAGCCGAGCCCGGGCTCGGTCTACCCGACACTGCAGCAGCTCGTCGACGAAGACCTCGTGGTCTCGTCGGGCGACGGCCGCAAGACGCTCTTCGAGCTCACCGACGCCGGCAAGGCCGAGGCCGAGTCGAAGGCCGACGAGATCGCGGCGGCACTCGACGCGGCGCCCGGGATCCCGGACGCCCAGCGCGAGTTCTTCGAGGCGCTCCGGAAGACCATGGGCGTCCTGCAGATGTACCGCACGACCGCGACGGAGGACCAGGCCAAGGCCGCCACCGCCAAGGTCGACCAGCTCCGCAAGGACCTGCTGCAGATCCTCGCCGACTGACGGACGAACCGGACGGGAGGCACGGTGCCAGCCCGCACCGTCCCTCCCGTCCGTCGTCGCCGGGGCTGACCCCCGCGCATCGTGAGCAGAAAAGGTCGAGTCCGCACGTCGGACCCGACCATTTCTGCTCACCAAGCGCGTCCCGCGCCTACGCCCCGATGAACGCCGCGACGTCCGACAGTTCCGCTGCGGACACCGCGTGCGGCAGACCCCCGTACGTCCGGTCCGTCACGGTGGTGTTCGCCGCCGCCCACGCCTGCGTGCGCGCGGTGGCCTCGGCCGGGATCACCGGGTCGAGGTCGCCGTGCCCGAGGAACACCCGCGGTCGGACGGCGGCGACGGCCTCGTCACGCGAGTCCGTCACCCCCGGCACGACGAACCCGGAGAGCGACACCGCGAACGCGAACGCAGCCGGCCGTGCCCGCAGCAGCTGGAGCGCCATCGACCCGCCCTGCGAGAACCCGAGCAGGCCGATCCGCGGGTGGTCGGCGGCGACGGAGTCGATCCACGCGAGCACCCCGGCGGCCGCGGCGTCGACGGGCTCGAGTGCAGGGGAACCGGGTGTGCCGAGCGGGTACCAGCTGAACCCCTGCCCCCACGGCATCGGTGCCCGCAGCGACGCCATCGTCCAGGCTGCCGGCAGCGTGGGGGCGAGTCCGAGCAGGTCGTGCTCGTTCGACCCCACGCCGTGCATGGTCACGAGCAGCGGGGTCCCCGCGCGTTCCCCCGCGGGACGCGTCCACTGCACCAGGTCTGCATCGATCATGTGGACAACGCTAACCATCCCCAAGTCCCGCGCCTTCCGCCGAACTCGACGCCGTCCCTGGTAGACACGGTGCATGGCCTCGTTGCAAACCCCCGACCCCGACTCCGGCTGGCTGTCCGACGAGGAACTCGCCAACGCGCGTCGTCGACTCCCCATCTGCTACGTCGAGGCGATCCCCGTCCGCACCGACGGGCTCGGCGTCGTGACCGAGGTCGGGGTGCTCCTGCGCGTGGCCCCGAGCGGTTCGATCGTGCGCACCCTGGTGTCCGGTCGTGTGATGTTCGGCGAGTCCATCCGCACGGCGCTCTTCCGCCACCTCGAGAAGGACCTCGGGCCGATGGCGTTCCCGCAGCTGCCGTCGAGCCCGACGCCGTTCACCGTGGCCGAGTACTTCCCGCTCCCCGGCGCGTCCGTCTACACCGACGAGCGGCAGCACGCGATCTCGCTGGCCTACGTCGTCCCGGTGACCGGCACGTGCGAGCCCCGGCAGGACGCCCTCGAGCTCACCTGGATGACCCCGATGGAAGCCGCGTCCGACGGCGTCGCCGACGACATGGAGGGTGGCCGCGGTGCCCTGCTGCGCGCGGGCCTCGCCTCGGTCGGCGCGCTCATGTGACGACCGGCGCGGAACTCGAACCGGCAGCACCCGGACACGACGAAGCCCCCGGATCCGATCGGATCCGGGGGCTTCGCAGCGCGGTGCTGGACCGGCTTGTTACTTGGTGTCGCGGTCGTTCTTGAGGCTGTCGGCGACGCCGGAAGCGGCGTCCTTGACGTTCGTACCCGCCTGCTTGGTGTCGGCCTTGACCTGATCGGTCTTGCCCTCAGCCTTGAGGTGGTCGTTGTCCGTCGCGTTCCCGACGGCCTCCTTGACCTTGCCTGCCGCCTTCTCAGCGGCGTTCTTGATGTCTTCGATCCCAGCCATAGGCACTCCTTCCAACAGCGGACGTTTCCCCGTCAGCCGCTTGCGCGGCGTCCGGTGCAGGAGAAACTACGCCCGTCGCGGTGGTGGGCTCGCAGCCGACCTCAAGGTTGTCCCCCGCGGGTCAGCGTGGCTGGGTCGGGCAGGTCAGTGGCGGTCTGCAGCGCCGGCCGGACGGGAGGCGCGGCGCGAGGAGCCACGACGGCCCCCGCCCGACTCCTGGCCGGCTCCACGGCCCGCGGCGTAGCCACCGTCCGAGGACCAGACCGCCGACGACCCACCGCGCACGGTGTCGCTGCCGGCGCGACGGCTGCCGCCGCTGCGGCGACCGCCCGTCGAGCCCGCACCCGCCGCAGCGGAGCGACCGGTGCCCTCGGACCGTGCGCCACGAGCCGGACGGCCCTGACGGCCCCCGGCCGAACCGGCGGACTCGGAAGCCGAGCCGGAGCGCGCGGGCTGACCCGAGCCTCCCGGACGACCGCCGCGACCACGGCGACCGCGGTCACCGGCGGAATCGGCGGAACGCTGCTTGGGCTGACGCTGCTGCTGTGCGGGCTCCTCGGCGACGTGGCGGATCGGGGCGACCTCGCCGACGAGCGTGGTGACCGCCGGCGACGTCGCGGTGACCTGCTGCGGGGTGACCTTGATCGCGGCGGCGCGCATCATCTGCGCGACGTCGCGACGCTCGGCGGGCATCGTCACCGTGACGACGTCACCCGACGAACCGGCACGGGCGGTACGGCCCGAGCGGTGCAGGTACGCCTTGTGCTCGGTGGGCGGGTCGACGTGCACGACGAGCTCGACGTTGTCGACGTGCACACCGCGGGCGGCGACGTCGGTGGCGACGAGGACGAGGGCCTCGCCGGACGAGAACTTCGCGAGGTTCCGCTCACGAGCACCCTGCGACAGGTTGCCCTGCAGGTCGACGGCCGGGATCCCCTGGCTGCTGAGCTGCTTGGCGAGGCGCTTGGCGTGGTGCTTCGTGCGCATGAAGAGGATGCGGCGACCGTTGCCAGAGGCGAGGGTGCTCACGAGGTGCTTCTTCGCGTCGGCGTCGGCGACCTCGAACAGGTGGTGGGTCATCGCCTCGACGGGGCTGTTCGCCTCGTCGACGGAGTGCATCACCGGGTTGTGCAGGAACTTCTTGACGAGCTTGTCCACGCCGTTGTCGAGCGTGGCCGAGAACAGCAGTCGCTGTCCGTTCTCGGGGGTCGCCTGCATGATCTTGGTGACACCGGGCAGGAAGCCCATGTCGGCCATGTGGTCGGCCTCGTCGAGGACGGTCACCTCGATGTCGCCGAGGTTCACGTGGCCCTGCTGCATGAGGTCGGCGAGCCGGCCCGGGCAGGCGACGACGACGTCCACGCCGCCGCGCAGGGCGTCGACCTGACGGCCCTGACCGACGCCACCGAAGATGGTGGTCGTGTTCAGGCCCATGGCCTTGGCGAGCGGGGCGAGGGCGACGTCGATCTGGGTCGCGAGCTCACGCGTCGGAGCGAGCACCAGGGCGCGGGGGCGGCCGGCGCGGCGCTTGCGGCCGCTGGCTGCGAGACGGGCGACGAGCGGGATCGCGAACGCGATCGTCTTGCCGGAGCCGGTGCGGCCGCGGCCGAGGACGTCCTTGCCCTGCAGGGAGTCGGGGAGCGTGTCCTCCTGGATCGGGAACGCGGTCTCCTTGCCCTGGTCGGCGAGGACGGCGACCATCGGCGCGGGGACGCCGAGGTCGGAGAAACGGAGGTCATTGGTGGTCATGGTGACCTTTCGAGCCGGATGAGACCGGCTGTGGGCGCGCTCTGAGGCAGCGCGCGGGCGGGATGCGCGCCAACAGAGGTGGCTGGCGCAGTCGCCGCAGCAGAGAAGCCTGGGCACCTTCGGGAGGTGCTCGATCATCGACCAGAGGATCAGTGGAACGTGGTCGGGAGTTCGGGGCGTCCGTACGACGCACGAGACGATCGGCGTCTCGAGTACCACCAGCATAGCGCGTGCACCCCGCAGAACCCAGGACCGGGCAGTTCGACGTGCGCATGCGAGGATTCCGGGGTGCGTACGCGAACCGTCCTGATCACCACCGCGATGGCCCTGGTGGCCGTCCTCGGCACGGCCGGCTGCGCCGAGGCTGCTCCGACCAGCGCTGCGGCGAGCTACCGCAACCTGCCGACCTCGGGGCGCCCCGACTACCAGCTCGGCGGCTCCTACACACCGCCGTCCGGCGTGACGATCGTCGAACGGGACAGCACCGCGAAGCCCGCGAAGGGCACGTACGACATCTGCTACGTCAACGGGTTCCAGACACAGCCCGAGGCGGCTCGCACGTGGACGAAGTCGTACCCGTCGGCGATCCTGCGTGACCGGGCCGGCAAGCCGGTGTCCGACCCGGGGTGGCCGGACGAGATGCTGCTCGACACCCGGACGGCGGCGAAGCGCGCGCTCATCACGAAGGTGATCGCGAAGACCGTCGCCCGCTGCGGCGCCCGCGGGTTCGACGCGGTCGAGTTCGACAACCTCGACTCGTGGACCCGCAGCGGGAAGCGGCTGACCCGTGCCGGCAACCTGGCGCTCGCGAAGTCGCTGGTGGCCGCCGGACACCGGCACGGCCTGGCCGTCGGGCAGAAGAACACGCCGCAGCTCGGGGCGTCGGGGCGGAAGCAGACCGGGTTCGACTTCGTCGTCGCCGAGGAGTGCGTGCAGTACCGGGAGTGCGCGGCGTACACGAAGGTCTACGGCGGGCGGGTCATCGACGTGGAGTACTCGGACACCCTCGAGCGCTCGTGGGGCTCGGTCTGCAAGCTGAAGAGCCGCCCGGCCATGACGATCCTGCGGGACCGCGACCTGGTCACCCCGAAGGACGACGCGTACGTCTACAAGCGCTGCTGAGCGCCCGGAAGCACCAGGTACGCCCGGAGCCTCCGGGGCTACGCGGGCCACGCGTCCTTGAGCGCGGTGGCCGCCTGGTCGGCGGAGAGCCCGGCACCGCGGGCAGCGGCCGCCAGGGCACGTGCGGCGTCCGCGACTGCGTCCGGCACCTCGGCCGGCCGCACCACGCGCGTCCCGGCGCCGCGTGCGGTGTGCACGAGTCCGGCCTCCTCGAGCAGCTGGTAGGCCTTCGCGACCGTCCCTGCGGCGAGTCCGAGCTCGTCGGCCAGGCCGCGCACGCTCGGCAGTCGTTCGCCGTCGACGAGGTACCCCGCACCGATCTGCGCCGCGATCTGCGAGCGGACCTGCTCGAAGGGCGGCACGCGTCCGCCGGCGTCGAGTGCGACCAGACCTGTCATGCGTTCCACCCTAGAAGTCGTACTGCTCGCCGACCGGGATCGGCACCGGCACGGTGTTGCCGGGAGGCGCGAGCGGGCACGCCCACGCCGGGTCGTACGCGCACGACGGGTTGTACGCGAAGTTGAAGTCCAGCACGAGCGAGTCCGCGTCGTCGCCGCCGAGGTCCGAGCCCTTGATCGTGTCGAGCAGGTAGCGTCCGCCGCCGTACGTGCCGCGGGCCTTGCCGGCGCTGGAGTCCTTCACGGGGACGAACAGGCCACCCGCGTACCCGCCGTGCTCCCACACGTCGAGGGTGCCGACTCCGGGGATCCGCACGAGGCCGAGGCGGTCGAAGTGGACGACGCCGTCGGTGCCGGTCTCGAAGTCGAACTCGGCGGGCTCCGTCGCCTCGATGCGGACCTGGAACCGCCAGGCGGGGTCGTAGTCCGGCACGGGCAGCGACTCGAAGTCGTGGGCGTCCTCGTCGAGGAGCGGCGACGCCGGGTGCTCCGCGAACATCGCGTCGCGGGTCTCCCGCCAGAGCGCGTGCGCCGTCTGCGGATCCGGCGTCGCACGGACACGGCGGTACAGGTCGAACGTCATGCGCCGCCAGTCCACGGTCGCGAGCGTGCTCCGCACGCGGTCGTCGGTCGTCGGCTCCTGGGGGCGCGTCTGGCTCACGTGGTCGAGGCTACGCCCGCTCCGCGGCGGACGGGAGGCCCGACTCGCCCTGCGTCAGTCGGCATCCGTCCGCCAGGTGGGTGCGAGCGCACGCATCCGGTACGCCCGCCACTGCCAGATGACCCACATCCCCGGCCACAGCAGTGCGCCGAGCGGCCACGGCCGCATCCGGTAGGTGAGGCGGTCGATCAGCAGCGTCCGGTCGCCGGGAGCCGGCACGACGGCCATCCGGTGGCGCATCGTCATCCGGCCGAACAGCCCGCTCGTCCCGCCCCCGTTGTCGCGCTGCACGGGGACTCCGTGGATCTCGTACAGGTCGAGGTCGACGTGCGTGTCGCCGCTCGGCACGAGCCCGAACGCACTCGCGGTGATCGGGTGCGGGTGTCCCGGTTCCCACCGCTCGGGGAACCCCTCGGGGCTGCGCGAGCGGTACACCAGGAACGGTTTCGTCACCGCGACCATCACGGACGGGGACAGCAGGGCGTCGCGCACGGCGGCCACCGGCGCGTCGAGGACGATCCGGATACCGACGTGCATGCCGAGGACCCTACGCTCGCGGCCCACATCCGCTCTCGACAAATGTGAAATACGAGTATGTGAGTGTGTACAGCATGCGAACCACTCACCACCGCCTCCCCCTGCTCGCCGCCCCCGCCGTCCTCCTCGTCCTCGCCGGCTGCGCGGCCGGAACGCCTCCCGAGGCCGACGCGCACGACGCCGGCACGTCGTGGTCGTACGAGGGGGCCGGGTCTCCGGAGCGCTGGGGCGCCCTCGCCGACGAGTACGGCACCTGCGGCACCGGCGAGCGGCAGTCCCCGATCGACCTGCCGGCAGCTCGCGGTGGCGCCGACCTCGACCTCGTCGGCTCCGGCGCCGTCCGGGGTCTGACGGCGGACAACGGGCACACCGTGCAGTTCACGGCCGGTGACGGCGCCACGACGACCATCGCGGGCGAGGACCTCGACCTCGTCCAGATGCACTTCCACGCGGGTTCGGAGCACACCGTCGACGGCGAGCCGGCCGACGCGGAGTTCCACTTCGTGCACGCCGACGGCCGCGGCGACCTGACCGTCGTCGGGGTCCTCGCCGAGCGGGGCGCACACAACCCCGCCTACGAGAGCTACCTCGCCGGGGCGACGGCAGGTGCCGGCCGCGAGAGCACGGTGGACATCGAGGCGATGCTGCCGGAGGTCAGGTCGTTCGCGACGTACGAGGGCTCGCTCACCACGCCGCCGTGCACCGAAGGCGTGCGGTGGATCGTGCTCGAGGAACCGATCGAACTCGGCGCCGACCAGCTCGCCGACCTCGAGGCGGCGCACGTCGAGAACGCGCGTCCGGTCCAGCCGCTCGGCGACCGGACCGTCCGTCACACGCTCTGACGGTCAGGCGTGCCGGGCGGACCGGCGGCGGGACCCCTCGGCGCGGTCGTGCTGCCGGAGCCGCTCGGCCAGGGACAGCCGGACGGCCGGCCACTCCGACGCGATGATCGAGAACACCACGGTGTCGCGGAGCGTGCCGTCGCGGCCGATCGAGTGGTTCCGCAGGACGCCGTCCTGCTTCGCGCCCAGGCCGGCGATCGCGGCGCGGGACTGGTGGTTGTGCCAGTGCGTGCGGAACTCGACCGCGATGCACTGCCAGGCCTCGAACGCGTGGGACAACATCAGCAGCTTCGACTCGGTGTTGATGCCCGACCGCTGCGCCGACTTCGCCAGGAAGGTGCTGCCGATCTCGACGTGCCGGTTGCCCGGGTCGATGTTCATGAAGGTCGTCGAACCGACCACGCGACCGGTCGGACGGTCCCGCACCGCGAAGGGCACCATGCGGCCGGCCTCGTGCTCGGCGAGGCGCCGGTCGATCTCGTCCTCGACCTGGGCCGGCGCGGGGACCGAGGTGTACCAGGTCCGCCACAGATCGCCGTCGGTCACCGCTGCCCGCAGGTCGTCCGCGTGCTCCTGCGAGAGGGGCTCGAGCGTCACACGGTCGCCGGTCAGGGTGGGCGCGGGGGCGATCTCCATGGAAGTGCATCCTACGGTCGTCGACCCTGGCGAAGCCTGTCGGGACGGTCACCCTGTGGAGAGGGACAGCATCGTCCGGACGGCTATCGTGACGGACGTGGCAGAACGCACCCAGGAGCAGTACCAGGTCCGGTTCGCGTGGGGCGCCGGCGGGGCCGCACGCATCGCGCACGGCGCACACCTCGTCGTCTGGGTGGACGTCCTGCCGGGCTCGCCGGACGCGGCGGCGCAGCGCCGCGCGCTCCGGAACGCGACCGCCCGGGTACCGGACGGGCCGGAGGTCGTGCTCGGCCACCTCGGCAACGCGACCGCGATCGCGGAACGGGTGACGGGCCTCCAGGCCGAACGCGGCGACCGCTGCGTCGTCGCCGTCGTCGCCGCCGGGCTGCACCACGCCGGTGCCCTGGACGACGCGGCCGAGGCCGCGGGCGAAGCCGTCGACGTGCCCGACGCCCCCGACTTCGCGGTCGAGGACCTGCTCGCGGCCGGTGCCGTCGTCGACGCGCTCGCCGCAGTCGGGATCGACCACACCGCGCCGGAGGCCGCCGCCGCCTGCGCGGCGTACACGGGGCTCCGACGCGCGGTGAAGCACCTGGTCACGGCGTCCGAGAGTGCGTCCGCCCTCGGACGCGAACACGTGCACGCGGCACTCGCCGTCGGGCCGGACCTGGTCGTCCTGCGGGAATCACGGGGCCGGGCGTAGCGTTCGGGCGGACAGGGCCGGTGCGCCGTCCAGGCCGTCCGGCACCAGCGAGCGAAGGAGCAACGCATGAAGGCAGTCGTCGGCGACACGGTGATCGCGGAGGCCCCGGAAGAGGACCTCATCAAGATCGAGGGCAACTGGTACTTCCCGCCGTCGAGCGTGAAGTCCGAGCTCTTCACCGAGAGTCCCACCCAGTACCACTGCCCGTGGAAGGGCGACACGCAGTACTTCACGGTGAACGTCGACGGGCAGGCGCTGCAGGACCGTGCGTGGTCCTACCCGACGCCGATCCCGTCGTCGTTCGACCGGGTCGGCAAGGACTACTCGGGCTACGTCGCGTTCTGGAAGGACGTCACGGTCGTCGAGTGACGACCGACGTCGTGTCGCGCACCGCGTCGGCGAGCACCGTCGGTGCTCATCCCATCAGGGTGAGCACGATCAGCGCGACGTTGAGCGCCACGATGACCGCCGCGATCACCCACGCCACCACGCGGGTGGTCGCGGCGTTCACGTCGGAGCCCATGACGCTCCGGCGGGACGTGTAGACCACCAGCGGGACGATCGCGAAGGCGATCCCGAAGCTCAGCACGACCTGGCTCACCACGAGCAGCATCGTCGCATCGGCACCGACCGCGAGCAGCACGATCGCCGGCACCAGGGTGATCACGCGCCGTGCCACCAGCGGGATCCGCACGTGCAGCAGCCCCTTCATGATCTCGGCGCCGGCCATGCAGCCGACCGAGGTCGACGCCAGCCCTGACGCCAGCAGACCCACCGCGAACAGCACGCCGACGACGGGTCCGACGTGCTCGGCGATCGCCCGCTGTGCGCCGGGGATCGAGTCGGTGTCCGCGACGCCGGGCAGCGTCGCCGCGGCGAGGACGAGCATGCAGATGTTCACACCACCGGCGACGACCAGTGCGAGGCCCACGTCCCACCGGGTGGCGACGAGCACCCGGCGGCGCTCGAGACCGGCGGGGACGTCGCCGTGGCGGTCGCGGGCCAGTGCGGAGTGCAGGTACACCGCGTGGGGCATGACCGTCGCGCCGAGCATCGACGCCGCCAGCATCACCGACTCGGAGCCCTCGAACCGCGGAACCAGGCCGCTGACGAGCTCGGCGGGGGAGACCTGGGCGAACAGCAGGCCGGCGCAGAACCCGACGGTCAGGATCGCGAGCATCGCGGTGACGACGGCTTCGAACGTGCGGGTCCCGCGGCGACTGTGCAGGGTCAGCAGGAGCATGGAGACGACGCCGGTGATGAGTCCGCCCGCGACGAGCGGCAGGCCGAACAGCAGGTGGAGGGCGAGTGCGCCGCCGATCACTTCGGCAACGTCGGTCGCGGCCGCGACGATCTCGGCCTGTCCCCAGAACAGCAGGCGCGGGGTGCGGCGCATCCGCAGCCCGAGGTGCTCCGGCAGGGACTTGCCCGTGACGACGCCGAGCTTGGCGGACAGGTACTGCACGACCACGGCGCTGGCGTTCGCGGCGACCAGGACCCAGAGCAGCAGGTAGCCGTACTTCGCACCGGCGGTGAGGTTGGCGGCGACGTTGCCGGGGTCGACGTAGGCGATGGCCGCGACGAACGCCGGGCCGAGCAGGGTGAGCCCGGCAGCCCGTCGCCGCGGTGCGCCCGAGGGGTACTCGGTGGTCCTGGCGGCGGCGGTGTCGGTCACGACCCCAGCATGCCAGAGAATTCGGTGCGCCGAATCTTTTAGTTGGAAGGCGCGATCCCGGCGGAGGGCGAGTGGTCAGGCGGCTGCGCGCCGAGCGCGGTGCGCCCGGACCTTGGCGCGGTTCCCGCACCGCTGCATGGAGCACCAGCGGCGGGTCCCGCCCCGCGAGGAGTCGTAGAACACCAGCGCGCAGTCGTCCGCCGAGCAGCGGCTCAGGCGCGTCGGGCGGCCGTCGGCCTCGACGTCGTCGAATCCGACCTCGGTGAACAGCGCGACCGCGTCGCGCGCGACGCTGGACAGGGCCTGGGCCAGGCGGACGCGGTTGGCTCCGGCGCGGCGTCGGCCACCCGGGAGGCTCGGCGGCACGTCCGGCAGGGCGGCGAACAGGTTGACGGTGTCGATGTCGTCGGGCGCGGGGCGCGTGCGGCCGGTCCCGGCACGCAGGCCCGCCGCGACCGCGGTCCGCTCCGCGGCGGTGGTCGCCGGACCGGGAGCCGCGGCGACGGCCAGTCGCGCGATGGCCGCGCGGAGCGCGCGGGCGTCCTGCAGCTCACGGGCGCTTGCCCCGACGTCGATGGGCTCGGTGTGGTCGCTGAGCCACTCGTCCAGGTCAGCCGGGCTCGCGAGCAGTTCGCCGAGCTGCGACCGGGGGCGCCGGCCGTCCGGGTCGTCGGCGAACCCGCCGGTGTGCGCGAAGTCCAGGGCGATCCGACCGGCGTCGAAGAACCAGGTGGAACCGGCGTCCGTGCGGATGTGCTGCCCCGTGTGCATCCGTCCAGGCTAACGGGTTACCGGCGCGCCTCCGCGCGCCGACGGACTCATGCGGTATTCGAGGCCACCGTCGAGGGGTCGTCCGCCGCGCTCCGACGTCGCCAGACGATGGCGTTGCGGGCATCGAACCGGCGGGAGCACCGGGCGCAGGCGAGCGGACGGGTGGGCGTCCGGTAGCGGAAGTGCTCGTGTCCGGCGGGGCAGGTCCCGATCCACGGTGCGAGCTCGCTGGCGATCGGGCCGTCGTGCAGCCGCGAACCCGTGTACCCGATGGCGGCCGCGGTCCGCTTCCACTTCGGACCGTGGCCGGCGCGGGCCCCGGCGAGGGCGTGGGCGACCTCGTGCAGCAGGACCTGTTCGACGTCGTCGTCCGAGAACCGTGCGGCGAGGTGCCGGCTGACCGTGATGCGCTTGCGGGCGAAGTCGCACTGCCCGGCGCGGGTCTTCGCGTGGTCGAAGCCGAAGGCCCACGAACCGGCGCCGAGGTGCTCGGTGATGAGTGCCTCGGCGCGGGAGCGGACCGTCTCGAGTGCGGTCACTGGTCGGCGCGGGGGTCGGCCTGGCCCTTCTTGGCTGCCCGGGCGGCGATCCGGCCCCAGATGTCGTCGGCCTCGGTCCGGGCGGCGTCCGGCGCACCGAGCACCCGGCGGCGGATCGGCGGCACCTGCTTGACCGGTTCGGCGACGCGCATGGTCGGTTCGTCGTCCTCGGCGCGGCGGGCGGCGACCTCACGGGCCGTCCGCGGCTTGTCGGCCGGTTCCGCGGGGTGTGTGATCGACGCGCGCATCGCGGCCTCGACCGCGGTGCGCAGGGCGTCGGTGCGCTCGGACGGCGCACCCGCCTGTCGGAACGCCTGGTAGGCGCGGGACAGCGCGGCGCGGGCCTCCTCGAAGCGGTCGTTCTCGAACAGCGACCAGCCCTCGATCTCGGCGGCGGCGCCCTCGAGCTCCGGCCACTCCTCGGTCGCGGCGGTGTCACGGGCCAGGGCGGCCTCGGTCGCCGCACGCTCGTGCCGACCGAGGTCGTGCAGGATGTGCGCGCGACGGATCCGGGCGGCGACCTTGTCCTGGCGCTCCCCGGTGAACATCGCCAGGCGGAAGACCTCTTCCGCGACGACGAGCGACTCGTCGAGACGGCCGAGCAGACGGAGGAGCTCGGCGCGTTCCGCGAGGGCTTCGGTACTGCGGCTCTGACCGAGGTCGCGCAGACGCTGGTGCACGGCGTCGACGTCGACCGCCGGTCGCAGGCTGATGGGCGCGAAGGTGCTGCCCGGGCTGACCCCGGCCGTCACGGGAGCCGCGTGGCGCGGTTCACGGGACGGGTCGGACGGGTCGGGCTGCTGGCGGTCGTCGGGCGGGAGGGACATCGGTTCGAGGGTAGCCGCGCTCTGCCGGGAGCGGCCGGTGCGACGCGCTCAGGCTTCGCGCTGTGGACGCAGAACGGCCCGCCGTGCCGGAGCACGACGGGCCGTCGGAGCGGCTGGTCAGCGGATCAGGACATCCCGCTCGCGGCGACCGCCGCGAAGCCGATGGCGATGCCGAAGGCGATCACCGCGACGACGGCGAGGATGATCGCGACGACGCCCCAGGCACGCCCGCGCTTGGTCACGGCCGCGATGATGCCCTGCACGATCGCCCACAGGCCGAGGGCGGTGCCGAGGTAGAACATGAGCGACCCGGTGACGGCGGCGGACGACGTCATGAGTTCGGTGATCTGCGAGTCGCTCGGCGTCGCCCCGCTGTTCTCCATCGAGTCGCGGAAGGCCTCGGAGCCGCCGAAGGCCTGCCCGAACAGGTACCCGCCGATGACGCCGACGACGAGCGCCGCGAGACCGACGACGAACGCCACGACGCCCAGGGTCTTCTTCTTGGCCTTCGGCTCCTCGTAGCTCTGCCACGCCGGTGAACCGGAGCTCGCGGGCGCCGCGGCGTACGGCTGCTGCCCGTACTGCTGCTGGCCGTGCTGCTGCTCGCCACCCCAGTTCGGCGTGCCCGACGGCTGCTGCCCGTACTGGTCCTGCTGCTCGCCGTACCGGGGAGCGGGCTGCCCGTACTGCGGCGTGGAGTCGCTCCGCTCGCCGTACCGCGGTGCGTCGGCGCCGGGCTGCTGCTGCGGGGCTCCGCCCCAGCTCGGCGCCTGGCCGTCGCCCGTCCGGTCCTGGTTGCTCCGGTCGTCGTTCGTCATCAGGGGATCCCATCGCTCGGTCGCGCACCTGCGCGGTCGTTCAGACCATCCTGACAGCCACACCCGCCGAGTGCCCGGGAACGGCCTCGCGCGCCGCCCCCGTCGTCGGCGTGGGATCAGCCGCCGAACACGCTCCGGTTCGGCTCCGGCGACGCCACGGCCGTCGCGTCGGTGACGATCGGGGCCCCGGCGATGAACGCCCGCAACTCCGCACCGTGGACGACCTTCGCCGGCATCGGGTCCGAGGAGTACCGCCGCGGCATCTCGGCGATCGGCAGGTCGGACGGCGAACCGAGCAGCACGATGTTCCCGAACCGACGGCCCTTGAGCATCCCGGTGTCCGCCACCGCCGCCACCGACGGCAGCACGGCCTGCAGCGTCGACGCCTGCCCACGCGCGAACGCCAGCCCCGCGCCGTCCGCAACGTTCACGGCGACGATGCCGGTCGGCGACAGGAACGCGGCGACCTCGCGGTAGAACTCGATGCTCGTCACGTGCGCCGGGATCTGCGACCCGCCGAAGACGTCGACCACCGCGAGGTCCACGGTGCCGCGCAGCCCGGTGGGGAGCTTGCCGAGGACCTCGCGCGCGTCGCCGTACCGCACCCGGATCGACGCGCCGCGTGGGAACGGCAGGACCTCACGGACGTGGTCCACCAGGTCGCGCTCGAGTTCGATGACCTGCTGGCGCGAGCCCGGCCGGGTCACGGCGACGTACCGGGGGAGCGTCAGGGCACCGGCGCCGAGGTGCAGCGCGGTGACCGGGCCGGAGGGCAGCAGGTCGATCGCGTGCCCGATCCGCCGGATGTACTCGAACGCCAGGTGGGTCGGGTCCTCGAGGTCGACGTGCGACTGCGGTGTGCCGTCGACGACGAGCGTGAAGGACCCGGGACGGTGCCGGTCCGGCTCGACCACCGAGTACCCCGCACCGATCCGGAACCCGTCGAACGCATCAGCCATGCCGTCAATCGAACACCACCGGACCGGCTCCACGATCACCACCCGTGCCCCCACCCCTGGTTGGTGTGCCCGTGGACGCCCCGGAACGAGGCTGGGGTCACCGGTCGGGAACGCCCGCCGGACCACCACGAAAGGCACCCACCATGTCGGTCCAGCTCCTCGCGAACGTCCTGCTCGGCGTCGCACTCGTCGGCTTCCTCGGGTACCGCCAGGCGACCTGGCAGTACCTCGACCCGGCGCGCATCTGGCGCACGCCGATGATCATGGCGATCGTCGGCGTGGTCGTCCTGGCGCAGACGTCGGCGACGGTCACCACGACCGACGTGGTGTTCCTCGGGATCGAGGCCCTGATCACCATCGGGGTCGGCCTGACGATGGGCACCATCACCCGGTTCCGTACCGTCGCCACCCCGGACCGCAAGGGTCGGACGATCCAGTCCCGCACGGGCTGGCTCGGGGCGTCGCTCTGGATCGTGCTCATCGTCGTCCGCATCGGCCTCGACGTCCTCGGGGGCCACCTCGGTGCGCACCTGCTGACCTCGACCGGCACGATCCTCCTCGTCCTCGCGCTGAACCGTGCTGCCCGCGCCCTGGTGATCGACCAGCGCATCCCGCGCGGAGACCTCGGAGACCGCGGCGACCGCGGAGACCGTGGCGACCGTGGCGACCGGACCCACGGCGGCCGCACCACCCGCGGCATGATGGTCCGGTGACCCTGCTGAGCGGACAGGACCCGACCGACCTCCCCGGGGGTCGGTCCCGTTCCGCCACGGCCTGGGGGCTCAACGCCCTCGGTGTCGCCGTCGTCGCGTTCTGGTTCGTGAAGAACGGCCTCGAGCAGCAGCTCCCCGCGTGGGTGTGGGTGGTCGGTGCGGTGGCGCTCGCCGCGTGGGCCCTCCGCGAGTCCGGTCGGACGCAGCGGGTCCTCGTCGTCGCCGGCGTCGTGATGATCGTCGCCGGATCCCTGACGGTCGTGGCGACCGACTCGCTCATGATCGTCCCCGTGATCGTCGGGATCGTCCTGCTCGGCGCGAACCTCCGGGTGCCGGTCTGGGCGGCAGCGGTGGCAGCGGTGGGGGCGGTCGTGGTCATCGCGGTCTGCGCCACGGTCGAGCACGCCTCGGTCCAGTTCGTCCTCGGCACGAGCGGCGGGCTGTTGCTCGGCGTCCTCATCGGCTTCAGCCGCCGGCAGTTCCGGATCGCGGCCGACCGTGCGCAGCAAGCCGAGCGCGAGCAGCAGCGGGCGCAGCTCCTCGCCGACCGGTCCCGGGCCTCGCGGGACATCCACGACGTCCTCGCGCACTCGCTGGGCGGCCTCGTGCTGCAGCTCGACGCGGTCGAGGCCCTGCTCGAGGCCGGCCGGGTCGACGACGCGACGAAGCGTGCGGGCGAGGCCAGGACCCTGGCGGCGGACGGCCTGGCCGAGGCCCGTCGCGCCGTGCACGCACTGCGCGACGACGCGGGGCCCGACCCGGCCACGGCCCCGGACTCGGCCGTGCGCACGAGCCCGGCCGACGTGCCGGACGCGAACCGGGCCTCCCGGGCGTCCGACGACCGCGTGCCGGACCGCGCCGACCTGACCGCCCTCGTCGACGCCCACCGCTCCTTCGGCGGCGCGATCGCGGTGCAGGGCGACGCGACCCTGGCCGCACTCGACGAGCCGCACCGCGCCGCCGTGGTCCAGGTCGTCCGCGAAGCCCTCAGCAACGCGCGCCGGCACGCGTCCGGCCGCCCCGTGTCGCTGTCCGTCATCCGCGACGGCGACGCCGTCGACGTCGTCGTGGCCAACCCGCTCACCGGCGGCGGCCAGGGCCTGCTCGGGATGCACGAGCGCTTCGCGGAGCTCGGCAGCAGCGCCACGGTCGAGGCGGAGCGGTCCGACGACGAGTTCGTCGTCGCGATGCACCTGCCGGTCGAGGCCGTGGCCGCCACCGAGGGGGAGGCCTCGTGACCATCCGTGTCCTCGTCGTCGACGACCAGGCGATCGTCCGCGACGGCCTGGTGACGGTGCTGTCGCTGGTGCCGGACCTGCAGGTGACCGGTGCGGCCGCCGACGGGGCCGAGGCGATCGCGGCGGTGGACCGCGACGTCCCCGACGTCGTGTTGATGGACCTGCGCATGCCCGGCACGGACGGGCCGACGGCGACCGCGCGCATCGTCGCCGACCACCCGCAGGTGGCGGTGCTCGTGCTGACGACCTACGCGGACGACGAGTCCATCGTGACCGCGCTCCGCGCGGGTGCCCGCGGGTACCTGACGAAGGACGCCGGGCGGACCGAGATCGCGACGGCGATCCGGGCCGTCGCTTCGGGTCAGTCGACGTTCGACGCGACGGTGGGCGCGCGGCTGGTGGCGCAGCTCGCGGGTTGCGGGGCGACGGCGTCCGCAAACGCTGTGCCGGCGCTGCGCGAGCGGTTCCCGGACCTCACCCCGCGCGAGGCCGACGTGCTCGAGCACATCGCGGCGGGCCGGACGAACCCGCAGATCGCGGCGGAGTTGTTCCTGACGGTACCGACGGTGAAGTCCTACGTGAACCAGGTGTTCGCGAAGCTCGGGGTCGCCACCCGCGCCGAGGCGGTCGCGCGCGTCCTGCGCTGACGCTCGGTGTCCGGTACCGGCGGGTACGTGAATGCGTACACATGGACGGCCAGCGGACGCCAAGACTCGTTCCGTACCGTTCATGCGGTCGTCACGCGGAACCGCGTCGATGCGTGCAGTGCCCCACACCGCGCGCGTCCGCCCTTCCGACGTGACCACGACGTGCCGTCGAGCGCCCCCACCGCTCGGCCGTGCGCGTCGCGGGCGTGCTCCGCGCGCCCCTTCCGGTCACCCGCGCGCGCTGGCCGTGATCACATCGCACCCGTCATGTAAAATACGGGATGCAACACTCCGCCGAGCCGCAGGAGACCCGACATGACCGCCGACACGATGAGCGTGCCCACCACGCGCCTGGGCGCACCGACGACCCGCGCCACCCCGCGCGCGACCGCGAGCCGAACGACGCGGGTGATCCGCGCCTCCCGTCCGGCCCATGCCGACCACGAGACGGCGCCCACCTGGATGCGCGTGGTCGGGGCGGTCCTGCTCCTCGGCGGGCTCGGCCTGACCGCGGCGGTGACCGCCTGGCCGGGCGACGCACCGGAGGCCGCGCTCATCGTGCCGGCGCTGGTCGCGGTCGTGGCGGGTGTGCTGCTGCTGCTCGCACGAGCCGGGTTCGCCGTCACCGACACGCACGTCACGCTGCACTTCCGGCCGTTGCCCCCGCGGCGCATCGCGCGGCGGCGCATCACCGACGTCCGACTCGTCGAGGCGGACGCCCGCACCTACGGCGGAGTCGGCCTGCGGATCGGCCGCGGCGTGCGCGCCCTGATCCTCACCCCCGGACTCGGGATCGAGCTCACCGACGACCGTGGTCGCGTCACCTTCGTGCGCACCCGCCGACCCGAGGACGCATTCCGTGCGCTGGCGGGACGGCAGGGCCGGTCGGGAGGCACGGGGCGCGTCGAGCGCGAACGCCTCGGCTGAGCGGGCGGGGAATTCCGCGGACACCGGGCGGCTTATACACGCCACTGCCGAATCCGGTCAAGCCAGGACTGGACAGCACGTCTCGGCGCGAACTATGATGACAGTTCGCGCTCCCTGGCATCCGTGTCGTCATATTGCGGTCGACGCAGAGTTCTGAGCCTCCAGGCTCAACTCGCCCTGGTGCAGCCGGACCCGTATATGGCGGCGGGTCCCGCTCACGGAGATCATCCCACACGTGCACCGACGTTCCGCGTCAGGCACGCGTCGGCGTGGTCACAGGGCATGAACTCGCGGGGATCGCCGAGCGATCAATCTACTCACCTACATGCTGCTCGTCAGTATCGGCCCGACGGGGCCTACGGAGGTCACACCCTTGGCTGCTGCGCCCAACGCATCCACCAACCCCAAGAACGGTCGCAACCACTCGCGACTCTCGTTCGCCAAGATCACGGACACCCTCACGGTTCCTGATCTGCTCGCACTCCAGACGGAGAGCTTCGACTGGCTCGTCGGCAACGACGTCTGGAAGGCCCGTCTCGCAGAGGGACAGGAGCAGGGTCGCACCGACCTCGCCCTGCACTCCGGGTTGGAGGAGATCTTCGAGGAGATCTCCCCGATCGAGGACCTCGGCGAGACCATGCAGCTCTCGTTCACGGCTCCCGAGCTCGAGGACCCCAAGTACTCGATCGACGACTGCAAGGAGCGCGGCAAGACCTACGCCGCTCCGCTGTACGTCAACGCCGAGTTCATGAACCACATGACGGGTGAGATCAAGACGCAGACGGTCTTCATGGGCGACTTCCCGCTCATGACCGAACGCGGCACGTTCATCATCAACGGCACCGAGCGCGTCGTCGTGTCGCAGCTCGTCCGTTCGCCCGGCGTGTACTTCGAGCGCCAGCAGGAGAAGACGTCCGACAAGGACATCTACTCCGCTCGCGTCATCCCCTCGCGTGGTGCCTGGCTCGAGTTCGAGATCGACAAGCGCGACCAGGTGGGCGTGCGCATCGACCGCAAGCGCAAGCAGTCCGTCACGGTCTTCCTCAAGGCGCTGGGTCTGACCAGCGAGGAGATCATGGAAGAGTTCCAGGGCTTCGCCTCGATCGAGTCGACCCTCGAGAAGGACGCCATCCTCACGAAGGAAGAGGCGCTCAAGGACATCTACCGCAAGCTGCGCCCGGGCGAGCAGGTCGCCGCCGAGGCCGCGCGTGCGCTGCTCGACAACTTCTACTTCAACTCGAAGCGCTACGACCTGGCGAAGGTGGGCCGCTACAAGGTCAACCGCAAGCTCGGGATCGACGCCCCGCTGTCCGACTCGGTGCTGACCGTCAAGGACATCGTCGCGACGATCAAGTACCTCGTGTCCCTGCACGCCGAGAAGACCACGCTGAACGGCGTGCGCGACGGCGAGCCGGTGCAGCTGCGCCTCGACGTGGACGACATCGACCACTTCGGCAACCGTCGCATCCGCGCCGTCGGCGAGCTCATCCAGAACCAGGTCCGCACGGGTCTGTCCCGCATGGAGCGCGTCGTCCGCGAGCGCATGACCACGCAGGACATCGAGGCGATCACGCCCCAGACGCTCATCAACGTGCGTCCGGTCGTCGCCGCGATCAAGGAGTTCTTCGGAACGTCCCAGCTGTCGCAGTTCATGGACCAGAACAACCCGCTCGCGGGCCTGACGCACAAGCGTCGTCTCTCGGCCCTCGGCCCGGGTGGTCTGTCCCGTGAGCGTGCCGGCGTCGAGGTCCGCGACGTCCACCCGTCGCACTACGGCCGCATGTGCCCGATCGAGACCCCGGAAGGCCCGAACATCGGCCTGATCGGCTCGCTCGCGTCGTTCGGTCGGATCAACTCGTTCGGCTTCATCGAGACCCCGTACCGTCGCGTCGTCAACGGCGAGGTCACGAAGACCATCGACTACCTCACCGCCTCGGAAGAGGACGAGTTCGTCGTCGCGCAGGCCAACGCCCCGCTGACCGACTCGTTCCACTTCGCCGACGACAAGGTCCTCGTCCGCAAGAAGGGTGGCGAGGTCGAACTCGTCGCCAAGGGCGAGGTCGACTACATGGACGTCTCGCCGCGCCAGATGGTGTCGGTCGCGACGTCGCTCATCCCGTTCCTCGAGCACGACGACGCGAACCGCGCCCTCATGGGTGCGAACATGCAGCGTCAGGCGGTCCCGCTGCTCCGTTCCGAGTCGCCGCTCGTCGGCACCGGCATGGAGGGCTACACCGCGATCGACGCCGGTGACGTCGTCACCGCCGACAAGGCTGGTGTCGTCTCCGAGGTCTCGGCCGACGCCGTGACCCTGCAGCTCGACGAGGGTGGCACGCAGACCTTCTACCTGCGCAAGTTCGACCGCTCCAACCAGGGCACGAGCTACAACCACCGCGTGGTCGTCTCGGCCGGCGAGCGTGTCGAGCAGGGCGAGGTCATCGCCGACGGTCCCGCGACGGAGAACGGCGAGCTCGCGCTCGGCAAGAACCTCCTCGTCGCGTTCATGCCGTGGGAGGGCTACAACTACGAGGACGCGATGATCCTGTCGCAGAACCTCATCAAGGACGACACGCTCTCCTCGATCCACATCGAGGAGTACGAGGTCGACGCCCGCGACACCAAGCTCGGCAAGGAGGAGATCACCCGTGACCTCCCCAACGTCAGCCCGGACCTGCTGGCCGACCTCGACGAGCGCGGCATCATCCGCATCGGTGCCGAGGTCCGCCCCGGCGACATCCTCGTCGGCAAGGTCACGCCGAAGGGCGAGACCGAGCTCTCCGCTGAAGAGCGCCTCCTCCGCGCCATCTTCAACGAGAAGTCGCGCGAAGTCCGCGACACCTCGCTGAAGGTGCCCCACGGTGAAGAGGGCACGATCATCGGCGTCAAGGTGTTCGACTCGCAGGACGGCGACGACGAACTGGGCTCTGGTGTCAACCAGCGCGTGGTCGTCTACATCGCCCAGAAGCGCAAGATCACCGCCGGTGACAAGCTCGCCGGTCGTCACGGCAACAAGGGCGTCATCTCGACCATCCTCCCGGTCGAGGACATGCCGTTCCTCGCCGACGGCACCCCGGTCGACATCGTCCTGAACCCGCTCGGCGTCCCCGGCCGCATGAACTTCGGCCAGGTCCTCGAGATCCACCTCGGTTGGCTCGCCAAGCAGGGCTGGAACGTCGAGGGCATCCAGGAGTGGGCGTCGGCGCTCCCCGAGGCAGCGCACAGCGCCGCTCCGGGCACGAAGGTCGCCACCCCGGTGTTCGACGGTGCGTACGAGCGTGAGATCGAGGGCCTCCTCGACTCGACCCTCCCGAACCGCGACGGCGAGCGCCTGATCGGCTCGTCCGGCAAGGCGCAGCTCTTCGACGGTCGCTCCGGCGAGCCGTTCCCGGAGCCCGTCTCGGTCGGCTACATGTACATCCTCAAGCTGCACCACCTGGTCGACGACAAGATCCACGCCCGTTCGACCGGGCCGTACTCGATGATCACGCAGCAGCCGCTGGGTGGTAAGGCGCAGTTCGGTGGACAGCGATTCGGCGAGATGGAGGTGTGGGCGCTCGAGGCGTACGGCGCCGCCTACGCCCTCCAGGAGCTCCTGACGATCAAGTCCGACGACATCCTCGGCCGCGTGAAGGTCTACGAGGCGATCGTCAAGGGTGAGAACATCCAGGAGCCCGGCATCCCCGAGTCCTTCAAGGTCCTCATGAAGGAGATGCAGTCGCTCTGCCTGAACGTCGAGGTCCTCTCGGCCGACGGCCAGGCGGTCAGCCTGCGCGACAACGATGACGAGGTCTTCCGCGCTGCGGAGGAACTGGGCATCAACATCTCCTCGCGGTTCGAGTCGTCGTCCGTCGACGACATCTGATCCCGCCCGTACACGAAGCCTGAATCAAGCAAGAGAGAAGAACATTGCTCGAAGCAACTTCCTTTGACGCCATTCGGATCGGCCTCGCGACCGCCGAGGACATCCGTCAGTGGTCGTACGGCGAGGTCAAGAAGCCGGAGACCATCAACTACCGCACCCTGAAGCCCGAGAAGGACGGTCTGTTCGGCGAGCAGATCTTCGGTCCTTCCCGCGACTGGGAGTGCGCCTGCGGCAAGTACAAGCGTGTCCGGTTCAAGGGCATCGTCTGCGAGCGCTGCGGCGTCGAGGTCACCAAGTCCTCGGTCCGTCGTGAGCGCATGGGCCACATCGAGCTCGCTGCCCCCGTCACGCACATCTGGTACTTCAAGGGCGTTCCGTCGCGCCTCGGGTACCTCCTCGACATGGCGCCGAAGGACCTCGAGAAGGTCATCTACTTCGCGGCGTACATGATCATCGACATCGATGAAGAGGGCCGTCACGCGGACATGCCGGGGCTCGAGAACGAGATGCGTCTCGAGATCAAGACCCTCGAGGGCCAGCGCGACTCGATCATCGCCGACCGCCTCAAGAAGCTCGAGGACGACCTCGCAGCCCTTGAGGAAGAGGGTGCGAAGGCCGACGTCAAGCGCCGCACCAAGGACACCGCCGAGAAGGAGATGTCCCAGGTCCGCAAGTCGTTCGACGAGGACATCACCCGTCTCGAGCGTGTGTGGGAGGACTTCCGCAACCTCAAGGTGGGCGACCTCAAGCCCGAGGACGCCGTGTTCCACGAGCTCCAGGACCGGTTCGGGATCTACTTCGACGCCTACATGGGCGCCGAGGCGATCAAGCTCCGGCTCGAGGCGTTCGACCTGGCAGCCGAGGCCGAGGCGCTGCGCCTGCAGATCGCCGAGGGCAAGGGCCAGAAGAAGATCCGCGCGATCAAGCGTCTGCGCGTCGTCAGCTCCTTCCTCGCCACCGGCAACTCGCCGGCAGCGATGGTGCTCGGCGTCGTGCCGGTCATCCCGCCGGAGCTGCGCCCGATGGTGCAGCTCGACGGTGGCCGTTTCGCCACGTCGGACCTCAACGACCTCTACCGTCGTGTGATCAACCGCAACAACCGTCTCCGCCGCCTGCTCGACCTCGGTGCCCCCGAGATCATCGTGAACAACGAGAAGCGCATGCTGCAGGAAGCGGTCGACGCGCTGTTCGACAACGGTCGTCGTGGACGTCCGGTCACGGGTACCGGCAACCGCGCCCTGAAGTCCCTGAGCGACATGCTCAAGGGCAAGCAGGGTCGTTTCCGCCAGAACCTGCTCGGCAAGCGCGTCGACTACTCGGGCCGTTCGGTCATCATCGTCGGCCCGCAGCTGAAGCTGCACCAGTGCGGTCTGCCCAAGCAGATGGCGCTCGAGCTCTTCAAGCCGTTCGTGATCAAGCGCCTGATCGACCTGTCGCACGCGCAGAACATCAAGTCGGCCAAGCGCATGGTCGAGCGTTCGCGTCCGCAGGTGTGGGACGTGCTCGAGGAGATCATCCGCGAGCGCCCCGTGCTGCTGAACCGTGCGCCGACGCTGCACCGTCTGGGCATCCAGGCGTTCGAGCCGCAGCTCGTCGAGGGCAAGGCCATCCAGCTCCACCCGCTCGTGTGTGCCGCGTTCAACGCGGACTTCGACGGTGACCAGATGGCCGTGCACCTGCCGCTGTCGGTCGAGGCCCAGGCCGAGGCCCGCATCCTGATGCTCGCCTCGAACAACATCCTGAAGCCGTCCGACGGCCGTCCGGTGACCCTGCCCGCACAGGACATGATCATCGGTCTGCACCACCTGACGACCGTCCGCGAGGGCGCCGTCGGCGAAGGCCGCGCGTTCTCCTCGGTCGCCGAGGCGATCCTGGCCAACGACCAGCACACGCTGCACCTCAACGCGATGGCGAAGATCCGCATGTCGGGTGTCCACTTCGCCGAGGGTGAAGCACCCGAGGGCTACGAGCAGGGCGACACCGTGCTGCTCGAGACGACCTTGGGCCGTGCGCTCTTCAACGAGACCCTCCCGGCGAACTACCCGTTCGTCCAGAAGGTCACCGACAAGGGTGTGCTCTCCGCGATCGTCAACGACCTCGCCGAGCGCTACTCCAAGACCGAGACGGCCGCTGCGCTGGACCGGATCAAGGACGCCGGCTTCTACTGGGGCACCCGCTCCGGTGTGACCGTCGCCCTGTCGGACGTCGTGACGCCTCCTCGCAAGAAGGAGATCATCGCGGGCTACGAGGTCCAGGCCGCCAAGGTGCAGGGCGAGTTCGACAAGGGTCTGATCACCGACTCCGAGCGTCGCGCCGACCTGATCAAGATCTGGACCGAGGCCACCAACGAGATCGCTCAGGAGATGCGGGACAACTTCCCCGTCGACAACACGATCAATCGCATGGTGTCGTCGGGTGCTCGTGGTAACTGGCTGCAGGTCCGCAACATCGCGGGTATGCGTGGTCTGGTGAACAACCCGAAGGGCGAGATCATCGCCCGCCCGATCATCAACTCGTACCGCGAGGGCCTGACCGTGGCGGAGTACTTCATCGCCACGCACGGTGCTCGTAAGGGTCTTGCCGACACCGCGCTCCGTACCGCGGACTCCGGGTACCTCACCCGTCGTCTCGTGGACGTCTCGCAGGACGTCATCATCCGCGAGGACGACTGCGGCACGACCCGTGGCCTCGAGCTGCCGATCGCGACCGTGGACGCCGACGGCAAGCTGGTCCGCGACCCGCGCGTCGAGAACACCGTCTACTCGCGCACCCTGGCCACCGAGGCCGTGGACGCGAAGGGCACGGTCGTCGCCGAGGCCGGCGAGGACGTCGGTGACGTCCTCATCGACAAGCTGCTCGCTGCCGGTGTCGAGAGCATCAAGGTGCGCTCGGTCCTGACCTGCGAGTCGGCCGTCGGTGTCTGCGCGAAGTGCTACGGCCGTTCGCTCGCCACGGGCAACCTGGTCGACATCGGTGAGGCGGTCGGCATCATCGCCGCCCAGTCCATCGGTGAGCCCGGTACCCAGCTGACGATGCGGACGTTCCACACGGGTGGTTCGGCCTCGGCCGACGACATCACCCAGGGTCTGCCGCGTGTCACGGAGCTCTTCGAGGCCCGTACCCCGAAGGGCGCGTCCCCGATCGCCGAGGCCCCCGGCCGCGTCGTCGTCGAGGACACGGACAAGGGTCGTCGGATCATCCTCACGCCGGACAACGGCGACGAGCCGTTCATCTACCCGGTGCTCAAGCGTGCGACGCTCCTCATCGAGGACAACCAGCACGTCGAGCTCGGCGAGCAGTTCATCGCCGGAACCGTCGACCCGAAGGAAGTCCTCCGGGTCAAGGGTGTCCGAGAGGTCCAGAAGCACCTGGTCAACGGTGTGCAGGACGTCTACGGCTCGCAGGGTGTGCCGATCCACGACAAGCACATCGAGGTCATCGTCCGTCAGATGCTCCGCAAGGTCACCGTCGTCGACCACGGCGACACCGACCTGCTGCCGGGTGAGCTCGTCGACCGGTCGCGCTACAACGCGCTGAACCGCGCGGCGCTGCAGGAGGGTCGCAAGACCGCCTCGGCTCGCCAGGAGGTCATGGGCATCACGAAGGCGTCCCTCGCGACCGAGTCGTGGCTGTCCGCCGCTTCCTTCCAGGAGACCACCCGCGTGCTCACGCAGGCGGCCATGGAGGGCAAGCAGGACCACCTCGTCGGCCTCAAGGAGAACGTCATCATCGGTAAGCTCATCCCCGCCGGGACGGGCCTCAGCCGGTACCGCGACGTGGACGTGAACGCGACCGAAGAGGCGAAGGCGGAGCGGTACCCCAACCGCATCTTCGCTGACGACTCGTCGTTCTCGGACGCCGACCTGAGCTTCGTCGACTTCGACAGCTTCTCGTCGGACGACTTCACGCCGGGTACGTACAACTGAACCCAGTGACGTCGAAGGGCCCCGCATCCTCCTGGATGCGGGGCCCTTCCGCGTACGGACGACCTGCGGTGCGTCGGCGATCAGCGGTACGTGACCGTCGTTGAGCCGAGCGGCCCGTCGTCGCCCGTGGCGTGCACCGTGACGGTCCCGCCAGCCAAGGTGCGCGGGTCGAGCGTGACCGTCCACGCGCCGCTCCCCGGCACGCGGGGCTCGACCTCGTTGCCGTCGGCATCCCGCGCGGGGGCACCGTCGGCGTCGGTGAAGGACAACCGGGCGTTCGGCTCCGCCGTCCCGGACAGCACGAGCTTGCCCGGGGTGAAGCGCTGGACCGAGGCGGTCACGGGGAACGGGATCATCGCTCCGGTCGTCGCGGAACCGACGAGCACCCCGCCTTCGTGGACCTCCGCGGTGATCCCCATGAACCGCGTGCCGGGGGCGGGGTACGCGAGGTCGGCACTCCAGGTCCCGTCGGAGTTCACGATCCAGTCCGACCCGTCGACGAGCGACCAGGGAGCCCCGGATTCGTCGACGAACCGCATGTCGGTCGCCGACGGACCCCGGCCCTCGACGTGGACGGTCCGTGCGACCGGGTCGACCCGGACGTCGTCCACGATCGGGTCTCCAGCCTGGTCTGCGGTGTTGTTCATCCGGAGCTGTTCGGCGCCGTCGAAGCGTTCGACCGTGGTGAGCGTGTGCCGGCCGAACCCGATGCCGGTGATGCGGTGGGCAACGGCGCCGTCGCGATCGACCTTCGTCGACCCGGACGGGACGCCGTCCACGCTGAACTCGAGCCGCGCGCCGGGCTCGAAGCCGGAAGCAGCGATGACCTTCAGCGATCGGTTCCAGCCCTCGCGCACGATCACCATCCCGGCCCAGGTCACCGGCTTCGTGGTCGCGTGGAGGGTGCGGGCCGGTGACCCGAGGGAGTCCGAGACCGTGAAGGTGTGGTCGCCGAAGTCCTCGACGTGCGTCGCTGCGCGCCAGGAGCCGTCGGTCCGCACACGTGCGTCGACGGGGGCGCCGTCCGAGGGGCGCACGGTGACGAGGTCCCCTGGATCGCCGGTCCCGGTGACCGTCACCGTCCCGGCGTTGTGGGCGATCGACGCCACCCGCGCGGTGAAGGCGACGGCTGCACGGGCTGGCGTGGCCGCGCCGACGACGGCGAGCATGACGACGAGCGCTCCCGAGAAGGCGAGCCAGCGAGCGCGGGGAGTATCTGAAATGTGGAACAGTTGCATGCCGCACATGCTGCACCAGCTCGATGCGCCCTGTCCAGACCCCGGAACGAACTGTTCACACGCGTGCTGCATCGCAGAACGCTCCGGACAGGGGCACGGCGGTGGTCGTGACGACGAGGCGGACGGGAGGCCCGGTGCCAGGCCGCCACGGGCCTCCCGGCCGGCACGCGGTGTCGTCTAGAGCGCGCGGTCCGCGCCGTTGTCGCGCCCGGATCCGCGACCGGTCTCGTCGACCAGTGAGAACAAGCTGAGGACGTTGCCGTCGGGGTCGCGGACGTCGAACCAGTTCACGGCCCCGTCGACGCACTCGACGGGGCCGATGTCGATGCCGAGAGCACCGATGCGGGCGTGCTGTGCGCCGACGTCGTCGACGCCGAACCGGACGCTCACGGGGTTCTCCTCGGCGGAGTCGTCCTCGTAGAGCTGGATCCAGATCCCGCCGACCTCGTACTCGGCGACACCGTCCTCGGGTTCGAGGTCCGGTTCGGTGCGCTCGAAGACGGCGCCGTACCAGAGGCAGGACGCCTCGATGTCGGTGACGGGCAGCCCGACGGTCACACTCGTGATGTCCATGTCTCATGATGGTCCCGGTCGGGCCTGCTCGTCGAGGGTCTTCCGGCGGTCTCTCGCTGCGCGGCCGAACTGGCAGGGTGGAGGGATGGCGACCCTGCGCGAACGGATCACGGCCCCGGCACACCTCTCGTTCCCCACGGCGGTCGGCGGGCTGACGTTCCGTGCCGCCGCGCTCGACGACGTCGGGGCGATGCACGCCGTCGCGGTCGCGTCAGCCGCGGTCGACGACCCGCACGCTCGGCCCTCCACAGCCGACCTCGAACGGTCGTTGTCCACCGAGGGGTTGGACGTCGCCCGGGACACCGTGGTGGGCGTCGATGCTGGAGGGCATGTGCAGGCCTACGGCATCGTCATCGACGTCCCCTCCCGGGTCACCGCCGCGCGCGCGGTGCTCGACGGGGCGGTCCACCCCGACCTGCGCGGGCTGGGGATCGGACGACGGGTGCTCGCGTGGCAGGTCGGCCGTGCCCGGCAGCGCCTGGCGACGCTCGACGTCGACCTGCCGGCCACGCTCGACGTCGGTGGGCGGCAGGGGTCCTCGGCGCTCCGGCTGGCGGCACACCTCGGCTTCGCGCCGGTGCGCACCTGGCTCGACATGCAGGTCGTGTTCGACGACCTGGGGCGGGCCTCCGAGGCGGTCCCCGCGCTGCCGGACGGACTCGTCCTGCGGCCCGTCACGGTGGACGACATCGAACCGCTCCGGACGGCCAAGAACGACGCCTTCCGCGACCACTGGGGTTCCCAGCCGATGGTTGCTTCGGACTGGCGGGGGTTCCTCACCTCGGACAAGAGCCGGCTGGACCTGTCGCGGGTCGTCGTGGGCGCTGACGGCACCGTCCTGGCGTTCACGATCGTCGAGGTCGAGCCCGACGGGTTCGCCGCGCGGGGCCGCTCGTACGGGTACGTGCACTGGGTCGGCGTCGTCCGTGCCGCACGGGGGACGGGGCTCGCGCCGATCGTCCTCGACGCGACCCTGCAGGCGATCCGCGCCGACGGCCTGTCCGCGGCGGTGCTGCACGTCGACGCCGAGAACCCGAGCGGAGCCGGTCGCATCTACGAACGACTCGGCTTCGTGGCCGGGGAGGTCCACGTCACCGCGTCGACGCCGCTCTGACCGTCGTGGCGGAGCTCCTGGACCCCAGTTCTGGGTGCATCCAGACCCCCTCCGCCCCCTCCTTCTGGGACTGCGGCCGACGACTGTCGCAGAAGTAGCGTGGTCGAGCGCCACATCCCTGGTGGTGCGCATCCCGACCACGTCTCGCCGCGCGCGAGTCCAAGGAGGCACAGGACTCATGGCGACCCTGTCCGAGATCCTCATCCTGAACGGCGCTCTGCCGATCGAGCACCTCGACTCGATGACGGGCGACGAGGACCTCGACGAGCGCGCCATCCGCGGCCTGGTCGACCAGGGCGTCGTGAGCGAAGCGCAGTTCATCACGGCCCGGGCGGCCTCGAACAACTCCCGGACCGTCCCGCTCACCGACTACCCGGTCGACGGCACGGCGGTCTCGATCCTGCCTGCGGCGCTCTGCCGCCGGCACGGCGTCCTCGGCGTCGGCTTCGAGGGCGAGCTGCTCATCCTCGCGATGGTCAACCCGACCAACGTGCTGGCGATCGACGACGCACGCGCTGCGTCCGGCCGACCGATCAAGCCGCTCCAGGTGGACGAGCGCGACCTGCTCACCGCGCTCGACCGCTACCTGCGTGCCGACGACGAACTCAACGACCTGACCTCGTCGCTCGAGGAAGAAGCCGCCGTCAGCTCGTCGGCCCAGGTGGACCTGGCCGACGGCGCCCTCGACGACGTCCCGATCGTCCGCTTCGTGAACCTGCTCGTCTCGCAGGCGATCCAGGACCACGCCTCGGACATCCACATCGAGCCCGGTGAGCACGAGGTCCGGATCCGCTACCGCATCGACGGCGTGCTGCACGAGATGGCCCCGGCACCGAAGAACATCCAGAACGGCGTCATCAGCCGTCTGAAGATCATGAGCGACATCGACATCGCCGAGCGTCGCAAGCCACAGGACGGCCGCATGTCGGTCCGTCACGGCGGCCGCCAGATCGACCTCCGTGTGGCGACGCTGCCCACCGTGTGGGGCGAGAAGGTCGTCATGCGGATCCTCGACAACACGAACACGTCGTTGACCCTCAAGGACCTCAACCTCCTCGAGCAGAACTTCCAGGCGTACCAGCGGTCGTACTCGAAGCCGTACGGCATGATCCTGGTCACGGGGCCCACCGGTTCCGGCAAGTCCACGACGCTCTACACGACGCTGAACGCCGTCGCCAAGCCGGAGATCAACGTCATCACGGTCGAGGACCCGGTCGAGTACCGGATGGCCGGCATCAACCAGGTCCAGGTCAACCCGAAGGCCGGTCTGACGTTCGCGTCCGCACTGCGCTCGATCCTGCGGTCCGACCCCGACGTCGTCCTGCTCGGCGAGATCCGCGACCACGAGACCGCCCAGATCGCCATCGAGGCGTCCCTCACCGGTCACCTCGTGCTGTCCACGCTGCACACGAACGACGCCCCGTCGGCGGTGACCCGTCTCACCGAGATGGACATCGAGCCCTTCCTGGTCGGTTCCGCCCTCGACTCCGTCGTCGCCCAGCGTCTGGCGCGACGGCTGTGCGACCGGTGCAAGGCGCCCGCCGTGTACGAGGCCGAACAGCTCCGGACCCTCGGGTTCCTGCGCCCCGGCGACGAGGTCCCGGCGTTCTTCGCCCCCATCGGCTGCGCGGTCTGCTCGAACACCGGGTACCGCGGCCGCATCGCCCTGCACGAGGTCATGACCGTCACCGAGGAGATCGAGCGCCTCGCCGTCTCGCGTGCCTCGAGCGCCGAGATCAGCCGCGTCGCCCAGGCGCAGGGGATGCTCACGCTCCGCCAGGACGGCTTCGAGAAGGTCAAGCTCGGTCTCACGAGCGTCGACGAGATCCTGCGCGTGGTCGCGTAGGCACGAGAGAGCGCAGCCAATGACCGACTCCGTGTACGACATCACGATCCCCGGCGACGAGCCCGTCGCCGGCTGGCACCCGGGCAACCCCGGCACCGAGGTGGGCTCCCGGCGCGCAGCACGCCTGGCCGCTGCCGCCGCGGCGGCGCCCCCGGAGCAGGTCTACGACCTCGGCGACGACACCGCCGCGTGGCCGGCGCCGTCGGGATCGCCCGTCGCCGTGCCCGTCGCCCAGCCGCTCGCCACCCCGGCGACGCCGCCCGCCGCGGTGCCGTCGTCGACCGCGACGTACGGCTACGCCGAGACCCCGACGCAGCAGCTGCCCGTCGCTCCGGTCGCGCCCGCACCGACCGCCACGCTCGGCGGCGACATCGACTTCGCCCGCCACGCCCGCGAGGTCGCCGACCCCGACCTCATCACCGCGCTCGCCCAGGTCGTGTACCAGGGCGCGTCCGACCTGCACGTCACGGCGGACGCCCCGCCCACCGTCCGCGTCGACGGCTCGCTCCGTCCCGCGGTGCCCGGCGGCTCGTGGTCGCGCGGCAAGGTCATCGCGGCCCTCAAGACGCTGCTGTCGGTCGAGCAGGCCGGCCAGTTCGACCAGGAGCAGGAACTCGACTTCGCGTACTCGCTGTCGCCGGAGTACCGCTTCCGCGTGAACTTCTACCAGCAGCGCGGCAACTGGGGTGCGGCCTTCCGCATCATCCCCACGAAGATCAAGACGCTCAAGCAGCTCGGCATCCCCGAGCACGTCGGCGACTTCGCCGGCCTGCCCCGCGGACTCGTCCTGGTCACCGGCCCCACCGGCTCCGGCAAGTCCACGACCCTCGCCGCCCTGATCGACCTGGTGAACGAGAGCCGGGCCGACCACATCGTGACGGTCGAGGACCCGATCGAGTTCATGCACGAGCACAAGCGGGCGATCATCAACCAGCGCGAGGTCGGCGCCGACACGCACTCCTTCGCCGCCGCGCTCAAGCACGTGCTCCGCCAGGACCCCGACGTCATCCTGATCGGTGAGCTCCGCGACCTCGAGACCATCTCCGTCGCGCTCACCGCCGCCGAGACCGGTCACCTGGTGTTCGCCACCCTGCACACCCAGAGCGCCCCCGGCACCATCGACCGTGTCATCGACGTCTTCCCGCCGCACCAGCAGGGCCAGATCCGCACACAGCTCGCGGCGACCCTGCAGGGCGTCGTCTGCCAGACGCTGGTGCCGAAGGCGAACGGCGTCGGTCGCGTCGTCGCCACCGAGATCATGACGATCACCCCCGCCATCGGCAACCTGATCCGCGAGGGCAAGACCTACCAGATCACCTCGGCCATGCAGGCCGGGCGCGACCTGGGCATGCACACCATGGACCAGGACCTCGCCGAACTGGTCAACGTCGGCACGATCTCACGCAAGGCCGCGATGGAGAAGGTGCACGACGAAGAGGGCTTCGACCGGCTGGTGCAGCGCGTCGAGTCCCCGTCCGACTCATCGGCAGCCGCGATCGCCGCCAGCGGGATCGACTTCGGCGACAAGTTCTCCGGAGGCCACTGATGTCACTCGCATTCGACTACCGCGGGCGCGACGGTGCCGGCAAGCTCGTCAAGGGGCGCCTCGACGCCTCGTCCGAGGGCGCTGTCGTCCAGCGCCTGCGCGGCATGGGCGTCTCGCCGATCGCGATCACCGAGTCCAAGGCCGGCACGGGGCTGCAGACCGAGATCAAGATCCCGGGATTCGAAGCCGGCATCAAGCTCAAGGAACTCGCCATCATGGCCCGGCAGGCCGCGACGATGCTCGCGAGCGGCCTTTCGCTCCTCAAGGCCTTGTCGATCCTGGCCGAGCAGACTGAGAGCAAGAAGCTCCGATCGATCCTGGGCAAAGTCCGCGACGACGTCGAGCGGGGCGTGTCGTTCTCCGACGCCGTGGCGAAGTTCCCCGTCGACTTCCCGCCGATCATGATCAACATGATCCGCGCCGGTGAGACCGGTGGGTTCCTGGACAAGGCCATGGACTCCATCGCGACCAACTTCGAGAAGGAGCACAAGCTCCGGACGACGATCAAGTCGGCGATGACCTACCCCGTGGTCGTCCTCGTGATGTCGCTCCTCGCGGTCATCATCATGCTCATCTTCATCGTGCCGGTGTTCCAGAGCATGTTCGAGGGGCTCGGCAGCAAGCTGCCCCTGCCGACGATGATGCTCGTCTACGTGTCGCACGCCATGCGCTACATCGCGATCCCGCTCGCCATCGCGGTGGTCGCCTTCTGGCTCTGGTGGCGCGTGAACAAGAACACTGACAAAGTGCGTTCGTTCGTCGACCCGATCGTGCTTCGCCTCCCGGTGTTCGGGCAATTGCAGAAGAAGATCGTCATCGCGCGCTTTGCCCGGAACCTCTCCGACATGATCGGTGCCGGCGTACCGATTCTCCAGGCATTGCGAATTGTCGGGGAGGTCTCGAACAACTTCGTGGTGCAACGGGCATTGAACAATGTCAGTGAATCCGTGCGAAAGGGTGAGTCCATTGCGGTCCCGCTCGCAAAAGAGGCAGTTTTCCCGTCGATGGTCTCGCAAATGGTGGCAGTCGGTGAGGACGCCGGTTCACTCGAGGTGATGCTCGAGAAGATCGCGGTGTTCTACGACGCCGAGGTCGAAGCGACCACGGATGCCCTGACGTCGCTGATCGAGCCGCTGCTCATCGCGTTCCTCGGTGTTGTCGTGGGCGGCATGATCATCGCGCTGTACCTGCCGATCTTCCAGATCACCAGCGTCATCGAAGGCGCCTCCTAGCATATTCCACCCCCCATGCGGGGGCGTCGGGCAATTCCTTCATCCCCCGCACTGGGGGTGTTTCGCGCCTACGTTGCCCCCCGTTCTCGGGATTACACCCCCGAAACGCTCCGAATACGCTGATGTGCGGCGGCCGAGCAAGCCCCGAAACAATTCCTCGACATTCCCGCAGAATGGAAACCACCATGTACTTCGCTCTCATGGGCAAGCTCGAAGCTCGCCGCAAGGGTCTCCTGGCCGAGGAGGAGAAGGGCTTCACGCTCATCGAGCTCCTCGTCGTCGTCATCATCATCGGCATCCTCGCTGCCATCGCGATCCCGGTGTACCTGAACGTGCAGAACAACGCACGCAACTCGTCGGTGCAGTCCGACCTGTCGAACATCAAGACCGCGATCGTCGCGTACCAGACGGACAAGGGCTCGCTTCCGACGGCACTGGACCAGGCCACGCTCGGCGACTACGGATACTCCGTGAGCTCGGACAACACGCTTGCCTACAAGACGGTGCCGGCCACGGGCGCCACCGCCTGGTGCATCGATGGATCGAACTCGAAGACGAAGAAGGCCTACAGCATCTCGAACACGTCGCAGGTCAAGGACAGCGCCTGCTGACAACTCTGAGGGCGGGCCGCGGCATTTCGCCGTGGTTCGCCCTCTCCCCGTCCGTCGCACACCCTTGACACCATGCGGAGGCCAGCATGCACGCCATCGTCAATCGCCTCCGTGCATCGGGCAGCGAGGGCGGGTTCACGATCATCGAGGTCATGGTCGCGATGGTCGTGTTCGCGCTCATCGCCGCCGGGGTCGCCACGGGCATCGTCGCGACGATCTCCCTCACCCAGGACAACCGTTCCCGTGAGGCGGCGCTGAACCTCGCGGCGGCAGACATCACGGCCGTCCGCAGCGATCCCGACGTCTTCTCGGTGACGGGCGGAACGACGAAGAGCACTGTGGGCTCACAGGAGTACACCGTCACTCGCACGACGAGCTGGATCACCTCGTCCGGTGCGGACAACACGTGCGGCGCCGGCACCGGCCAACTCTCCTACAAGCGCGTCAACGTGTCGGTCAGCTGGAAGAGCAGTCCGACCGCCAAGCCCCGCAACGTCAAACTCGACACGCTCGTCGCCCCGCCGTCCTCGGTGTCCACCAACTCCGCGTCGACGATCGTCGTCGGAGTGCAGGCGGCGAGCGGGGGGCCGAACGCGGGCGTCTCCGTTCAGATCACGCCGGTCTCCGGCGGGGGCGGTGCCGCGTTGACGGCCCAGCCCGCGGCGACCGACAGCGACGGCTGCACCTACGCGCTCAACGTGACGCCGGGTGCGTACACGATCACGATCAGCAAGTCCGGGAACATCACCCCCGACGGGAAGACGTCGGCCGTGGTGAGTGCCCAGTCCGGCTCCGTGGCCAGCAAGACGTTCTCGTACGATCGCCCGGCGACAATCACGATGACCTACGCGGCGAACGCGAACACGACGGCGAAGTTGCCGAGCGGGTTCAGCGGCGTCCTCCGTCACGGCGACACGATCCAACAAGCAACCTCGTCGACCGTCTCGGTGTTCCCGTACACCGACGGCTGGACGCCGCTCGGTGGCGGGTACTCGGCGACCTGCCAGAACGTCGACCCACTCACGTGGCCGGTCGCGAACAAGCTCACTGCGAACCCCGACATCCTGGGGCCGGGAATCGGTGGGACGCCGGGTGAGGCAGCGACCGCGCAGATAGCGATGGGGGTCGTCGGCGTCCAACTCAAGGACTCGAACTCGGTCCTGACCGCGACGGTGAAGAACACGGCTGCCGTCGCGAACGGGGACCCGGGTTGTTCTCCGAGCGTGAAGTACACCTTCACGGGGCTCACGCCGAAGTCGCTCACGAACATCGCGCTGCCCTACGGAACGTGGACCCTCCTCGAGGGGACGACGACAACGAATGCGACCACGGCCGTCGCGACGATCTCGGCGACCTCTGGTGCGACCAACGTCACGGTCGCCGCGACGAAGAACGTGGTCGCGCTGGACCCGCGCGTCGTGCCGGTGACGCCGTGATGCGCCGCATCGCCGGAGTGCTGGAGCGGGCACGGCGGGACGAAGCAGGCGTCACGCTCGTCGAGCTCATCGTCGCCATGTCGATGGGGCTGGTCATCCTGGCGGTCGCCGGATCGTTCTTCGTCTCGGCCCAACGAACGGCCGTGCAGGCGAAGAACATCGGCGGGAACACGCGGCTCGCCTCGAACGCGATGAACGAGTCGACGCGGATGCTGCAGTCGGCAACGCAGAACCCGGTGCCGACCGGTTCTGACCCGCTCGATGCCTTCCAGTACGCGAGCGCCTCGTCGGTGCGCTTCTTCACCTTCGTGAACACTGCGTCGTCCGACTCGAAGACGCAGCAGGTCCAGCTCACCGTCGACCCGGCGACGAGGATACTGACGGAGACGACGTGGTCCGGCTCGGGATGGACCGCGAAGGCCCCGTACTCCACGTTCACGACCAGCTCCGCCGCCACGCTCTCGGCCACACCGACGACGACGAGGGTCCTGGCGACGAACGTCGTGCCAAGTGGGACGTCCTTCACGTTCACGGACGCCAAGGGTGTCCAGGTCGGTTCGGCGACCGCGCCGGTGCCCGCCGTGGCGCTGCCGAACATCACCAGCGTCACGGTCACGGTCACGACCGGATCGAGCACATCGGATCCGAACGCCGTCGTCCTCACCAACACCGTCTCGCTCGTCAACGTCGCCCTCGGAGGATCCTGATGCGCCGCCTCATGCAGACCCTCCGTGCGCGCGACGACGAGGCCGGGTTCGCCCTCCCCGCAGTCATAGGCATCGCGATGGTCGTGATGCTCCTGGTCGCGACCATGGTGGCGACGTCGACCAGCGGCGCACGGGTCACTGCGAAGGACTCCGCCTGGCAGCGCGCCGCCGCGGCCGCGCAGGCCGGCATCGCCGACTACCAGGCCCGTCTCAACGCCGACAACTCGTACGGGCTCTACGGGCAGGCGTCGGCACCGTTCAGTCTCTCGACGGGCAGCTCGTTCCCGTCCGGAGCCGGGAGCAACCCGGCGTTCGCGTACCAGGCGGGCGGTGACGCTTCGTGGGTCTGGGTCCCCGGCGCCGACGGCAGCCGATCGGACGCTGCCTACCGGTATGCGGTCGACAACTCGAAGCTCGGAACGCAGGGCCTCATCCGCTTGCAGGTGACCGGGAAGTCTGCCTCCACGACGCGCACGTTCATCGCGAACATCCGTCCGGACGGCTTCTCGAACTACCTCTACTACACGAACTACGAGTCCGGGAAGCCCTCGGTCACGAACGAGAAGTACCCCGTGAAGAGCTCCACCCCGTGCACGAGCGATTACCAGACGCTCGCAGTGAGCACCACGTGCGCTCAGATCCAGTTCGGGCCGAACGACGAGCTCGAGGGGCCTGTCCGGACGAACGATCAGCTCAAGATCTGCGGCTCGACCTTCGACAGCACCGTGCAGAGCGTCTACGGGTACTCGACGACGGACTGTTCGACGAGCAAGAAGGCGACCTTCGCGCAGACCCCGACCACGACCTCCACACTCACACCGCCGGCGACCATCGGGAACCTGCGGGACTACGCCCGCACTGATCTCCCGTCGACGACCGAGACGCCTGAGGGCGTGGGGTGTCTGTACACAGGACCCACCAGGATCACCTTCAACGGCAACGGCACGATGACGGTGCTGTCTCCGATGACGATCGCGACCGAGGTCAAGGCCGCTACGGCTACGGCGGGCGCGCTCCCCACCGCCGGCGACAACAACAACTCCGCGAAGTGCGGCACGGTAGCTGCTCTCCAGGGTGCGGGTGCGACGGTGCCGATCCCGACCAACAACATCGTCTACGTGCAGAATGAACCCGCAGTTCGGTCCGGCAGCACGCAGGACCCGAACTTCTGGGACGCGTCGAGTTTCAAGAACCAGAAGAACGCCTGCGACAACACGTCGCCTGCAAGTACCGCGACCAGCCTGCAGTCGAACGGTGTCGGCTTCCCGTACGTCTCGACAACGGGCAGCGCAACGACGCAGAAGAACAACTCGGAGGTCAGCCCGACCGCCGGGAGCGGCGTGCTCGTCTCGCAGCCGTACGGCTGCGAGAACGGGGACATCTTCGTGCAGGGGGTCGTCGACAAGGCCGTCACGCTCGCCGCCGAGAACTACCTCTACGTGACCGGGGACATCAAGTACCCGGCGAACCGGTCGGCGTCCACTGTCCTGGGCCTCATCGGACAGGAAGCCGTGTGGGTGTGGAATCCGATCAACTCCTCGGGCGCCCCTGCGACGCCGACGTCGGGCGCCGACCGCGAGATCGATGCATCGATCCTGTCGAACGCGGGCACATTCGTCGTGCAGAACTGGACGAGAGGACCGACGACCGGACGCGGGACCCTCACCATCGACGGATCGATCGCCCAGAACTGGCGCGGTGCCGTGGGACTCTCCAGCGGAACCGGCTACACCAAGGACTACCGGTACGACTCCAGTCTGCGGAGTTACACGCCGCCGAAGTTCCCACAACCGACAATCACCACCTACACGGTCGCGGCGCAGGTGGAGTCGAAGACGGCGTACGACTCGACAGGAGCCGCGCTGTGACGATCGTCATCGGGATGTCCGCACTGTTCGGCCTCCTGATCGGTTCCTTCCTGAACGTGGTCGTGTACCGGGTGCCGGCCGGATTGAGCGTCGTCCGTCCGGCGAGCGCCTGCCCTGGGTGCGGACACGAGATCCGCCGGCGGGACAATGTGCCCGTCCTGTCGTGGATCATGCTCCGAGCGCGTTGCCGCGACTGTGCCGCTCCGATCTCCGGGCGGTACCCGGCCGTCGAGGCGGTCACCTGTCTGCTGTTCGCGCTCGTGGCTGTGCTCTTCGCATCGTCTCCCCGGATGTCCCGGTTCGCCGTCCCGCCGGCACTGCCGGACGCAGTGGGTGTCGCGCACGGCGCGGTCGTGCTCGCCGCGCTCCTATACCTCATGGCGATCAGCGTCTCCCTGGCGCTGATCGACATCGAGACGCACACGCTCCCGAACCGGATCGTGCTGCCCGCGTACGTGGTCCTCGGAGCCTTCCTGCTCGTCGCGAGTGCCGTCTCAGGAGACTGGGGTGCGCTCATGCGAGCGGTGATCGGGGCCGTGATCCTGGGCTTCGTCTACTTCGCCCTGGCGATCGCCGTCCCCGGGGGGATGGGACTCGGTGACGTGAAACTCGCCGGTGTGCTGGGCTTCGTGCTCGCGTACCTCGGATGGGGACCCCTCGCAGTGGGTTCTTTCAGTGCCTTCGTCCTCGGCGGTATCTTCGCGATCGTCCTCCTCGTGATCCGCCGGACCGGGCGGCGGACCGGGATCCCCTTCGGCCCCTGGATGCTCGGCGGAGCGTGGGTCGGGATCGTCCTCGGCGCTCCGATCTGGGACGGCTACCTCCGCCTGCTCGGCCTCTTCTGACGCACAGCACGCTCCGACCGACATCCCCCGACCCGAACGAAGCAGGAACCAACCATGGCGAAGAACATCGTGGGCATCGACATCGGAGCGTTCGCGATCCGAGCCGTCGAGGTCCAGGATCCGGACCGTCCCGAGCCGACCATCGTCCGGTTCGCCGAGGTCCCGATCCCGATCGGCTCGACGCGCCAGGGCGAGGTGCTCGAGCCGAACACGGTCGCCGGTGCGCTGCGGCAGCTCTGGACGATCGGCCACTTCCGCTCGAAGGACGTCGTGCTCGGGATGGGCAACCAGCGGGTGCTGTCGCGCGACCTCACGGTCCCGATGGCGCCGCTCGCGCAGATCCGCGAATCGCTGCCGTTCCAGGTGCAGGACATGCTCCCCGTCCCAGTTGGCGAAGCGATCCTCGACTTCTACCCGACTGATGAGGGCATGGGGGAGAACGGTCCCGTCGTCTCGGGACTCCTGGTCGCTGCTGTCAAGGACGCTGTCCTCGCCAACGTGCAGGCCGTCCAGGCGGCGGGACTGAACCCCGTCGGGGTCGACCTGATCCCGTTCGCACTGTCGCGCGTCGTCACTCCGCGGACGCACCGCGGCACGACTGCGATCGTCGAGTGCGGCGCGAACACCACGACCGTCGTCATCGTGACGGACGGTGTGCCGAAGTTCGTCCGGATCGTACCGACCGGCGGAGACGACATCACTCGCACGCTCGCGGGGCGCATGTCCATCTCCGAGTCGGAAGCCGAGGTGGTCAAGCGCCACTTCGGGATACGGGAGCTGTCCGCGCGGACCCCCGACGACGCCACCGCGATCGCATCGGTGCGAGAGTCCGTCCAGGAACTCCTCTCGAGCCTGCGGAACACCATCAACTACTTCGACAACACCCGACCATCCGAGTCGGTCGGCGATGTGCAGCTCATCGGAGGCGGCGCGGTGCTCCCCGGGTTCGCGGACGCACTCGCGGAGTACACGCGTGTGCCGGCGCGCGTCGCGACACCCTTCGCCGGTGTCCGTACGGCACGGTCCATCACCGCCGAGGCCCTCAGCGCGCACAGCAACGCGATCGCCGTGGCATGGGGTCTCGCAGTCGGAGGGAAGGCAGCATGAGCCAGGCAACGAAGGCGACGGGCTTCGGGCTCAAGGCCGGTAGGAAGCCGCGGTCCCGCGCTGTCAAGGGTGCCGGGGTCGAACGCAAGATCGTTGCGGAGACTGCAGACCGAACGAAGCGACAGGGGCGTGGTGCCGCGCAGGCACTGGCCATCGGTGCTCGTCCGAGTGTCGATCTCCTCCCGACCGAGGTGCTCGTGCACCGTCGTCAACGGGCGGTCGTCCGTCGGCTCTGGTTGGGCGTCGTGATCCTCGGCGTCGTGGCCACCGTCGGTTCGGGCGCAGCGGCGATGCTGTCTGCGCAGGCACGGACGGACCTCGCACAGGCGCAGGCCGAGACGCTCTCCATCCTCCAGCAGCAGCAGCAGTACTCCGATGTCCGGGCATCCGAGTCCTCGACCTCGCTGCTCGAGTCGGCACAGGCGGTCGGCGGATCCACCGAGATCGCCTGGGGCGACTACCTCGCCAAGGTCGGAGCGTCACTTCCCGAGGGTGTCTCGATCACGGGTGTGACGGTGGACTCGGCCTCGCCGGTCGAGGCGTACGCCCAGGCGGACTCTCCGCTGCAAGGGGCACGTATCGCGACCCTGACCTTCGACGCACAGAGCTCGACGCTGCCCTCGGTCCCCGGATGGCTCGATTCGGTGAGGGGGCTCCCTGGATTCGTGGACGCGACCGCCAACGCCGTCACGCTCGACCAGTCGAGTGGCGCCTACACGGTCAACATGACGGTTCACATCGATGAGGAAGCCTACGACGGCAAGTACGCGGACAACGGGGGATCCAAATGAGCAAGAACCGTCTCAACACCCTCTTCGCGATCGTCGCCATGGCGATCGTGGTGGTCGCGGGGTTCTTCCTCGGTGTGCAGCCCCAACTGGCCCAGGCGGCATCGAACCGTGACCAGCAGGTAGACGTCGACCGGGCCAATGCGACGAGTACCGTCGAACTCGCTCGGCTCGAGAAGCAGTCGAAGGACCTCCCGGCGATGCGCGCCCAACTCGCGAAGCTGCAGAAGTCGATGCCGGCATCTGCGAGCATGGCGAGCTTCTACCAAGAGCTGAACGGCGTCGCCGCTGGGACTGGTGTGACCGTGGCGTCGATCACGACCGCGGATGCAGTCGCCTACACCCCGCCCGCTGCGGCCGCGGCTGCCTCTGGCGCAGCGACACCGACCGCGACCGCCTCGGCCACCCCCACAGCGACCGACTCTGGCGACCCGACGCCCGTTCCGACCCCGAGCGCGTCCCCGACGACGCCGACGGTGTTCACGGATCCGGCCATCACGTCGTCGAACCTCTCGATGATCCCGGTCACCGTCTCGGTCAACGGGTCCTTCGAGCAGGCGCTGCAGTTCGTGAAGGGAGTCCAGGGCGGCGAGCGCCTGTTCCTCGTCAACGCGATCTCCTCGGCAGCCTCGAGCGAGGCTGCGACGGAGGGCGACGGCTCGTCCGCCTCGGGAACGACGTGGACCTTCGGCGGGTACGTGTACGTCCTGACGACCGAGACGAGCGCCTCGGGGAAGGGCTGATCCGACCCCCGCGGACTGGGGTGTGACGCGCCACGCCGACCCCTCTTCCGCGACACCCGTCGGCCTGCGTACGATGCTCACGAGGCCGTGATCGCGGCTGCTCATCCTCTCTCGAACGGTCGGCTCGAATCGGCCGTTCCTCGTCGTGCCCGGAGTCGCGCGTGTTGGTCGGAATCGTTGAATTCCTCGGTTGGTTCGGTGCAGTAACCGTGCTGGCAGGTTACATACTCTTCTCCACGGGGAAGCTCCCGAACGGGCCGGTCTACCAGCTCTTCAACCTCGTCGGGGGCCTGGCCGTCGCGGTCAACGTGGCCGCACACCACGCTGTGCCGTCGACCATCGTCAACGGCATCTGGGCGATCGTGGCCGTGGTCGTCCTGGTGAAGATGGGGCGCGCCCGTCGCGCGGCGAAGCGCGGCGAGCCGGCAGCCTCCGAGGCGACCGTCCTGCACGCTGAGCCGGCGTCCACCACCGGCGTCCTGCCGATCATCGGCCCGGCCCTGCGCGACCACGAGCCGGAGGAACCCTCCGAGGCGGACGCAGCCCCGGGCCTCCAGGCCGCACCGGCCGCCAGCACGACGCAAGCAGCGCCGACCACCAGCACGACGCAGGCCGCTCCGATGACCGAGACCGTCCCGATCATCACCGCGACGATCGCACTCGCCCTCGTCGCCGCAGCACAGCACCAGGTGGACCACGCCGACCACGCCGACCACGCGGAGCGGACCGAAGCCACCCGCTGACCGCCCCGGCGGCGATACGATCACCTCATGTCCCGGTGGTTGATCGCGACGATGACGTCCGTCCTCTTCATCGCGCTCGTCGTCGCCGTCGCGGGGTTCGAAGCGCTCCTCGCCGACGTCGAGGCGATCGCGCAGCCGGACGCGACCCCGTACCTCGGCCCGGCCATGGTGATCGGCGCGGCAGTGGTGGTGTTCCTCGCGACCGCTGTCGGTGCGCGTGAGGGCAACCCCGGGGTCACCGGACTCGTGGCGGCCGCGACCGCCTACCTGGTGATGCTCGGCGTCGGCGCGGTCGGGTACGCCGTGATCCGCCGCGACCTGACCGAACTCCTCGTCTTCCCGGCCGGCTACGCGCTCGGCCCGTTCGTCGTCGGGTCCGTCGTGGTGGCGCTCCTGTCGGTGATCGGCGGGATCTCCATGGCCCGGCACCAGGCGCGGACGACGGGTCGGACGCCTGACGCAGACCGGCGGCACGAGTCGACGGTCGCGGGCGACGACGTCGCCGGGCGGTAGTCTGCCCGGGCACGACGCACACGCAACGGGGGAACCATGAGCGACCAGCACACACCGGATCCGGACCAGCAGAGCGGCTGGGGAGCCGTGCCGCCGGTGGCATCGATCCGCGGGACGCACGAGGGGCCGGCAGGCGCCGAGTTCACCACGCCCGCGCCGCGCGCTCCGCGCCGGAAGCTCCGCCGCGGCCAGCTGGTCGGGATCATCGCCGGCAGCACCGCGGTCGTGCTGTTGCTCGTCGCCGGTGTCGTCGGGTTCTCGGTCGGTTCGGCCACCCACTCGGCCGACCGCCCCGTTCGGGCGTTCCTCGACGACCTGACCGCGGGGAAGGTCGCCGAGGCCCTGGACGCCGCCGGCATCGACCGCACGAAGTCGGACGTGCTCCTCACCGACGCCGCGTACGCGAAGGCCACGGCCAAGGTCACCGGCTACCGGGTGGCTGCGACGCGGACGGACGGCGACACCGCCACCGTTCGCGCCTACCTCCGCCAGAGCGGACGAGAGGTCGCGGCGACCTTCACGCTCGACAAGACCGGTACCGACTGGGGTGTGTTCCCGGTGTGGGAGCTGCAGTCGCCCGAGCTCGGCAGCGTCGACGTCAGCGTCCGGGGCCCGTCCGGCGCCTCGGTGCAGGTCGCGGGGACGTCGACGAAGACCTCGAAGGACGGCACCGTCAGTCTCCGCGCGCTCCCCGGGACCTACGCGGTCACCTACGACGGCGGCAAGTGGACGAAGGCCACGGGCGGCAGCGCCGACGTGGGCGGGTTCGGGGTCGGCGCCTCGACATCCGTGCAGATGACCGCGGCGCTCGCGAACGCGGGGGAGCAGGCGGCGAAGCGGGCCGTGGACGCCTGGGTCGACGGCTGCATCGCCTCGAACGACGCTGCACCGGCCGGGTGCAGCTTCTACGCCTACGGCGAGAACCCCGCGTACACGTACACGAACGAGAAGTGGACGCTCGAGTCGCGCCCCACGGTCGCCGTCGGCAGCTGGACCTCGAACGGCTGGCTGGTCTCCACCACCACGTTCGGTCGGGCGACCTTCACGGCGGACATCGCCGGCGCGGGCGGCACCGGGACGGCTTCGGCCGGGCCGCTCAACGTCAACGCGAGCGGGTACATCACGGGGTTCTCGAGCTCCGGTGCGACGTTCCGCTCGGCGGTCGGCAACGGGTCCTCGGACACCGGCTCATGACGGTGTCCGGCGTGGTGCCGGCCCGGATTGATTTCGTTCCGTTACGCGGGTAGTCTCTTCTGGGTGTGCGCCCTCGGGCGCGCCCGAAAAGTCCGGCGAGCGGGATCGCCCAGCCGGACCACTCCGTCCCCCGCAGGTTCCTCCGCCGTCAGGCGGTCATCAGCGTGGGACGAGGAAGCCGGCGGATCGCGCCGGCCAGAGAGCACGAGCGAAGAACCAGGAGAACAGTTGCCTACTATTCAGCAGCTGGTTCGCAAGGGTCGTACGCCGAAGGTCACCAAGACCAAGGCGCCCGCCCTGAAGGCGAACCCCCAGCAGCGTGGTGTGTGCACCCGCGTCTACACCACCACCCCGAAGAAGCCGAACTCCGCACTGCGCAAGGTCGCTCGTGTGAAGCTCTCGAACGGCACCGAGGTCACGGCGTACATCCCCGGTGAGGGCCACAACCTCCAGGAGCACTCGATGGTGCTCGTCCGTGGCGGTCGTGTGAAGGACCTCCCCGGTGTGCGGTACAAGATCATCCGTGGCGCCCTGGACACCCAGGCCGTGAAGAACCGTAAGCAGGCTCGTAGCCGCTACGGCGCGAAGAAGGGTTGAGTTAGATGCCTCGTAAGGGTCCCGCCCCCAAGCGTCCCGTCGTCGCCGACCCGGTCTACGGTGCGCCGATCGTCAGCCAGCTCGTCAACAAGATCCTGCTCGACGGCAAGAAGGGCCTCGCCGAGCGCATCGTCTACGGTGCACTCGAGGGCGTCACTGCCAAGAACCAGCAGGATGCTGTCGTCACGCTCAAGAAGGCGCTCGACAACGTCCGTCCGACCCTCGAGGTCCGCAGCCGCCGTGTCGGTGGCTCGACCTACCAGGTCCCGGTCGAGGTCAAGCCGCACCGCGCGAACACCCTCGCGCTCCGCTGGCTGACCTCGTACGCCAAGGCCCGTCGCGAGAAGACGATGACCGAGCGTCTCATGAACGAGATCCTCGACGCGTCGAACGGTCTCGGTGCCGCGGTCAAGCGCCGCGAGGACACGCACAAGATGGCCGAGTCGAACAAGGCCTTCGCCCACTACCGCTGGTAGTCCCGGCACCGTCCGGGCACCGGTGGTCAAGAACCCCGGCGCCCGGACGGCCGCCAACCTCTCCTACAACTCTTCCGGAGGAACCCTGTGGCACAGGACGTGCTCACCGACCTGAACAAGGTCCGCAACATCGGCATCATGGCGCACATCGATGCCGGCAAGACCACGACGACCGAGCGCATCCTGTTCTACACGGGCATCACGCACAAGATCGGTGAGGTCCACGACGGCGCTGCCACGATGGACTGGATGGCGCAGGAGCAGGAGCGCGGCATCACGATCACGTCGGCCGCGACGACCTGCTTCTGGGACAACAACCAGATCAACATCATCGACACCCCCGGTCACGTGGACTTCACGGTCGAGGTGGAGCGTTCGCTCCGCGTCCTCGACGGTGCCGTCGCCGTCTTCGACGGCAAGGAGGGCGTCGAGCCCCAGTCCGAGACCGTGTGGCGTCAGGCGGACAAGTACAACGTCCCGCGCATCTGCTTCGTCAACAAGATGGACAAGCTCGGCGCGGACTTCTACTACACCGTCGACACGATCATCAACCGCCTCGGCGCGGAGCCCCTCGTGCTCCAGCTGCCGATCGGTTCCGAGAGCTCGTTCGAAGGCGTCGTCGACCTCGTCCAGATGCGTGCACTCACCTGGCGCGGCGACGCCAAGGGTGACGTCGCGATGGGTGCGAAGTACGAGATCGAGGAGATCCCGGCCGACCTGCAGGACCGCGCCGCCGAGTACCGCGAGAAGCTCATCGAGCGCGTGGCCGAGGCGGACGACGTCCTCATGGAGCGCTACCTCGAGGGCGACACCGACTTCTCGGTCGACGAGATCAAGGCCGCGATCCGCGCCCTCACCGTGAGCAGCACGCTCTACCCGGTGCTGTGCGGTTCCGCGTTCAAGAACCGCGGTGTCCAGCCGATGCTCGACGCCGTCATCGACTACCTCCCGTCCCCGCTCGACGTGCCGCCGATGATCGGCCACGACGTCAAGGACGAGGAGAAGGAGATCATCCGCAAGCCCGACGCGTCGGAGCCGTTCTCGGCCCTGGCGTTCAAGGTCGCGGTGCACCCCTTCTTCGGTCGCCTCACCTACGTCCGCGTGTACTCCGGCTCGATCGAGTCCGGTGCGCAGGTCATCAACTCGACCAAGGGCAAGAAGGAGCGCATCGGCAAGATCTTCCAGATGCACTCCAACAAGGAGAACCCGGTCGCCAACGTGACCGCTGGCCACATCTACGCGGTCATCGGCCTCAAGGACACCACCACCGGTGACACCCTGTGCGACCCGACCAACCAGGTCGTCCTCGAGTCGATGACGTTCCCGGAGCCGGTCATCGAGGTCGCGATCGAGCCGAACACGAAGGCCGACCAGGAGAAGCTCTCCACGGCCATCCAGAAGCTCGCCGAAGAGGACCCGACGTTCCGCGTCGAGCTCAACGCCGAGACCGGTCAGACGACGATCAAGGGCATGGGCGAGCTCCACCTCGACATCCTCGTCGACCGCATGAAGCGCGAGTTCCACGTCGAGGCGAGCGTCGGCAAGCCCCAGGTGGCCTACCGCGAGACCCTCACGAAGGTCGTCGAGCGCTACGACTACACCCACAAGAAGCAGACCGGTGGTTCCGGCCAGTTCGCGAAGGTGCAGATCGCGCTCGAGCCGATGGAGGTCACGAGCGAGAAGGTCTACGAGTTCGTCAACGCGACCTCCGGTGGCCGTGTCCCGCGCGAGTACATCCCGTCGGTCGACGCCGGTATCCAGGACGCCATGCAGGTCGGCATCCTCGCCGGTTACCCGACGGTCGGCGTGAAGGCCACCCTCAAGGACGGCGCGGCGCACGACGTCGACTCGTCCGAGATGGCGTTCAAGATCGCCGGTTCGATCGCCTACAAGGAAGCGGCCCGCAAGGCCGGTCCGGCGATCCTCGAGCCGATCATGGCCGTCGAGGTCCGTACTCCTGAGGAGTACATGGGCGACGTCATCGGTGACCTGAACTCCCGTCGTGGCCAGATCGCCTCGATGGAGGACGCCTCGGGCGTCAAGGTGGTCCGCGCGAGCGTGCCGCTGTCCGAGATGTTCGGCTACGTCGGCGACCTGCGGTCGAAGACCTCTGGTCGTGCGGTCTACTCGATGACCTTCGAGACCTACAGCCAGGTCCCGGCCAAGGTCGCCGAGGAGATCATCGCGAAGAACGCGGGGGAGTGACGCTCGAGCGTCTCTCCACAGGCGGGGGTGCCCGGCGACGGGCCCCCCGCCACCAAGTAAAGTAAAGACACACACCGCGCATCAACGGTCGCGAGCCCATCCAGGGCCGGCCGGGGATGACGCTTCCGAGTCCTGAGGAGGACCCACAGTGGCCAAGGCCAAGTTCGAGCGCACCAAGCCGCACGTCAACATCGGAACCATCGGTCACGTCGACCACGGCAAGACCACGCTCACGGCGGCGATCACCAAGGTTCTGCACGACCAGTACCCGGACCTCAACGAGGCCCGTGACTTCGCGCAGATCGACAACGCTCCCGAGGAGCGCCAGCGCGGCATCACGATCAACATCTCGCACGTCGAGTACCAGACCGAGAAGCGTCACTACGCGCACGTCGACGCCCCCGGTCACGCCGACTACGTGAAGAACATGATCACGGGTGCGGCGCAGATGGACGGCGCGATCCTCGTGGTCGCCGCCACCGACGGCCCGATGCCCCAGACGCGTGAGCACGTCCTGCTCGCCCGCCAGGTCGGCGTCCCGTACATCGTCGTCGCGCTGAACAAGTCCGACATGGTGGACGACGAGGAGATCCTGGAGCTCGTCGAGCTCGAGGTCCGCGAGCTCCTCGGCTCGCAGCAGTTCGACGAGGACGCTCCCGTCGTGCAGGTCTCGGCGCTCAAGGCGCTCGAGGGCGACGAGAAGTGGGTCAAGTCGGTCCAGGACCTCATGGCCCAGGTCGACGAGCACGTGCCGGACCCGGTGCGCGCCACCGACCAGCCGTTCCTGATGCCGATCGAGGACGTCTTCACGATCACCGGTCGTGGCACGGTCGTCACCGGTCGCGTCGAGCGTGGCACGCTCAACCTGAACGAGGAGGTCGAGATCGTCGGCATCCGCGCGACGCAGAAGACCACCGTCACGGGCATCGAGATGTTCCGCAAGCTGCTCGACCAGGCGGTCGCCGGTGACAACACCGGTCTGCTCATCCGTGGCCTCAAGCGCGAGGACGTCGAGCGCGGCCAGGTCGTCGTGAAGCCGGGTTCGGTCACGCCGCACACCGAGTTCCAGGCGAACGCGTACATCCTGACGAAGGAAGAGGGCGGGCGTCACAACCCGTTCTACGCGAACTACCGCCCGCAGTTCTACTTCCGCACCACGGACGTCACCGGCGTCATCACGCTGCCCGAGGGCACCGAGATGGTCATGCCCGGTGACACCGTCGCCATGACGGTCGAGCTGATCCAGCCGATCGCCATGGAAGAGGGCCTCCGCTTCGCCATCCGTGAGGGTGGTCGTACGGTCGGCGCCGGTACGGTCGAGAAGATCCTCAAGTAACTCCGGTTACCTGCCTCAGCGGGGTCGAGCCTTCGGGCTCGGCCCCGCTTTGTCGTCTCCCGTCCACGCGCCACTGACGGCCGCTCACGGCTCGCACGGGCGTCGGACGGGAGGCCCGGGGCGGGTCCGCTGCGACGGCGCCGGTCCGCCCCGTGCGGCGTCCCAGGCATCGTGGAGTTGGCTCGGACAGGTGACCCGCCTGCGCCGTTCCACGACCTCCGGTCGTGGCTACCACCGTGTCCGGAGCGGACGCGGCTTCTCGTACCGTGATCCCGACGGTGCGACCGTCACCGATGCCGCGGTCCGTCAACGGCTCGAGGATCTCGTCATCCCGCCGGCGTGGGACGACGTCTGGATCTCGCCGTACGAGAACGGGCACGTGCTCGCGACGGGGATCGACGGTGCCGGTCGACGTCAGTACATGTACCACCCGTCGTGGCGTGAGCGGATGGACCGGATCAAGTACGACCGTGCGCTCGCCCTCGCCGAGTCGCTGCCGGTCGCGCGACGCGGGGTGACCCAGGACCTCCGCCGCCCGGAGCCCGATCGCCGCCGGGCGCTCGCTGCGGCGTTCCGGATGCTCGACCAGGGGTCCCTCCGGGTCGGTTCGGAGCGGTACGCCACCGAGCACGGCAGTCGCGGACTCTCGACCCTGCTCTGTGCCCACGCGCACGTCTCCGGCGACGACATCGAGCTCGACTTCCCCGGCAAGAGCGGCCAGGAGTGGTCGTCGTCCATCCACGACGCGGACCTCGCCACGGTGATCGCCGGCATGAAGCGCCGCGGGCCGAACGCGCGACTGCTCTCGTTCCGCGAACGCCGTGGGGACGAATGGGAGCCGCTCTCCGCAGAGGACATCAACGCCTACGTGAAGGAACGTGCGGGCGACGAGTTCACGGCGAAGGACTTCCGCACCCTGCACGGCACGGTGGCCGCGGCCGTCGACCTGGCACAGACCGGTCCGCTGTCGTCGGAGGCGAAGCGGAAGCGCGCCGTCTCCCACGCCGTGAAGGCCGCGAGCGAGGAGCTCGGGAACACCCCGACGGTGTGCCGACAGAGCTACATCGACCCGCGGTTGCTCGACGCCTACGAGCACGGTGAGACCATCGATCCGGCTCGGATCCACGCCGCCGAGTCCGAGGTCCGGGCGCTGCTCTACCGACAATGACCCCGGGGGCGTCCGGATGACGTAGCGTTGGTCGACGTGCCGGACCACCCCACACGGCACGGAAGGACCCACAACAGTCGTGACTGACGAGTGCATCCACGGTTTCCCCACCGAGCTCTGCGACATCTGCGCGCCCCGGCAGCGTGAGGAGTCGGCGATCCCCGCCGCCCCGACGCCACGGCGGACCCGCATCACCACCAACCTGCGCGTCGACCCGCCGGCCTCCGGCCCGGGGACGTCGCTCCGTTCGCCGACGTCACTCCGGTCGTCGTCGGCCGAGCTGCCGGAGGCCCGGGTCTTCGCGTCGCTGCGCGCGCACCACGTGACCCACATCGACAACCTCGACGGCATCGTCGGGTCCGGCGCGATCCTGGCGGCCGACCAGGCGGAGCCCGCCGTCGACGTCAGCAGCCCGGAGACCCGTGCCGCCCGCGCCGAAGCCGAAGCGCCCGACGGCAGCACCATCGCCAGCCACGTGCCCTTCACGCTGTCGCCGGACGCCGTCCGCTGGGACGAGCTCCGCACCGGCGCCGAGGGCGAGCGGTGGTCCGACGCCGCGCGCCGCACGCGCGCCGTCGACTACGTCGTGCTCGTCGTCCCGGTGTCGGCGTTCGGCGCCTCGGTGGTCGTCGCCGACCAGGATGCCGACGCCGACGACGTGCGGTTCGCGGTCGGCCCGGACGCTGCGACCAACCTGATCCGTCGCACCGACTTCTCCGACCCGGAGATGCTCGGACTCGAGCTCCTCGCCGGGCCGAGCGTGCCGTTCTCGTCGGTCGCGGTGATCGGCGTACCGAACGACAAGGCACGGCAGACGGTCCGTGCGGTGCTCGCCGACCACGGCGGACACGCGCCGCGCGTGGCGGTCTTCCCGCCCTGGTTCGTGCCCCCGGTGACGGCCGAGTAACCGTCTCCACGAGCGCCCTCCGGACCATCTCCGGAGGGCGCTCCACGTTGCGGCGGCGAGCCGTGCCTCCCGACCGTCCGATCCGCGTGGATCCGGGGAAGCGAGCCGGTGTCGACACGCCCGGCATCTCGCGACACGCCCGGGTTGCACGTGGGCTCGGGACATGCGAGACTTGTCCGGTTCCGAATTCCCCGCGGGTGCGAGTCCGCAGGATCACTGCTCTGGCAGTGCACAACCCCCCTGTTCAGCAGGGCTGGGTTGGGCCGCAGGCAGCAGAACACGACTCCCCGAGGTCATGACGGACGCGACACTGTTGCGCCCGGAGTGCGAGGAAGTCGATTGCCCACGCTGGACGGCCAAGGTCGCCCGCGCGGTTGACAGGTGAACAGCGGTCATCCCCAGCGGATGCGGCCGGTTGGTTCAGGAAAACAGCACGGTCTGCAGGAATGCAGAGCCGAGCGGCGTCAGGCGGCCAGAGGGTGCGCGGCGCAGAGAGGACAAGAGACACATGGCGGGACAGAAGATCCGCATCCGGCTCAAGTCGTATGACCACGAGGTCATCGACACGTCGGCCCGGAAGATCGTCGACACGGTGACCCGTGCCGGTGCGACCGTGGTCGGCCCGGTGCCGCTCCCCACCGAGAAGAACGTGATCGCAGTGATCCGTTCCCCTCACAAGTACAAGGACTCGCGCGAGCACTTCGAGAAGCGCACGCACAAGCGGGTCATCGACATCGTCGACCCGACGCCGAAGGCCGTTGACTCGCTCATGCGACTCGACCTGCCGGCAGACGTCAACATCGAGATCAAGCTGTAAGGGGGCTGACCAATGGCGAACTCAACCAAGACCGTCAAGGGCCTCCTCGGCAAGAAGCTCGGGATGACCCAGGTGTGGGACGAGAACAACAAGTTCATCCCCGTCACCGTGATCGAGGTCGGCCCGAACGTGGTCACCCAGATCCGCAACGCTGAGCGCGACGGCTACGAGGCGATCCAGATCGCCGCCGGCGCCATCGACCCGCGCAAGGTCAACAAGCCGGCCGCCGGTCACTTCGAGGCCGCTGGCGTGACCCCGCGTCGCACGCTCACCGAGATCCGTACCAACGACTCCGCTGAGTACACGCTCGGCCAGGAGCTCACCGTGGACAGCACGTTCACGGCGGGCCAGAAGGTCGACGTCGTCGGTACCTCCAAGGGCAAGGGCTTCGCCGGTGTCATGAAGCGCCACGGCTTCCACGGCGTCGGCGCCTCGCACGGTGCGCACCGCAACCACCGCAAGCCCGGCTCGATCGGTGCTTCCTCGACCCCGTCGCGTGTCTTCAAGGGCATGCGCATGGCTGGCCGTATGGGTGGCGACCGCGTGACCGTCCTCAACCTCACGGTGCACGCCGTCGACGCCGAGAAGGGTCTGCTGCTCGTCAAGGGCGCCGTCCCCGGTGCTCGTGGCCGCTCCGTCTTCGTCCGCACCGCCGTGAAGGGTAAGTGATCATGGCCACCACGACCGCAACCACGATCGACGTCCTCGACGCATCGGGTGCCAAGTCCGGCACCGTCGAGCTGCCCGCAGCTCTCTTCGACGTCGAGACCAACGTCCCGCTGATCCACCAGGTCGTCACCGCGCAGCTCGCAGCCGCGCGTCAGGGCACCCACAAGACCAAGAACCGCGGCGAAGTCCGCGGTGCCGGTCGCAAGCCGTTCAAGCAGAAGGGCACCGGCCGCGCCCGTCAGGGTTCCGTCCGTGCTCCCGAGCACACCGGTGGTGGCGTCGTCCACGGACCGACCCCCCGCGACTACTCGCAGCGCACCCCCAAGAAGATGATCGCCGCAGCGCTGCTCGGCTCGCTCTCGGACCGCGCCCGCGGTGGCCGCATCTCGGCTGTCGACGGCTTCGTCGAGGCCGACGTGCCCTCGACCAAGGTCGCCCGCACGCTCCTCGAGAAGGTCGCGCCGGTCAAGCACGTGCTGATCGTGCTCGAGTCGAACGACGAGCTGACGCTCAAGTCGATCCGCAACCTGCCGAACGTCCACGCGCTCTCGTACGGCCAGCTGAACGCCTACGACGTCCTCAAGTCGGACGCCGTCGTCTTCAGCAAGAGCGCCCTCGACGCCTTCATCGCGTCGAAGACCGCGAAGGAGATCACCGCATGAGCGGCTTCAACAAGGACCCGCGCGACGTCATCATCTCGCCGGTCGTCTCGGAGAAGAGCTACGCGCTCATCGACCAGGGCAAGTACACGTTCATCGTGGACCCCCGCTCGAACAAGACCGAGATCAAGCTCGCCATCGAGAAGATCTTCGAGGTCAAGGTCGCGAGCATCAACACGCTGAACCGCCCGGGCAAGACCCGCCGCACCAAGTTCGGTCTCGGCAAGCGCAAGGACACCAAGCGCGCCATCGTGACGCTCAAGTCCGGTTCGATCGACATCTTCACGGCTGTCGGCTGAGGACCAGAGGGATAAATCATGGCTATTCGTAACTACAAGCCGACGACCCCCGGTCGTCGCGGCTCGTCGGTCGCCGACTTCGCTGAGATCACCCGTTCGACTCCGGAGAAGTCCCTGCTTCGTCCGCTGCCGAAGACCGGTGGTCGCAACAGCTCCGGCCGCATCACCACGCGTCACATCGGTGGTGGCCACAAGCGCCAGTACCGCGTGATCGACTTCCGTCGCTCCGACAAGGACGGCGTGGACGCCAAGGTCGCTCACATCGAGTACGACCCCAACCGCACCGCGCGCATCGCGCTCCTGCACTACGTGGACGGCACGAAGCGGTACATCATCGCGCCGAACAAGCTCAAGCAGGGCGACGTCATCGAGCAGGGCCCCGGCGCCGACATCAAGCCCGGCAACAACCTGCCGCTGCGCAACATCCCCGTGGGTACCGTCGTGCACGCCATCGAGCTCCGCCCCGGTGGCGGCGCGAAGATGGCCCGCTCCGCCGGCGCCTCGGTGCGTCTCGTCGCCAAGGACGGCCCCTACGCGCAGCTCCGTCTGCCGTCGGGCGAGGTCCGCAACGTCGACGCACGCTGCCGCGCCACGATCGGCGAGGTCGGCAACGCCGAGCAGTCGAACATCAACTGGGGCAAGGCCGGCCGCATGCGCTGGAAGGGCGTCCGCCCGACCGTGCGTGGTGTCGCGATGAACCCGGTCGACCACCCGCACGGTGGTGGCGAGGGCAAGACCTCCGGTGGTCGTCACCCGGTCAGCCCCTGGGGCCAGGCCGAGGGTCGCACGCGCAAGCCGAACAAGCCGAGCGACAAGCTCATCGTCCGTCGCCGTAACGCCGGCAAGAAGCGCAAGTAGGAGTTCAGAAGATGCCACGCAGTCTGAAGAAGGGCCCCTTCGTCGACGAGCACCTGCTCCGCAAGGTCGTCACGCAGAACGAGGCCAACACCAAGAACGTGATCCGTACGTGGTCGCGTCGGTCGATGATCGTCCCGAACATGCTCGGGCACACCATCGCCGTGCACGACGGCCGCAAGCACATCCCGGTGTTCGTCACCGAGTCGATGGTCGGTCACAAGCTCGGCGAGTTCGCGCCGACCCGCACCTTCCGTGGTCACGTGAAGGACGACAAGAAGGGCCGTCGCCGCTAACGCGGGGACGCAGAGGAGGAACGAAATGGTGGAGTCGATCGCACGCGTGCGACACATCCGCGTCACGCCTCAGAAGGCCCGTCGCGTCATCGAGCTGATCCGCGGCAAGCAGGCCCACGAGGCGCTCGCCATCCTGAAGTTCGCCCCCCAGGGCGCTTCGGAGCCCGTGTACAAGCTGGTCGCCTCGGCGATCGCGAACGCCCGGGTGAAGGCTGACTCGACGAACAGCTTCCTCGACGAGCGCGACCTCTACGTGAGCCGCGTCTTCGTCGACGAGGGTACGACCCTGAAGCGGTTCCAGCCGCGCGCCCAGGGCCGGGCCTTCCGCATCAACAAGCGCACCAGCCACATCACGGTCGTCCTCGCGACGCCGGAAGAGGCCGAGGCTGCCGCGACGAGCAAGAAGGCGAGCAACTAATGGGCCAGAAGGTCAACCCGTACGGCTTCCGTCTCGGGATCACGACGGACCACGTCTCGCACTGGTTCACCGACAGCAAGAAGGCCGGTCAGCGCTACGCCGACTACGTGGCCGAGGACATCAAGGTGCGCGAGTACCTGAAGAAGACCCTCGACCGCGCCGGTGTCGCCCGCATCGAGCTCGAGCGCACCCGTGACCGTGTCCGCGTGGACATCCACACGGCGCGTCCGGGCATCGTCATCGGCCGCCGCGGCGCCGAGGCGGAGCGCGTTCGCGGTGAGCTCGAGAAGCTCACCAAGAAGCAGATCCAGCTGAACATCCTCGAGGTCAAGAACCCCGAGACCGAGGCCCAGCTCGTCGCGCAGGGCATCGCCGAGCAGCTCTCCGCTCGTGTCGCGTTCCGTCGCGCCATGCGCAAGGGCCTGCAGGGTGCACAGCGCGCCGGCGCCAAGGGTGTCCGCATCCAGGTGTCGGGCCGTCTCGGCGGCGCCGAGATGTCCCGTTCGGAGTTCTACCGCGAAGGCCGTGTGCCGCTGCACACCCTCCGCGCGAACATCGACTACGGCTTCTACGAGGCCCGGACCACGTTCGGCCGCATCGGCGTGAAGGTCTGGATCTACAAGGGCGACATCACGAACAAGGAGCTCGCTCGCGAGCAGGCGAACCAGCGTTCGTCGCGCCCCGAGCGTCGTGGCGGCCCGCGCGGTGAGCGTGGCGACCGTGGCGGCGACCGTCGTGGCGGCGACCGCGGTGACCGCCGCCCGCAGCAGGCCCCGCAGGACGCGCCGGCCGGCGCAGGAGTTGAGGCGTAACCATGCTTATTCCCCGTCGAGTCAAGCACCGCAAGCAGCACCACCCGAAGCGTTCGGGTCAGGCAACCGGTGGTACCAAGGTCAGCTTCGGCGACTACGGCATCCAGGCCCTCACCCCGGCGTACGTGACCAACCGTCAGATCGAGTCCGCTCGTATCGCCATGACGCGTCACATCAAGCGTGGCGGCAAGGTCTGGATCAACATCTACCCGGACCGTCCGCTCACGAAGAAGCCGGCTGAGACCCGCATGGGTTCCGGTAAGGGCTCGCCCGAGTGGTGGGTCGCCAACGTCAAGCCGGGTCGTGTGCTCTTCGAGCTCTCCGGCGTCACCGAGGACATCGCCCGTGAGGCGCTGACCCGTGCAATCCACAAGCTGCCCCTCAAGGCACGCATCATCAAGCGCGAGGAGGGCGACGCATAATGGCGATCGGTTCCAAGGAGCTCCGTCCGACGGAGCTCGACACGTTCGAGAACGAGCGTCTCGCTGACGAGCTGAAGAAGGCCAAGGAGGAACTCTTCAACCTCCGCTTCCAGTCGGCCACCGGCCAGCTGGAGAGCCACGGTCGTCTCCGTGCCGTCAAGCGCGACATCGCACGCATCTACACCGTCCTCCGCGAGCGCGAGCTCGGCATCCGTGCCACTCCCGCGCCCGTCGAGACCGCCACCAAGGCCAAGAAGACGACGAAGAAGGCTGACAAGCCGGCTGAGTCGACCGAGGCCGAGACCGCCGAGGAGAAGTAATGGCGAACGAAGAGAAGACCTCCGCCGCCCTCACTCGCGGCTACCGCAAGACGCGTCGCGGCTACGTGACCAGCGACAAGATGGACAAGACCATCGTGGTCGAGGTCGAGGACCGCGTGAAGCACGCGCTCTACGGCAAGATCATCCGTCGCACGTCCAAGGTGAAGGCCCACGACGAGCTCGGCACCGCTGGTGTCGGCGACCTCGTCGTGATCAGCGAGACCCGTCCCCTCAGCGCTTCCAAGCGCTGGCGCCTGGTCGAGATCCTCGAGAAGGCCAAGTAGGCCTCGGCCTGCTTCGGAATAGGAGACAGCAGTGATTCAGCAGGAATCCCGCCTGAAGATCGCCGACAACACGGGTGCCAAGGAGATCTTGACCATCCGCGTGCTCGGTGGTTCGGGTCGTCGCTACGCCGGTCTCGGTGACGTCATCGTCGCCACGGTGAAGGACGCCATCCCCGGCGGCAACGTGAAGAAGGGTGACGTCGTCAAGGCGGTCATCGTTCGCACCAAGAAGGAGACCCGTCGTCAGGACGGCTCCTACATCAAGTTCGACGAGAACGCGGCAGTGATCCTCAAGGCCGACGGCGACCCGCGCGGCACGCGCATCTTCGGTCCGGTCGGTCGCGAACTCCGTGACAAGAAGTTCATGAAGATCATCTCGCTCGCGCCGGAGGTGCTGTAAGCCATGGCGAACATCAAGAAGGGTGACCTCGTCCAGGTCATCACGGGCGCGACGCAGGAGCGTGGCGGCGACCGTGGCAAGCAGGGCAAGGTCATCGAGGTCCTCAAGGACAAGCAGCGCGTCGTCGTCGAGGGCGTGAACTTCGTCACGAAGCACGTCCGCGTCGGCCAGACGCAGCGCGGCTCGAAGACGGGTGGCATCGAGAAGCACGAAGCCTCGATCCACGTGTCGAACGTCGCCCTCGTCGACCCGAAGACGAAGAAGCCGACCCGCGTCGGCTTCCGTACCGAAGAGGTGGAGAAGGGCGGGGTCAAGAAGACCGTCCGTGTCCGCTACGCCAAGAAGTCAGGTGAGACGCTCTGATGACTGACACGACTGCAACGACTGAGGCCCCCAAGGCCCAGCCGCGCCTCAAGCAGAAGTACAAGGACGAGATCAAGGCCACGCTCACCGAGCAGTTCGGCTACGCGAACGTCAACCAGGTCCCCGGCCTGGTCAAGGTCGTCGTGAACACCGGTGTCGGCGAGGCCGCTCGCGACTCGAAGATCATCGAGGGGGCCATCAAGGACCTCACGGCGATCACGGGTCAGAAGCCCCAGGTCAACATCGCTCGCAAGTCCATCGCGCAGTTCAAGCTGCGCGAGGGTCAGGCGATCGGTGCGCACGTCACCCTCCGTGGTGACCGCGCCTGGGAGTTCCTCGACCGCCTGATCTCGCTCGCACTGCCCCGCATCCGCGACTTCCGCGGTCTCAGCGACAAGCAGTTCGACGGGAACGGCAACTACACGTTCGGTCTCTCGGAGCAGTCCGTGTTCCACGAGATCGACCAGGACCGCATCGACCGTGTCCGCGGCTTCGACATCACTGTCGTGACCACCGCGAAGACGGACGACGAGGGACGCGCGCTGCTCCGTCAGCTCGGCTTCCCGTTCCGCTCCAACGAGCAGACGGTCTAAACTACTTCGGGCGGTGCGGGCCGGAGGATTCACGTCCTCCGGCCCGCACGCACGAACACACCGATCCTGGGGAACCGCCCCGGGATCACTCGATCGCTCAGGTCGGCATTCGTGGAACGGGTGTCGAAACCAGGCGAGAAATGGACGAACATCATGACGATGACCGATCCGGTCGCAGACATGCTGACCAGATTGCGGAACGCGAACTCCGCGCACCACGACGCCGTCGCGCTCCCGAGCTCCAAGCTCAAGAAGAACATCGCCGACATCCTCAAGCGTGAGGGCTACATCAGCGAGTGGAAGGTGGAGGACGCCCGAGTCGGGCAGACCCTCACCATCGACCTGAAGTACGGCCCCGAGCGCGAGCGTTCGATCGCCGGCATCAAGCGCGTGTCGAAGCCGGGCCTCCGGGTCTACGCGAAGTCGACGGAGATCCCCCAGGTCCTCGGTGGCCTCGGCGTGGCGATCCTCTCGACCTCGTCCGGGCTGCTGACCGACCGCGAAGCCGAGCAGAAGGGCGTGGGTGGGGAAGTCCTCGCCTACGTGTGGTGATCGACAATGTCACGAATCGGACGTCTTCCCATCGACATCCCCGCCGGCGTGACCGTCTCCGTTGACGGTCAGAGCGTGGCGGTCAAGGGCCCGAAGGGCGAGCTCGCGCTCGTCATCGCGGAGCCCATCCAGGCCAAGGTCGAGGAGAACCAGGTTCTCGTCACCCGTCCGGACGACGAGCGCGAGTCGCGTTCGCTCCACGGCCTGACCCGTACCCTCATCGCCAACAACATCATCGGCGTGACCCAGGGCTACACCAAGGGCCTCGAGGTCGTCGGCACCGGTTACCGCGTGCAGGCGAAGGGCTCGAACCTCGAGTTCGCGCTCGGGTACTCCCACTCGATCACGGTCGAGCCGCCCGCGGGCATCAGCTTCGCGGTCGAGGGCAACAACAAGGTCACGGTCGCCGGCATCGACAAGCAGGCAGTCGGCGAAGTGGCGGCGAACATCCGGAAGCTCCGGAAGCCCGAGCCGTACAAGGGCAAGGGTGTCCGTTACGCCGGCGAGAACGTGCGCCGCAAGGCCGGAAAGTCAGGTAAGTGATCATGGGACTCCTCAAGACACGAGGCAAGAGCAAGGCGGCCGCCAAGGCGCGTCGTCACAACCGTCTCCGCAAGAAGATCACCGGCACCGAGGCTCGTCCCCGTCTCGCCGTCACCCGCTCGTCGCGTCACGTGTTCGTGCAGGTCATCGACGACGCGAAGGGTCACACCCTCGCAAGCGCCTCGACGATGGAGGCAGACCTCCGCTCGTTCGACGGCGACAAGACCGCCAAGGCCCGTCGCGTCGGTGAGCTCCTCGCCGAGCGCGCGAAGTCGGCTGGCGTCGAGGCCGTGGTCTTCGACCGCGGTGGCAGCAAGTACGCCGGTCGCGTCGCCGCGATCGCCGATGGTGCCCGTGAAGGAGGGCTGAACCTGTGAGCGACAACGCGAACACCAACGAAGACGCCAAGACCGAGGCCGTCGAGGCCACGGACGCCGTCGAGACCACCGAGGCGAGCACGGAGGCCACCGAGGCCACCGAGGCGACCGCTGAGGGCACCGAGGCACCCGCCGAGGGCACCGACACCGCCGCGAAGGGCAAGGAGGCGGAGGCACCTGCCGTCGCCGAGCGTCCCGTCGAGACCGCTGCCGGTTCCGCGTCCAACAACCGCGACTCGGCCGACAACCGTGGCCGTCGTGGTGGCGGTCGTGACCGTCAGCAGGGCCGCGACCGCAACAACCGCGGTGGCGACAGCCAGTTCCTCGAGCGCGTGGTGACCATCAACCGCGTGTCGAAGGTCGTCAAGGGTGGTCGTCGCTTCAGCTTCACGGCGCTCGTCGTCGTGGGTGACGGCAACGGCCTCGTGGGCGTCGGCTACGGCAAGGCCAAGGAGGTCCCCACGGCGATCTCCAAGGGTGTCGAAGAGGCGAAGAAGAACTTCTTCCGCGTCCCCCGCGTCGGCAACACCATCCCGCACCCCGTGCAGGGTGAGGCCGCTGCTGGCGTCGTCCTCCTGCGTCCGGCTGGTCCGGGTACCGGTGTCATCGCCGGTGGTCCCGTCCGCGCCGTCCTCGAGTGCGCCGGCATCCACGACGTCCTGAGCAAGTCGCTCGGTTCGTCGAACACCATCAACATCGTGCACGCGACCGTCGAGGCTCTGAAGCAGCTCGAGGAGCCCCGCGCCGTCGCAAGCCGTCGTGGCCTCGACGTCGAGCGGGTCGTCCCGGCTCGTCTGCTCCAGGCCGAGGCCGCAGCACTGCGTGCCGCGACCGAGAAGGCAGGTGCGTGATGGCAACGCTGAAGATCACGCAGATCAAGTCCGTTATCAGCGAGAAGCAGTACCAGCGCGACACGCTCCGCAGCCTGGGTCTCAAGCGCATCGGCCGTACGGTCGAGCGTGAGGACAACGCCCAGAACCGCGGGTACATCGCGACGGTGGCGCACCTCGTGAAGGTCGAGGAGGTCGACGCATGAGCGACGAGAAGAACGAGCGCGTGCAGGTGCTGAAGCTGCACCACCTCCGCCCCGCCGAGGGCGCCAAGAAGGACCGCACCCGTGTGGGTCGCGGTGAGGGCTCGAAGGGCAAGACCGCTGGGCGTGGTACCAAGGGCACGAAGGCCCGTTACCAGGTCCGGGTGGGCTTCGAGGGTGGGCAGATGCCGCTGCACATGCGCACCCCGAAGCTCCGCGGGTTCAAGAACCCGTTCCGGGTCGAGTACCAGGTCGTGAACCTGGACAAGATCTCGGAGCTCTACCCCGATGGCGGCGACGTCACCGTTGCGGGCCTGGTCGCCAAGGGCGCCGTCCGCAAGAACGAGAAGGTCAAGGTTCTCGGTCAGGGTGACATCACCGTGAAGATCACGGTCACGGTCGACAAGGTCTCGGCGTCCGCCGCCGAGAAGATCGTGGCTGCTGGCGGCACCGTCTCCCAGTAACCCCCGTCGGCGGCCCGTGCGTTTGCGCACGGGCCGCCGTTACGGTTTCCTTGACAGTGGCCGGCATCCGCCGGCCAGGTCGGCCCTGCCGACCGACACCGGAACGGCCGCGATCGTCGGCCCCGGTCCCAGAAGTTCGGAGTCCTCGTGTTCAGAGCGGTCGCGCGCATCATGCGCACCCCTGATCTTCGCAAGAAGATCGGCTTCACCCTCGCGATCATCGCGCTGTTCCGCCTCGGGTCGTACATCCCGGCACCGTTCGTCGACTACGCGGCCGTGCAGAGCTGTCTCGCCAGCGCCTCGTCGTCGGGTGGTCTCTACGACCTGATCAACCTGTTCTCCGGCGGCGCGCTGCTGAAGCTCTCGGTCTTCGCGCTCGGCATCATGCCGTACATCACGTCGTCGATCATCGTGCAGCTCCTGCGCGTGGTCATCCCGCACTTCGACTCCCTCTACAAGGAGGGCCAGTCCGGTCAGGCGAAGCTGACGCAGTACACGCGCTACCTCACGATCGCGCTGGGCGTGCTGCAGTCCACCACCCTGATCACGGTCGCCCGCTCGGGTGCCCTCTTCGGCACGAACGCGTCGTCCTCCTGCTCGTCGATCATCTCGAACGACAGCTGGTACGCGATCATGCTCATGGTCGTCACGCTGACCGCCGGTACCGGCCTCATCATGTGGATGGGCGAGCTCGTCACCGAGCGCGGCATCGGCAACGGCATGTCGCTCCTCATCTTCACGTCGATCGCGGCGCAGTTCCCGTCGGCACTCTGGGCCATCGAGCAGTCGCAGTCGTTCGAGCTCTTCCTGTTCGTCATCCTGGTCGGACTGGTCATCATGATGGCCGTCGTGTTCGTCGAACAGTCGCAGCGGCGGATCCCGGTCCAGTACGCCAAGCGCATGGTCGGTCGCCGGACCTACGGCGGCAACAACACGTACATCCCGATCAAGGTCAACATGGCCGGCGTCGTGCCCGTCATCTTCGCGTCGTCGCTGCTGTACCTGCCGGCCCTGGTCGCGCAGTTCAACAAGCCGTCCGACGGCTCCGAGCCCGCGGCGTGGGTCACCTGGATCGAGAACAACCTCGTCTCCGGCGACAACCTGTTCTACATGGTGCTGTACTTCCTGCTCATCGTCGGGTTCACGTACTTCTACGTGGCGATCACCTTCAACCCCGAAGAGGTCGCCGACAACATGAAGAAGTACGGCGGGTTCATCCCCGGCATCCGTGCCGGTCGTCCAACCGCCGAGTACCTCGACTACGTCCTCACCCGGGTGACGCTGCCCGGCTCGCTCTACCTCGGTTTCATCGCGCTCATCCCGCTGGCAGCACTGGCGCTGTTCGGCGCGAACCAGAACTTCCCGTTCGGTGGCGCGAGCATCCTGATCATCGTGGGTGTCGGTCTCGAGACCGTGAAGCAGATCGACTCGCAGTTGCAGCAGCGTCACTACGAAGGGCTTCTCCGTTGAGCGCACGTCTCATCATCGTCGGACCCCCCGGAGCGGGGAAGGGCACCCAGGCCGGACGGATCGCCGAGTCCTTCGGGATCCCGGCGATCTCGACCGGTGACATCTTCCGCAAGAACGTGGCAGAGGGCACGCCGCTCGGTGTGCAGGCCAAGGCGATCATGGACGCCGGCGACTACGTGCCGGACTCCCTGACGAACGAGCTCGTGAAGTCCCGCCTGAACGAGGCGGACGCGGCCGACGGGTTCCTGCTCGACGGGTACCCCCGTACGGTCGGGCAGGTCGAGTACCTCGACGCGCTGCTCGCCGAGCAGGGCACCGGGATCGACGCGGTGGTGCAGCTCGTCGCCGACCAGGACGAGCTCGTCGGTCGGCTGCTCAAGCGGGCCGAGCAGCAGGGCCGCAGCGACGACAACGAGGAGACGATCCGTCGTCGTCAGCAGGTCTACGCGGAGCAGACGGCTCCGATCGTCGGTGCCTACGGCAACCGTGGCCTCGTGCTCGACGTCGACGGCCTCGGCCCGATCGACGAGGTCGGCGACCGCATCCAGGCCGCGCTGACGGCTCGCGGGCTCACCGCGGGCGTCTGACCCGGCGTGGTCCGCTTCCGCAAGCCCTCGATCTACAAGACACCGGACGAGCTCCGCGCCATGGTGCGCCCTGGTCTGCTGACCGCTGAGGCGCTCGACGCCGTGCGTGCCGCGATCCGGCCCGGCATCACGACGGGCGCGCTCGACGAGATCGCCGAGCGGACGATCCGCGCCGGCGGCGGGATCCCGAACTTCCAGCTCGTGCCCGGCTACCGGCACACGTTGTGCGTCTCCGTCAACGACGAGATCGTGCACGGCATCCCCGGCGACCGCGTGCTCGCCCCCGGCGACATCGTCTCGGTGGACGCCGGCGCCGAGGTCGACGGCTGGAACGGCGACAGCGCGTTCACCATGGTCGTCCCCGGAGGGGACGCCAGCGTCACCGCTGCCCGGCAGACCCTCTGCGACTCCACGGAGCGGTCGCTCTGGCACGGCATCGCAGCGCTCGCGCACGCGAAGAACCTGCACGAGGTGGGCTCTGCGGTGGAGGACGCCATCGACGAGACCGGTTCGTGGGGCATCGTCGAGGACTACACGGGGCACGGCATCGGTCGGTCCATGCACGAGGACCCGCCGGTCTTCAACTACCGCGTCCGCGGCGCCGGTCCGGCGGTGAAGCCCGGCCTGGTGGTCGCCATCGAGCCGATGGTCACGGCGGGGTCGATCGACAGCACGACGGACGACGACGACTGGACGGTCCGCACCGCGGACGGCCAGGACGCCGCGCACTGGGAGCACAGCGTCGCGGTGCACGCCGACGGCGTCTGGGTCCTCACGGCCGTCGACGGCGGCGCCGCGGGCCTGGCCCCGCTGGGTGTGACACCCGTCCCGATCCCGTAGGTCGGGCCTCCCGTCCGCTCCGGTCGTGACGGCCTGGAGGCGCGGCTCGCTCCCGACCCGTCTGCCGCCGCGCGCAGGCGCGTGCGTCCAGTGCCCCGGGCGCGCCGCGCCGTCGGCCACGCCCGGCGGTCAGTTGCCGACGGAGCAGGTCTGCTCGGAGGCGCTCTGCCCGGTGATCGACGACGGCAGCGGGGTCGACGTCGCGGTCCTGGTGGCGGACGAGCTCGGCGCGGACGACGTACCGGACGCTGCGCCGCCCGACGCGGACGACGAGCTCGTGTCGGACGGCGTCGTGCCGGTCGACGGTGTGCTCGTCGCGGTGCCCCCGGCGGTCGGCGACTCCTCGGATGCGCGCCCGGTACTCGAGTCGCTCAGCGACGACTTCACGTCGTTCTGCAGCGCCACGTTGAGGGTGTGGGCGGTCTCCTGATCGACGATCACGCGCGCGCTGTCGTCGGGGTCGTCGGCGACGGGGTACTGCACGAAGAGCATGTTGGCGGTGCTCATGCCGCGCAGTGCCGACGCGAGCCCGACGAGGGTTCGTGTCTGCGCCAGACCGTCCGACAGCGTCATGTTCGACAGGGCCGCGCCGGCGAGCTTGTAGAGGGTGATGGGGTTCGACAGCGTCCCGTCGGACGTGACCTTGCGGAGCAGGGCCGACAGGAACACCTGCTGCGAGCTGATCCGGGCGAGGTCGCTGCCGTCGCCGACGCCGTGACGGGTGCGCAGGAACGCGAGCGCGTCCGACCCCTCGAGGTTGTGCGAGCCGGCGGTCAGGTGCAGGCCGGTGAAGGTGTCGTCGATGGGCTCCGCGACGCAGACGTCGACGCCGCCCAGGGCGTTCGACATCTCGATCACGCCGTCGAAGGTGATGAGTCCGGCGTAGGGGATGCTCAGACCGGTGAGGTTCTCGACGGTGTCGACGACGCACGAGACGCCGCCGTTGCCGAGTGCCGTGTTGAACATGGCGGAGGTCGACGCGGGGTACGTGGTGCCCGTCGCGGGGTTGGTGCACGCGGGGATCGGCACCATCAGGTCGCGGGGGAAGCTGACCGCGGTGAGCTGCTGGTGGTCCTGGGAGATGTGGATGAGCATCGTGACGTCGTTGCGGGCACCCTCGACGTCCTCGTCGGAGTCGAACTGCCCCACGCGGGTGTCGCTGCCGATGAGCAGGATGTTCGCCCCACCCTTGATCGCCGTGATGTCGGCGGTCTTCGCGGTGCTCTGGTCGTCGGTGCTGAGCTGCACGGTCTGCGGTGCGGTCGCCAGCTGGGCGCCGGCGATGGCGGCGACGCTCGTCCCGCTCACCAGCACGACGGCCAACGCCGAGGCCACGACGGTCACGAGCGTGGTCCAGCCGCGGCGGCGGGCCAGCTTGCCGTGTGCGGCGAAGGGGCGTCGGGTGACGTCGGGCACGTGGTCTCCGTTCGGTGGTCCGCGCAGGGTGCGTCGGCGGCGGACGTGGCTGCGGAGCAACGCTACGGTCCTGGCGCAAGCGCGGGCCCGGAGCGCGCCGTCAAACCACTGTGGAACACTCAGGCACGTGACCGGAAGCCCCAGGTGAGGGGGCGTGCCGTGCTTGCACTTGGCAATTGCGGGTTTACCACATAAGATCGATCTTTGGTGTGTCATGCCCTCTCGGGTGTGGCGACCGACCCGCAGACCGGTTCGGGGATCACACCTGTTCCACAACCAAGCGACAGTGAGGCTATGGCCAAGAAAGACGGCGTCATCGAGATCGAAGGCTCGGTGCTCGAAGCTCTGCCCAACGCGATGTTCCGCGTTGAGCTGACGAACGGACACAAGGTCCTCGCGCACATCTCCGGGAAGATGCGCCAGCACTACATCCGCATCCTCCCCGAGGACCGCGTGATCGTGGAGCTGAGCCCGTACGACCTGACCCGCGGCCGGATCGTCTACCGCTACAAGTGATCCGCGAGCTGGAAAGGAACGGCTCGGCAATCCCGCCGCGCACGAAGCCAGCGAGCACGAGGAAAGAACAATGAAGGTCAACCCCAGCGTCAAGCCCATGTGCGAGCACTGCCGAGTGATCCGCCGCAAGGGCCGCGTCATGGTGATCTGCAAGAGCAACCCGCGTCACAAGCAGCGCCAGGGCTAGTCCCGGGCGCGTGACCGGCACCGACGCTGTCCCTCGGACAGCAAGCTGCTCGAGCACGACCCACAACTGAAGATCGACAACGCAGTACCAGAACCCGGTCGCACGACGACCGGGGGACACCTCGGGTCGGAGGCCCGGGCACCGGTACTGCTCCACACCTCCATCGACAACAGGAGCAGCCATCACATGGCACGTCTAGCAGGCGTCGACATCCCGCGCGAGAAGCGCGTGGAGATCGCACTCACGTACATCTACGGCGTCGGCCGTACCCGCGCGGTCCAGGCACTCGCCGAGACCGGTATCTCCGGTGACATCCGCGTCAAGGACCTGACCGACGACCAGCTCGTCGCCCTCCGTGACTTCATCGAGGGCAACTTCAAGGTGGAGGGTGACCTCCGCCGCGAGGTGGCCGCCGACATCCGCCGCAAGGTCGAGATCGGTAGCTACGAGGGTCTTCGCCACCGTCGTGGTCTCCCGGTGCGCGGTCAGCGCACCAAGACCAACGCGCGTACCCGCAAGGGACCGAAGCGCACCGTGGCAGGCAAGAAGAAGGCTCGATAGGAGACCCCGATGGCTACCCCCAAGACTGCCGCGCGCAAGCCGCGCCGCAAGGAGAAGAAGAACGTCGCAGTGGGCCAGGCCCACATCAAGAGCACGTTCAACAACACGATCGTCAGCATCACCGACCCGTCGGGTGCCGTCCTCAGCTGGGCGTCCTCGGGTGCCGTGGGCTTCAAGGGTTCGCGCAAGTCGACGCCGTTCGCGGCGCAGCTCGCCGCCGAGTCCGCTGCGCGTCAGGCGCAGGAGCACGGCGTCAAGAAGGTCGACGTCTTCGTGAAGGGTCCGGGTTCGGGCCGCGAGACCGCGATCCGTTCGCTCCAGGCCGCTGGCCTCGAGGTCGGCTCGATCAACGACGTCACTCCGCAGGCGCACAACGGTTGCCGCCCGCCGAAGCGTCGTCGCGTCTGACGCGAGGAGCAACCGGCCGCGCCCTGCTCGTCCCCTGACGGGGTCGGGCAGGGCCCGCGGCCATTCCTGGTCGTTCGATCGCGCACATCGGTGCGCGTGATCACAACTCAACAGACCCGTCGGGGCCCACGCGGCCCCGTCGTACCGCCAAGTGTCATATAGCGGACACTTCGCCGAAAGGAATCCCACAGTGCTCATTGCACAGCGCCCCACCCTGACCGAGGAGTCGATCTCCGAGCACCGCTCGCGCTTCGTCATCGAGCCGCTCGAGCCGGGCTTCGGTTACACCCTCGGCAACTCGCTGCGCCGCACGCTCCTCTCCTCGATCCCCGGCGCGGCTGTCACCAGCATCCGCATCGACGGTGTCCTCCACGAATTCAGCACCGTCCCCGGTGTGAAGGAAGACGTCACCGAGATCATCCTCAACATCAAGAGCCTCGTCGTCTCCAGCGAGCACGACGAGCCGATCACCGCGTACCTGCGCAAGCAGGGTGCCGGTCAGGTCACCGCAGCGGACATCTCCGCGCCGGCCGGCGTCGAGATCCACAACCCGGAACTCGTCATCGCGACCCTGAACGACACCGCGCGGTTCGAGCTCGAGCTCACGATCGAGCGTGGCCGTGGCTACGTCTCGGCCACGCAGAACCGTTCCGAGTTCTCCGAGGCCGGTCAGATCCCGATCGACTCGATCTACTCGCCGGTCCTCAAGGTCACCTACCGCGTCGAGGCGACGCGTGCCGGTGAGCGCACGGACTTCGACCGCCTGGTCGTCGACGTCGAGTCGAAGCCGGCGATCACGCCGCGTGACGCCATCGCGTCGGCCGGTCGCACGCTGGTCGAGCTGTTCGGGCTCGCCCGCGAGCTCAACACGGCCGCAGAGGGCATCGAGATCGGCCCCGCGCCGGTCGACGCCGTCCTCTCGAACGAGCTGCAGACGCCGATCGAGGACCTCGACCTGTCGGTCCGCAGCTACAACTGCCTGAAGCGCGAGGGCATCAACACGGTGTCCGAGCTCGTCGCCCTGTCGGAGACGCAGCTCATGAACATCCGCAACTTCGGTCAGAAGTCGGTGGACGAGGTCAAGGACAAGCTCACCGAGCTCGGCCTGTCCCTCAAGGACACCGTCCCCGGATTCGACGGCGCCCACTTCTACAGCGGGTACGACGAGGACGAGTCCAACAACTGATCTCGCGCTCACGCGCAAGCGCGCTGACACCGCGCGCACCACTTTCACCACTGGAGAACTGACATGCCGAAGCCCACCAAGGGCCCCCGCCTCGGTGGCGGTCCCGCTCACGAGCGCCTGCTCCTGAGCAACCTCGCCAACGCCCTCTTCACGCACGGTCGCATCACGACCACCGAGACGAAGGCCAAGCGCCTCCGTCCGGTCGCCGAGCGGCTCATCACGTTCGCGAAGCGCGGCGACCTGCACGCTCGTCGTCGGGTCATCGCGACCCTGCGCGACAAGTCCGTCGTGCACACGCTGTTCACGGAGATCGCCCCGCAGGTCGAGGACCGTCAGGGCGGCTACACCCGCATCACGAAGCTCGGCTTCCGCAAGGGCGACAACGCCCCGCTGGCGTCGATCGAGCTCGTCCTCGAGCCGGTTTCGGGCACGCCCGCGCCGGTGAAGCGCACCGCGGCTCCGGCCGCCGCCGCTCCGGTCGAGGAGTCGGCCGCCGACGAGACCACCGAGGAGGCCCCGGTCGAGGAGACCGAGACCACCGAGGAGTCCGCTCCGGTCGAGTCGGAGACCGAGACCGAGGCTGCTGCCGAGGTCGAGGCCGACGCCGCCGAGAAGAGCGACGACGCCAAGTAGCACCCCGCGTCACCACGACGAAGCCCCCGCGACCCAGGTCGTGGGGGCTTCGTCGTGTCCGGGAGGGGCCGTCAGCCGCCCCGACGTCCGGAGAACGCAGGACCGTCGCCTTCCCAGTGGGCGCCCCGTAGCGTGTCCGCCCGACAGGGAGAGTCACCACATGGAGTTCCAACACATCGCGGGAGTCGGTCGCCGCGCATGGCGGTGGAGCCGCACGTCCGGCACGCAGCCGCGACTGCTGCACGCAGCCAAGGCCGCCGGCGCCGCGGCACTGGCCTGGGTCATCGCCAGGCACGTGCCCGGGGTCGCGTCCGACTACCCCTACTACGCACCCCTCGGGGCGATCGTCGCGATGCAGACGACGGTCTACGCCGGACTGCGGAACGGCATCCAGACGCTCGTCGGCATCCTGCTCGGCATCGCCGTCGCGGGCTTCACGATGCTCGTGGGGGACCCGGGGATCCTCGCCGTGGCCCTGGCCGTCGGCATCGGGGTGCTCGTCGGCGGGTTCCGGGTGCTCGGCGAGGGCAGCACCTGGGTCTCGACGGCGGCGTTGTTCGTGCTGCTCGTCGGCGGGGCCAACGCGGAGGGCTACTCGTTCGGGTACCTGGTGCAGATGGGCATCGGCGTGGTCGTCGGCCTGCTCGTGAACTTCCTGGTGTTCCCGCCGCTGCACTTCTGGGACGCGGAGCGCCGGATCGACGAGGTGAACGCCGTGCTGGCCGCGCACCTGGAAGGCCTGGCGGACGTGCTGGAGAGCGGCAAGCGGGACGAGGACGCCTGGAACCGGCAGCAGGACAAGCTCGACCGTGCGATCGCCGACGTGCGCGCGCGGGTGTCCGTCGCCCACGAGAGCCGGAAGATCAACCCGCGTGGGGCGCTCCGCGGGTCCCGCGCGCGGCTGCAGCAGGACGGCGCCCGGTTCCGCGCGTTGGAGCGCGTCGCCTGGTACACGACCGACCTCACCGAGCTCGTGGCGCGGTCCGGTCCGGTCTCCTCGAACCTCGGCCGGCCCGACCCGGCCTTCACGGAGCCGCTGGCCGCTGCGATCCGCCAGCTCGCATGCGTCATCCGCGGGGACTGCCCGGAGGACGAGGGCGACGAGGCGATCGAGCGGCTTGAGCACGCGCTCGACGCCTCGCGCGAGAACCCCTCGCACGTCGCGGTGACGGCGTCGGCGCTGGTGGCACTGCGGGGCATCGTGGAGTCCGAGCGCCGCGCGACGGACAACCTCGACACCCGCACCGGCCCGTCGGCGTTCCACCGTCCGCGCGGCTGACACGGGATCCGGCACGACCCGTGCTCCGTAGACTCGCACCGTGACCGTCCCACCCCGCATCGCCGTCCTCGGACCGGTCACGGTGACGGGTGCGGACGGCGAGCAGACGGCGGTGCCGGGCGCGCTCGCACGGTCGTTCCTGACGGCACTGGTGCTCGCGCGTGGCCACGCCCTGACCACCGGATCCCTGATCGAGGAACTCTGGCCGGACGCGCAGCCGCGGGGCGCCCGCGCGGCGCTGCAGACGCTCGTGTCGCGTCTGCGCCGGAGCGTGGCGGAGGGCCTCGTGGTGTCGACGAGCACCGGGTACGCGTTGGGCGGCGACCCCGAGGACGTCGACCTCGCCCGCGCCGAGCGTGCCACGGGCGTCGCGGGACCGGCAGCGGTCCGCGCCGCACTCGACCTCTGGCGCGGCGATCCGGGCGCCGACGTCGAGGGGGACCTGGGTGCGGCGCTCACGGACCGTGCCGCAGCGATCCGTCGCACGCTCCGCAGGGCGCTCGGCGGCACGTTGCTCGACGAGGGCCACGCCGACGAGGCCGCCGAACTCTGGGCGGCGGAAGCCGCCGCCGACCCCTACGACGAGGTCGCGGTCGCCGGCTCGATGCGCGCCCTCGCCGCGGCCGGCCGCACGAGCCAGGCCATCGCCGTCTTCGCGGCGCACCGCGACCGACTCGCCGACGAACTCGGCGCCGATCCCTCGGCCGACCTGGTCCGCCTCAACGCCGAGTTGCTGCGCCGGTCCGGTCCCGCGACGGGCAGCGTCCGGCGCATCGGGCTGCGCGCCGCGCCGAACACGTTGGTCGGGAGGCAGGAGGACCTCGTCGCCGTCGCGGACCTGCTCTCCACGGGGCGGCTGGTCACCATCCTCGGTGCGGGTGGGCTGGGCAAGACCCGCCTCGCACAGGCGGTCGCAGCCGACCTGCCGCCGACCCAGGGCGTCGTCGTGTTCGAGCTGGCGCCGCTCGCCACGGGCGACGACGTCGTGCCGGCACTCGGAGCACTGCTCGGGATCGCCGAGTTCCGGTCCACCCGGTCGCTCCGGGACGCCGTCGCCGCAGACCTGCGCACCCGGGTGGTGCGAGCACTCGCCGACGGACCCACCGTGCTCGTCCTGGACAACTGCGAACACCTGGTGGCCGAGGTCGCCGCCTTCGCCGCGGACCTGCTCGCGACCGTGCCCACCCTGCGGATCCTGACGACCTCGCGCGCCCCGCTCGCCATCGCCGGTGAGGTCGTGGCTCCCCTGGCACCGCTGCCCGTCGAGGCCGACGGCGCCGCGGTCCGGTTGTTCACCGAGCGGGCGCGGGCCGCACGACCCGGAGCCGTGCTGCCCGTGGACGCCGTTCGCCGGATCTGCACGCGGCTCGACGGCTCGCCACTGGCCATCGAACTCGCGGCGGCTCGGATCCGCGGCATGAGTGCCGACGAGATCGAGCGCCGACTGGACGACCGGTTCGCGCTCCTGCGTGGGGGCGACCGGAGCGCTCCGGAGCGGCACCGGACCCTGCTCGCCGTGATCGAGTGGAGCTGGCGCCTGCTCGACGACGGGGCGCAGGACCTGCTGACGCGTCTGGCACTGTTCCCGGACGGGCTCGCGGTCGACGCGGTCGAGGCCGTCGCCGCTCCGGACCGCCGGGCGGACGCGCTCGACGACCTCGCCGAACTCGTGGAACAGTCGCTCGTGCAGCTCGTCGAGCACGAGGGCGAGCCCGTGCGGTACCGGCTGCTCGAGACCGTGCGTGAGTTCGGGGCCACCCGGCTCGAGGCGCGCGGTGCGACCGAGGCCGTCCGCACGGCGATGATCGGCTGGGGGCGTGACTTCGCCGCCGACCGCAACCTGCTCACGATCACGGGTGCCGCACAGCTCGACCGGTTCCGTGAGGTCGCCCGCGAATCCGACAACCTCGTCACCCTGCTCCGCTGGAGCCTGGCGGCCGACGACACCTCGGCGGTCGCGCACCTGTTCGCGGCCCTCGGCGGCTACTGGTCGCTGCGCGGGGCGCACGGCGAGGTCGTCGCACTCGGCCCCGAGGCCGTCCCCGTCCTGCGCCGTACCGGACCGGTGGCCGAGGACCGCGCCGCGACCGTGCTCGGGCTCGTGGTCACCGGCGGGTCGTCCGCGTTCAGTGACAAGCGGACCGCTGCCCTGGCGGTGTCGACCCTGCGCCGGGTGATGCGCGACGGCACCACCGGGTTCGCCGTGCTCGACGCCCAGGCGGCCCTGCTGCTCACCCTGGGGCGACCGGCCGACGGTCACACCCTGCTCGCCCGCTACCGCGACGACCCGGAGCCCGGTGTCGCCTGCCTGGCGAACATGCTCAGCGCGCCCCTCGCCGAGAACGACGGGGAGTCCGCCGACGCCCTGCGGTACGCGACCCGCGCCGCGACCCTCTCGCGCACGAGTGACGACGCCTGGACCACCGGGTCGATCGCCGTCACGATGACCCAGCTCCTGGCGCAGACCGGCCGGCACGCCGACGCCCTGCGCTCCGCCGAGGTCGCCCGCGAACAGCTCGAACGGTTCGGGGCCGACGACGACCTGTACGAGATCGGCTGGACCGTCGGGCTCTGCGCCGCGAGCACCGGCGACGTCGTCCGTGCCCGGCAGGTCGCCGACGACCTGCAGCACCGGCCGGTCGAGGCCCGCGGCGGCTTCGACGAGGACCGGGTGCAGATCGGTGTCCTCGCGATGGCGATCGGCGCGGAGTGCTCGCGCTGGGAGGGAGCCCTCGACGACGCGGCGGCGGAGTACGCGCGCGCGTGGGACTCCGTGCTGCCCCTGCGGAAGCAGACACCCCACTGGACGCTCATGGCGGGCTCGGCGCGGATCGCGGCGCGGGACGAGGCGGCGGTGCGCCGGTCCGACGGAGCCGTCCCGGGCCTCCCGGTCGACGACGTGGCGGTCGCGAGACGCCTGCGCGTCGGTGCGCTCGTGATGCTGCGCGTCCACCCGTGGTGGCTGGACCTGCCCGTGATCGGCACCGCCCTGCTCGGGTTGGCGCTCGCCGCCGCCCGTGACGGACAGCGGGAGCACGCCGCCCGGTGCTGGGGGCTGGCGATCCGACTCGGTTCGCGGCAGGACTTCGGCGTGCTCGCACACGCACGGATGCGGCAGGTGCTGGCCGACACCCTCGGCGCCACGGTGCCGGCGGACGCCGAGACGGCCTCGGCCGGATCGAACCGGGCCGAGGCCGTCTCGCAGGCGCGGCTCCTGCTCGAGGAGCTGCGGTTCCGCGTGCGCTGACGGCGCCCGTCAGGCCTTCCGCATGTACGCGCGGACCGTCAGCGGTGCGAACACCGCGACGACGACGGCTGCGCCGAGCAGGCTGATCCAGAGGTCGACGCCCACCGTGCCGTGGCTCACGAGGTCGCGGACCGCCGTGATCAGGTGCGAGATCGGGTTGACCTCGGAGAACCAGCGCAACCATTCCGGCAGGGTGTCCGCCGGCACGAACGCGTTCGACAGGAACGTGAGGGGGAACAGCACCATGTTGGAGATGCCGGAGACGCTCGACGCCGTCCGCGCGACGACGCCGAAGTAGGCGAAGATCCAGCTGATCGCCCAGGCGACGACGATGACCAGCAACCCGGCCAGGACGACCGCGCCGAAGCCGCCGGCCGGACGCAGGCCCATGATGATGCCGACCGTGAAGGTGATCGTGGTGGCGATCGCGTACCGGACGGTGTCGGCGAGCAACGCACCCGCGAGTGGGGCGATCCGGGCGATGGGCAGGGACTTGAAGCGGTCGAAGACGCCCTTGTCCATGTCCTCGCGCAGCTGCACGCCCGTCACGATCGACGACGTGATGTTCGTCTGCACGAGGATGCCGGGGATGATGATCGGCAGGTAGCTTGCGACGTCACCGGCGATCGCGCCACCGAAGATGTACGTGAACATCACGGTGAAGATGATCGGCATCAGGGTGACGTCGAACAGCTGCTCCGGGGTGCGCCGGACCTTGATCAGGCCGCGGTACGCCATCGTGAGCGACTGCCGGACGGTGGCGCCGAGACCGGTCGCACCGACGCCGGGGCGTGGGGTGACCCGGGGCGCAGCGGTGCCCGTGGGGGTGGTGATGGTGGTCATGCGATGCTCCCTGCGAGTTCGCGGTCAGTGCTGTCGGTGTCGTCGTCGGTGGTCGCCGGAGCACCCGTGATGGTCAGGAAGACCTCGTCGAGGGTGGGCTTCTGCACGCTCATCTCGGCGAGGGTGATGCCGGCCTCGCGGAACGACACGAGCAGGTCGGTCACACGGTCCGGGTCCGACATCGCTGCGGTGAGGCGCGAACCCTCGGGGCTGGCCACCGCGTCGACACCGAGGGTGTTCCGCACGATCGTGCGCGCGGCGTCGAGCCGGAGCACATCGGTCAGGCGGAGCTGCAGCGACGAACTCCCGATCGAGGCCTTCAGCTCGTCGCTCGTGCCCTCGGCGACCACCTTGCCGTGGTCGATCACCGCGATGCGGTCGGCGAGCTGGTCCGCCTCGTCCAGGTACTGCGTCGTCAGCAGCACGGTCGACCCCGTCGCCACCAGCTCGCGGATGGTGTCCCACATCTGCGCACGCGTCCGGGGGTCGAGCCCCGTGGTGGGCTCGTCGAGGAAGATCAGCGGCGGCTGGGCGATGAGGCTCGCGGCCAGGTCCAGCCGGCGACGCATGCCACCGGAGAAGTTCTTGAGCGGGCGTGATGCGGCCTCGGTCAGCCCGAAGCGCTCGAGCAGCTCCACGGCCTTGCGCTTCGCGTCAGCGCGGGAGAGCCCGAGCAGGCGCGCGAAGACCACCAGGTTCTCGGTCGCGCTGAGCGTCTCGTCGACACTGGCGTACTGACCGGTCACCCCGATGAGGGTGCGGACCGTCTGCGCCTCACGCCGGACGTCGTGCCCGAAGATCCGGGCCTCGCCGCCGTCGGCCTTGAGCAGGGTCGCGAGCATGGAGATGGTGGTGGTCTTGCCGGCGCCGTTGGGACCGAGCACGCCGTAGACCGTGCCGGCCTCCACGCGGAGGTCGACACCGTCCACTGCGCGGTTCGTCCCGAAGGTCTTCACGAGGCCGGAGGCCTCCACCGCGAGCGGTGTCGTGGTCATCGAAATGTCCTTTCGTCGATGTCGAGGACGATGGTGCCGCGGGGCGCTCACGCGGCACTGACGTGGCGCTGACATGGCTACCGTGGGGACGTGAGCGAAACGGTGCGATTGCGGCTGGACATCGCGTACGACGGGGCTGCCTTCTCCGGGTGGGCCCGGCAGCCCGGCCTGCGGACCGTGCAGGGTGCGCTCGAGGCAGCGCTCGCCACCGTCTTCACCCGGTGGGGCGAGCCGCCACTGCTCACCGTCGCCGGACGCACCGACGCCGGCGTGCACGCCACCGGACAGGTCGCGCACCTCGACCTGTCCGCCGAGCAGTGGGACGCGCTCAGCGCCAAGCGCGGCTCGGGGCGCTCGCCGCTCGACGGACTCGTCAAACGCGTGAACGGCATCGCGGCACCCGAGGGAGACGTCGTCGTCACCCGGGCCTCGCTCGCGCCGGACGGGTTCGACGCCCGGTTCTCGCCGCTCTGGCGACGGTACGAGTACCGGATCGCGGACGTCGACGCCCCGCGCGATCCACGTCGGCGCGGGCACACGGTCTGGCACGGGGCGAGCCTCGACCCGGCAGCGATGGAGCGCGGTGCGCTGCGGCTGCTCGGGCTGCACGACTTCGCGACGTTCTGCAAGCCGCGCGAGGGCGCGACGACCATCCGGACGTTGCAGGAGTTCCGTTGGGACCGCGAGCCGGACGGCGTGCTGGTGGCGCGCCTCCAGGCCGATGCCTTCTGCCACTCGATGGTGCGTGCGATGGTGGGGGCGACCATCGCCGTGGGCGAGGGGCGGTTCGGGCCAGAACGGCTCGAGGAGCTCCGCGTCGCCGAGACGCGGACGAGCGCGTTCAAGACCGCGCCGGCGAAGGGGCTGACCCTGACCGAGGTCGGGTACCCGGCGGACGGGGAGCTCGCCGGGCGGGCGGAGCAGACGCGGGCGCGGCGCGAGTGAGCACCCGTCCCTGATGTTGCCGAGCGCAATCATTTACCTCGACGCAACCTGAGGGACTCCGCAGGTCGGTAGCGTGCGGACATGCCCAACCTCCTCGGGCGCACTCTGCTGTGCGCCACGGCTGCCGCGACGCTCCTCGCCGCCCCGCTCGTCACCGTCACCGCCGCCACCGCCAACCCGGAGGGGAGCGGCCTCGTCATCGAGGAGGCCTACCTGAAGGCGGGCAGCAACGGCGCCTTCTACAACCAGAAGTTCATCGAGATCGGCAACCCGACCGACGCCCCGGTGTCACTCGACGGTTGGTCGCTGCAGTACCGCTCGGCGACGAGCACCGGCGCCTTCTCGACGAGCGCGCTCGAGGGCACGGTCCCGGCCGAGGGCACCTTCCTGGTGTCGATGGCCGGCAACGGCGGGGCCACCGCGGTCGGTGCGGACCTGCCGACGGCGGACGACACCGCGTCGCTGAACCCCTCCGGCACGACGGGCACGATCGTGCTGTCGAACGCCGCCACACCGCTGGCGCTCGCCGCCGGCCCGGTGCCGACCGGTACCGCGGGCGTCGTCGACCTGCTCGGCTACGGCGCCTCGAACACGTACGAGGGCACGGTACGCACCGTCGAGGGCGCGAACGGCGTGCCGAACGGCCTCGTGCGTCAGGGCACCACGGACACCGACGACAACGGCGCGGACTTCTCGGTGACGACGACCCTGACGCCGCGGAACGCCGCCGGTGCGACGACCGCGCCGACCGACCCGACCGAGCCCACCGACCCGACGGAGCCGACGGACCCCGGCGCGCCCGCCGAGGCCGTCACCATCGCCCAGCTGCAGGGCACCACGGACACCTCGCCCTACGCCGGCAAGACCGTCACCACCGACGGCGTCGTCACCGCGGTCTACGCGTCCGGCGGCTTCAACGGCTACACGATCCAGACCCCGGGCACCGGCGGCGCGATCGACCTCGGTACCCACACGGCCTCGGACGCCGTCTTCGTCTTCTCGTCCGCGACCGCCGGGCTGGTGGCCGAGGGCGACCACGTGCGCGTCACCGGAGCGGTCTCCGAGTACTTCGGCCTGACCGAGCTCACGGTGTCGAGCGCGGCGTCCTTCGAGAAGCTCGCCGACACCGTCGTCGCCCCGCAGCCCGCCGCGGTCGCGTTCCCGTCCTCGGACGCACAGCGGGAGTCGCTCGAGAGCATGCTCATCGCGCCGCAGGGCTCCTACACGGTCGCCGACAACTACACGACGAACCAGTACGGCGAGGTCGTCCTCGCCAGCGGTGCGGGCCGGCTCGTCCAGCCGACCGAGGTCGGCCGTCCGGGCAGCGCCGAGGCGAAGGCCGTCGCGGCGTCGAACGCCGCGCGCAAGGTGACGCTCGACGACGGTGCCAGCACCAACTTCCTGACGAAGGCGAACCAGGGCATCCCGGTGTCGTGGCTCACCCAGGGCCCGGTCACCGTCGGCGCGACCGCCACGTTCTCGCAGCCGGTCGTCCTCGACTACCGCAACAGCGGGTGGAAGTTCCAGCCGACCGCGCCGATCACCGGCGCGACCCCGGCAGCCGACCTGCCCGCGTCGTTCTCGACCGTGCGGCAGGCGAAGCCGCAGGACGTCGGCGGCGACCTCAAGCTCGCCGGGTTCAACGTGTTGAACTACTTCCCGACCACCGGCGACCAGCTCACCGGCTGCTCGTACTACACCGACCGCGCGGGCGACCCCGTCACGGTCAACTCCGGCTGCGACGCCCGCGGTGCTGCCGAGGAAGAGGACTTCCTGCGTCAGCAGGTGAAGATCGTCAAGGCGATCAACGGCCTCGGCGCCGACGTCGTCTCGCTCGAGGAGATCGAGAACTCGGCCCGCTTCGGCCAGGACCGCGACGCCGCCGTGGCCACCCTCGTCGACGCGCTCAACGCCGCCACCGGCGAGGAGACCTGGGCGTACGCGAAGTCGCCCGCGACCGTGCCGGCGAGCGAGGACGTCATCCGCCTCGCGCTCATCTACAAGCAGGACCGCGTCGCACCCGTCGGCGAGTCCACGATCCTGCTTGACGACGCCTTCACGAACGCCCGCCAGCCCGTCGCGGACGCGTTCCGCCCGGTCGGTGGCACCGCGGACGACGACTTCCTGGTGATCGCGAACCACTTCAAGTCGAAGGGCTCCGGGACCGGCGAGAACGCCGACCAGGGCGACGGCCAGGGCGCCTCGAACGCCGACCGGGTGCGGCAGGCGAAGGCCCTCGTGACCTTCTCCACCGACATGCAGGCGCAGTACGGCACCGACAAGGTGTTCATGCTCGGCGACTTCAACGCCTACAGCAAGGAGGACCCGGTGGTCGTCCTCGACGACGCCGGCTACACCGACCTCGGCCCGGCGCTCGACGCCACCGAGTACTCGTACGTGTTCTCCGGCCTGAGCGGGTCGCTCGACCACGTGTTCGCCTCACCCGCCGCTGCCGAGACGGTCACGGGCGTGGACATCTGGAACATCAACTCGGTCGAGTCGGTGGGCCTGGAGTACAGCCGCTACAACTACAACGCGTCGGACCTGTACACCGACGACGTGTTCCGCGCGAGCGACCACGACCCGATCCTGGTCGGCTTCGACCTCGACGCCGCGGGGACCGACCCGGGCACGGACCCCGGGACGGACCCGACCCCGGTGCCGACGCCGACGCCGACTCCGACTCCGACCCCGACTCCGACGCCGGTGCCGCCGGTCGACGGGATCACCCCGCCGGCTGGCCCGGCGGCGCCGTCCGAGTCGCTCCTGACCGAGGCGAACCGCGGTGGGGTGTCCGCCCCGGCGACGGCCCGTGCGGGGGAGACCATCACGGTGGCGGTCGGCTCGGCGGCTGCCGGTGACACGGTCGACGTGTGGCTGTTCTCGACCCCGACGCTGATCGGGACCGCGGTGGTCGCGGCCGACGGCACCGTGCGGGTGACGATCCCCTCGGACACCCCCGCTGGTGCGCACCGGCTCGCGGTGACGGCTGCTGACGGGAGCCTGATCGGCTGGACCCCGATCACGATCACGGCGGACGGACAGCTCGCGTTCACGGGTGCTTCCGGGCTCGGTGCCGGAGCGCTGGTCGCGTTCCTGCTGCTCGCGGCGGGTGCCGGCGTCGTGATCGTGCGTCGCCGCAGGGCGGCAACCGCCGCCGCGTAGTCACCACGCGCCGTGGGCGCGAGTGCAGGTCGGACGGGAGGCCCGTGGCCAGGCGGTCACGGGCCTCCCGTCCGGCAGTGGCTGCGTTTGACCGACGCGACCCGGATCCGCTAGGCTCTCACCTTGGTCTGTGCGCCACGCGCGCCGGACAGTCAGATGAGCCCTCCACCCGGGCGTTCCGCCGGCTTCTGCCGCGGGGAACCCCGACCGGAGTGGGATTCACGGACTCCTCACCTCGACACGAAAGCAGCACTCCTGTGACTCGCACGTTCTCACCGAAGCCGGCAGACGTCCAGCACGACTGGATCGTCATCGACGCCACCGACGTCGTCCTCGGCCGTCTCGCCACCCACGCCGCGGCGCTCCTGCGCGGCAAGCACAAGGCCACCTTCGCCCAGCACATGGACATGGGTGACTACGTCATCATCGTGAACGCCGACAAGGTCGCCCTGACCGGCTCGAAGCTCGCGAAGAAGGTCTACTACCGCCACTCGGGCTACCCGGGCGGCCTCACGGCGACCTCCTACCCGGAGATGCTCGAGAAGCACCCCACCCGCGCCGTCGAGAAGGCGATCCGCGGCATGCTGCCGAAGAACACCCTCGGTCGCGAGCAGCTCAAGAAGCTGAAGGTCTACGCCGGCGCGGAGCACCCGCACTCCGCGCAGCAGCCCAAGGCGTACATCTTCGACCAGGTCGCACAGTAGTTCCGGCCACGACGACTTCAAGGACATAGAGAAACTCATGGCTCAGATCGCTGATTCCCTCGACCAGACCCCGGAGAGCTTCACCACGGAGAGCGCACCCGCCGCTGCCGAGGCCGCTCCCCGTCAGATCCTCAACGTCTCCGGCGGTGCCGTCGGGCGCCGCAAGGAAGCCATCGCGCGCGTTCGCCTCGTTCCGGGCTCCGGCACGTTCGTCGTGAACGGTCGCTCGCTCGAGGACTACTTCCCGAACAAGCTGCACCAGCAGCTCATCAACGACCCGTTCAAGGTCCTCGAGCTCCTCGGCTCGTACGACGTCGTCGCCCGCATCACCGGTGGCGGCCCCTCGGGTCAGGCCGGCGCACTCCGCCTCGCCATCGCCCGCACCCTGAACGAGATCGACCGCGAGAACAACCGCGCGACCCTCAAGAAGGCCGGCTTCCTCACCCGTGACGCCCGCGTCATCGAGCGCAAGAAGGCCGGTCTCAAGAAGGCCCGCAAGGCTTCGCAGTTCTCGAAGCGCTAGTCGTCACCGGCTGAAGATCGCAATGCCGCGTCTGTTCGGTACCGACGGGGTTCGTGGTCTCGCCAACGGCGAGCTGACGGCCGCGCTCGCACTGGGTCTTGCCCAGGCGAGCGCGGCCGTCCTCACACACGGACACCACGCCGACGCCCGCCGGGCGTCCGGCCGACCGCGCCCGCGCGCGGTCCTGGCGCGCGACCCGCGCGTCTCCGGTGAGTTCCTCGGTTCCGCTGTCGCGGCCGGACTCGCCTCCGCCGGCGTCGACGTCCTCGACGCCGGGGTCATCCCCACCCCCGCTGCGGCGTTCCTCGTCGCGGACATCGACGCCGACTTCGGCGTGATGATCTCCGCGTCGCACAACCCCGCCCCGGACAACGGGATCAAGTTCTTCGCCACGGGTGGTCGCAAGCTGCCGGACGAGGTCGAGGACCGCATCGAGGCGGCCATGCACGACCACTCCGCGCCGACCCCCACCGGCATCGACGTCGGGCGCATCTCGCGGTTCGCCGACGCCGAGGACCGCTACGTCGTCCACCTGCTCGGCACGCTGCCGCACCGGCTCGACGGCATCCACGTCGTGCTCGACTGCGCCAACGGCGCCGCCGCCGGCGTCTCGCCCGAGGTGTTCGTGAACGCCGGGGCCCGCGTCACGCTCATCGGTGCCGAGCCCGACGGCTGGAACATCAACGACGGTGTCGGTTCGACCCACATCGACAACCTGGCCCGTGCGGTGCTCGAGCACGGCGCGGACGTCGGAATCGCGCACGACGGCGACGCGGACCGCTGCCTGGCCGTGGACGCCGCGGGCAACGCCATCGACGGTGACCAGATCATGGCGATCCTGGCACTGTCGCTGCAGGAACGCGGTCGACTGAAGGACGACACCCTCGTCGCGACGGTCATGTCCAACCTCGGGCTCAAGCGGGCGATGGCCGACGCGGGCATCACCGTGATCGAGGCCGGCGTGGGTGACCGGTACGTGCTCGAGAAGATGACCGAGGGCGACTACTCCATCGGTGGCGAGCAGTCCGGCCACATCATCTTCAACGAGTACGCCACCACGGGTGACGGTATCCTGACCGGGTTGCACCTGGTCGCCGAGATGGCGCGCACAGGGAAGTCCCTGCAGGAGCTCGCCTCGTGCATGACGGTGTTCCCGCAGGTCCTGCTCAACGTCCGGGGCGTCGACCGTCACGGTCTCGCCGACCAGGGCGTGCAGGACGCCGTGACTGCGGCGTCCGCGGCACTCGGCGACACCGGTCGCGTGCTGCTCCGCCCGTCCGGCACCGAGCCCGTGGTGCGTGTGATGGTCGAGGCCGCTTCGCAGCATGACGCCCAGCGCATCGCCGAGGAGCTCGCCGCGGTCGTGCAGGAGCGCTTGGCGCTCGACGCCGCGTAGGGTTCCCCTCCGCCGCTCACGGAACCTGGTTCCGGGCACAGCACCGCGTTCGTCCGTGGTGTGGTGTCCGGAACCTGGTTCCGGGCGGCCCTCAGCTCAGATCTTGCGGAGCAGGACCGAGTTCACCTTGTGGTTCGCGCCCTTCTTCAGCACCAGGGTCGCGCGGGACCGGGTCGGCAGGACGTTCTCGATCAGGTTCGGCTCGTTGATCGCCCGCCACACCTGCGTCGCCGTCTCGACCGCGTCATCGCGTGAGAGCGACGCGAACCGGTGGAAGAACGAGTCGGGGCTCGAGAACGCCTCTTCCTGCAGGGCGAGGAAGCGGTCGACGTACCAGGACTCGATGTCCTTCGTCTTCGCGTCGACGTAGATCGTGAAGTCGAACAGGTCGGACAGCGCGAGCCGCCCGTGCACCGGTGGGGCGAGGACGTTCAGCCCCTCGACGATGAGGATGTCCGGCTGTCGGACGACGATCTCAGCGTCCGGAACGATGTCGTAGACCAGGTGCGAGTAGTACGGCGCCCGGACCTCGGTCGCGCCGCTCTTCACCTGGCTCACGAAGCGCAGCAGGGAGCGACGGTCGTACGACTCCGGGAAGCCCTTGCGGTCCATGATCCCCCGACGCTCGAGCTCGGCGTTCGGGTACAGGAAGCCGTCGGTCGTCACGAGCTCGACCCGAGGGGTGTCCGGCCAGCGCTTCGTCAGTTCGCGCAGCAGACGGGCGACGGTCGACTTGCCGACGGCGACGGATCCGGCGACGCCGATGACGAACGGCGTGCGTCCGGCTCGCTCACCCAGGAACCGGCTCGTCTCGGCGTGCAGGTCACGGGCTCCGGCGGCGTACAGCGTGAGCAGTCGCGACAACGGGAGGTAGACCTCCTGCACCTCCTGCATGTCCAACCGGTCGCCGAGCCCGCGCAGCTGCACGACCTCGGTCTCGGTGAGCGACAGGTGCTCCTTGGGTGCGAGCTGCGACCACTCGTGCCGCGGGATCTCCACGAACGGGGTCGGGTGCGCGACGGCGGTCTCCGGGATCGGCATGGGGACGAGCGTACAGACGGGAGGCCCGGTGCAGGTGAGCCGACCGGCTCACCTGCACCGGGCCTCCCGTCCAGTGCTCGGTGTGCGTCCGCAGGGCGCGGTGCGTCAGGCGGGCAGGGCGGCCTCGATGGCCGCGATCACCTCGGGGGCGTCCGGCTTCGTGGTCGGACGGAAGCGCGAGACGGTGCCGTCGGGAGCGACGAGGAACTTCTCGAAGTTCCAGCTGACCCGTCCGGCCTTGCCGTCGGCGTCCGGGGTCTCCTTCAGCGCCTGGTAGAGCGGGTGGGCGCTCTTGCCGTTGACCTTGACCTTCTCGGACATCGGGAACGTCACGCCCCACGTGGTGGAGCAGTACTCGTCGATGGCCTCGGACGAGCCGAGCTCCTGCAGGAACTGGTTGCTCGGGAACCCGAGGACCGTGAAGCCCCGAGGGCCGTATTGCTTCTGGAGGGCCTCGAGCTGCTCGTACTGCGGGGCGAGACCGCACCGCGACGCGACGTTCACGACCAGCACCGCCTTGTCCGCGAACGAACCGAACGTGGTGTCCTCGCCGTGCAGCGTGGTGATGGCGATGTCGTCGAAGCGTCCCATGGCCGAAACGTTATCCCCAGCCCTGCTGCTTCGCAGGGTCCGCGCTCAGGCAGACCGTAGGATCGCTTCCATGTGTGGAATCGTCGGCTACGTCGGCAGCAACAGCAGCCAGGACGTCCTCCTCGGTGGCCTCCGTCGCCTCGAGTACCGCGGCTACGACTCGGCGGGCATCGCCGTGGTCGACCCCGCGGGGGACCTCGTCTCCGCCAAGAAGGCGGGCAAGCTCCAGGCCCTGGTCGACGAGCTCGAGTCGTCGCCGATCCCGGACGGCACCACGGGCATCGGGCACACCCGCTGGGCGACCCACGGCGGCCCGACCGACGGCAACGCGCACCCGCACCTGGCCGACGGCGACAAGCTCGCCCTCATCCACAACGGCATCATCGAGAACTTCTCCGAGCTGCGCGCCGAACTGCAGGCCGAGGGCATCGAGTTCCGCAGCGAGACCGACTCCGAGGTCGCCGCCCACCTGGTCGGTCGGGCGTTCCGCGAGACCGGTGACCTGACCGCCGCCATGCAGCAGGCCGTGCAGCGACTGGACGGGGCGTTCACGCTCCTCGTCGTGCACGCCGACCAGCCCGGCGTCGTCGTCGGCGCCCGTCGCAACTCCCCGCTCGTGGTCGGCCTCGGCGACGGCGAGAACTTCATGGGCTCGGACGTCGCCGCGTTCGTCGCCTACACGCAGCGTGCGCTGTCGATCGGGCAGGACGAGATCGCCACGATCCGCCCCGACGGCGTCGACGTCATCCACTTCGACGGCACCCCGGCCACCCCGAGCGAGTTCGAGGTGAACTGGGACGCCTCCGCCGCCGACAAGGGCGGGTGGTCCTCGTTCATGGCGAAGGAGATCAGCGAGGAGCCCGAGGCCGTCGCGAAGACGATCCTCGGCCGCGTGCACGACGGCGCCGTGACCCTGACCGACCTCGACCCGATCGCCGAACGTCTGGCGACCGTCGACCGCGTCATCGTGATCGCCTGTGGCACCGCTGCCTACGCCGGCATCCTCGGCAAGTACGCCATCGAGCAGTGGGCCCGCATCCCGGTCGAGGTCGAGCTCGCGCACGAGTTCCGCTACCGCGACCCGGTGCTGAACGACCGCACGCTCGTCGTCTCGATCAGCCAGTCCGGCGAGACCATGGACACGCTGATGGCCGTCAAGTACGCCCGCGAGCAGGGCGCGCAGGTCCTGTCGATCTGCAACACCCAGGGCGCGACCATCCCGCGCGAGTCCGACGCCGTGATCTACACGCACGCAGGACCCGAGGTCGCCGTGGCCTCGACGAAGGCCTTCATCGCCCAGGGCGTCGCGCTGTACCTGCTCGGACTGCACCTGGCCACCCTGCGCGGCACGCTCACGACCGAGCAGATCGCGGAGCAGGTCGCGGAGCTCGAGGGCCTCGCCCCGAAGTTGCAGCAGACCATCGACGACGCCGCCGGCATCAAGGACCTCGCGCGCTGGATGGCGGACACCCGCAGCGTCCTGTTCCTCGGCCGCCACGTCGGCTACCCGATCGCGCTCGAGGGTGCGCTCAAGCTCAAGGAACTCGCGTACATCCACGCCGAGGGCTTCGCCGCCGGTGAGCTCAAGCACGGTCCGATCGCGCTCATCGAGCCGGGGCAGATCGTCTTCGTCATCGTGCCGTCCCCGCGTGACCCGCGCTCGCTGCACCCGAAGGTCGTCTCGAACATCCAGGAGATCCGCGCCCGCGGTGCCCGGGTGATCGCCATCGCGGAAGAGGGCGACGCCGCCGTGCTGCCCTTCGCGGACGAGGTCCTGCGGATCCCGCTCGCGACCCCGCTGTTCGAGCCGCTGCTCGCCGTGGCGCCGCTGCACATGTTCGGCATGGAGCTCGCCGCGGCCAAGGGCCTCGACGTGGACCAGCCGCGCAACCTCGCGAAGTCGGTCACCGTCGAGTAGTCGCACGATGATCATCGGCATCGGGGTCGACGTGGTGGACCTGGAGCGGTTCGAGCGGGTGCTGGCGCGCACGCCGGCGATGCGTGCGCGGCTGTTCACCCCGGCCGAGCAGGTCCGTGACGGCGAACCACGGCCGATCGCGTCACTCGCGGCACGGTTCGCGGCAAAGGAAGCCCTGATCAAGGCCTTCGGGTCCAGCACGGGGCTCAGCTGGCAGGACCTCGAGGTCGTGTCGGACGACCAGCGCAACCCGTCGCTGACGCTGCACCAACAGGCGCGACAGGTGGCGGATGCGCGTGGCGTGACGAGCGTGCACCTGTCGCTCTCGCATGATGGAGGGGTCGCGACCGCGTTCGTGGTCCTGGAGGGGACGGTTCAGTGAGTGCGTTCACCGGGATCACGGTCGATCGTGAGGCCCTGATCGAGAACTACGCGACGATCGCCGAGCAGGTCGCACCGTCCGGCGTCATCGCGGTGGTCAAGGCCAACGCCTACGGCCACGGCGCGCTCGACGCCGCTCGGGCCTTCGTGGACGCCGGTGCCGAGTGGCTCGGCGTCGCGGACATCGACGAAGCCGTCGCGCTCCGTCAGGGCGGCATCGACGAGGACGTCCGGATCCTCGCGTGGCTGCACGCCCCCGACGAGGACTTCCGCCGCGCGGCGCAGTACGACATCACCCCGGCGGTGTCGAGCGTCGAGCAGCTGTCGGCCGCTGCCGACTCCGAGGTCGGCGCCGTGCACATCTGCGTCGACACCGGCCTGAGTCGCAACGGTGCGGTCGAGTCCGAGTGGGCCGAGCTCTTCGCCACCGCCGGGGCCCTGGCGAGGGGCGGCAACCGCACCCGTGTCGAGGGGCTGATGTCGCACCTGTCCAACGCGTCGCGCACGGACGACCTCGACCAGGACGCCGCACTGCAGCGCGCGCTCGACGGCCTCGCCGCGAACGGGATCGTGCCCGACCTGGTGCACCTCGCCGCGAGTGCCGCGAGCATCGTCGTGCCGGAGACCCGCCGCGACCTGTCCCGCGTCGGACTCGCCCTGTACGGCCTGAGCCCGTTCGCCGACCGCACCTCCGCCGACCTCGGGCTCCGGCCGGCCATGCGTGTGACCGCCGCCGTGCTCCGCACCGTCGACGTCCGCGCCGGTGAGGGCGTGTCCTACGGCTACACCTGGCGGGCGTCGACCGACACCCGCCTCGCGGTCATCGGTCTCGGGTACGCCGACGGGTTCGACCGCGACTTCGGCAACCGGGTCTCGGTCCGGATCGGCGACCGCACGTTCCCGGTGGTCGGACGGGTCGCGATGAACGCCATGCACGTCGACATCGGCGACGCCGACGTCAGCATCGGCGACGAAGCCGTGCTCTGGGGCGACCCGGCGAACGGCGACCCCGCGGTCGAGGACTGGGCCGCCGCGATCGGCACCATCAACTACGAGGTGGTCGCCCGGGTCGGCCACAGCGTGCACCGGAGGACGACGTGAGCTCCGCACCCCTGCGCCAGGCACGGATCGACCTGGACGCCTACCGCGCGAACCTCGACCTGGTCCGCGAGTGGATGGACCCCGTCGCGGTCATGGCGATCATGAAGGCCGACGCCTACGGGCACGGCCTCGAACCGATCGCGCTCGCCGCGGTGGACGCCGGCATCCGGTGGATCGGTGTGCTCACGGTCCCCGCGGCCCTGCGTCTGCGGTCGATCGGCGTCGGCGAGGACGTCCACCTGTTCACCTGGCAGCACGACCCGGACCTCGACTTCCGCGACGCCATCGACTCGGCTGTCGACCTCGGCGTCTCGAACGTCGCCGAGCTGCAGCGCATCGTCGACGCCGTCGACCAGCGACCGGCACGGGTGCACCTCGGCGTCGACTCCGGACTGCACCGCGACGGCGCGACCCCGGCGGACTGGCCCGCACTCGTCGAGCTCGCCCGCGACGCCCAGCGGAACGGCCGCATCGAGGTCGTCGCCGCGTACACGCACCTGGCCGAGTCGTCCGACCACGAGGACAGTGCCGCAGTCGCCGTGTTCGACGCCGCGATCGAGATCGCCGAGGACCTGGGGCTCGACGTCCCGATGGAGCACGTCGCCGCATCGCTCGCCGGCTTGGAGCGCAAGGAGTTCCGCAAGGACATGGTCCGGATGGGTGCGAACCTGTTCGGCATCCCCGGCGCCGACGGTGTCTCGGCGGCCGACCTCGGGCTCGAACCCGTGATGACCCTGACGGCCTCGGTCGCCAAGACGAAGCGGGTCCCCGTCGACACCGGCGTCTCGTACGACTACACGTACCGCACCAGCTCGGAGACCACCCTCGCGCTCGTGCCCGTCGGGTACGCGGACGGCGTCCCGCGTCTGGCGCAGGGCCGCATCGAGGTCGCGATCGGCGGCAAGCGCTACCCGATCGCCGGCCGCGTCGCGATGGACCAGTTCCTCGTCGACGTCGGCGACGACGACGTGCAGACCGGTGACACCGTGACGCTGTTCGGTACCGGCGAGCACGACGAGATGACGGTCCTCGACTGGGGTCGTTCGCTCGGCACCATCGGCGAGGAGATCGTCTGCCGCATCGGGACCCGCGTGCCTCGGTTCTACGAGGGCCACGACATCGAGGGACGCGTCGGGGAGTACCTGCGGGGCGACCAGTCGTGACCGAGGCCGCACGCGTCCTGCTCGACACGGCCGTCGACGGCACCGACGCGATGGGCGAGCTCGGAGCGCGGTTGGCCGCGGTCCTGCGTGCCGGTGACCTGGTCGTGCTCACCGGGCCGCTCGGTGCCGGCAAGACGACACTGACCCGTGGCCTCGGCGCTGCACTCGGCGCGCGCGGCCAGGTGTCGAGCCCGACCTTCGTCCTCGCCCGGACGCACCCCACCACCGCCGGCCCGGACCTGGTGCACGTCGACGCGTACCGGCTGTCCGACCCCGTGGAGCTCGACGACCTCGACCTCGACTGGGACGCATCGATCGTCGTCGTCGAGTGGGGCCGCGGCATGGTCGACGGCATCAGCGACAGCGTGCTCGACGTCGAGATCACCCGGGCCACCGGTGCCGACGCCTCCAGCACCACCGAGGCCGACGACCCCGACGACGTCCCCGACGAGCCCCGCCGCGTCGTCGTCACCGCGTCCGGCCCGCGCTGGACGGGCGTCGACCTCTGACCCTGCAGCGCGTGGACACCGGTGCGGTCGACGACCTCCGCACCTTCCTCGTCGGTGCCGACCTGACCGTCGCCGGCCTCGACCGTGCTGGCCTCGACCCTGCCGGTCTCGAGCCGACCGTCCGGCTGTGGGTCGACCGTGCCGACGACGGCCGCGTGGTCGGCAGCACCGGGTACGAGACGAGCGCCGACGGTGTCCACGTGCTCGTCCGCAGCGTGGCGGTGGCGCCGCACCTCCGGGGGCTCGGCCAAGGCACCCGGCTCGCACGCTTCGCCGTCGACCACGCCGCGACCACGGGCGCGCGACGGGCGTGGCTGTTCTCGCGGCGCTCCGGTCCGTTCTGGCAGTCGCTCGGGTTCACCCCCGCCGACCGTGACGACCTGGCGGCCGCCATGGCCGACACGCACCAGGTCCGGTCGTTCCGGCGGACCGGGCAGTTCGCGCACGAGGTCGCCTGGTCCCTCGACCTGACCGCGGTGTGAGCCGGCCCGGCCTGGCGACAGCGGGCGTCCCGGTGCCGCCCAGCCGGCTCCGGGAGGATGCGGTGTGCCGACGCTCATCGTGACCGCCCATCCGGACCCCGACTCGCTCACCCACCACCTCGCGGCTCGCCTGCGGGACGCCCTGCCGGCCGGGACGGTCGAGACCGCCGACCTGGCGGCCGAGGCGTTCGACCCGCGCTTCACGCTGGCCGACCGGCACACCTACCGGACCGGCACGGACGCCCCGGCCGACGTCGTCGCCGAGCAGCAGCGCATCGACCGCGCCACCGACCTCGTCCTCGTGTTCCCGGTCTGGTGGTGGTCCGTGCCCGCGGTGCTCAAGGGGTGGATCGACCGCGTGTTCGTGAACGGCTGGGCGTTCGTCGTCGACACGGACGGCGGCATCAGTCGAGCGCTCGGACGGCTCACCGTCCACCTGGTGCCGATCGCGGGCGACGACGCCGGCGTGTACGAACGGCACGGGTACGCCGAGGCGCTCCGGACGCAGGTCGAGCACGGGATCGTCGACTTCTGCGGTGCCCGCAGGGGCGCCACCGTGTTCGTGCACGACTCCGAGACCGAGCACGCCGAGGCCCGTGAGCGCGCGGTCGCCGCGGCGGTGGAGGGTGTCCGTCGAGCGGTCGTCGACCGTGCACCGGCCGGCGACCGGTAGCCTCGCAGCAGATCTGGTCAGCGCGAACGGGGGAACCATGCGCATCGTCCTCGACACCGGCGGCTTCAGCGACGTGGAGGTCGGCACGGTGGACCGTGACGACACCGAGTTGGTGTTCCGGTCGCCCGCAGGAGCGGTCGTGGCACGCCATCCGGTGACCGCCGTCGCCTGCCTGGACGTCCGGGCGACCGGCCCGCAGTCGACGCCGGCTCCGGCCGTCGCCACGACGTCCGGAGCAGACGACCCGTCGTCCCCACTGGCGGTCCGGGCTGCACCGACCGGCAACCCGCAGGTCGACGCTGCTCGGCTCGACCGGCCCGCCGGCTACGCGCCGTGGACGCAGCAGGAGGACACCGGGCTCGAGGCGATGACGGCCGCGGGGATGTCCGTGGCGGACGTCGCGATCGTCCTGCGTCGCCAGGACGGCGGTGTGCGGTCCCGGCTGCGGCACCTCCGAGAAGCAGCGGACGAGGCCGCGACGAGTACGGGCGCGACGTCGCCCACCAGCACGGTCCGTTTCGACGAGCCGCCGCGTCCCACACCTGCGCCACGCGGCCCCGCGTCGGCTCAGCCGACCGGGACCGTCTCGTGACGCTTCTGCCGCCTGGGGGTGGCCATCTGCAGAGCCGGGGCGACGCTCCCGAGACAGCACGACGGATCGAGTGTCGCCGCGCTCCCCACGTGCGGGTGCTTGGAAGTTCGACCTGAAGTTATAGGGCGGAGGGCACTTTGCTTATGATGAGGAGATGCGCCGAGAAGACTTCCGTTCAGATCGGTTCGGCACGCTCACGACGCGTCCGTTGTCCGAGTGGCCGCACGCCTACTTCTTGCCTGCACCCCTCCCACGCGAACTCGTCCTCGAGCCCGTGACGAACGCTGCGGTGTCACGCGCCGACATCGCCATCGGCCGGTTGGCCGGACTCGGGCAGCTCGTGCAGGAGCCGGAACTGCTGCTCGGCCCGTCCATGGCACAGGAAGCCCTTGCGAGCTCGCGGATCGAGGGCACACAAGCGTCGCTGAGCGATGTGCTCAGCGTCGAGAACGACGACGAGATCCTGGACGACGACCTTCGTGAGGTCGACAACTACCTCCGAGCGGCGCGCGAGGGCGTCGACCTCCTCGCGGACCTGCCGATCACGCAGCGGTTCATCTGCGCGCTGCACGAGACCCTCATGCGCGACGGGCGCGGCGACGAGAAGTCTCCTGGAGAGCTCCGCCGCTCGCCGGTCTGGATCGGATCACCGAACGCTCGACCCGAAACCGCACGCTTCATCCCACCGCACCAGGACCACCTGCCGGACACGCTCGACGACTGGGAGCGGTTCGTGAACGGACGGTTGGACACGATGTCGGTGACCGTGAAGTGTGCGCTGCTGCACTACCAGTTCGAGACGATCCACCCGTTCCTCGACGGTAACGGCCGGATCGGCCGGCTCCTGATCGGTTTCTCGCTCATCGCGGACGGCATCCTGCCGGCGCCGATCCTGCACATCTCGGGCTACTTCGAACAGCACCGCACGGAGTACTACGAGCGGTTGCAGGCTGTCCGGGAGCGCGGGGAGGTGGACGAGTGGATCCAGTTCTTCGCGGAGGCGGTGACCGTCCGGGCGAACGACAGCGCCGAACGGATCCGGAAGCTCGTCGAGATCCGCGAGCGGTACCGCCTGGCCTCGCGAACGGAGCGTTCGGCCCTCCCTGGGCTCGTCGACGTGGTCTTCAAGAACCCGGTCGTGACGGTCACGTCCGTCCGGCGTGCGCTCGACGTCTCGCAGCCGACGGCCTCGTCCCTCCTCCGCCGCGCGGAGGAGTACGGCTGGCTCCGGTCGCTGGGGCGTTCGGGCCGAGGCGGACGCGAGCGGTGGCGTGCCGACGAGATCTGGAACGCGGTCGCTGGCAGCCTCGACGAGACCTGATCCCACCCCGCCTACGATGGACGGGTGCTCCTCGCCATCGACACCTCCGCCGGAACGTCCGTGGCCGTCGTCGACCCGGCCACCGGCCACGCCCTCGCGACCCGTGACACCGAGGACAGCCGCCGGCACGCCGAGGTGATCGGACCGTTCCTGGCCGACGCGCTCGCCGAGGCCGGCATCACCGGCGCGGACGTCACGGGTGTCGTCGCCGGCATGGGCCCCGGCCCGTTCACCGGCCTGCGCGTCGGCATCGCTGCCGCGCGCACCTTCGCCGCGGCGGTCGGCGTCCCCGTCCTGCCGCTCGTCAGCCACGACGCGGTCGCGGCCGACGAGCGCGACGGCCGACGGGACGGACCGTTCGTCGTCCTGACGGACGCCCGCCGGCGCGAGGTCTACTGGAGCGCGTACGACCAGACCGGCACGCGGGTTGCGGGTCCGGGTCTCGCCAGGCCCGCCGATCTCGACGAGGCGATCCGTGCCTCCCGGCCCGAAGCGGTGGGCTGGGACCGCGTGACGGCCCTGTCCATCCCTGCCTGGAGGCTCGGATCACTCGCCGCGGACCGCCTGCGGTCCGGCACGGGGTTCGACCAGGACACCCCCCTGTACCTGCGGGAACCGGACGTCACGGTGCCGGGTGCGCCGAAACGGGTGAAGCAGTGACCCTGCCGGACGGGCTCCGCCTGCGGCGGGCGCACCCGCAGGACCTCGACGACATCATGTGGCTCGAGCACGTCTCGTTCCCGACGGACGCCTGGTCGGCGTCCCAGATGTCCGGCGAGCTGTACTCGCCGCACGGGTACTACATCGTCATCGAGACCGTCGACGAACCCGCGGCACCGCTGGTCGTCGGGTACGCCGGGCTGTCCTCGCTGACGGGCAACCCGGTCGCCGACGTGCAGACCATCGCGGTCGCTGCGGACCAGCGCGGCAAGGGGCTCGGGCGGGTGCTGTTCACGGAGCTCCTCGACGAGGCCCGCCGCCGTGGTGTGCGCGAGGTCTTCCTCGAGGTGCGCGCCGACAACCCGGTCGCGCAGTCGATGTACACGGCGTTCGGGTTCGAGCACATCGCGACCCGGCCGCGCTACTACCAGCCGGACGGCGTCGACGCGTGGGTGATGCGGGCGGAACTGCCCGGCCCGGACGCCGAGCGGTCGTCGGGCGTCGGACCCATCGGACAGGAGGCCCTCGGTGAGCGGGACTGAACCACTGGTGCTCGGCATCGAGACGAGCTGCGACGAGACCGGCGTCGGCATCGTGCGGGGGAGCACGCTGCTCGCGAACGTCATCGCCTCGAGCATGGACGAGCACGCCCGGTACGGCGGTGTCGTGCCCGAGGTCGCCGCACGCGCCCACCTCGAGGCGATGACCCCCACGCTCCACGAGGCGCTCGAGCGGGCCGGGGTCACCCTCGACGAACTCGACGCCGTCGCCGTCACCGCCGGACCCGGTCTGGCGGGTGCGCTCATGGTCGGGGTGGGGGCTGCGAAGGCGCTCGCCGTCGCCACCGGCAAGCCCCTGTACGGCGTCAACCACCTGGTCGGGCACGTCGGTGCCGACGTCCTGCGCACGGACGGCAGTGACATCGAGCTCCCGACGGTGGCGCTGCTGGTGTCCGGCGGGCACACGTCGCTGCTGCTCGTGAAGGACCTGGTCGGCGACGTCGAACTGCTCGGCGAGACGATCGACGACGCCGCGGGCGAGGCGTTCGACAAGGTCGCACGGCTGCTCGGTCTGCCGTACCCCGGCGGGCCGCAGATCGACCGGGCCGCGGCGGACGGCGACCCGAAGGCCATCCGGTTCCCCCGCGGCCTGACGCTGCCGAAGGACCTGGCCGCGCACCGCTACGACTTCTCGTTCTCGGGGCTGAAGACCGCCGTCGCCCGCTGGGTCGAGCGCTGCCGTGACGAGGGGCGAGCGGTGCCCGTGGCCGATGTCGCGGCGAGCTTCCGCGAGGCCGTCGTCGACGTCCTGCTGGCCAAGGCCCTGAACGCCTGCCGCGACACCGGCGTCGACCGGCTCCTGCTCGGTGGCGGTGTCGTCGCGAACGCCCGGCTGCGGCAGGTCGCCGAGGAACGCTGTGCGGCGGCCGGGGTGCAGCTGCGGATCCCGCCGTTCGACCTGTGCACGGACAACGGCGCCATGATCGCGGCCGTCGGGGCGCGCCTGGTCGCCGAAGGGCACGCGCCGAGCGACCTCGGGATCGCGGCCGACTCGACGTTGCCGGTGACGACCGTCCAGGTCTGAACCGTCCGGTCGGCCGTCGGGTGCCTGTGGGAGGATTCACGTGGCGTCGGAGAGACCGGGCGCCGAGAGGGGTGGACGGTGTCCGATCAGAACGAGTGGCCGAAGCCGGGCGAGACGACGCCGGGCAGCACGACCGGTGGGCAGCCGGAGGGGACGCCCGCTCCGGACGCGCCGCAGGCTCCGGACGCACCGCAGGCCCCGTCGGCTCCCGAGCAGCCGCAGAACCCGTACGGCCAGCAGCACCCGTCGAACCCGTACGCGGCACCGCAGCAGCCGAACCCCTCCGGCCAGCCCCAGCAGTCCAACCCGTACGGCCAGCAGCACCCGTCGAACCCCTACGCGGCGCCGCAGCAGCCGCAGCAGCCGCAGAACCCGTACTCGGCCCCGCAGGCGCCCCAGGACCCGTACGGTGCGGCCCAGAACCCCTACGGGCAGCAGAACCCCTACGGGCAGCAGAACCCGTACGCGCAGCAGCAGGGCGGCCAGAACCCCTACGCGCAGCCCCAGGGCGGCCAGAACCCGTACGCGCCGCAGCAGCAGCAGCCCTACGCCGCCGGCGCCTACGGTTCGACCGGCTACCAGCCCTACGCGCAGCGCCCGAAGACCAACACGCTGGCGATCCTGTCGATCGTGTTCGGCCTCGCCGCCGTCCCGATGTGGTTCATCGCGATCCTGCTCGGCCCCGCCGGCGCGATCCTCGGCCACGTCGCGCTCGGCAAGATCAAGCAGAACGGCGAAGCCGGCCGCGGCCTCGCCCTCACCGGCATCATCGCCGGCTGGGTGATGGCCGGTGTCTGGCTGATCTGGATCGCCTTCATCATCTTCCTCGGCGTGATCGGCCAGAGCTCGTACTCCACCTACGACTACGACTCGGGCACCGGCGCCTTCATCAGCTGAGCCGCTCGCACAGGACCGCGCTGTGCCGCCCGTCCAGGCGGGTGAGCACGAGCGTGACCCGGCCGGTCCCGCGCAGCCGCAGCCGTTTGCGGAACTGCGCCGGATCGACGTCGACGCCGCGCTTCTTGATCTCCACGGTGCCGATGCCGTCCGCGGCGAGCCGCGCCGACAGGCGCTTCACGTCGAGCGGCATGGTGTCCAGCACCCGGAAGCCCTGGGCGAACGGCGTCGTCACGGCACGGTCCGAGGTCACGTACGCGATCCCGTCGGAGACCATGTGGCCGTCGAGGGCGCGTGCCAGGTCGCCGATGAGCCGTGCGCGGATGACGGCGCCGTCCGGCTCGTACAGGTAGGCGCCGAGCGGGCCCACCGCAGCGTCCTCGGAGTCGGCCGGGCCGGTCATCTCGGCGATGCCGTGCGCACCGATCACGGTGGCCGCTCGGCGGATCCCCGGCCGGGCGAGGGGCCCGAACCACAGCGCGAGTTCGACGACCTCGCGGTCGACGGAGGTCCACTGCGCCTCGGCGGTGTCGGGGATCAGGTCGCGGTCGATGCCGGGCCCGAGCTTCACGCCCGTCGGGGTGCTCGTCGCGGCGGCGAACACGGTGTCCAAGGACGGCGACCAGTCGTCGGGGTCGGCCAGGCGACGGGTGTCCGAGTGGCCGGAGGTCCGACGTGCGGGGTCCATCCAGATGCCGTCGACGCGGGAGACGTCGAACGCGGCCGCGTCGCCCAGTTCGACCCGTGCGTTCGGCCACACCGCGAGGTTGTGCGTCGCGACCGCAGCGGTGACCTCGTCGCGGTCCACCGCGGTGACGTCGAGGTCGAGCGCGGCCATCGCCATCGCGTCGCCGCCGATACCGCAGCCGAGGTCGGCGACACGCGTGAGCCCGGCCGCGGCGAAGCGCCCGGCGTGCTGTGCGGCGACCTGCAAGCGGGTCGCCTGCTCGAGTCCGGCCTCGGTGAAGAGCATGCGGGCGGCGAAGTCGCCGAACTTGCCACGGGCCTTCTGCCGGAGCTTCGCCTGGGTCAGGACCGCCGAGACGAGCTGCGGGTCGTGGCCTTCGGACCGCAGCCGGGACACCACCCGGACGATCTCGCCGCCGTCCGAGACGCCGGGGGTACGGTCGAGCAGGGCCATCCCGTCAGGGGTCAGCAGTGCGGCGAGTTCGGCGGCTTCCATGTCCCGATCCTCCCAGGTGCTGGATGTTCCCCTGATGTGCTGGCACTCGGATTGACCGAGTGCCAGTGTCCCCCTAGAGTTGGCGTTGGCACTCTCCTGTGCGTAGTGCCAACCCGGTTTTCATCTGTACCGAGTCCGTACCGAGAAAGAAGAGGTCACCGTGGCCGTCAGCATCAAGCCGCTCGAGGATCGCATCGTCATCCGCCAGGTCGAGGCGGAGCAGACCACCGCATCCGGTCTGGTCATCCCCGACACCGCGAAGGAGAAGCCCCAGGAGGGCGAGGTCGTCGCCGTGGGTCCGGGTCGCATCGACGACAACGGCAACCGCGTCCCGCTCGACGTCGCCGTGGGTGACAAGGTCATCTACTCCAAGTACGGCGGAACCGAGGTCAAGTACTCGGGCGAGGACCTGCTGGTCCTGTCGGCCCGTGACGTCCTCGCGGTCGTCGTCAACTGAGTCCAGTACTCCTCTCGGACGCCCCGTTCGGCCTGTCGGCCGGCGGGGCGTCCGTGCGTTCGGGGCGACCGGGAGGCCCGTGGTCCGTCCGGCGAGTCAGCGGTCGTTCCTAGGATGGTTCCGTGAGTGAACCGAGTCCGGCGCGACCCGTCCGCAGCGAGGCATCCGTCGGCGTGGTGCAGGCGATCATCGCGTACGGGCTCTGGGGCCTCATGCCCCTGCTCTTCGCGGCGATGGCCCCGGCCGGCGCGTTCGAGATCGTCGCCTGGCGCATCGTCTTCGGGCTGGTGTTCTGCGCGGTGGCGATCGCCGTCACCCGCTCGTGGCTCCGCACCCGCACCCTGATGGCGCAGCGGCGGGTGATGGCAGTGATGGGCCTGGCCGCGGTCCTCATCCTGGTGAACTGGACCGTGTACGTCCTGGCGACCACCACCGGCCACACCGTCGAGGCGGCACTCGGGTACTTCATCAACCCCCTGGTCACGATCGCACTCGGCGTCGTGGTCCTGCGCGAACGGCTTCGGCCGACGCAGTGGGCGGCCGTCGGAATCAGCGTCGTGGCGGTCGTCGTGATCGCCGTCGGCTACGGCCAGGTGCCGTGGATCTCGCTGGTGCTCGCGTGTTCCTTCGGCCTCTACGGCCTGGTGAAGAAGCGCGTCGGCGGCACGGTCGACGCGCTGAGCGGCCTCACGATCGAGACCGTGTGGCTGCTGCCGATCGCGGTCGTGGCGCTGGTCGTCCTCGGTGCGACGGGCCTCGGCGGCGGCGTGACGTTCACGGGCGAGGGCTGGGTGCACGTCCTGGTGACGGTGCTCACGGGGCCGGCGACGGCGGTCCCGCTCCTGCTGTTCGCGTCCTCGGCGCGGCGGGTGAGCCTGTCGACCCTCGGCTTGACGCAGTACCTCGCGCCCGTGATGCAGCTGCTCGTCGGTGTGGTGGTGCAGCACGAGGCGATGCCGCCCGCGCGCTGGTTCGGCTTCGGCATCGTGTGGTTGGCGCTCGTGGTGCTGACGGCGGACTCGTTCGCCGCCGCGCGGGCGTCCCGTCGCCGAGCGCTCGCACCTGCCCCGGCCGAGCCCGCCTGACGGGCGCACCCCGGGCCTCCCGTCCGCCCGTCAGCACGGCGCAGCTGCCCGCACGCGAAAGCGACAGTCCCCCGCGGATGACCCGCGGGGGACTGTCGCTTTCGTGGGGTGGAGCCGGTGCTCTACTTCTTGACCGCGCCCTGGATGGCGCTCTGGTAGACGGGCTTGTTGTCGCCGTCGAACTTGTAGATGCCGATGTAGGCGCTCGACGGGTCGTTGTTGTCGTCGAACGGACCGATGCCGGACGGGCCGGTGTAGTGGATGTCCTTGCCGTCGTCGAGGAGCGCGACGCACTCCTTGAACGTGGCGCACTCGGTGCCGCCGTCGGCTCCGGAGACCGCGGCCATGTTCGCCTGGATCGTGCCGGAGTCGGTGCCCTTGCCCTTCACCGCAGCCAGGGCGGCGAGGACGGTGGCGTCGTAGGACTCCGCCGCGTACGAGTAGTCGGCGAGCGTCTTGCCCGACGAGTCCTTGTAGAAGGCGGACAGCTGCTTCTTGAAGTCGTCCTTCGGCGAGGCACCGGGGATGGTGCCCTGGGCGCCGGTCAGGGTGCCCTTGTCGAAGTCCTTCGAGTAGTCAGCCGTGTTGCCGTCGGACATGTAGATCTTCGCCGTGTTCCCCTGCGAGACGAGCTCCGGGATGATCGACTTCGTCTCGTCGAAGGCCAGGACGACGATCGCGTCCGGCTTGGCTGCGAGCGCGGCCGTCACCTCGGACGAGAACGTGGTCTGACCGGGCGGGAACTCCTGGCCCTCGCCCTTGCCGCCGTAGACGACCTGGCCACCGGAGGCCTCGACCGCGGACTGCACCGAGTTGCGGAGGCCCGTGCCGTAGGTGTCGTTGAAGACGAGGAACGCGACCTTGGCGTTGCCGTCACCGGTCACGAGCTGACCGAGCGCCGAACCCTGCACCGAGTCCGGCGGAGCGGTCCGGTAGTAGTACGACGAGTAGCCCGAGAGGTCGCTCGCGGTGTTCGCGGGCGAGATCTCGACGATGCAGTTGCTGGTGAGCTGGTCGATGACGTTGAGCGTGACCGACGAGGACTCGGCACCGATCGCGACCGGGACCTTCGCGTTCACGAGCTTCGTCGCAGCCGAGCTCGACACGGTCATGTCGTTGCTGTCGCCGGAGTCGGTCGCGGGGTCGATGGTGACGTCCTTGTCGAGGACGCCGCCCGCGGCGTTGATGTCCTTGACCGCGAGGCCGACACCGGACTCGGCCGGCGGGTTCAGGTAGGCGAGCGAGCCGGTGAGCGGCAGGATCGTGCCGATCTTCAGCGCGTCGGTGCTGGGGGTGTCGGGGGCCTTGCAGCTGGCGGCGGGGTCCTTCTTCGCGTCGCTCGACGCCGAGCTGGAAGGGGAGTCGCCGCTGCTGGTCGTGGAACACGCGGCGAGCAGGACGGCTGCTGCGCCTGCCAACGCCAGTGCCGTGGTGGCACGGGTGGTTCTGATCATCCGTGGAGCCCTTTCTCTGCGCGGAGGCGTTGCCGCTTCGGGTCGAACGCGGCGCCTCCACTGGATGTCGAGAAACGTAGGGTCCATGTGTTTCGCCCGTGTGACGGGGCGGTACGCAAAACTGTTTCGTTACCGAGCCGTGACGTTCCTGTGCGGAGGATCAGGGATCGGCGTCCGGACCGGCCCCGCGTCAGCCGTCGCGTTCAGCCGCGGAACGCAGCACGCAGAACTCGTTGCCCTCCGGATCCGCGAACACGACCCACCCACCGTCGTCGTGGCGGAGGTCCGCGAGTTCGGTCGCACCGATGCCCCGCAGCCGCTCGACCTCGGCATCGCGCGTGCGGTCGGTGGGACGCAGGTCGAAGTGGATCCGGTTCTTCACGGACTTCGCCTCGGGGACCTGGATGAACAGCACCTGGTGCGAGCCGTCGGGTGCGGTGATCATGCACTCCTCGTGCCCGGGGGCGTTCGGGTCGTCGGCGATGTCGACGTAGCCGAGGACCTGCTTCCACCACTCCGACAGGGCGTAGGCGTCACGGCAGTCGATCGTGGTGTGGGAGACGGCGCTGACCATGCCGTGACACTACTGCCGGCAGACGACGAACGCCCCGCTCCGGTGGGGAGCGGGGCGTTCGGGGTGCAGTCGGCTCAGCTGCGGTAGTTCGGCGCCTCGACGACCATCTGGACGTCGTGCGGGTGCGACTCCTTGAGCCCGGCAGCCGTGATGCGGACGAACTTGCCGCGGGCCTTGAGCTCCGGGATCGTGCGGCCGCCGACGTAGAACATCGACTGCCGGAGCCCACCGGTGAGCTGGTACACGACGTTGCCGACCGAGCCGCGGTAGGGCACCTGGCCCTCGATGCCCTCGGGGATCAGCTTGTCGTCGTTGGGGACGTCGGCCTGGAAGTAGCGGTCCTTCGAGTACGAGGTCTTCTTGCCGCGGGTCTGCAGTGCGCCCAGGGAGCCCATCCCGCGGTACGCCTTGAACTGCTTGCCGCCCACGAAGACCAGGTCGCCGGGGGACTCGTCGGTGCCGGCCAGCAGCGAGCCGAGCATGACGGTGTCGGCACCGGCCACCAGGGCCTTGGCGATGTCGCCCGAGTACTGCAGGCCACCGTCGGCGATGATCGGCACGCCGGCTTCGCGTGCTGCGAGGGAGGCCTCGTACACGGCGGTGACCTGCGGCACACCGACGCCGGCGACGACGCGGGTGGTGCAGATCGAGCCGGGCCCGACGCCCACCTTGACGGCGTCGACACCGGCGTCGATGAGTGCCTGCGCACCGGCACGGGTCGCGACGTTGCCGCCGATGACGTCGATGTCCGCGAACGACGGGTCGGCCTTGAGACGGCGCACCATGTCGAGCACGCCTTCGCTCTCGCCGTTGGCGGTGTCGACGACGAGCACGTCGACGCCGGCGTCACGCAGGGCCTCGGCACGCTGCCAGGCGTCACCGAAGAAGCCGATCGCGGCACCGACGCGCAGTCGGCCCTCGTCGTCCTTCGTGGCGTCCGGGTACTGCTCGCTCTTGTCGAAGTCCTTGACGGTGATGAGACCGCGGAGCTTGCCTTCGGCGTCCACCAGCGGCAGCTTCTCGATCTTGTGCTGCGCGAAGATCGCGATGGCCTCTTCCGGGTCGATGCCCTCCATCGCGGTGATCAGCGGCGCCTTGGTCATGACGTCGCGCACGAAGGTGGTCGACTGCTCGAACGTGGCCACGAACCGCATGTCGCGGTTGGTGATGATGCCGACGAGGGTGCCGTCCGCCTCGACCACGGGGAGGCCGGAGACGCGGAACTGACCGCAGATCGCGTCGACCTCGGCCACCGTGGCGTCCGGGGTGGTGGTCACCGGGTTGGTGATCATGCCCGATTCGGAGCGCTTGACCTTGTCGACGTAGGCCGCCTGGTCCTCGATGGACAGGTTGCGGTGCAGGATCCCGATGCCGCCCTGCCGCGCCATGGCGATGGCCATGCGGGCTTCGGTGACGGTGTCCATCGCCGCGGAGAGCAGCGGGACGTTGACGGAGATCCGCCTGGTGAGCCGGGACGCGGTGGACGCCTCGCTCGGGATGACGTCGGTGTGCCCGGGCAGGAGCATGACGTCGTCGTACGTGAGTCCGATGAATCCGAACGGATCCGGCTGGTCCATGGGTCCCCTTCGTGGGCGAGTGAAGTGGTCGAGACACCGGGAACGCAACGGCGGGTTCCGGATAGGACATGGTAACGCGCATGGGCCCTCTCGCTATTCCGCGTTCCGCCTGGGGGAACGGATCGCGCCCCCTTCGGACGCGTTCCTCCACAACGTCACAGTTCGGGTACGAATCACACAGGGAACGTGTTGGAAACACGGGTGTCACAAAATCCCCATAGGTTCCTCGTCATCCGAACGAGAGGCTCTTCCGTGGGATCCATCACTCCTCCGGGACGGGCGCAGCCGCGTCTGTTCCGCCTCCGCCAGGCGCGACGTCGACCGGTCCTCGCGGCCGTGCTCGTCGCCGCGTTCCTGGCGACCTTCCTGATCGACTGGGCGGTCACCCTGCCGGCCTTCAGCGCCACGTCGGCGCCGGCCACCAGTCAGTCCTGCACCGTCAGCCCCGACAACGGGTGCATCCAGGGCACGATCACCGACTCCGAGCGCGAACCGGCCGAGGACGTCGACGTCGACGTCGCCGGCCCCGGTGGCTTCGCCGAGACGGCGACGACGAACGCCGACGGCCGCTGGTCGGTCAGCGTCGACGAGGCCGGCGAGTACACCGTCAGCGTCGACCAGGCCACCCTGCCGAAGGGCCAGTACCTGACGAACGCGGCCGACGCCGAGCGCAAGGTGCAGGCGACGCTGAACGCCAACGTCGGACAGATCTTCCAGCTGTCCGACCAGAAGGGCGCGACGACCACGTCCGACTCGTCGAGCGTCAGCCCGCAGCGGGCATGGCAGCAGTTCGCCTCGGGCATCCGCCTCGGCCTGCTCATCGCGCTCGCGTCGATCGGCCTCTCGCTCATCTACGGCACGACGGGGTTGTCGAGCTTCTCGCACGGCGAGCAGGTCACCCTCGGCGGGCTGCTGGCCTACGTGTTCGCGAACCAGCTCGGCTGGAACATCTGGGTGACCGGCATCGTCGTCACGCTGTTGTGCGCGGCGACCGGGTACCTGCAGGACGCCGGGATCTGGCGACCGCTGCGGCGCAAGCGGATCAGCCTCACGCAGCTCATGATCGTGACGATCGGTCTGTCGATCGCCGCCCAGTACGCGTTCCAGTACTTCTTCGGCGCAGCGACCGTCCGCATCCAGCAGGGCAACCCCGAGACGGTCCGGTTCGCCGGGGTCACCCTCACCGTGCAGTCCTACGTGGCGATGGGCATCGCGCTCGTCGTCCTGGTCGCCACCGGGCTGTTCCTGGCGAAGACCCGCTTCGGCCGGGCCACCCGTGCGGTGTCGGACAACCCGGCGCTCGCCGCAGCGTCCGGCATCGACGTCGACCGGGTCATCCGCTTCGTGTGGACGCTCGCCGCCGGTCTCGCCGGGCTGTCGGGCGTGATGCTCGGCCTCGTCCTGAACGGCGTGAACTGGCAGACCGGCCTGCAGCTGCTCCTGCTCATGTTCGCCTCGGTCACGCTCGGTGGCCTCGGCACGGCCTACGGCGCACTCGTCGGGTCGATGATCATCGGCGTCGTCGTCGAGCTCACGAACCTCGTGCTCCCCGGTGACTTCAAGTACGCCACCGCCCTCGTCATCCTCATCCTCATCCTGCTGTTCCGGCCGCAGGGCATCTTCGGCCGCGCCGAGCGGGTCGGCTAAGGGAGCACGCGCATGGACTACATCCTCAACCTGCTGTCCTCGCTCACCCAAGAGGCCCTCGCCCCGACCACGGCGGCGTTCGCGCTGGCAGCCATCGGACTGAACGTGCACTTCGGCCTGACCGGGCTCGTGAACATGGGCCAGGCGGCGTTCCTGCTGCTCGGTGCCTACGGCTTCGCGATCTCGATCACCAACGGGCTGCCGTTCGTGATGGCGGTGCTCATCGCCCTGCTCGTCGCCATCGTGTTCGCGATCATCCTCGGCGTCCCGACCCTGCGGCTCCGCGGCGACTACCTGGCGATCGTGACGATCTCCGGCGCCGAGATCATCCGCATGGTCGGCCGTTCGAGCCTGCTCACCACGACGACCGGCGGCTCGAACGGCATCACCGGGTCGAGCTACCGCGACCCCTTCACCGCCCTGAGCCCGCTGCCCGACGGCACCACGACGATCCTCTGGTTCACCTACGCCAACAACGGTGTCAACGGCTGGTGGATCCGCATCGCGGCCTGGGCGCTCGTCGCCCTGTTCACGCTCGTGCTCTTCCTGCTCATGCGCAGTCCCTGGGGTCGTGTCCTGAAGGCGATCCGCGAGGACGAGGACGCCGTCCGCTCCCTCGGCAAGAACGTCTACTCGTACAAGATGCAGGCGCTCGTGTTCGGTGGCGCACTCGGTGCGATCGCGGGCATCATCTACGTCCTGCCGAGTTCGGTGCAGCCGGACGCCATGGGCCGCTCGATGACGTTCTTCATCTGGACGGCGCTCATCCTCGGCGGTGCCGCGACGGTGTTCGGTCCGGTGCTCGGTGCCGTGCTCTTCTTCGTCCTCCGCCTCTTCATCCGCACCCTGGCCGGCGACTTCATCCCGGACTCGATCATGAACGCGCAGCAGGCGGAGCAGTTCTCCTACGTGCTCGTCGGCGTCGCGCTCATGCTCCTGATCGTGTTCCGTCCACAGGGGTTGCTCGGCAACAAGAAGGAGCTGACGTTCAGTGTCTGAGACCTACGGCTACACGAAGGCCGACCCGATCCTCACCGTCGACGGCGTCACCCGGCACTTCGGCGGCATGACCGCCGTGGACGTCGACCACCTCGAGGTCCAGCGCGGTTCCATCACGGCCCTGATCGGCCCGAACGGTGCCGGCAAGACGACCTTCTTCAACCTGCTGACCGGCTTCGACAAGCCGAGCCCCGGCGCGAGGACGCAGTTCAACGGCGCGACCCTGCAGAAGACGAGTGCGACCCACATCGCCAACCGCGGCATGGTGCGCACGTTCCAGCTGACGAAGGCGTTGTCGCGGCTCACCGTCATGCAGAACATGCTCCTCGGTGCCCGCGACCAGCCCGGCGAGAACTTCTTCGCGGCGCTGATCAAGCCCGTGTGGGCGAAGCGGGAGCGCGAGATCACCGCGAAGGCCGAGGACCTCCTCGCCCGCTTCAAGCTCGACGACAAGGCCGACGACTACGCCGGTTCGCTGTCGGGCGGGCAGCGGAAGCTCCTCGAGATGGCCAGGGCGCTGATGTCCGACCCGACGATGATCATGCTCGACGAGCCGATGGCGGGCGTGAACCCGGCGCTGACGCAGTCGCTGCTCGGGCACATCCAGTCCCTGCGCGACGACGGCATGACCGTGCTCTTCGTCGAGCACGACATGCACATGGTCCGGCACATCTCGGACTGGGTGGTCGTGATGGCCGAGGGCAAGGTCGTCGCCGAGGGCCCGGCCGACACCGTGATGGACGACCAGGCGGTCATCGACGCGTACCTCGGTGCGCACCACGACACCGACCTGGGCGACGACTCGCTCCTCACCGAGGAGACCTTCGAGGAACTGGCGGAGGAAGTCGCGGAAGAAGACGCGGCGGACGCAGCAGCAGAGGAGAAGACCCGATGACGGACGCAGTCGACCCCACGAACGCGAGCAGCGCCTCCAGTCGGTCCCAGGCGGCCACGCTGGAACGCGAGCCGGTGCTGAGCGCGAAGAACCTCGTCGCCGGCTACCTGCCGGGCGTGAACATCCTGAACGGCTGCGACCTGGACTGCTACCCCGGCGAGCTGATCGGGATCATCGGGCCGAACGGTGCGGGCAAGTCCACCTTGCTCAAGGCCCTGTTCGGTCTCGTGTCGATCCGCGAGGGATCGGTCACGCTGCAGGGTGAGGACATCACGAACCTCAAGGCGAACAAGCTCGTCCAGGCCGGCGTCGGCTTCGTCCCGCAGACGAACAACGTGTTCCCCTCGCTGTCCATCGAGGAGAACCTGCAGATGGGGCTGTACCTGCGGCCCCGCAAGTTCGCCGAGCGGCTCGAGGTCATCTACGACCTGTTCCCGGTGCTCGCGCAGCGGCGCGGCCAGCGGGCCGGCTCCCTGTCCGGCGGTGAGCGACAGTCGGTCGCGATGGCGCGCGCGCTGATGATGGACCCGAAGGTGCTCCTGCTCGACGAGCCGAGCGCGGGCCTGTCGCCGGTGCGGCAGGACGAGACGTTCCTGCGGACCCGACGGATCAACAAGGCCGGTGTGTCGATCGTCATGGTGGAGCAGAACGCGCGACGCTGTCTGCAGATCTGCGATCGTGGGTACGTGCTCGACCAGGGGCGGAACGCGTACTCGGGCACGGGGAAGGAACTCGCGGACGACCCGAAGGTCATCGAGCTGTACCTGGGGACGCTCGCCAAGGACGTCGACGCAGGGCGCTAGCGCGCTGCGTCGACTGCGGGTACCGCTGTGGGGGTGGTATCCGCGATGGGTGGGGCCGTGCGTGGTCGCTTCGCGCCGCACGGCCCCGCTCCTGTACCCGGCCAGGAGGCGCGGCTCGCCCCGCGCGGGTCGGTATCGTTCCGCGGGTGCGCACCTCCGGACCCCTCGTGCTCGACGCCCTCGTCTGGCTCGTGTTCATTGCGCTCTTCGTCGGGGCGGCGTTGCTCGTCAAGGTCGCGGCCGTGCTGCTCGTCGTCCTCGTGGTGCTCGCGCTCCTGCTCGGCTTCGTGCTGCGGGCGCTCCGGAAGCGCCGACGGGCACCGCGGCGTCCGCGCTGACCGCACCGTCCGGTCCGTGCACGCCCCCGGACCCGCCCGGTAGGCTTGCCGGGTGAGCGAAGTCGAGATCGGTGCAGGCAAGCGCGGACGTCGGGCGTACGCGTTCGACGACATCGCAGTGGTCCCCTCCAGGCGGACGCGTGACCCGCGCGACGTCAGCGTGCAGTGGTCGATCGACGCGTTCACCTTCGCGTCGCCGATCCTCTCCGCGCCGATGGACTCCGTGTCCTCGCCGGCCACGGTCATCCAGATGGGCAAGCTCGGCATCCTGGGCGTCCTCGACCTCGAGGGGCTGTGGACCCGGTACGAGGACCCGACGCCCTACTACGACGAGATCAAGTCGCTCACCGACGGCAACGTCACGAAGCGCATGCAGGAGATCTACTCCGAGCCGATCAAGCCGGAGCTGATCACCGCGCGCCTGGCCGAGATCCGTGCCGCCGGGGTCCCGGTCGCCGGCTCGCTCAGCCCGCAGCGCACGCAGGAGTTCTCGAAGACGGTCGTCGATGCCGGTGTCGACCTGTTCGTCATCCGCGGTACGACGGTCTCGGCCGAGCACGTGTCGCAGAACGAGGAGCCCCTCAACCTCAAGAAGTTCATCTACGAGCTCGACGTCCCGGTGATCGTCGGCGGTGCCTCGACCTACACGTCGGCGCTGCACCTGATGCGCACCGGTGCCGCCGGTGTCCTCGTCGGGTTCGGCGGCGGCGCTGCGTCGACCACGCGCGCCGCGCTCGGCATCCACGCGCCGATGGCCACCGCGGTCGCCGACGTCGCCGGCGCCCGTCGTGACTACCTGGACGAGTCGGGTGGCCGTTACGTGCACGTCATCGCCGACGGCGGTCTCGACACCGCCGGCGACATCGTCAAGGCGATCGCGGTCGGCGCCGACGCCGTCATGCTCGGCACCGCGCTCGCCCGTGCCACCGAGGCGCCCGGTGGCGGCTTCCACTGGGGTGCCGAGGCGCACCACCCGGAGCTGCCCCGTGGCCGCCGGGTCGAGGTGGGCACGATCGCCCCGCTCGAGAACGTGCTGAACGGTCCGACGCCGACCCACGACGGCCGTGCCAACCTCGTCGGTGCGCTGCGTCGATCGATGGCGACGACCGGATACTCCGACGCCAAGGAGTTCCAGCGAGTAGAAGTGGTCGTGGCGCCGTACCACCAGTGATCCTGGTGGCACCCGTGCACCGACGCGGGTGACGCCTCGGCGCCGACCGTGACCCGGAGGCGACGATGGCGAAGTCCAGCACCACGAAGCAGACCAGTTCGGCCGGACGTCCTGGCGACGTCGTGCCGGGAGCGGGGTTCGACCCCGCGGCCAAGCTCGGCCCCGACGAACGCGCGGAGGCGATCGAGACCCTCAAGACGAAGGAGCTCGACGTCCTGGTCGTGGGCGGCGGCATCGTCGGTGCGGGCAGTGCGCTCGACGCCGTCACCCGCGGCCTGACCGTCGGCATCGTCGAGGCCCGCGACTGGGGCTCCGGCACGTCGAGCCGTTCGTCGAAGCTCGTGCACGGCGGCATCCGCTACCTGGAGCAGCTGAACTTCGGGCTCGTGCGCGAGGCCCTCATCGAACGGGGGCTGCTGCTGCAGCGGATCGCCCCGCACCTGGTGAAGCCGGTGCGCTTCCTGTACCCGCTCAACCACCGCGTGTGGGAGCGGTTCTACATCGGCATCGGCATGGCGATGTACGACGCCTTCAGCTGGTCCGGCGGACGCCCGCCCGGGGTCCCGCACCACCGGCACCTCAGCCGCACGCAGGTGCTCCGCTCGATGCCGTCGCTCAAGAAGGACGCCTTCGTCGGCGGCATGACCTACTACGACGCCCAGGTCGACGACGCCCGCTACGTGGCCTCGCTCGTCCGCACCGCGGTGTCCTACGGTGCCCACGCCGCGAGCCGGATCCGGATCGAGGGCTTCATCAAGGTTGGGGAGCGCGTCGTCGGCGCGCAGGCCCACGACATCCAGACCGGGGAGCGGTTCGAGATCCGCGCGAAGCAGGTCGTGAACGCCACGGGTGTCTGGACGGACGACACGCAGGCGATGATCGGCACCCGCGGGCAGTTCAAGGTGCGGGCGTCGAAGGGCGTGCACCTGGTCATCCCGCGCGACCGGTTCCAGTCGAACATGGGCATGATCCTGCGCACCGAGAAGAGCGTGCTGTTCGTGATCCCGTGGGGCCGGCACTGGCTGGTCGGCACGACCGACACCGACTGGTACCTCGACAAGGCGCACCCGGCGGCGACCGCGGCGGACATCGACTACATCCTCGAGCACGTCAACAAGGTGCTCCGCGTCCCGCTCACCCGTGAGGACGTCGAGGGTGTCTACGCCGGCCTCCGGCCGTTGCTGGCGGGGGAGTCCGACCAGACCTCGAAGCTCAGCCGTGAGCACGTGGTGGCGCACACCGTGCCCGGGCTCGTGGTCGTCGCCGGCGGCAAGTGGACGACCTACCGGGTGATGGGGAAGGACGCCATCGACGAGGCCGTCGCCGCGATGGACGGCAAGATCCCGGCGTCGACCACCGAGGACATCCCACTGCTCGGCGCCGAGGGCTACCCGGCCGCGTGGAACCGCCGCGCACGGACCGCCCGCAGCTTCAACGTGCACAAGGTCCGCATCGAGCACCTGCTGAACCGCTACGGCACCCTGGCCACCGAGGTGCTGCAGCTCGTCGAGCAGGACCCGACCCTGGCAGAGCCGCTCCCGGGCGCCGACGACTACATCGGTGCCGAGGTCGTGTACGCAGCCTCGCACGAGGGGGCCCTGCACTTGGAGGACGTCCTTGCCCGCCGCACCCGCATCTCGATCGAGGCCTGGGACCGCGGGGAGTCGGCGGCCCCGGTCGCCGCGAGGCTCATGGCCGACGTGCTCGGCTGGGACCAGGAGACGACCGAGCACGAGGTTTCGAACTACCTGAAGCGCGTGGCCGCGGAACGCGAGTCGCAGCTGCAGCCCGACGACGAGAGCGCCGACCGCGTGCGGCTCGAGGCGCCGGACATCGCGTTCGGCTTCGACGAGGACGACGTCGTCGTGGGCGGCGGCCGCAGCAGCGGCGCCGAGGGCGCGAAGGCGTCGGACGAGCAGGTGGTGGGGGAGAAGACGAGCGAGCCGGAGTAGCGACCCGCGTCGCGGACGCGGCCACGGGCCTCCGGACGGGAGGCCCGGGGTTCGTCCGTCAGGCGGCCAGCGTCCCCGCCACGGTGCGACCACGGCGTCGCTCGCCGATGACGAGCACGACCGGGATCGCGAGCAGCGCGACGAGGCTGGTGCCGTAGAGGACACCGGCCCAGATGGTGTGGTCCTCGCCGCCGATGCCGTAGCCGTCGGCCACGTCCATCCCGAGCTGGAACCCGGAACCGAACACCTGGACGGCGCCGGCGGCCACGATCGCCAGCAGCCAGGCGGCGGCGACGTGCGCCGTCGTCCGCCGGACCAGCGCCACGATCAGGACCGTGACCGCCAACGCGATGCCGACCGCCGCGATGACGAGCACCGCCACGACGTCGGTCCGCACCTGGTACCCCTGCGCGTCGAGGTGGCGGTAGATCGCACCGAGCGACTGCCCGGGCACCGCGCCGAGCGGATCGAGCACGAGCGCGTTGAGCGCCAGCAACCCCGCGTACAGCGCGACGACCAGCGTCCCGACGACCCCGACGACGATCCGAGTTCTCCCCATGCGGTGACGATAGCGGCCCGGCAGGTGTGGAATGGCCGGGCACCCCCGGTGGTTATCATCGGGGTACTCGAAAAGGGAGCCATCATGGTCGACGTCCATCGCGTCAAACTCCCCGGAGTCGGCGTGCTGCACAGCTTCTACACCGACGACGGTGGCAAGTGCGGTGTCATCACGCACCGGTCGGGTCACTCCGACCTCATCTCGTTCGCCGACGTCTCCGACGGCGCGGACAAGTCCGAGAAGGTCTCGCTGCGCCTCAGCGAGGACGAGGCGCACACCCTCGCCGAACTCCTGGGCGGCACCCGGATCACCGAGGGCCTCGACAAGCTCGACGAGATCCCCGGCCTGTCCATCGACTGGTTCTCGGTCGACTACGACGACGCGATCGCCGGCAAGCCCCTCGGCGACCTGCACGACTCCGGCTTCATCGGCCTGACCGTCGTGGCCGTCGTCCGTGGCGACAGCGCCAACCCGGCACCCTCGCCGGACTTCGTCGTCTTCCCCGGTGACACCATCGTCGTCGCCGGTTCCCCCGAGAAGGTCGCCAAGGCCTTCTCCTTCTACCGCAGCGGAGAGCTTGCGGCCGCATCGGCCGAGGCCCCGCGGAAGAGCTAGCGCATGCACCTGGGCGGTGAACTGCTCACCATCGGTGTGCTGTTCGTCATCGCCTACGTGCTCGGGCGGCTCGGCAAGACCATCGGTCTGCCGGCGATCCCGATCTACATGATCGTCGGGCTCATCGCGAGCCCGCACACGCCGTGGATCGGCCTGAACGTCGAGTCGCACACGATCGAGCTGATCGCGACGTTCGGGCTCATCCTGCTGCTGTTCAACCTCGGGTTGGAGTTCGACCAGGAGGAGTTCTACGGCAACGCCGGCAAACTCCTCGTGTCGGGCGGCACCTACGTGGTCATCAACATGGGTGTCGGCTTCGCCTTCGGGTTCTCGCTCGGCTGGGGAACCCGAGAAGCCCTGATCATCGCCGGCATGACGGCCACGTCGTCGAGCGCGATCGTGACGAAGCTCCTCATCGAGCTGCGACGGCTCGCGAACGACGAGACCCCGATGATCCTGGGTGTCACGGTCATCGAGGACGTCTTCATCGCCATCTACCTGGCGATCGTCTCCGTCGTGCTGTCCGGCGACACCAACGCCTGGGCCGTCGTGGGCAAGCTCGCGCTCGCGTTCGGCTTCCTGATCGTGATGTTCACGCTCGCCCGGTTCGCCGGCAAGTGGGTGTCGAAGATCTTCGCGACGCGTGACGACGAACTGTTCACGGTGCTGTTCTTCGGGCTCGCCGTCATGTTCGGCGGCATCGGCGACCTGCTCGGCGTGACCGACGCCATCGGCGCCTTCGTCATCGGCCTGCTCTGCGGCGCCACCCGGTACCGCGACCGCATCGAACAGCTCGCCCTGCCGATGCGTGACGTCTTCGCCGCGTTCTTCTTCGTGAACTTCGGGCTCGGTCTCGACCTGTCGACCTTCGGCGAGGTGCTCTGGCCGGTCCTCGGAGCGATCGGCATGACCGTCGTGCTCAACGCGGTCGCCGGGCAGATCGTCGCGCGCATGAACGGCTTCAACGTCCAGCAGGGGATCAACACCGCCGTGATCCTGGTGAACCGTGGCGAGTTCGCGCTGATCCTCGCGACGCTCTCGGCTGCCGCCGGACTGGAGGCGCGGATCACCGCGTTCGCGGGCCTCTACGTCCTCGTCATGGCGATCCTCGGGCCGCTGCTCGCGGTGAACTCGGAGCGGATCGGCCGCCTCGTGGTGCGCCCCGCCCGCCTCGCCCGCCTGCGCGGGCGGCTCGGCGGTCGTCGTGCGGTCGCCGCGGCTGCCGCCGCCGAGGCCGCCGAGGCCGAAGCGGACGAAGCAGCGTCCGCCGCCGCGGCCCGCCGTGCCGAGCGGGACCGCCAGTTCGCGGAGGAGTTCGCGCTCGTGGAGGCCGCTGGCAGGGACGAGCAGGACAATGGGTCACCGGAGGCGACCGACGAACCCGTCACGTCGCCCGTCGAGATCCCCACCGAGCGCCCCGAGCGTCCGGTCCGACAGCGCGATCCGGAGTACTGATACAGATGTGGGCCGTTGCCCGACGACCGAGGTGGATCGCGCTGCTGGTGCTGGCGCTCGTGCTGGCGGCGGTGTTCGCGGGGCTGGGCAAGTGGCAGCTCGAGCGGAGCATCGCCAACGGCAAACCGCTGCCGGCGACCACCGAGACCCGCAAGACGCTCGAGGCGATCACCGCTCCCGAAGAGCCCGCGAGCGAGACCATCGCCGGCCAGAAGGTCACCGTCACCGGCACCTTCGTCGCCGGCGACACCACGATCCTGACCGGCCGCACCGGGGGTGGGACGTACCAGACCGTGGGACACATGGTGGACTCGGATGGTGGGGCGAGCCTCCCGGTCGTCATCGGGTGGTCCGACCAGCGGTCGGCCGCCGTCGCCGGTGGTGACCGCCTGGCGGACGGACAGACGATCACGGTGCAGGGCCGGTACTATCCGGCCGAGTCGCCCGACCAGGACACCTACAAGCAGGCGGAGTACTCCGCCGTGGCACCAGCCCGCTTCGTGAACACGTGGCAGGCCTTCGACGACCGGATGTACCTCGGGTACGTCGTCGCCGACGGCGCCACCGCGCAGGCCGCCGACCTCGGCACCATCGCCGACCGTGCGCCGTCGCGCGAGGTCCAGTTCGACTGGCTGAACCTGTTCTACGCGATCGAGTGGGTCGTCTTCGCCGGCTTCGCGGTGTTCCTCTGGTACCGGTTCGTGAAGGACGCCTGGGAACGCGAGGAAGAGGAGCGGCGTGAGGCTGCCCTCAGCGTCGACGGGGCCCTCGCCGACCGACGGTAGGCTGGTCGTCATGGCCTTGACCGTCCGAACCCGCGACGTCCCGAAGATCCCGGGTGCGGTGAAGTGGTACCGCGTCTCCGCGTACATCACCGGTGTACTGCTGCTGGCCCTCGTGATCGAGGTCATCATCAAGTACACGCCGCTCCAGCTCGAGATGCAGCTCGGCAACGGCCCGTTCTTCGTGCCGAACGGCACGGCCGGCGAAGCACCCGGCACGTTCAACCTGTCGATCGCGATCCTCATCGCGCACGGCTGGCTGTACGTCCTCTACCTCTTCACGGACTTCCGTCTGTGGAGCATCATGCGCTGGAGGCCCTCCCGCTTCCTGCTCATCGCCCTCGGTGGCATCATCCCGTTCATGTCCTTCGTGGTCGAACACCGCATGCAGCAGAAGGCCATGGACACCTACCACGAGCTGATCGCTGCCCAGCAGCGTGAGAAGGAGGCCGCTCGGTGAGCGAGACCGAACAGCGTCCCGTCCTGGTCGTCGACTTCGGGGCCCAGTACGCGCAGCTCATCGCGCGTCGGGTCCGTGAAGCGAACGTCTACAGCGAGATCGTCCCGCACGACATCACCGCGGACGAGATCCGCGCCAAGGACCCGGCCGCCATCGTGCTGTCCGGTGGTCCGTCGTCCGTCTACGAGGACGGTGCCCCGTCACTCGACGGCGACATCCTCGAGCTCGGTGTCCCCGTGCTCGGCATCTGCTACGGCTTCCAGGCCATGGCGACCGCCCTCGGTGGCGAGGTGGCGAACACCGGCCTGCGCGAGTACGGCGCCACGTCCGTCGACGTCAGCGGGACCGACAGCGTCCTGCTCGGTGGGCAGCCAGTGTCCCAGGTCACGTGGATGTCGCACGGCGACTCCGTGGCGAAGGCACCCGAGGGCTTCGAGGTCCTCGCATCGAGCGCCTCGACCCCCGTCGCCGCCTTCGCGTCCGACGAGCGCAAGCTCTACGGCGTGCAGTGGCACCCCGAGGTGAAGCACTCCGAGCACGGCCAGGCCGTCCTCGAGAACTTCCTGCACCGCGCCGCCGGTCTGCCCGGCGACTGGAACTCGAGCAACGTCATCGACGAGCAGGTCGCCCGGATCCAGGCCCAGGTCGGGTCGAACCGCGTCATCGCCGGCCTGTCCGGTGGTGTCGACTCCGCCGTCGCCGCGGCCATCGTGCACAAGGCCGTCGGAGACCAGCTCACCTGCGTCTTCGTCGACCACGGGCTGCTCCGCGCCGACGAGCGCAAGCAGGTGGAAGAGGACTACGTCGCCTCCACCGGTGTCCGGCTCATCACGATCGACGCCGAGCAGCAGTTCCTCGACGCCCTCGCCGGCGTCAGCGACCCCGAGCAGAAGCGCAAGATCATCGGGCGCGAGTTCATCCGGACGTTCGAGGCCGCGGCCGAGGCGCTGGTGCTCGAGGCCCAGGCTTCCGACTCTGATGCCGAGGTCAAGTTCCTCGTGCAGGGCACGCTCTACCCCGACGTCGTCGAGTCCGGCGGCGGAGCCGGTACCGCGAACATCAAGTCGCACCACAACGTGGGCGGCCTGCCCGAGGACATGACCTTCGAGCTCGTCGAGCCGCTCCGTGCGCTCTTCAAGGACGAGGTCCGTGCCGTCGGCCGCGAGCTCGGCCTGCCCGAGGTCATCGTCGGCCGCCAGCCGTTCCCCGGACCGGGACTCGGCATCCGCATCGTCGGTTCGGTCGACAAGCAGCGGCTGGAGCTGCTCCGCGCGGCCGACAAGATCGCTCGCGAGGAACTCACCGCGGCCGGCCTCGACGGGGAGATCTGGCAGTGCCCGGTCGTCCTGCTCGCCGACGTCCGCTCCGTGGGTGTCCAGGGTGACGGTCGCACGTACGGGCACCCGATCGTGCTCCGTCCGGTCTCGTCCGAGGACGCCATGACCGCCGACTGGACGCGCCTGCCGTACGACGTGCTCGCGAAGATCTCGAACCGCATCACGAACGAGGTGCCCGACGTCAACCGGGTCGTGCTCGACGTCACGTCGAAGCCGCCGGGGACGATCGAGTGGGAGTGACGCTCCCCTGAACGCTCGGAGGCCCGGCACGCACTGCGTGCCGGGCCTCCGCGCGTGCCGGGGGTGCGTGCGCGCGTCGGGCTTGCGCGGGTCGGGCTTCCCCGAGGTTCCGAAATCTCGGCATCTCGCGCCTCCCCCGGGGCACCCGTGGAACCTCGGCGTCGCACCCGCGGCATGTCGTGGAACCTCGGCGCCGCGGGCACGGCGAGCCCCACAACGCCACAGCCCCCCTGCTCCGGGAACGACGAAGGGCCCCGGCAGCGCCGGGGCCCTTCGTGGACGCGGTGGTACTAGTTGCGCGCGCTGCTCGCGACGATGGCGAGGATGCGCAAGATCTCGAGGTACAGCCAGACGAGCGTCACGATGAGGCCGAACGCCGCGGTCCACGCGTAGATCTTCGGGGCGCCGCGCTGGACACCGGTCTTGATCTGGTCGAAGTCGAGGATCAGCGAGTACGCCGCCATGACCACGACGAAGATGCCGATGAGGACGCCGAGCGGGATACCGAACAACGTCACACCCATGAGGCCGAAGGCGCTCTGGGTCACACCGGTCCACATCAGGACCAGGTTCACGAGCGAGAACGCCATGTACCCGACGATCGCGATGAGGAAGAAGCGGGTGGCCTTCGGGGTCGCACGGACCTTGCCCGACAGGAACAGGAGCAGCGTGACCGCGAACACCCCGAGGGTGCCGAACACGGCCTGGGCGACGATGCCGCCAGTCTGCGTGAAGTTGTACTCGAAGAAGTTCGAGATCCCGCCGACGAAGAGCCCCTCGAAGAACGCGTACGTCAGGATCAGACCCGGCGACGGCTTCTTCTTGAAGGTGTTCACGAGCGCCAGGACGAACCCGACGATCGCGCCGACGATCCACACGATCGGGGGCAGGTTCCAGCCGGCCACCGCGCCGACGAGCAGCACACCGAAGGCGAGCAGCGTCTTGACGATGGTGTCCTCGTACGACATGCGGTCGGTGTCGACCGTCGATGCCGCCGGGCGGTCGTACATGTACTGCAGCTGCTCGGGGGTCATCCCGCCCTGTGCCTGCTGCGGGGTCTGTCCCCAGCCGGCCTGCTGCTGACCAGCGCCGCGCCCGCCCCAGGTGTTGGGTCCCTGGGCGTTGAAGGCGGGGGACTGGTCGAAACCGGGCTTGAAGGCCATGGTGTCCTCTTCCTAGGAGATATGAGTCCTCTCAGCCTAGGTGCGCTCGGTCGCGGAAGGCTGAGGATTCGCGGCGAGCGGACGCGGGCCCGGGGGCCCTGACGACGGCAGCCTATGGGCACCCGCTGCGCGCGCGCCTCGAAGTCGTCGAGAGTCCGCCGTCGAGCGCGCCGACCCGGACGGCACTACCGGGTACAGCCAGGTCACGAGCGCGACCGAGATCGTCATGAGCAGGAACCAGGCGACGATCTTGGTCGGGGCCACCGGCTGCCACAGAGCGAGCTGCGCGGGGTAGCTCCACGCTCCTGCCCAGGTCGCGACGTTCTCGGCGAACCAGATGAACACGGCGACGAGTCCCATCGCCACGAGCACCGGCATGCGCACCGTCGCCCGGTGGATCCGGACGTGCATGGTCGTGCGGGCGAAGAGCAGCACGACGAGCGCGAGCAGGACCCAGCGGGCGTCGGGCAGGAAGTGGTGTCCGAAGAAGTTCAGGTACACGCCGGCAGCGACGACGGCGAGCAGCCACTGCCGCGGGTACCGGTCGAACCGCAGGTCGAACAGGCGGTACACGCGGACCATGTAGGACCCGACTGCGCCGTACATGAAGCCGGAGAACAACGGGACCCCGGCGACGACGAACAACCCGCCGGGTCCGTACGACCACGAGCCCATGTGCGTCTTGAAGACCTCCATCACGGTGCCGACGACGTGGAAGAGCAGGACGACCCGGAGCTCCCGCACGGTCTCGAGCCCGAACACGAGCATGCCGACCTGCAGCAGCACCGCGACACCGGTCAGCACGTCGTTCCGGTACGGCGCCGGCACGGTGACGTGCACCACGGCCATCGATCCGAGCAGCAGCGCCCCGAACGCGCACGCCCACGCCTGCTTCGCGCCGAACACCAGGAACTCGGTGACGAACAGCCGGACGGGCCGGTGCGGCTGGTGCCCGGCGTCGAGCAGTCGGCGGGCGGCGCGGTCGATCCGGGCCTCGACGGCGGTGGAGAGCGAACGGACGGTCATGCGGCGATGGTCAGCGTCGATGCTGGGAAGCACGGGCTCCGGCCGGGTGCGTGTGTCCCGCGACACAGGACGGTCGGCCGTCACCCTGGCCCAGTAGGGTCGCGCCATGACCCTCGTGATCGCCCACCGCGGTGCGTCCGGCTACCGCCCCGAGCACTCGCGGAGCGCGTACGAGCTCGCCATCGAGCTCGGTGCCGACGCGATCGAGCCGGACCTGGTGCCCACGAAGGACGGCGTGCTCGTGCTCCGCCACGAGAACGAGGTGTCCGGCACCACCGACGTCGCGGACCACCCGGAGTTCCGGCACCTGCGCACGACGAAGACCGTCGACGGCCAGTCCCTGACCGGCTGGTTCACCGAGGACTTCACGTGGGCCGAGCTGCAGACGCTCCGCACCCGCGAGCGCCTGCCCGCGCTGCGGCCCGGGTCGGCCGAGCACGACGGCGAGGAACCGATCCTGCGCCTCGAGGACCTGCTCGCGATCCTCGATGCCGCGCCTCGTCCGGTCGGGCTGGTCGCCGAGGTCAAGCACGCGGCCTTCTTCGACCGTGCGGGCTTCCCGATGGACGAGCTCGTCGACCGCGCGCTCGGTGACGCCGGGTGGCGCCGGGACGAGCGGCTCACGGTCGAGAGCTTCGAGAAGGGCGTGCTCCGCGAGCTGCGCGAGCGGCACACGGGTGGTCGGCTGGTGTACCTCCAGGAGGCCCGTGGCAGCGCCGCCGACGAGGTCGCGTCCCACGGATCGCTGGCTCCCACCTACGCCGCGGAGCGTTCCGAGGACGCCCTCGCGTCCTTCGCGACCGAGTTCCACGGCATCAGCGTCGACCTCGGCACGCTGATGGCCGGGGTGGACAGCGTCGCGCTCGAGGACCCGACGCCGGTGCGGAGCGCGATCGTCGACCGTGCCCACGCGGCGGGGCTCGCCGTCTACACGTGGACGCTCCGGCCGGAGAACCGGTTCCTGCCCGGGCCGTTGCGCCGGGGCGGGGACGTCGCGGCCTTCGGGGACTGGGAGCGCTGGTACACCTCGGTGATCCGGACCGGTCTCGACGGGGTGTTCGCGGACCACACCGACCTGGCGGTCCTCGCCCGGTCGGCTGTCGGGGGTCCCGCTTAGACTGTCCCGAACATGACGATCGTGCTCGACCCCTTCGAATCGACGCCCGAGCCGGGCGCCGGTGCCCGTGCGTACGAAGACCCGTTCACCGCGGGCCTGAACCCCCAGCAGAAGGAAGCCGTCGAGTACCGCGGCGAGTCCCTGCTGATCGTGGCCGGCGCCGGGTCCGGCAAGACGAGCGTCCTCACGCGCCGCATCGCGCTGCTGCTCGCCAACCGTGAAGCCTGGCCGTCGCAGATCCTCGCGATCACCTTCACGAACAAGGCCGCGGCCGAGATGCGCGAGCGTGTCCGGGCGCTGGTCGGCGGCGAGTCCGACGGCATGTGGATCTCGACGTTCCACTCGGCGTGCGTGCGCATCCTCCGGCGCGAGGCCGAGCGGTTCGGGTTCGCGCAGTCGTTCACGATCTACGACTCCGCCGACTCCAAGGCCCTGCTGAAGCGGATCATCAAGGACCTCGAGGCGGACACGCTCGGGCTCACCGTGGGCGCAGCGGCGTCGAAGATCTCGAAGCTCAAGAACGAGCTGCAGGACATCGACTCCTACGCGCGCAACATCAACGTGAACGACCCGCAGGAAGTCATGTTCACCGAGGTCTTCCGTCGGTACACGAACGACCTGCGCCGGGCGAACGCCTTCGACTTCGACGACCTCATCGGCCAGACCGTCTTCCTGTTCCGGGCCTTCCCCGAGGTCGCTGCGCTGTACCAGCGGCGCTTCCGCTTCATCCTGGTCGACGAGTACCAGGACACGAACCACGCGCAGTACTCACTGATCCGCGAGCTCACGCGTCCGGTGCCGGTCGAGCAGGTCGACAAGCTCGAGGACTCCGGCCAGCACGTCGCCCGCATGCGCGAGCGCGACGGCTCGATCGCCGGGGCGTCCCTGACCGTCGTCGGCGACTCGGACCAGTCGATCTACGCGTTCCGCGGGGCCGACATCCGCAACATCGTCGAGTTCGAGCGCGACTTCCCGAACTCCAAGGTGATCCTGCTCGAGCAGAACTACCGGTCGACGCAGACCATCCTCGACGCGGCGAACGCCGTCATCGCGAACAACTTCGACCGTCAAGCGAAGAACCTGTTCACCGACGTCGGCGCGGGCGAGAAGATCGTCGGCTTCACCGGGTACACCGGCCACGACGAGGCACAGTTCGTCGCCGACGAGATCCAGCGCCTGCGTGAGGGCGGCATGGACTACCGCGACATGGCGGTGTTCTACCGGACGAACTCGCAGACCCGTGCGCTCGAGGAGATCTTCATCCGCGCCGCGATCCCGTACCGGGTGCTCGGCGGCACGAAGTTCTACGAGCGTGCCGAGATCAAGGACGCCATGGCGTACCTGATCACCGTCGCGAACCCGGCGGACCCGATGGCGCTCCGTCGTGTGCTCAACGTGCCGAAGCGCGGCATCGGGTCCGTCACCGAGACGACCCTGCAGCGCTACGCCGACGAGCACGAGACCACGATGCGCGATGCCCTGCGGCACGCCGACGAGCTCGGCTTCGGCCCGAAGGTCCGCAACGCCATCACGGCGTTCGCCGCGCTGCTCGACTCCGTGTCCGAGAAGGCCCAGACCCAGCCGGTCGTCGACACCCTGACGCAGTTGCTCGACGGCTCCGGCCTGCTCGAGAACCTGCGGAAGTCGCCCGACGCGCAGGACGCCGCCCGCGCCGACAACATCGACGAGCTCGTGGCGGTGACGCGCGAGTTCCAGAAGAACAACCCCGAGGGCACACTGACGGACTTCCTGACCGAGGTCTCGTTGGTGGCTGCGGCGGACGAGCTCGACGACTCGTCGGGCACGGTGTCGCTCATGACGCTGCACACGGCCAAGGGTCTGGAGTACGAGGCCGTGTTCCTGACCGGGGTCGAGGAAGACCTGCTGCCGCACCGGATGTCCGCGAACGAGCCGGGTGGCCCCTCCGAGGAACGCCGCCTGTTCTACGTCGGCATCACCCGCGCGAAGAAGGTCCTGTTCCTGTCGCTGGCGATGACGCGCGCGCAGTTCGGCGACGTCAACGTCGCGATGCCGTCGCGCTTCCTGCAGGAGATCCCCGAGGGGCTCATCGAGTGGAAGCAGTCGCCGGGCATGGCGAACAGCCGTGGTGGCACGCAGCCCCGCGCGCTGAACGCCAAGCGCGAGGGCGGCATCGGCGGTGGCGGCGGCGGTGGGTACCGCGGTGGCGGCGGTTGGGGCGGTGGCTCGTACGACCGTGCGGCGGCCGCGTCGAAGACCCGCCCGAAGACCGAGTGGGCGAACCGGGTGTCCGGCCAGGTCCGTGACAACGGGGACATGGAACTCGTCGCCGGTGACCGCATCAAGCACGTCGACTTCGGTGAGGGCACGGTGTCCGCGGTGACCGGCCAGGGCGCGAAGCGCATCGCGGAGATCGCGTTCGACTCCGCCGGTCGCAAGAAGCTGCTCATCAAGATCGCGCCGATCGAGAAGCTCTAGCCAGAGCCGGCTGAACGTCCGTACACCCCGCCGGTTCCCCGGCGGGGTGCGTTCGTCGTGGGCACGAGGACGTCGCGCCACGCCCGAGACCTGGGAGTCCACCCCTGTTCGGGTGACACCGAAAACGTGGTGAGGTTAGCCTTACCTAACGTGACAGCTCTCAATCAGACAGCCCCCATCGAGATCCTGACCGCGGCCACCGCCGAGCGCTACCGATCGACGGTCGGGTCGATGGTCGACCGGCTCGCCGACCGCTTCGCCACCGTGGACCGCCCGACGACCGCGACCGACCCGCGTGCGCTCCACGACCGGGTGCGCGCCGTCGACCTGGACGCCGCCCCGGTCGGGACGGAGCAGGCGCTCACCGAACTCGACGACCTGTTCGTCCGCGAGGCGGTGTGGTTCCACGACCCCGGCTACCTCGCGCACCTGAACTGCCCGGTCGCGCTCCCAGCGGTCGCCGCCGAGTCCGTCCTCGCGGCGGTGAACCCGTCGGTCGACACCTGGGACCAGTCCCGCATCGGCACGGACATCGAACGCCACGTGGTCGACTGGCTGGCCCGCCGGGCTGGGTTCGCTGCCGGTGACGGAGTGTTCACCTCGGGTGGCTCGCAGTCCAACCTGCAGGCGCTGCTGTTGGCACGCGAAGCCGTCGGCGTAGCCGGCACCGTGTTCACGACGGCGGAGACCCACTTCAGCATCGCGAAGTCCGCTCGGCTCCTCGGGCTCGAGGCCGTGGTCGACGTCGCCACCGACCACGCCGGTCGGATGCGGCCGGCAGCCCTCGCCGAGGCGATCGCCGTGACCCGGGCGGCGGGCGGGACACCGATCGCGGTCGTCGCGACCGCCGGCACCACCGACCGCGGGGTCATCGACCCGATCGAGCCGATCGCCGACGTGTGCGACCTCGAGGACGTCTGGCTGCACGTCGACGCCGCGTACGGCTGCGGACTGCTCGTGTCCCCGACGCGTCGGCACCTGCTCGCCGGGATCGAGCGGGCGCGCAGCGTGACGACCGACCTGCACAAGTCCTTCTTCCAGCCGGTGTCCTCGAGCGCACTGCTCGTCCGCGACCCGGCCGACCTGCGCCGGACGGCCTGGTACGCCGACTACCTCAACCCCGAGGACGCCGCCGAGCCGAACCAGGTCGACAAGTCGCTGCAGACCACCCGCCGCTTCGACGCCCTGAAGCTCTGGGCCACCTTGCGCGCGACCGGGGCCGACGCGATCGGCACCGCGTTCGACGCCGTCATCGACCTCGCCGCCGCCACCCACCGGATCGTCGAGGAGGACCCCGACCTGGTGCTCGTCGCCCCGACGCAGCTCAGCACCGTGCTGTTCCGCTGGCAGCCGGCCGGGGTGACCGACGACGAGGCCGACGCGCTCGTCGCCCCGATCCGCGCGGCCCTGCTCGCCGAGGGCCGGGTCCTCATCGCGAAGACCGTGATCGACGGCCGCCCGTGCAACAAGCTCACCCTGCTCAACCCCGAGACGACCCCGGCGCAGATGCGTGCCTCGCTCGACCACGTCGCCGCGACGGCAGCACGCGTCCGTGCGACCACCACCGCCCCGGAAGGAGCGACGCGATGACCACCGACCGCACCGTGCACGACCTGATCGGCATCGGCATCGGCCCGTTCAACCTCGGCCTCGCCTGCCTGACCGACCCGCTCGACGACCTCGACGCGGTGTTCCTCGACGCCGCCGACGGCTTCGCCTGGCACCACGGCATGATGCTCGACGACGCCACGATCCAGGTGCCGTTCATGGCGGACCTGGTGACGATGGCGGATCCGACGTCGCCGTTCTCGTTCCTCGCGTGGCTCAAGGAGACCGGCCGCCTGTACCCGTTCTACATCCGCGAGGACTTCCACCCCCTGCGCAGCGAGTACGACGCCTACTGCCGCTGGGCCGCCGACCAGCTCGACACCCTCCGCTGGGGTCGGTCCGTCACGGCGGTCGAGCACGACCCGACGACGGACGTGTTCACGGTGCACGCCGAGACCGATCAGGGTCCCGAGACGTACCGCGCACGCCACGTCGTCGTCGGCATCGGCACGGAGCCGTCGGTCCCCGCCCCGCTGCGCGGGATCGCCGGGCCGGCGATCCACTCCGCCGAGTTCCTGCCGAACCGGGACGCCCTGCGCGACGCCGGGTCGATCGCCGTCGTCGGCAGCGGGCAGTCCGCCGCCGAGGTCTACCGCGAACTGCTCGAGGACATCCGGCAGGACGGCTACCGCCTCGACTGGATCACCCGGTCGCCGCGGTTCTTCCCGATGGAGGACACGAAGCTCACCCTCGAGATGACGAGTCCGGAGTACACGGACCACTTCCATGCCCTGCCCGAAGCCGTCCGCGACCACCTGGGGCGCGAGCAGCGCGGGCTCTACAAGGGCATCAGTGCCGACCTCGTCGACGAGCTCTACGACCAGCTGTACCGGATCAGCGCACGTGGCCCGATCCCGACGAGCCTGCGCACCGAGACCAGTGTCGTCGACGCGGAGTGGCTCGCCGACCGGGGCACGTACCGGCTGACACTCCGCCACGAGCAGCTCGGCGCGACCTACGAGCACGAGGTCGAGCGGCTCGTCCTCGCCACCGGTTACCGCCCACGGGCGCCGCGGTTCCTCGATCCGGTCGAGCACCTCGTCGCCCGGGACTCCCAGGGTCGCCTGGCCGTCGCGCGCAACCACCACGTCGACACGCTCGGCGGGCGCATCTGGGTGCAGAACGCCGAGGAGCACACGCACGGCCTGACCGCGCCCGACCTCGGCATGGGCGCGTGGCGGAACGCGTCGATCATCCGGTCCGTCACGGGGCGCCCCGTGTACGGCCTGGAGGCCCGGATCGCCTTCCAGGAGTTCGGCCTGCCCGACACGGACCAGTCGACGGCCCCGGTCGCCGGCGCGCACCGCGCGCCGGACCGGCAGGTCACCGAGCGCGCGGAGGTGCCCGCATGAGCGCCGATGTGACGAGCACTGCACTGGCCGGTGCGCCCCAGGCGACGGTGTCCGCCGGAGCCGCTCCGGGCCTCCTGACCGTCGAACCCGTGGACCCGGAACGCGACGCCGCCGTCGTCCAGTCGTGGCTCGCCCACCCCGCGTCGTCGTGGTGGGAGATGGGGCAGCTCGACGTCGTGGAGGTCCGCGACTACCTGACCGGCGTGCAGGCGGACCCGGCGCAGGCCGCGTGGCTCGGCCGCCGCGACGGCGAACCGTGCTTCCTGGCCGAGACCTACGACCCCTCGGCCGTCCTGCTCACCGACGTGTGGGCGGCGGAGCCCGGCGACGTCGGCATGCACCTGCTCGTCGCACCGGCGCCGGCCGAGGGCCGCGTGCACGGACTGACGAGCGCCGTGATGCGCGCCGTCGTCGAGCACTGCCGCGACGCCCTCGGGGCACGTCGGGTCGTCGTCGAACCGGACGTGCGGAACACCGCGGTGCAGGCGAAGAACGCCGAGGTCGGGTTCCGCGCGCTGCGAGAGGTCGACGTCGACGGCAAGCGAGCCCTGCTGTCGGTGCTCGAGACCGACCGGATCGGTGTGTCCGACGACGACGAGCCGGCCGCCCACCTGCGGCCCGAACACCTGGAACCCGCTGAGCGGCACCTCGTCGCGAAGGCCATCGCGGAGTTCACCCACGAACGGCTGATCGCGCCCACGCAGGAGGGCGACGGCTGGCGGTTGGACGCGGGTGACTCCACCTACCGGTTCCGGGCGCGGCGGCACGTGCTCGAACACTGGGCGATCGACGAGACCTCGCTGACGCGGACCCGCGGCGGTGCCCCGGTCGCGCTCAGCGCCCAGGACCTCGTGCTCGAACTGCGCGACGTGCTCGGGATCCCGGACGAGCTGCTCGGCACGTACCTGGAGGAGATCGCCTCGACCCTGGCGAGTGCCGCCGCGAAGCACCGGCGGGGTGGGCCCTCGGCCGCGCAGTTGGCGCGCGGGCGGTCCGACGGCGGCGTCGCCGGCGCCACCGCGTCCTTCCAGGACGTCGAGTCGGCGATGACCGAGGGGCACCCGGCCTTCGTCGCCGCCAACGGGCGGATCGGGTTCGGCCTCGACGAGTACCGGGCCTTCGCGCCGGAGTCCGGCGGCCGGTTCCGCTACCGGTGGCTCGCCGCCCGACGCGCGCACACGCACCTGGCGCTCGCCGCCGACCGGACCGAGCAGGCGCACTGGGAGTCGGAGCTCTCCGAGACGGTCGTGGCCGGGTTCCGCTCCACGCTGGAACGTCGATGCCTGGACCCCGACGACTACGTGTGGATCCCCGTGCACCCCTGGCAGTGGCAGCACCGCATCGCCGTGACCTTCGCGCCCGACCTGGGACGGCAGGACCTGGTCGACCTCGGCGAGGGGCCCGACGAGTACCAGCCGCAGCAGTCGATCCGCACCGCGTTCAACCGCACCGATCCGACGCGCTCGTACGTGAAGACGGCGCTCGCCGTGCAGAACATGGGGTTCCTGCGGGGGATGTCGCCCGCCTACATGCGGAACACCCCGGCGGTGAACGACTGGGTCGCGTCGATCGTCGCCGCCGACCCGACGCTCGCGTCCGTCGGGTTCTCGGTGCTGCGGGAGCACGCCGCCATCGGGTACACCGGGGACGCGTACCACCGCGTCGACGTGTCGTCGCCGCAGCGCAAGATGCTCGCGGCACTGTGGCGGGAGAGCCCGATCCCGCGGCTGGCGGAGGGCGAACGGCTGCTCACCATGGCGGCGCTGCTGCACCGAGACGCCTCGGGCGACGCCGTCGTTTCGGCGCTGATCGAGGCGTCGGGACTTCCTGCCGACGCGTGGGTGCGGCGCTGGCTGGACGCCTACCTGTTGCCCGTCGTGCACTGCCTGACCGTGCACGACCTGGTGTTCATGCCGCACGGCGAGAACCTCGTGCTCGTCGTCCGCGACGGCGCCGTGGTCCGTGCCGTGATGAAGGACATCGGGGAAGAGGCCGCGGTGCTCGGGCGGCACGACGACCGTCCGGTGCCGGCCGACATCGACCGGATCGTGCACCCGGTGTCCGACGACGAAGCAGCGCTCGCCGTGTTCACCGACGTGTTCGACGGGGTGCTGCGGTTCGTCGCCGCGATCCTCGACGACGACGGGGTCCTGCCCGAGGGCCGGTTCTGGGAGGTCGTGGGGGAGTGCATCGACACGCACGCTGCCGCACACCCGGACCGCCGTCGACCGTTGGACCTGCGGGTACCGACGTTCGAGCACTCGTGCCTGAACCGGTTGCAGCTGCGGAACACCCTGTCGATGGTCGACCTGGCGGACCAGTCGGCGTCGCTCATCCGGGCGGGGGCGATGGCGAACCCGATCGGGCGGTAGGGCCCGCGCCTCGCCCCAGCCGGAGCGGCGACGAGGCTCTGGTCTTGCAGACGACCCCCGTTGCGTGGCTGTGTAACAAATGTATTTCAGAACATCACCGGTCAGTGGGTGATCCTCTACTGTCGTGCGCACAGGCCGCCGACGGTGGCGGCCCACGAACCGGTAGGGGACGCAATGTCGAAACTGCGGAACACGTTCACTGGTGCTGCGCTCGCTGGCACGCTCGTCGCGGGAGGGCTCGTTGCTGCGCCCGCGGCATCGGCAGCCGAGGTGCCAAAGCCCGTCGTCAATGTCGGAGCAGACCACCTGGAGGTCACGCCAGCGTTGGTGAACGAGGCCATCTCGGAAGCGCGTCGGGCGGGGGCAGTCAAGCGCGAGGACGTGCAACGGGACGGAACTCGTTCGGTCACCATCGACGGAGGCGACGGGTTCGAGTTCACGCTCAACGAGACAGACCCGCGGCAGCGCCTGGGCTTCGGGTCGGACAATCGCGGCGTCTACATCGCCTTCAACACGTTCGACCAGAACGTGATCATCGGCGGGACGGGCGCGGCACTGCTCGTCGGCATCTGCGCGCTCGGGCCGGCTGCTTGTGTGGTCGGCAACGCCGCGGTCATCCTCGGCGCCTCCTACCTCGCCACGCACAGCAAGTGCCCGAGCCCGAAGTCGGTTCGCGTGTACCCCGTCACCAAGAAGTCATCCCGTTGCGTCTAGGCGGAAGTCGGCACGCCGTGACGAAGATCCTGCGCAGCGTTCCGTTCGCTGTCGCGTTCGGTATCGCACTCGTCATCGTCGGAGCAGCGGTCGCAAGTGCCACGGCGGACACGCCGGGCCGTGCTCTCGGAGGTGTCGCCCTCGGGCTCGCAGTCGGTGGAGCCGGATGCTACGTCGGCTTGACGATCCGGTACCGTCGCCGACGCTGATCATCGACGGGAGCGCTCTGTGCTACTCGGCGCAGAGCGCTCTCGTCCGTGGACATGCCTGTGGTCCGCGTCGATGGCCCGCAGCTGGGAAGCTGGTGGGGTGCACACGAGTGGGGACGAGGTCACGGTCGACATCGGGGACGTCATCGACGCGGATCAGACCTTGCGCGGTGCATGCCGGCCAGTGGGGCGGATCCGAGGCGCCGGACTGTTGCTCGGCGGGGCGGTCCTTGTCGGGGGAGTCGTCGTTGCGGACCAGCCGAGTGACCGCGGTACCGCAGCGGTCCTGGTCGGCACGGTGCTGGTTGCCGCAGCGCTCATCGCCCTCGGGTACCTGGTCACGCGACGCCGGCTTCGGCTGGCCCGAGCCGCGCGGACGACGGCCGTCGATGCCGGTGTCGCCCGTGTCCTCACGCAGGCGCGGGCTGCTGGCGTCCCCGAACTCGACCCTGCCAGCGTTCGACGTGTGCTGGTCGAGACCGACAACGGACCGGGGCCCTGGTACGACCCGAAGCTCGGCCCGTACACGTGGCCGGTGTGGCGCATGCTGACCGCGGACCCCACGTCGACGGTGTTCGTGATGGCAAGGAAGTCCGACGACGCCCGGTCGCTGACGATCACCGTCGCGTCCGCGAAGCCGTCGTGGTGGCAGCGGGACTGACCGGGAGCGGACTCGACTACGGCTGCAGGCGGGTAGCCGACCAGACGCCGTCGGCGAGCACGTACTGCAGGCGGAGGTGCATCCGGTCGCGGCTGCCGTGCCAGAACTCCACCACGTCGGGCTCGAGCCGCCACGCCACCCACCCAGCCGGCCGTGGAACGGCGTCGTCGGACTCGTCGAGCAGCACGTTGGCGTCGTCGATCAGGTCCTGCAGCGTCCGGGGTTCGAGCACGGCGGACTGGTCGGCGATGGCGGTGGCTGCGCGGGACTTCGGTGAGCGGTCGGCGAACAGCGCGTCTGATTCGTCGTCGGACAGCTGCACCGCCCGGCCCTCGAAGCGGAGCTGCTGCATCGTCTCGCGCCAGTAGACCTGGAGTGCCGCGTGCGGGTTCTCGGCGAGCTGGCGACCCTTCGGGCTGAGCGTCGAGGTGCCGAACACGAGCCCCCGGTCGTCGAGCCGCTTCACGTCGACGGTGCGGGCGCTGACCCGGCCGTCCGCCCCGGCCGTGGCGAGGGTCATCGACTTCGGCTCGGAGACGTCGCGCTCGTCCGCAGCGTCGAGCCATTGCTGCGCAAGGTCGAGCGGTGACGCCGGAGGTGCGTCGAACTCGGGCAGGTGCAGGGAGTCGTCACCGGACAGGGAGGAGGACATGCGTCCACCCAACCGTGCTCAGTCCTGCCACGTCCAGGCTGCCGGGGGACGCCCACCCCGCGGCCCCGCGCTCGCAGTGGCGTCGACCCGCGCAAGCGCGGTGTTCGTGCGGAGCGTCCGGTTGAGGTTGCCCGGGTCCGGTATCGTCCCCGTCAGCGCGATCCGCAGCCGAGCGGCATCGGCCGTGGTGAAGGGGTCGCCGAGCAGTGCTCGTGTGAACGGCAGGTCGGACCAGAGGAGTACCCGGGCGCGCTCGAGGGCTGCGTCGACGATCCGGTCGTGGTCGAACGGCAGGCCGAGCGGCAGCGAGCCGACGTCGTGCCACGTCGCGTCGGAGTCCGCTGCCGGGTCGATGACCGCGAGGAACGCGATGCTGATCGCGGCGCTCCGCGGATCGCGGTCGGGTCCGTCGAACGCGCCGACCTGTGCGAGGTGGTTCACCGCCGTCGGCCCGACTCCGGTCTTGGCCCGCAGGGCGCGCCGTGCACCGTCGGCGAGGATCTCGGTGCCGTCGAGGAGCACGCCGGGGAGGGCCTGCTCTCCGGCGTACGGGGCGTACGCCCGCCGCGCCGTGGCGACCCGGAGACCGCCCGCCGTCGTGAACGACATCGGGACGACGTCGATCGCGATGAGCGGTTGGTCGCGGATCGCCGCTGCGGCGTCGTTCACGCGGTGGCCGCCCGGCGGGTGGCTCGGGCCGCGCGCTCGTGGCGGAGCGTCTGGCGGACGTCGGCGAAGGACTGGAGGCGCGTGAAACGTCCGTCGACCCACACCGGCTGGAGCAGGCTGGTCGCCTCGTCGTCGGCTGTGGCCTGGTCCGTCTGCCGGATCTCACCGGTCTCGTCGCGGTGCAGGGCGATGCGGCCCTTCGCGCTCTTCTTGCCGCTGCCGGTCTTCGGGTCCTTCTGGATGTCGACGGGCTCGCCGTCGACGAGTGCCCACGTGGCCTTGACCGCGCTGCCGAGGTTGTCGCGGGTCATGTACTGGTACGTGTACGAACCGATGCCGAGCACGATGTTGTCGCTCGAGTACCCCTTGGCGGCCAAGCGCTCGTAGATGCGACGGGCACGGTCGAGCGTGATGCTGTCGCCGTAGATGACACCGATGTGCTGGTCGAGGACCTTGAAGCCCTGCTCGTTCACGGTGTGCCCGAAGATCTCGTCGAGCAGCTCGACGACGCCCTTCTGCTCGTGGCTGCGGTCGGCCGCGAACAGTTCAGCGTCGTCGACGCCGTGCACGGTTCCGGTGACGATGTCGACCGGGTCACCCGAGTCGGGGCGGATGACGAGCTTGCCGTCACGACCGGTGATGCGGTCCTTGAGCTGCGGGAGGGTCTCGGTGATGACCTTGAACAGGTCGAAGCCGTCGCTGACCGCCGAGACGATGCCCGTCGGGTACACGTCGAGGATCTGCTCGAACGTCGCCAGCTCGCCGTCGGCGCCGCGGACGCACATCACGCTGTGCTCGGTGGCGGGCACGCTCGCGGCCACCCAACCGTTGTCGCCCGGGTAGTAGCGGTCGATGAAGTCGAGCGACGGCATCGAGTCGGTGCCGAGGAACGACAGGAGGTGGCCCGCGCCACCCGCTGCGGCCGATTCGATGCTCGACTGCCCACGGAACGAGAAGTCGTGCGCGGCGAAGTCGATGCCGGCCGGGACCGCGCCGGTGCGGGCGGCCCAGTCCTCCATCAGGTCGCGGTACTCGAGTGCCTTCGTGGCGACCGTCGACGGGTGCCAGATCGAGGCGGACAGCGCGGTCTCGATGTAGTTGGGCAGCCAGTAGAACTCGTCGATCGTGTTCTCGACCGTCAGGGTCGCGACGCCGATCGGTGCGAGGGTCCCCTCGGGCAGCGCACGGATCTCGAGGGGCAGGTAGCCGAGGCGGTGCAGGGCCCGGACGTGGTCGGTGCCGATGTGGTTCGGGCCGAAGTAGCTCTGCAGCGCTTCGTCGAACAGCCGGACGACCTCGTCTTCGTCGGCGGCGAAGAACGGTGCCCAGGCTTCGACGAGCGAGCGCTGGATGAACGCCTGCAGCCCGAAGACCACGGCGTGCGTCGACTCGGGCATGTGCGCGTTCGACCGGTTCGTCCAGTTGATCAGGATGCGGGTGGTGCCTGCCGGGTAGACCTGCCGGTGCGAGTGCTTGTAGCCGTCGACGGCCAGCAGCGGCGCGATCGGGCTCGCCGTGGTGATGCGCGGCTCGATCCCGGTGCTCGTGCTGGTCGTGGTGCTCGTGGTCTGCGTCATCGGATCTGCTCCGTCAGGTAGGGGGTGAGTGCGATCGTGCGCAGGCCGTCGATGGCGTTCTGCGCGGGGTACGAGTCGGTGGTGACGATCTCGCCGAAGTGGTCGGCGAGCTGTGCTGCCCGGCCGGAGAAGACGCCGTGCGAGACCCAGAGGCCGAGGCGCTCCTTGGGCAGGCCCGTCGAGCCCGCGAGCCCCATGAACGTGCCGCCGCCGTCGCAGATGTCGTCGACCACCAGGAACCGGCCGGTGTCGGGCAGGGGTTCGCAGGTGAAGCCGTCGAGCTTGCCGGTGTCGGGGTTGCGGTGCTTCTCGGCCCGGTAGAGCGGCAGCCCGCACGCCTCGGCGACCGCGGTTGCCCGGGGGACCGCGCCCTTGTCCGGAGCGATGATGCCGGTGTACGGGTCGCCGCCGTCGTGCTCGGGTGCGCCGACCACGGCGTCACGGACGACCTGCTCGCTCGTGACGACGGTCAGGTTGTCGACCAGGCCGACGATGACCGGCGAGTGCGGGTCGAACGCGATGACCTGGTCGAGGTGGAAGCCGTTGAGGACGTCCGCGTAGACCTTCGCGCCGAACGGCAGGCCGCGGTCCTGCCGGGCTCCGGGCAGGTAGGGGACGAGCGCGACGGACCTCGATCCGCGCTGCCGCACGGCGTCCGCCCACATGCCGAGCATGATCAGGTCGTCGCCGTTCGTGCCGCGCAGGGTCGCGATCTCGGTGAGGCCCCCCGGCTCGGCGGTGTCGTTCGCGACCTTGACGTGGGCTTCACCGGCGGGGAACCGCATGGTGGAGAACGTCGGTGTCGTCTGGTTGCCCTGGGCGTCCCAGGTGCTGAGTTCGACTGCCATGGCTCGACCGTACCACAGTACTTGTCAGAGCGACAAGAACGCGGCTTCGACGGCTGCGTGCGCTCCGGTCCGCCACGGACGCGGCAGCCCTCGGGCACCTTCGACCACGAAGATCGCCGGGTGCGGTCGGTTGCCGAGGGCGTGCACGATCGCCTCAGCCGTCGCTCGGGGGTGCTCAGTCAGCACCACGGGGAGCGACCACCGACCCGAACGGAGCATGAGCGACCGCCCGGGCGAGACGGTGTCGGCGGTGATCGCGGCCCAGAGGCCGGCGGCCGTCCCGAGCGGAGTCGACGTCACGGACCGGAGCGTGGCGAGCACCGGCGGCCGAGGAGGTGGGAGGAACTCCGTACCTGCGCGGGACGGGCCCGCCGGGTCGATGACGAACCGTACCGGGCCTGTGGCCTCGCGCTGGCGGAGCGTGTCGCTGGAGATGCACTGCGTCCCGGCACCGAAGTCGGTCGGACGGTCGGTCGGATCGCTGTAGGCCCACTGCACCGCGGCACCGCGGTCGGCCTGCTCCCGTTCCGGCCGGCCGAGCGAGTCGACGACCAGGTGCAGTTCAACCGGGACGCCGACCCGCTGGACCACGGCAGCCGAGCGTCCACGGTCCATCGATCTCAGCGCCGTTCGACGTGCGCGAGCGGCTGCTGCTGCCGGACCCACGTGGCGTGCTCGACGGGGAGCTCGTCGATCCAGGCGGTGAGGACCGGCACCGGGACGTCGTGCGCGCGTGCGACCTCGAACACGATCTCGGAGAAGGCGAACGCGGCGTCGCGATCCGTCGTCGCCAGCACGACCATCAGGTCCTCGGGCACGATGTCGACACCGTGGCGGAACAGCCACACCCGGACCACGCCCGGCGTGCGTGGCGCCCGTTCGGCGAGTGCGTCGGAGAACCCCTGGGACGCGGACGGTGCCGGGCGGAGCGTGACCTCGGCGCCGTCGGGGAACGGGCCGCCCGCGGCGATGACCGCCTGCTTCTCGTCGGGCTGCACGACCTGCGGGTAGGGCTGGTCGATGTCGAGCACGAGACCCCAGTCAGTCGGCAAGCCGGCGACCAGGCGCGACATCGGCAGCGACAGCGGCGTGGCAGCGACACCTGCCGGGATGCGGGCGACGGCCGCTGCAGGATCGGTGAACGCCAGCGCGAGCGGGGTGCCTTCAGGACTGACGACGCCGAGCGGGATTCCCTGCTCGTCGTGTCGGAGTGCGACGACCTCGGCTGCCGCGAACGCGAAGCGCGAGCGAACCATCAAGGCGCGTCGCTGTGCGGAGGTGATGTTCGTGGTGGTGCTCATCAGGAGAAGATCCTCGCGAACAGGCTCGGTCGTGCCGTCGACGGGGGTGTGAACACGAGCGCGAACGTCGGGTGCAGCGGGTCGCCGGGGTGGGGGATGTCGCGGATGATCGCGTACCCATCGGAGAGTACCTCCGAGTGGATGCCCGGCGGGAACACGAACCGGGCGAGCAGCTCGGTCCAGTCGTCGGCTCCGCGGATCTCGGTGCCCCACGTCGGGCGGACGACACCGGACAGCGTCGTGTACGCACCGAGGTCAGGACGGACGTCGAGCCCCAGTTCCGCGATCGTGCGGACGACCGGCGCGAGCCTGCCCCATCCCTGTTCGTACGGGCCGGTGGACGGCACGGTGTAGGTGCCGCGCCCGTCGACCGGCAGGGGTTCCACGGTCTTCTCGATGCGGGAGACCGTGGTCGGCACCACACCGGGTTCGTGGCGGTCGATCGCTGCTCGGTCCGGGCTCAACGTCGTGCGGAAGCGGCGCACTTCGTACTCGTTCTTCCAGCCGTCCTCGATGTTGACGTCGGTTCGACCGTCGACCGCGAACGATGCAACGTGGAACGAGTCCGCCAGGGCCACCGACTCGAGGACCGCGGGCGCGGACGGCGTGTGGACGAGTGCCGAGCGCGGGACGACGACCTGGCGCCCACGCTCGAAGAGCGTGCCGTCGAGGTCCTCGACCTCGTACCCGTCGGACGACAGGGCGTTGAGCAGTCGCAGGCTCGCGCCGTACTCCGGCCACAGCGGATCGACGGTGTCGGTGATGGTCCACCGGCCGTCCGCGGCGCGCTCGGGCAGGGCGTTCCAGGACGGTGACCGGTCCAGGAGCTCGTGACCCGCCGGGGTGACGCCGCTCCGGGTCACCGCAGTCGGTCCTGGACGGACTGCGTTGCCTCGCTGATGTCCCACGGTGCCGTCACGATGCCTGCCGCGACCGCCGGCCCACGGGCGCCGAGGTCCTGCAGCGCGTTCGCGTACTGGTGCGTCGTGAGGACCCCCGGCTGCGGACTCCGCGTGGCCGGGTCCATCAGCACCTGGTTCATCCCGTCGGGGACGACGTTCCCCGCCTGGTCGACCGGGCTGAGCACGCCGGCGTTCACGAGGTCGTTCGTCGACTTGTCCGTGAACAGCTGGTGCTGCCCGCCACCGCCGAACTGGGTGTTCGCCTGCGCGGTGCCCTCGGCGTGCGGCAGCGGCTGGTTCACCAGGTAGCTGTCGCCCGTGTTGCGGTAGTCGGAGTGCGTCTGTGCCCCTGCAGGCACGCCGTCGTGTCCGGCTGGCGACTGCACGCCCACCTGCACGGACTCGCTGTAGTTCGAGGCACTGCCACCGGCGTGCATGGTGCCGTCAGGGACGTAGAAGTTGCCGTGGCCAGGACCGCTGATCTGGAGCGTCTGCCCGACGAGCGAGTCGGCGTCGCCGTTCGCCCAGCGGTCGACACCCAGGTAGCCACTCTGGAAGCCGCCCTTGCCGCCCTGCCAGTGCCGTGCGAGTTCTGCGAGCGACGAGCCGCCGTTGTCCCAGTACGCCTGCGTCGCTTTGTTCGCGATCTCCGGCATCGATCGGACCGAGGCGATGAAGCCGTCCCCAGGGCGCCGGAGGGAACCGACCGCCGCCGACCCACCGTGGACGGCGAGGGCGCGGAGCGACTCGACCGAGCGCAGTGCGGCACCGTGGCGCAGGTTGTTGACCAGGTGCAGACCCGGTGCGAACAGCTGTCGGCTCTCCGATGCGACGTGCCGACCGGCTGAGCTGAACTTGGCGGCGAGCGAGGCGCCCTTCGCGAACTCCTCACCGATCTTCGCCGCGGTGGTGATGCCCTTCATCCCGGGGATGCAGTCGAGCAACGCGAAGGCGAGGTCCCACCCGTCGGCGGTGCCCTTCGACATCTTGTACAGGGTGTCGGCGAGCACGAGCAGGGCGGCGCCGAGGACGATCCAGGCGAGTGGCCCGCCGATGATCATGACGATGATGCCGCCCACGGCGACGACGACCTTCGCGATGGAGACGATGGTCTCCCACGCCTCGGACCCGAAGATCTTGTCCCACGTGGACTGCTTCCCGAGCCCCGCGTCAGCCGCTTCACCGATCTTCGTCGCGGTCCGCTGCTCCGCGTCCTGCCAGTCGCCCTTCGCATCGGCGACGAGTCGCTTCGCCGCGTCGATCCGGGACTGCGCCGCCGCGATGTCGCCCTGCGCGGACGACACGGAGCCCTGCGCGACGGAGGCGTTGTCGGACGCCGCCCGCAACTGCGCCGGCGAAGGAACGTCCACCCCGTCCGGCACCTCGGAGCCGGCCGGATACTTCTCCGCGACCTTCGACAGGTCCTTCGATGCCGACTGGTAGTGCGACAGGGTCGACTGCGCATCGGAGAGCCGGTCCTGCGCCGCGGCGAGGTCCCCGGAGGCGTCCTTAGCGTCCGCGAGCGCACCGTCGGCGCGGTACTGGGTGTCGTCGACGGTGTCCGCCCACCCCGACAACGCCGTCGCGGCCGCCTCGTACGAGGCCACGAGCTTGGCCAGGTCCGACGGGGTGTCCTCGATCGCGTCGACGAAGACGTCGGCGGCCTCGCCCTCCCAGTTGGTGAGCCACCCGGACCCCTTCACGGAATTCAACCGGGTCGAGGCATCATCGGCTGCGTCGGAGATGCGCTGGTACTCCCGCGACATCATCCGCAACGTCGACGGATCACCCTTGACCGGGTCGTCACCCTGATCGACGACGTCCCACCCCGATGGTCGCCCCATGACTACACCGCCCTCGAGGCAGCGGGTCCGCCGCTGCCGTTCTCGTCGTTGACCTGCAGCGCCTGTGCAAGCTGCGCGTCGGTCTCGGTGTAGGTCTCGACGGATGCGCCGAGCATGTCCGCCAACGCCTTCGTCGAGTCACTGATCTTGTCGCGCTTGTCGCCCCAGCGGTGGTCGAAGTCGTGCAGGGCGTTCTGGACCGTCCCCGACCCGATCTCGTCGTCGGACGCGTCGACGCGCTTGTGCGCCTGTTCGAGCGTGCTGTGCACGGTCGTCAGGTCGGTCTGGAGCTCCCCGAGCCCCATCAGGTCAACCAGCAGTCTGCCTGCCACGGAACAATCCCTCCCCGATCACGAACCGGCGCCGCCACGACGGCGCCACAGGAACCGCGACGACCCCGTGCCCCACGCGATCGCGGGGCACGGGGTCGACGACGGTCTCAGCCCTTGAGGCCGGAAGCGAGCGACTCGTCCGTCTCGGACAGGGTCTGCGACGCCTTCGACAGGAACGTCGACAGGCCCTCGAGGCCCTGGACGGTCTGGGTCACGCCACGGTTGAACTCGTCGTAGGACTCACCGAACGCGACGGACGACTTGTCGGTGACGTAGCCGTCGGAGATGAGCTGCTGGATCTTGCGCTGCAGTGCGGAGAGGCGGTCTTCGATGTCCGCCTGGCCCGCCTTGAGGTCGGAGGCTGCTGCCTCGAGGTCTGCGTACGAGACGTTGATGTTCGCCACGGTGTGACTCCCTTTCCCCGGAGTTTCGTCATGTCCCCCCAACGGGGCGTGTTGCAGGGGACACTACCATCGTCCTGCGACATGTAGTCAACGCTACGGGGGATGCCATGACCTTCACGTTCACGATGGTCGACCGCGAGAGCGGCCAGACCGCCAACGTCTACGTCGACGGGGACGACACCCGTGCGGTCGGCGAGCTCGTCGCCGAGGCCGAACGCCTCATCGCGACGGACGTGGTGGCATCCGGACGGACCCCGGCGTACTTCGTCGGCGAGCAGCCGCTCGACCTGGCCGCGACGGTCGCCGAGTCCGGTGTGCGCGAGGGCGTGGTGGTGGCGCGCAGCCTCGAGCAGGTGCCGCCGCAGCCGCTCCGTCCACTGACCGATGCCGAGATCCGGATCGTGTCCGGGCTGCACGCCGGGACCATCGTGCGGGTGGGCACCGGCACGGTGACGATCGGCACGGCGACGAACGCCACGGTCCGTGTGCCGGTGAGCACCACCGACGAGGTCGAGGCCGAGGCGTCCGGAGCCGACACCGTTCCGGAGGTCGCCCTGCTCGTCTCGGTCACGGCCGACGGCGCCAAGGTCCGTCCGGCGAACGGCTTCGCCGGGGCGGTGCTCGACGGTGCTGCCGTCACCGAGGAGACGGACTGGCCGGAGACCGCGCAGCTCGCGATCGGCGGGGTCCTGCTCGGGTTCGGTCGCGCGCCGGACCGCGGGGCGCACCTGTCGCTGGCCGACGACGGCATGTCGCTCGAGTACAACCGGCCGCCGCGCATCCTGCCGCCCGACGAGCACACCCGCTACCAGCTCCCGGCCCCGCCGACCGAGCCCCCGGCGCGGGCGCTGCCCATCCTGATGGCGCTGGCGCCGATGGGCATGGCCGTGATGTTCGTGTCGACCACCGGTCGCTGGATCTACCTGCTCATCGCCCTGCTGTCACCGATCCTGATGATCATCACGGGCCTCCAGGGCCGCCGGCAGGGCAAGAAGACGTACCGCCAGCGGATCGTGGAGTACGAGGACACCAAGGCGCGCATCGAGGCGGACGCGACCGAGAGCCTCCAGTCCGAGCGGGCGCGCTGGATCGCGAGCGCCCCCGACCCGGCTGCCGTCTACGAGACCGCGGTGACACCGCTGCCGCGCCTGTGGGAGCGACGCCGGACGGACCCCGACCACCTGCTCGTCCGTGTCGGCACGGCGACGCAGCGGTCCGAGGTGACCATCGAGGACCCGGAACAGCTGTCGCACAAGCGGACCGTCGCGTGGGACGCGACCGACGTGCCGGTCCGCATCCGCCTGGCGGAGCGTGGCGTGATCGGCATCGCCGGTCCGGACGACGACGCCCGCAGGCTGGCGAACTGGGTGGTCGCGCAGCTCGCGACGCTGCAGAGCCCCAAGGACGTCACCTTCACGCTGCTCACCGACACCACCCGCACCGCGCTGTGGGAGTGGATGTCCTGGTTGCCGCACGTGCGCCGCGACGGCGCCGACCAGCCGATGACGAGCATCGCGTCGAACGCCGCGACGACCGCGCGCGCCATCGCCGAGCTCGCCGCGATCATCGACGCCCGCAAGGAGGCGGGGATCGGCAAGAAGACCCCGCCGGCCGACGAGATCGTCGTCGTGATGGACGGTGCCAGGCGCCTGCGTGCGATGCCGTCACTCGTGCAGGTGCTCAAGGAGGGGCCGGCGGTCGGGGTCTTCAGCATCTGCCTCGACCTGGACGAGCGGCTCCTGCCCGAGGAGTGCGACGCCGTGGTCGTCGTCCGCGACGACCGGATCCGCGTCACCCAGCAGCGCAGCGAGCGCATCGACGACGCCCGACCCGACCTGGTCGACCAGGACTGGCTCGAGTGGGTCGCCCGCTCGCTGTCGCCGATCGTCGACGCCAGCCCGGACGTGCAGGACGGCGCCATCCCGTCGTCCGCGCGGCTGCTCGACGTCCTCCAGCTCGAACCGCCGACGTCCGAGGCCGTACAGGCCCGGTGGCTGCTCGGCGGGCGCAGCACGACCGCCGTCATCGGCGCGTCGATCGACGGGCCGTTCGCCATCGACCTGCGGAACGACGGCCCGCACGGACTCGTCGCGGGCACCACCGGCTCCGGCAAGTCGGAGCTGCTGCAGACGATCGTCGCGTCGCTCGCCGTCGCGAACCGGCCGGACGAGATGAACTTCGTGCTCGTCGACTACAAGGGCGGTGCGGCGTTCAAGGACTGCGTCGACCTGCCGCACACCGTCGGCATGGTCACCGACCTCGACACCCACCAGGTGGAGCGTGCGCTCGAGTCGCTCGGCGCCGAGCTCCGTACCCGCGAGCACGCCCTGGCCGAGGTCGGTGCGAAGGACCTGGAGGACTACCAGGACCTGCAGGCGAAGCGCGCCGCGTCGGGCGACGCGATCCCGAGCCTGCCGCGGCTGCTCATCGTCATCGACGAGTTCGCCTCGCTCGCCCGCGAGCTGCCCGACTTCGTCAAGGGCCTGGTCAACATCGCCCAGCGCGGACGGTCGCTCGGCATCCACCTCGTGCTCGCCACGCAGCGTCCCGGCGGTGTCGTGTCGCCCGAGATCCGCGCGAACACGAACCTCCGGATCGCGTTGCGTGTCACCGACCAGTCCGAGAGCCAGGACGTCATCGGCGCGAACGACGCCGCGCGGATCGCGAAGACCACGCCGGGGCGTGCGTACGTGCGGCTCGGTGCTGCCTCGTTGCTGCCCTTCCAGTCCGGTCGGGTGGGCGGCCGCCGGCCCGGCACGGACGACCAGGAGGCCCGGCCCGCCCTGGTCCGCGAGCTCACCTTCGCCTCGTACAGCGAACCAGCCCCCCGCCCGGCAGCCGTCGAGGCCGCCGCCAGCGACGTGGAGGTCACCGACCTGAGCGTCCTCGTCGCGTCGATCGGCGACGCCACCCGTGCCCTCGGCACCCCCGAGCAGCGGAAGCCCTGGCTGCCCCCGCTCGGCGCGGTCGTCGGGCTCGACGACGTCGAAGCCGCCGGTGCTGCCGACACCGCGGACCTGCCGCCGCTCGCCGTGGCCTGGGGCATCGAGGACCACCCCGGCGACCAGCAGCAGCGCCCCGCGGTGTTCGACCTCGACGCCGACGGGCACCTGTTCGTCATCGGGTCGCCGCGCTCCGGCCGCAGCCAGACGCTCCGCACCCTGGCCGGTGCGATGGCCCTGCGCCTCGGCGTCGGCGACGTGCACCTGTACGGGATCGACTGCGGCAACGGCGCCCTGCTCGCGCTCGGTGCCCTGCCGCACTGCGGTGCCGTGGTGCAGCGGCACGAGCCCGACCGGGTCTCACGGCTGCTCGGCATCCTGCTCCGCACCGTCCAGGAGCGCCAGGCGGCGTTCGCGAGCGGCGGCTACTCCTCCATCGCCGAGCAGCGGTCCGACGAGCACACCACCCCGCTGCCGCACGTCGTCGTGTTCCTGGACCAGTGGGAGAGCTTCATGGCGACCCTGGCCGACGCCGAGAACGGTGCGCTGCACGACGCCGTCCAGACGCTGCTGCGCGAGGGTGTCGGCGTCGGAGTGCACCTGATCGTCTCCGGCGACCGCACCCTGACCTCCGGCCGGATGTCGAGCCAGGTGGAGCGGAAGCTGCTGCTCGCCCTGGCCGACCGCGGCGACTACAACTACGAGGGCATCAACGGCAAGAAGCTGCCGGAGTCGATCCCGCCCGGCCGCGGCTTCCGGAACGCCACGGCGACGGAGACCCAGGTCGCCGTGCTGCCCGGCGGCCTCGGTGGACGCGACCAGGCGGCGGCGCTCCGCGGCATCGGCGACGAGGTCCGCGCACACGTCCCCGCGACCGTGCCGAAGCCGTTCCGGATCGACGTGTTGCCCAGGTCCATCACCTTCGAGGAGGCCGTGCGGTACCTGCCCTCTGCGGAGGCCTCGGTCGGCCGGGTCGCCCTCGGCGTCGGCGGCGACGAGCTCCGGCTGTTCACGCACGACTTCGTGCAGGACACCCCCGTGTTCATCGTCGCCGGCAGTCCGCGGTCCGGCAAGAGCACGGCGCTCGTCGCGATGGCCCGGCACGTGCTGTCGGCCGGTGGGTCGGTCGTCGCGGTCACGCCGCGGGACTCCCCGCTCCGCGCGCTCGAGGGCGCACCGCGCGCGACCGTCGTCACCGACGCCGGGATCGGGGCCGAGGGGCTCTCGGCCGCGGTCGACACCGGCTCGGACGGCTTCACGCTCGTGCTCGTCGACGACGCCGAGGCGCTCAAGGAGACCCCGGCCGAACCGGTGTTCCGGGCGATCATGGACTCCGACCGGGGCCGTTCGGTCGGACTCGTCATCGCCGGCGACGTCGAGGGCGTCGCGAGCGGGTTCCGCGGCTGGCAGGTCGACGCGAAGAAGGCCCGTCGCGGCATGCTGCTCGCGCCGCTCAGCACCGTCGACGGCGACCTGATCGGCACGAAGCTGTCGAAGAGCCTGGTGACGCAGGACCGGGTGCCGGGACGAGCGCTGCTCAACGACGCCGACCAGGCACTGCGACTCGTGCAGGTGCCCGCCGACTGACGCGAGGCTCCGTCAGCCGAGTGGGGCGTCGCCGACCAGCGCGGTCCGCGGTTCGGCGCGCAGGGTGTGCCCGCCGAACACCACGACGTCGCCCGGCTGCACCACCGTGCGCTGCGCCGGCGGCACCATCGTCGCCGGGAACCCCGGCCGCCGCAGCTCGACCCCGTTCGCCGACGCCGTGTCGAGCACCCAGAGCGAGCCCTCGGCGCCGAACCCGAACTCCAGGTGCGTGCGGCTGAGCAGCTTGTCGGGGTCCTCGAGCGCGATCACGTGCGCGTAGCCGCCGTCCGGGTGGGCGCTCGCCGGGTCGCGGCCGATCAGCCCGCCGCCGGACACGGTCACCCGCTGGTGGTCGTCGAGGACCAGGACCGCGGCAGCGGTCTGTCGCGCCGGAGCCGCGTCGCGTCGAGCCGTCCCACCGGCGGAGCCGAGCGGACGCCCGGGCAGCTGCGCGACGGTCGCCCGCACCCGGTCGGCACTGGCGCGGGGAGCCGGCGGCGGCGTGACGACCGCGCGCGCGAGTTCGCCGCGCTGCGCCATCCGCGCGAGGTCGTCGACGGTGACCCGCTCGACGACGGGCTCGACGGGCTTCCGGCGCTTCCGGAACGGCCAGATCCGCATCAGTCGACCCCACCGCCGACGGTGGCGGAGTCGATGAGCTCGAAGGTGTCGGTCACGGTCTCGAACAGTTCGTACAGGGGCTCGGCCAGGTCGGTCGCGGGCGAGGACACGCTCACCAGTGCGACCTGGTCACCGGCCGGCACGAACGTCTGCATGAGCACGACGTCGAACGAGCCGCGGCCGTCCGGTGCCTGCACGGTCGAGACACCCCAGACACGCGGCACACGGCCGATCCGGGGGACCTCGTGCACGTCGACGTGCATGTCGTCGTCGTCACCACCGAGCGCGGCGACGTGGTCGGTCAGGGCGGCGAGCGGGTCGCCGCCGGCCTCGGGCGCGGGCAGGACCGTGACGGTCAGGGCACCGGAGACGATGCCGTCCTCGCTCGGTTCGGCGAAGGCCGCGCAGTACCGGGCACCGCTGTCCCACGCCGACCGCGCGAACCGGCGGAGCGCCCGGACGATCTCGGTGCGGTGGTCCCAGAGCTCGCGTTGGTCCTCGATGCGCTCCTGCACGAGGGCGCTGATCCGGTCGTCGCGGCGTTCCGGCTCGACGGGCAGCTCGAACCAGGAGCGGGGGACCGTGATGGCGAAGTGGTCGACCGACATGCCCGCTACCGTACCGTGGCGTGTCGCCCGGCCGTCCGGCGCATCGCCCGGAGCAGCAGCGGGCCCGGCAGCCGCAGCAGTGCGCCGGGCAGGACCGATCGCACACCGCCGACCAGCGCGACCGTCCGACCGAACCGCCGCTGCTCGCGCGGCCCCCACGCGAACCCGTACGCGGCGCGCAGCTGCTCCGGCAGCATCCCCACCGTGACGATCCGGACCAGGGGCATCGCAGCGCGCACCCAGAGCGGCGCGAATCGCGGGTGCAGCAGGTCCCGCACCACCTCGCGGGCGTCGTCGGTGACCTCGAGCCGGTCGAGGGTGTCCGCCCAGTACCGGTCGAAGGCGGCGACCGACGTCGGCCAGCGATCGGCGGGCACCCGCAGCGTCGTCGCGATCGGGGCGTAGGCGGCGAGGACGTCCTCCGCCCGCTCCGCCGTGACGGGCACACCGAACAGGTCGTGCGCCCGACGTGCCGAGTCGAACAGGGTCGCGGCCACCCACAGCTGCCGGTCGACGTCGTCCGCGCCGGTCACGGGGACGTGGGCCCGGTTCACGAAGCCGGCGGCGATCGCGGCGTCCTGCTCCGTGCCGGAGACGACGGCGTACGCGAACATCAGGGTGTGGGCCAGCCGCTGCTGCGGTCGTCGTGCGAAGTCCGAGTGCCGGCGGACGCCCGCCGCGACGACCGGGTCGGCGATCTGCAGCAGGATGGCGCGGCCGCCCGCGGCCACGGGAGTGCTGTCGGCGAGGAACCGACGCAGATCGCGGTCGTGGACGCGACCGTGTTGCTGCCGGGAGGTGGGCCCCACCAGCCGGTTCCGGCGCACCGCGCCAGCGGGGTGACGGCCGTGCCTGGAGGGACGGTGCGGGCCCGACACCGGGCCTCCAGACCGTGGGGTGGTCACGGTCCACCCCGTCGGCGTCGCGCCCGCAGGACGGGGACGAGATCAGCGGCGATCGCCGCGAGGAGCGCGACCGCACCGGTCGCGAGGGCGATCACCAGGTACGTGCCGTCGACCCGGACGTCGCCGGTCAGGGCGAGCAGGGTGGCGACGAGCCAGATCGCAGGGAGCGGCCAGCGGCGGCTCGGTGCTCCGGTGACGACGGCTCCGACCACCGCGACCGCGAGGAGCGGGACCCATCGTCCCGCGGGCTCCGACTGCGCGGCGAGGTGCGCCGAGGCCGCGACGAGCAGCATCGCCGCGATCGCCACCAGGCGGGCGGCCGACGGCATGCTGCGGACGCTGGCACGGACACGACGGAACACGGCCCGATGCTACGGGCCGTGTTCCGCGGGTCCCTGGGGACCGCTGGTCAGAGCGGCTTGGTGCCGAGGTCGTTGCCCAGGTCCGGGCGGTCCTCGTCGGCGTCGTGCTCCCACAGGTCGGGCGACCCCTCGCGTGGGGAGCCGCCGGTCGGGCCGTCGTCGGTGCCGTCACCGGGCTGCGGCTCGACGGTCTCGCCCGCAACCGCGTCGTTCGTCACGGTCTCGAGGGACTCCTCGGACTCGTCCACCTCGTACGGGCCGACGTGCTCGCGGTCGATGTCGTCGTCGCGGCGCTGCTGGGCCTCGAAGTCGTCGACGGGGCTGATGCCGGGATCGCTCATGGTGGTTCCTTTCCGTTGCGGGCTTCCTGCCTACCCGCCGGCACCTGGCGACCGTCCGGTTTCGTGTCGCGTTCACCCGGAGGTCACCTGCCGGTCACACCGCCACGGCAGCATCGCCCGTGCTCGGGGGAGTGGAGCGCGGTCGCCGACGGGTGGTCGAGCGACCGCGCCTTCCCCCGCCGGTCAGCGCAGGGGCGTCAGACGCGCTGGAGCAGGTCGCGCTCCGCGACGTCGGCGAGTCCGAGCGTGCGGTACCCGGCGGACTCGAAGAAGACGGTGATGCGGTCCTCCTCCGTGCTCATCACCACGCCGGTGCCCCACTCGGCGTGCTCGACGCGGGCATCCGGCGGCCAGACGTCGTCGTTCGCGCCGTCGGCCACGTGGGCTCCGCCGTCGAGGGCCGTCCCCGACGAACAGGTGTCGCAGTTGCCGCACGGCTCCGGGAGCTCGTCGCCGAAGTAGCCGAGCAGGAACTGCCGTCGGCACCCGGTCGTCTCGGCGAGTTGGCGCATCATCGCGATGCGGGACTCCTCGACCCGTTCGCGCTCCGCCGCGCGGTCCGCCGTTGCGCGGGCCGCGTGGGCCGCGGTCGCCGGGCCGTCCGGCACCCGCGTGACCCCGTCGACGTCGTCGCGCAGGACGCCGGCGTCGAGCAGGGCGTTGAGGGCACGACCGGCGGTGCGTGACGACAGACCGGAGGCCTCCGCGAGCGCCGACCGGGCGATCGGACCGGTGGCCGGGACCGCGTCGAACACGGCGCGGACCGACGCGGGTCGGGGCGAACCGGACGCGAAGAACGTGCGCAGGCCGAAGTCCTCGGCCCGGTAGTGCAGGGTCGCGCCGGCCGGCTCGGCATCCCGGCCGGCCCGCCCGATCTCCTGGTAGTACGCGTCGACCGACTCGGGCACGTCGGCGTGCACGACGAAGCGGACGTCGGGTTTGTCGATGCCCATGCCGAACGCGCTCGTGGCGACCACCACGTCGACGTCGCCGTCGAGGAACCCCGTGTGGACCGCCTCGCGCTCCGTCACTCGCATGCCGGCGTGGTACGGCCGCGCGCGGCGACCGCGGGCGGCCATCGCGTCGGCGTACTCCGTCGTCGCGGCGCGGGTGGCGACGTAGACGACGGTGGCCCCGTCGAGTCCGACGACCTGGTCGACCACGGCCGCTCGCTTCTCGGCGTCCTCGGCGTGCCGGACCACCTCGAGCCGGATGCCGGGGCGGTCGAACCCCGAGGCGAGCACGAACGGGTCACGCATGCCGAGCCGTTCGACGATGTCGTCCCGCACGGGAGCGGAGCCCGTCGCGGTCAGTGCGAGCACCGGCGGCCGGCCGAGGCGTTCCACGACCTCGCCGAGCGCCAGGTAGTCCGGTCGGAAGTCGTGCCCCCAGGACGAGATGCAGTGCGCCTCGTCGACGGCGACGAGCGCGACACCGGCGTCGCGGAGTCGTTCGAGCACGTCGTCCTTCACGAGCTGTTCGGGTGCCAGGAACACGTAGCCGACCTCGCCCGCCGCGACCGCGTCCCAGGCCTCGGCGACGTCCCGGGCCTTCCTCGTGGCGTTCATCGCGACCGCGCGGGGAGCGTCCACGTGGTGCTCGAGTCCGACGACCTGGTCCTCCTGCAGCGCCACGAGGGGCGAGACGACGATGACGACGCCCTCCAGCTCGAGGCCGGCGACCTGGTAGATCGCCGACTTCCCCGAGCCGGTCGGCATCACGGCGAGCGCGTCGCGCCCGTCGAGCACGGCGTCGATGACGGACTCCTGGTCGGGGCGGAGGCGCCAGCCGAACACGTCGGCGGTGCGGGTACGGAGTGCAGCGTTCACCGATCCACCGTGCCGGGAGCTCGCTGGGGAACGGGCCGGGATCGCGCGCACCGGACGTTCACGGTCCGGCGCTAGGCTGGCTCCCGGCCGTTGTCTCGACATCGAGCGACCCTCGATGTGGAGTGCGCGACCGGGAAACCGATGCCGATCGCACGAACCGTGCGGGAAGAAGAACAGCGTGGATCTTTTCGAGTATCAGGCCAGGGACCTCTTCGAGTCCTACGGCGTCCCCGTACTGCAGGGGATCATCGCCGACACCCCGGAAGAGGCGAGAGCGGCGGCCGAGAAGATCGGTGGCGTCGTCGTCGTCAAGGCCCAGGTGAAGGTCGGTGGGCGCGGCAAGGCCGGCGGCGTGAAGGTGGCGAAGACCCCTGACGAGGCGTTCGAGCACGCGCAGGCCATCCTCGGCCTCGACATCAAGGGCCACACCGTCGAGCGCGTCATGATCGCGCAGGGTGCGGACATCGCCGAGGAGTTCTACTTCTCCGTGCTGCTCGACCGGGCCAACCGTTCCTACCTCTCGCTCACCAGCGTCGAGGGCGGCATGGAGATCGAGCAGCTCGCGGTCGAGAAGCCCGAGGCGCTCGCCCGCGTCGAGGTCGACCCGCTCACCGGGATCGACGCGGCCGCCGGTCGCGCGATCGCCGAGCAGGCCGGGTTCCCGGCGGAGCTCGTCGACCAGGTGGCCGACGTCTTCTCGAAGCTCTACGACGTCTACGAGGGCGAGGACGCCACGCTCGTCGAGGTGAACCCCCTCGTCCGCACGGGCAACGGCCAGATCCTGGCGCTCGACGGCAAGGTCTCGCTCGACGAGAACGCCGACTTCCGCCACCCCGCGCACAAGGACCTCGAGGACTCCGCCAGCGAGGACCCGCTCGAGGCCAAGGCGAAGGCGCACGGCCTGAACTACGTCAAGCTCGACGGCCAGGTCGGTGTCATCGGCAACGGTGCGGGCCTCGTCATGTCGACGCTCGACGTCGTCGCCTACGCCGGTGAGCGCCACGGCGGCGTGAAGCCCGCGAACTTCCTCGACATCGGCGGCGGCGCCTCGGCCGAGGTCATGGCCAACGGCCTCGACGTCATCCTCGGCGACCCGCAGGTGAAGAGCGTCTTCGTGAACGTCTTCGGCGGCATCACCGCCTGCGACGCCGTCGCGAACGGCATCGTCGCCGCACTCGGCATCCTCGGTGACGCGGCCACCAAGCCGCTCGTAGTGCGCCTGGACGGCAACAACGTGGAAGAGGGTCGTCGGATCCTGGCGGAGGCAGCGCACCCGCTCGTCACCGTCGCCGCGACCATGGACGACGCGGCCGAGCAGGCCGCCGAACTCGCCGCCGCAGCGGCCTGAAGGGACTGACCATGTCGATCTTCCTCAACAAGGACTCCAAGGTCATCGTCCAGGGCATCACCGGCGGCGAGGGCACCAAGCACACCGCACTGATGCTCAAGGCCGGCACCCAGGTCGTCGGCGGCGTCAACGCGCGCAAGGCCGGCACCACCGTCACCCACGGCGACGTGTCGCTCCCCGTCTTCGGCACCGTGCGCGAGGCCATCGACACCACCGGTGCGGACGTCTCCATCGTCTTCGTGCCGCCGGCCTTCGCCAAGGACGCCGTGCTCGAGGCCATCGACGCCGAGATCCCGCTCGTCGTCGTCATCACCGAGGGCATCCCCGTGCAGGACGCCGCCGAGTTCTGGGCGCACGCCAAGGCGAAGGGCGGCACGACCCGCATCATCGGGCCGAACTGCCCCGGCATCATCACGCCCGGTGAGTCGCTCGTCGGCATCACCCCGGCGACGATCACCGGCAAGGGTCCGATCGGCCTCGTCTCGAAGTCGGGCACCCTGACCTACCAGATGATGTACGAGCTGCGCGACCTGGGCTTCTCGACCGCCATCGGCATCGGCGGCGACCCGGTCATCGGCACGACGCACATCGACGCGCTCGCCGCGTTCGAGGCCGACCCCGAGACCGAGGCCATCGTGATGATCGGTGAGATCGGCGGCGACGCCGAGGAGCGGGCAGCCGAGTTCATCAAGGCGCACGTCACCAAGCCGGTCGTCGGCTACGTCGCGGGCTTCACCGCCCCCGAGGGCAAGACGATGGGCCACGCCGGAGCGATCGTGTCCGGTTCCGCCGGCACCGCCGAGGCGAAGAAGCAGGCGCTCGAGGCCGCCGGCGTCAAGGTCGGCAAGACGCCGTCCGAGACCGCCGCGCTGCTGCGCGAGGTCGTCGCCGCCCGCTAGCGACCACTGCCCGGCAGACGGCCGGGACGAAGCCGGGAGGCTCGGTGCGGGTTCCGCGCCGAGCCTCCCGTCGTTCCGGGGCCGGCTCACGTATCCTCACTGCGATGAACCGCCTGGGAACCGCTCTGCTCGCCGCGATCGAGGCGGTCGTGACGGTCGGCGTCGGCATCGGGATCGCACTGGTGCCGCTCACCCTGCTGTGGGGCTTCGAGTACGGCCTGCAGATCGACTGGGACGTGTTCTGGAAGGCCGCCGGCAGCGTCTGGCTCGTCGGCCACGGCGTCGACGTCTCGTTCCTGCTCGGGTCCGCGCTGGCGAAGAGCTCCGGGGTCAGCGGTGCCGCCGATCCCATCAACGTGACGCTGGCGGCGCTCGGCTTCGCGGTCGTGACCGCCTGGCTCGGCGCCCGTGCCGGTCGACGCTTCGCGGAGACCGAGCACCGCACCACCGGCCTGCTGGTCGGGACGGCGGTCGTCGCGGCGCTCGGCCTCGGCGTCGCGCTGTCGTCGACCTCCGCTGCCACGCAGCCGACGATCTGGCAGGCCGTGGTCTTGCCCGCGCTGTGGTTCGGGATCCCGGCGCTCGTCAGCTCGGAGGTCTGCCGACAACGGCGCGACCTGCCGGCGGACCCCGCCACTCAGCGTGTGCTCGACCTGCTCGACCGCGTGCCCGTGCTCTGGCGTGCGATCGCCGGGTTCGGTCTCCGTGCCGGGACCGCCGCCACCGGAGTCGTCGTCGCGATCGCCGGGGTCGTCGTCGCGTTCCTGCTCTTCACCTCGTTCGCCGAGGTCATCACCCTGTACGAGCAGTCCCACGCCGGTGTGATCGGCGGCATCGCCCTCACCGTCGGGCAGCTCGCGTTCCTGCCGGACTTCGTCGGGTGGGCGACGTCGTGGCTGATCGGCCCCGGGTTCGCCATCGGCACCGGTTCGAGCGTGTCCCCGATCGCCACGACCCTCGGCCCGATCCCCGGACTGCCGGTGTTCGGCGCCCTGCCGACCTCGGGCCACACCTTCGGCCTGGTCTGGATCCTGGTACCGGTGATCGCCGGCTTCGCGATCGGCGGCTCGATGCGCCCGCGACTCGTCCGTGCGCTGGGGAACGCCGACTCCGCACTCCACCGAGCGCTCGCTGGTGTCGCGACGGGCATCGTCGCGGGTGTCCTGACCGGGCTGATCGCCTGGGTGTCGTCCGGATCGTTCGGCCCCGGACGACTGGCCGACGTCGGCCCGCACGCCCTGGTGGTGGGTGGGTTCGCCGCGCTCGAGATCGGCCTGCCGGCGGTCATCGCCCTCGCCGCGGGCAGCGACCTCGTCCGCCTGCCGGACCGGGGCTGGACACGGGAGCGCTGGACCGAGACGGACGACGACGCAGACCGGACCGGAGCCGAGGCCGGGACGGGATCGCTGCTCGCCGCGCTCGACCAGGCCGGCGCGGGACGGACCACCGACGTGCACCGGTTCGTGGTCGAGGAGTCCCACGACGGGTCGACCGCTGCCCGCCCCCGAACCGCCGTGGACAGCCCGACGGAACCGATCGCCGACGAGCCGGTCGCGCCGGCGCCCGTCGCAACGCCTCGGACGCCCCCGCGCGATCCGGACCACGACGTGGAACTGCCGGCCTGGGCGAAGACCGACGCCGTCGCCTCGGAGCGCCTGGCCGACGAGAGCCCGAGCGAACCCCGTTCGTCGGGACGCGCCGCGATGGGTGCCCTCCGCGATCGACTGCACGGTGCCGCCGACGGTGCGCGCGAACGGGCCGGTGGACTCCGCGAGCGAGTTGGTGGACTCCGCGAACGGGCCGGTGGACTCCGCGACCGCGTGACCGGTGCCGACGCCGAGCAGCCGCGTCCGGCGGTCGAACCGGAACGGTCCGCCACGTCGACGTCCACGCCCGACCACACCGACGCGCAGCCAGCGTTCCCGTGGAGCACCGAGGAGTTCGTCGCCGGTCGGGACGACGTCGAAGACGAACCGGCCGCACCCGAGGCCCCCGCAGCCGCTCCCACCCGGTTGGCCCGTCCGACGAACTGGGACGTCACCGACCAGATCCCCGACGAGGAGCTGCCCTGGTGGCGCCGTCCGAAGGACGACCACTAGCGCCGACGTCACGACGCGCGGGTCCCGGTAGGGTTGGTGCCGTGCTCGAACTGGTCGTCCTGATCTCCGGTACCGGGTCGAACCTCCGAGCCCTGCTCGAAGCGACCTTCGACGCCGAGTACCCCGCCCGTGTCGTCGCCATCGGTGCTGACCGCGACGCCGAGGGCCTCGGTCTGGGCGAGGAGTTCTCGATCCCGACCTTCACGGTGCCGTTCTCGCGCTACGAGACCCGCGCCGAGTGGGGGCAGTCCCTCGCCGAGCAGATCCGCCCGTGGTCGCCCGACCTGCTCGTGCTCTCCGGCCTCATGCGCCTGCTGCCCCCGGCCGTGGTGTCCGAGTTCGCCCCGGGCATCATCAACACCCACCCGGCGTACCTGCCCGAGTTCCCCGGCGCCCACGGCGTGCGGGACGCCCTCGCGGCCGGCGTCACGGAGACCGGTGCGAGCGTCATCGCGGTCGACGACGGCGTGGACACCGGCCCGATCCTCGCCCAGGAGCGCGTCCCCGTGCTCCCCGGCGACTCCGAGTCGACGCTGCACGACCGCATCAAGCCGGTCGAGCGCCGCCTGCTCATCCAGACCATCCTCGACATCGCCAACGGCACCACCGAACTGAAGGGCACCCCGAGCGCATGAGCGTGCACGCAGCCGACCCCAGCCTCTACCGCGACCGTGACGTGGTGCCGGTCCGCCGCGCACTCATCTCGGTGAGCGACAAGTCCGGCCTGCTCGAGCTCGCCGGCGCCCTCGCCGAGTCGGGTGTCGAGATCGTGTCGACGGGCTCCACCGCCCAGACCATCCGCGACGCGGGTTTCGCCGTCACCGACGTCTCGAGCGTCACCGGGTTCCCGGAGTCGCTCGACGGCCGGGTCAAGACCCTGCACCCGTCGGTGCACGCGGGCCTGCTCGCCGACCTGCGCCTCGAGTCGCACGAGCAGCAGCTCGCCGACCTCGGGATCGCGGCCTTCGAGCTCGTCGTCGTGAACCTGTACCCGTTCGTCGAGACCGTGGCGTCGGGTGCCGACACCGCGACCGTGGTCGAGAACGTCGACATCGGCGGTCCCGCGATGGTCCGCGCCTCGGCGAAGAACCACCCGAACGTGGCGATCGTCGTGTCGCCGGCGTCCTACGCCGAGGTCGTGGAGGCGGTCCGCGCCGGTGGTACCTCCCTCGAGCTCCGCAAGCGCCTCGCCGCCCAGGCCTTCGCGCACACCGCGGCGTACGACACGGCGGTGGCGTCCTACTTCGCCAGCGACGTCGCCGTGGCCGCCGCAGCGCCGACGACCAGCGGGGACATCGCGACGCCCGGCGCGTTCGACGAGCACCTCAGCGTCACCGCCGACCTGTCCGCCACGCTTCGCTACGGCGAGAACGCGCACCAGGCTGCCGCGCTCTACACGAGCACCGACGGCACCGGTATCGCGCAGGCGACGCAGCTGCACGGCAAGGAGATGTCGTACAACAACTACGTCGACGCCGACGCCGCTGTCCGTGCCGCGTTCGACTTCGACGAGCCCGCCGTCGCGATCATCAAGCACGCCAACCCGTGCGGCATCGCGATCGCCCCGGCCGACGCCGCCGACCCGATCGCCTCGGCCCACGCCGCCGCGCACGCCTGCGACCCGCTGTCCGCCTTCGGTGGGGTCATCGCCGCGAACCGCCCGGTCACCGTGGCCATGGCGGAGACCGTGAAGGACATCTTCACCGAGGTCGTCGTCGCCCCCGGGTTCGACCCCGAGGCGCTCGAGATCCTGTCGCGCAAGAAGAACATCCGCCTGCTCACGCTGCCGGCCGACTTCGCCCTGGCGCCGCGTGAGGTCAAGCAGATCTCCGGCGGTTTCCTGGTGCAGGACGCCGACCGCTTCACGGCGTTCGACCAGTCGACCTGGACCCTGGTCGCCGGCGAGCCCGCCGACGACCAGACCCTCGCCGACCTGGCGTTCGCGTGGAAGGCGAGCCGTTCGGTCAAGTCGAACGGCATCCTGCTGGCGAACCAGGGCGCGAGCATCGGGGTGGGCATGGGCCAGGTCAACCGGGTGGACTCGTGCCACCTGGCGGTCAACCGTGCCGGTGACCGTGCGACCGGCAGCGTCGCGGCGTCCGACGCGTTCTTCCCGTTCGCCGACGGCCTGCAGGTGCTGCTCGACGCCGGTGTGCGCGCGGTGGCCCAGCCCGGTGGCAGCGTCCGCGACGACGAGGTCATCGCCGCAGCGAAGGCCGCCGGGGTCGCCATGTACTTCACGGGCGAGCGTCACTTCTTTCACTGAGGCGAGCGTCACTTCTTCCACTGAAGTGAACAAATCGTGGCACCCTATTGCGCGCTGCGAGTCACTGTGAATAGTCTGTAAGGCTCCGCGACAGGCAGCCGACGATCCCTCGGGACCGGTGGCACCGCGGACACAACGGTGACGAAGACGACGACTGGAGTGACGATGGACAACATGACCGGAACCGTGGCGACGGCCGCCCGCGCAGGTCTCGTGTCCGTCGTGGGGACCACTCCCGCACGGCGATCCCTGATCGCACCGCGACCGCGCGTCGCGGCCGCCGTCTAGCCAGGCCGTTCCCACGGCCTCGCGGCGCCGCACGACCAGCGTCCGCGAACCACCCGCCTGAACCCGGGGGACGTGTGTCTCCCGGTGCCCTCCGGCCCGACCGACGTCACGCGAGTGACGGCGGAGGCGCGACCACGCGCCCGGCCGATGATCACCACGCAACGCCACACCGAGCCTCCAGGTCGAGGCCGCGCACGCACCGCACGCCAGCCGCACGCAAGTACGCACGCAGCAGGCGGTACCGCGCAGCGCGACCCGGGGACCCGGCAGACGCATGAGGACGCAACGCATGTCCAAGTCGCCCACCACGGCGCGCCCGTCCACCTTCCGCGCGATCGCGCGGATCTACCCCTACGTGAAGCCCTACCAGGGGCGCCTCATCGGCGGCATGGCCGCAGCGATGGGAGCCTCCCTGGTGGCGCTCGCAATCCCCTACGTCCTGCAGTGGCTCGTCGACGGTCCGCTGTCATCGAAGGACGGAGCACAGATCTGGCCCGCCGGTCTCGGTGTGCTGGCCCTCGGTGTGCTCGAGGCGTTCTTCATCGCCTCGCGCCGCCGCATGGTGATGCGCCCCTCGACTCGGATCGAAGCGAGCATGCGGAACTCGCTGTACGCGAAGCTGCAGGACCTGCCCGTCGCGTTCCACGACCGGTGGGAGTCGGGGCAGCTGCTGTCCCGTTCCGTGTCGGACCTGTCGCTGATCCGCCGCTGGCTGGCCTTCGGTGTCGTCCTGCTCGTCGTGAACGTCGTGACGATCGTCGTCGGCTTCGTCGTGCTGTTCACCTTCGGGTGGCTGCTCGGGCTGATCTTCCTGATCGCGTCGATCCCGCTGTGGATCAACGGGCTGCTGTTCGAGCGTCGGTACTCCGTCGTCGCGCGCCGCAGCCAGGACCAGGTCGGTGACCTCGCCACGAGCGTCGAGCAGTCGGTGCACGGCATCCGCGTGCTCAAGGCGTTCGGTCGCGGCGGCGCGAAGCTCGAGGAGTTCAGCGAGCAGGCCGAGGCGCTCCGTGGCACCGAGATCAAGAAGGCGAAGGCCATCGCGAGCATCTGGCTGTGGCTGCTGCTCGTGCCGGACGTCGCGTTCGCGCTGTGTCTGCTCGCCGGCATCTGGCTGGCGTCGCAGGGGCAGCTCAGCGTCGGCCAGCTGTTCGCGTTCTTCGCGACGGCGACGGTGCTGCGGTTCCCGATCGAGTCCATCGGCTTCCTGCTCTCGATGACGTTCGACACCCGCACGGCGGTCGACCGCTTCTTCGAGGTCATGGACTCCGAGAACACGATCACGGATCCGGAGCACCCGAAGACGATCACGGAGCCGCACGGTGCGCTGTCGTTCAACGGCGTGCACTTCCGGTACCAGGACTCCGCGCCGCAGTACCCGGACCTGATCAACGGCGTCGAGCTGCAGCTGCAGCCGGGCGAGACCATGGCGCTCGTCGGGCTCACGGGCTGCGGCAAGACCACGCTGCTGTCGCTGGTGCCGCGCCTGTACGACGTGACCGGCGGATCCGTGACGATCGACGGTGTCGACATCCGCGACCTCACGCGTGAAGAGCTGCGACGCCACGTCGGGGTCGCGTTCGAGGACGCCACCCTGTTCTCGACGACGGTGCGGCAGAACGTGCTGCTCGGTCGTCCGGACGTCGAGGGTGACGAGGCCGAGGCGCTCATGCGCGAGGCCCTCGACATCGCGCAGGCGTCCTTCGTGGACGACCTGCCCGACGGCGTCGACACCCGTGTCGGTGAAGAGGGCCTGTCGCTGTCCGGTGGACAGCGCCAGCGTCTGGCGCTCGCCCGTGCGATCGCCGCCCGGCCGTCGGTGCTGGTGCTCGACGACCCGCTGTCGGCGCTCGACGTCGACACCGAGGCGCGGGTCGAGGCGGGCCTCCGCCGCGTCCTCGCCGAGACGACGTCGCTCATCGTGGCGCACCGTCCGTCGACGGTGACGCTGGCCGACCGGGTCGCCCTGATGGAGAACGGCGTCATCACCGCCGTCGGGACCCACCACGACCTGATGGCCACCAACGAGCACTACCGCTACGTCATCTCGTCGCTCGACGACGATGACGCCACCGCACGACAGGAGGCGATGGCATGAGCCAGCAGACCGACCAGAACCTGCCGGGAGGCGCGGCGTCCGTCCCGCAGGAAGCTCCGGACGAGCAGTCTGCCGCGCCCGTCACCGCCTCGATCACCACCCTGGGCGTGCGCGGCGAGGAGCGCGAGGACTTCACCAAGGCGGAGAGCAAGCGCCTGCGGCGTCGCTCCCTCGCCCTGCTCGGTTCCCTCGCGGCCCCGCTGAAGCTCCGCCTGGTGCTGCTCGGGATCGTCGTCGTGGTCTCCACGGCGGGAACCGTCGCGGGTCCGGCGCTCATCGCGTGGGGCATCGACAACGCCCTGCCCGCGGTGATGGACCAGAACGACTGGGTGCCGGCGTTCGGGGTCGTCGCGACGTACATCGTCGTGGCCGTCCTCGGTGCGGTGCTCACCGCCTGGTACACCGTGCTCGCCGCACGGATCAGCCAGGCGATCCTGTTCGACCTGCGGAAGCGGGTGTTCCTGCACACGCAGCGGCTGTCGCTCGAGTTCCACGAGACCTACACGTCCGGCCGGATCATCTCCCGCCAGACGAGTGACCTCGACTCGATCCGCGAGCTGCTCGACTCCGGGCTGAACCAGCTCATCCAGGGCGTGCTCTACATGGTGTTCACCGCCGTGGCCCTGGTGCTGCTCGACCCGACGTCCGGGCTCGTGCTCGCGGTGTCGCTCGTGCCGCTGTGGTTCCTGATCCGCTGGTTCCAGACGAACTCGCAGACGCTGTTCCGGGCCACCCGCGTCACCTCGGCGCGTGTGATCGTGCACTTCGTCGAGACGATGACGGGCATCCGCGCCGTGCAGGCGTTCCGCAAGGAGTCCCGCAACAAGGACGAGTACGGCGGCTTCGTCGAGGACTACCGGCTGGCGAACACGAAGGTGTTCAACCTGTTCGGGACGTTCGACCCGGTGCTCGTGCTCATCGGCAACGCCACGCTCGCGGCGGTCGTCATCGTCGGCGGCTTCCGGATCGTCGACGGGTCGCTCGAGGTCGGTGCGCTGCTCGCGGTGGCGCTGTACGCCAAGCGCTTCTTCGACCCGGCGCAGGAACTCGCGATGTTCTACAACGGGTACCAGTCGGCCTCGGCGGCGATGGAGAAGATCTCCGGCGTCCTCGAGGAACGGCCGAGTGTGCCGGACCCCGTGAAGCCGACGAAGCTGGCCGACGCCACGGGGAAGATGGACTTCGACGACGTCGTGTTCGCGTACAACGCGGGCAAGGTCGTGCTGCCGGAGTTCGACCTGCACATCCCGTCGGGGCAGACCATCGCGCTCGTCGGGTCCACCGGCGCCGGCAAGTCGACGCTCGCCAAGCTCATGGCGCGCTTCTACGACCCGTCGCAGGGCTCGGTGAAGCTCGACGGCGTGGACCTGCGCGACCTCGACACGAAGGACATGCGCCGCGCGATCGTCATGGTCACGCAGGAGGCGTACCTGTTCTCCGGCACGGTCGCGGACAACATCGCGCTCGGCAAGCCGGGGGCCTCCCGCGCCGAGATCGAGGCGTCCGCGAAGGCGGTCGGCGCGCACGAGTTCATCATGGCGCTCCCCGACGGGTACGACACCGACGTGAACAAGCGCGGCGGTCGTGTCTCGGCGGGGCAGCGACAGCTGCTCTCGTTCGCACGGGCGTTCATCGCGGACCCGAAGGTGCTCATCCTCGACGAGGCGACGGCGTCGCTCGACATCCCCTCGGAGCGGCTGGTGCAGGAGGGTCTCGAGACCCTGCTCGCCGACCGGACCGCGGTGATCATCGCGCACCGCCTGTCCACCGTCGCGATCGCCCACCGGGTGCTCGTCATGGAGCACGGCAAGATCGTCGAGGACGGCACCCCCGCCGACCTCATCGCCGGCACCGGGCGGTTCGCCCAGCTGCACGCGGCCTGGCGCGACTCGCTCGTGTAGGACGCGGCCGGGCTGCACCACGTGGTTGGCTTGCTCCATGAGCAACGACAGCGTGCAGCCCGGCGGCGTCGCCCTCCGCGACCCCTTCTACGGCGCACCCTTCACCGAGGCCGTCCGGCGGTTCTGGCGGAAGTACACCGTGTTCACCGGTCGGGCCTCGCGCGCCGAGTTCTGGTGGTGGTGGCTGACGTCGCTCGCGATCGGCCTCGTGCTGCAGCTCGTCCCGCAGGCGTTCACGCCGGACACCGCGCTGTTCGAGAACCCCGTCGGGTCCTACCTCTTCGTGCTCTGGGGCCTCGCGACCCTGATCGGCTCGCTCGCCCTCGGTGCCCGACGGCTGCACGACGCCGGCCTGTCCGGCTTCTGGCAGTTCCTGCACGTCGTGCCGGGCATCGGTTTGCTCGTCGTGTACCTGCTGTGCCTGATCCCGACCAGCCCGAAGGGCGAGCGCTTCGAGCGCTGACCGCTGCCGGGCTGTCGGCCGACCTGCGCGGGCCGGCCGTCAGAACGGGTCGTCCGCGTCCGTGGACGGCGACCAGCGCGCGCGACGCATGTCGAGCCTCCAGGCCGCCGTCCCCTGCACGAGCGGCGTGCCCTCGGCGCGGTAGTGCTGGAGCGCACGGACCTCGTGGTGCAGCGGCGGGTGCCCACCCGCGCGCACCACGCGCCACCACGGCAGGTCCGCGCCCTCGTGGGCCATCACCTTGCCGACCGCACGGGACGCGCGGGAACCGAGCGCCGCGGCGACGTCGCCGTACGTCATGACGTGACCCGGCGGGATCATCCGGACGACCTCGGCCACCGCTGCCCCGAAGTCGGGCTCCGGCGTGGGGATGTCCACGTCGACCACGTCGTTGGTGGGTACTACAGCGTCAGGACCGCGAAGTGGTCGCCGTACTGGGTCTCGCGGACGACCTCGAAGCCCACGGCGCGGAAGAACGCCTCGGGGCTGTCGTCGCCACCGGGCTCGTAGACGACCGTCAGGCGTTCCTGCCCACGGCTGCGGGCCTCGTCCGCAAGGCCGTGCACGGCGAAGCGGCCGACGCCGCGACCCTGCGCGGAGCCGGCGACGTTGACCCGCCAGATGGCGCTGCGCAGTTCTTCCTGCGCATTGTCGGCGTCGAACGAACCGATGATGAGGCCCAGGACCTCGTCGCCGTCGAGGACCACCCGGGTCCACGCGGAGCTCGGCTTGACGTCGGACTCGGCGACCCCGTAGGTGGTCGGCTGCACGAACTGTTCCTGACCCGGCTTGAGCGTCAGGGAGTTCGCCGCGGCAGCGGTCTTCGCGGAGAGTGGTTCGAGACGCAGGTCGGCCATGCCGCCAGGGTAACGGTGCGACCCGTGCGGGGGCCAGCGCGGACCGGAGACCGAGACCGCACCGTTGCCGCGGTATGGTCGCGGAATGGCAGAACATCGGCGTGGGGCGAACCTCCCGTCGATCGGCGGGTTCAACCGCACGGTCGTGCTCGATGCCGTCCGACGCTCGCCGGACGGCCTGAGCCGCGTCGAACTCGCCTCGCGCACCGGCCTGAGCGCGCAGACCGTGTCGAACGTCACCCGGTTCCTGATCGAGGCCGGCATGATCGTCGAGTCCGGCACCGTCGTCGCCGGCCGGGGCAAGCCGCGCACCATCCTGCGGCTCGAACCGGGCAGCCGCTACGCCGTCGGTGTGCACGTCGACCCGGCCGTGGTCACCTACGTGCTGCTCGACCTCGCCGGCACGGTCGTCGCGGCGTCCACGACATCGACCCCGACCGCCGACGACCCGTCCGAGGTCGTCCGCACCATCGGCTCCGCCGTCGACGGCCTGATCGCCGACGCGGGCGTGGACGTCGACGGGGTGCTCGGCGTCGGGATCGCCAGCCCCGGCCCCATCGACGTCGACGCCGGCATCGTGGTCGACCCGCCGTTCCTGCCCCGGTGGCGGGACGTGCCACTGCGCGACGCGCTCGCCGAGGCCACGGGCCACCCGGTGCTGCTCGAGAAGGACGTCACGGCCGCAGCGGTCGGCGAGATGTTCCTGGCGGGGGAGTCCTCGGCCCGGAACTTCGCGTTCGTGTACTTCGGCACCGGCTTCGGCGTCGGGCTCGTCGTCGACCACGAACCCGTGCGCGGGGTCGGGTCGAACGCCGGGGACGCCGGGCACATCATGGTCGACCAGCGGTCGCTCGCCGGCACCCCGGACGGGTCCGGCACCCGGGGCGAGGTCGGCGCCGCCGTGGCGCCGGACCGGCTGGTGCGGATCGCGCGGGAGCGGGGTGTGGCGTTGACCGCCGGGTCCGAGGGATCGCTCGACGCGGTGGACCGGGCCTGGGACGAACTCGCCGAGGCCATCGACGCCGGGGACGAGGCCGCCGTCGCGCTCGCCGCCGAGGCCGGCACCGTGATGGGCGACGCCGCGGTCGTCATCGTGAACCTGCTCGACATCGACCGGGTCGTCTTCGGCGGACCGTTCTGGTCGCGCATCGCGAGTGCGGCGTTGCCGGCCGCCCGTGCCGCGATCGTCGGGTCGCCGTTGCTCGTCCCGAAGCACCCCGTCGACGTGGTCGAGAGCGACCGCGGTGCCGACGTCGCCGCGGTGGGTGCCGCGTGCCTGGTGCTCGACGCAGCGTTGTCCCCGCGGGCGAGCGGGCTGCTCATCCGTCGCTGACCACGGTCGAGGACCGCCGCCACCTCCCGCTACGCTGCGAACGACGTATCCGCCAGGTGCGCGGCGAACGACGGGGGACAGATGACGGACAACGGGACCGACGGCACGATCGACCGACGCTGGGCGAAGGTCCGACCGCTCGTCTTCCGCACGATCATCGGCGCCGTCGTCGCGGCCGGGCTCGTCGGGATCGTGGCCGTGCTGCTCGGCGACTTCGGACGGGTCGCGGTGCAGCTGCTCCTGACGATCGTCGTGGTCGTCGTCTTCGCGCTGCTGTCCTGGTACGACGCCGACGTGTCGTCGCGCCGATCGGGCACCTTCGCGTTCGCCAGCATCGTGACCTCGATGTACCTGCTCGTCGCCGGGCTGTACAAGGTCTGGCTCGCCCCGACGAACCCGTCCGGTGGGGACGACCTCTGGCTCGTCGCCGAGCGGTTCTGGCACTGGATCTGGCTCGTCGGCGTCGCCCGGGTGGCGCTCCTGCACGTGCACCTGCTGCTCGTCATCCACCGCCGGTACCCGACGCCCGCGCTCCAGGTCGTCGCCAAGGCCACCGTCGGCGTCATCGCGCTGCTCGCGCTCCTGCTGTCGATCCCGCTGCTCGCACCCGACGTGGACTACGCGCGGGGGTACTGGCGACTCGTGTGGGTGGTGGTCATCCTCGACCTGCTCGGAACGGTCGTCGTGCCGCTCAGCAACGCGCTGTTCCGCCCGAGGGGCACCGCGTCGGCGCCGGCGGTCGGTTCGTGGCCGACGCCGGAAGCGCAGCCGGCAGTGCCCCAGATTGCGCCCGCGGCGCCCATCGCGACGTGGGGTGCCACCCCGGTGCCGGACGCCCCGACGGCTGCCACGGCCGTCGGTCCGGTCGGCGGGGACCGGTACCGGTACGAGCCGCGTCCGGCGTCGTCGCGTGCCCTGGCGTGGCCGCGGTACGTCGACGGCACGCCGCTGCCGGCGCTGCCCGACGGGTCGCCGGACTTCTCCGGGGTCGCGCAGGGCTGAGCGTTGCGCGCGCTGAGCGGTCGCGGTCGCTGAGGGGTCGCGGCGCTGGGCCGCCGCGCGACACCTGTCGTTCACCGTCCGGCCACCGGTCGGACGCGCAGGTGCTGAACAGTCGTGCAGGTCTCCCCTCCCCTCCCGAGAAGGACCTGCATGCGCACTCCTGCCCTGCGCCCCCACTCCCTGCGGCTCGGTGCCGCGGTCGTCACCGCGCTGGCCGTCGGTGCCGGCATCGTCACGGCCAGCCCGGCCCTCGCCGCCGTCGGTGACGACGACCCGAGCGTCGGAGCGGCCGCCGCGAACGGCCTCGTCGTCAACGAGGTCGAGTCGAACGGCGACGACACCGACTGGGTCGAGCTGCAGAACACGTCGCCGGCGTCGATCGACCTGACCGGCTACGCGTTCCTCGACGACGACAGCACCCACGACGCCTACGTCCTGCCCGCCGGCTCGACGATCGCCCCCGGCGGGTACTTCGTCATCGACCAGCTCTCGGCCACCGCACCCGGGTTCGACTTCGGGCTCGGCGGCGCCGACACCGCGCGGGTGTACGACCCCGCCGGCGACCTGGTGCTCCGGTACTCGTGGACGAGCCACGCGGTCGTCACGTACGGCCGGTGCGCCGACGGGTCCGATGCGCTCGTCGACACCACCACGTCGACGAAGGGCACCGCCAACGACTGCTCCTCACCCGTGCGCATCAACGAGGTCGAGTCGCAGGACGGCACCCCCGGCGACTGGGTGGAGCTGACCAACGTCGGCAGCGCCACGGTCGACCTGGGTGGGTACGTCCTGCAGGACAGCGAGGACGACCACGCGTACACGATCCCCGCCGGTACGACCGTTGCGGCCGGTGGCTTCACCGTCCTCGACGAGGCGGACTTCGGCTTCGGGCTCGGCAAGGCCGACTCCGCCCGTGTCGTCGATCCGCGGGGTGCGCTGGTCGACTCGTACTCGTGGACGGCCCACGCTGCCGCCACGTACGGCCGCAACCCGGACGGCACCGGCGACTTCGCCGACACCGCCGAGCCGACGAAGGGAAGCGCGAACCGGTTCGCCGGAGTCGTCACCGCCGAGCCCTGGCCCGGTGGCCCGGACGAGACCGTGCTCGACGACGAGGACACCTTCACCGGTGACCTGAGCGGCATCGACTGGACGACCTCCAAGAGCTCGCGGGACGGCCAGCTCTGGGCCGTGCAGAACGGCGACGGCCTGCTCTACCACCTGACCTCGGACGGCCAGGGCGGCTGGGCGCCGTCGAACGCGGCGGGCACGGACCTGCGGTACGCCGACGGCACGGCGACCCCGGACGCCGAGGGCGTCACCGTCACGAGCGACGACCCGGGCGCCGTGTACGTGTCGACCGAGCGGGACAACGACGTGTCGAAGACCAGCCGTCCGTCGGTCCTGCGCTACGCCACGACCGACGGGTCCGAGTCGACCCTCCGCGCCACCGACGAGTGGGACCTCGCCGCGGACTTCCCCGGGCTCGGCGCGAACGCCGGGCTCGAGGGCGTCACCTGGATCCCGGACACCTGGCTCACCGCGCACGGCTTCGCCGACGAGCAGACCGGCGCGGCCTACGCACCGTCGACGTACGCCGGACACGGCGAGGGGCTCTTCTTCGTCGGCGTCGAGGGCACCGCGACCGTGTACGCGTACGCCCTGATGGCGGACGGCTCGTTCCAGCGCGTGGCCACCATCGGTACGCCGTTCGCCGTCGTCGCCGACGTGCAGTTCGACCCGACCCTCGACGCGCTCTGGGTGGCGTGCGACGACGCCTGCGCCGGACGCACCGCGCTGTACGAGCTGACCGACGGTGCCTTCACCGCCGCGAAGGTCTTCGAGGCACCGTCGAACGCCGACCGGAACCTCGCCAACGAGGGCTTCGCGGTCTCCGGCGTCTGCACCGACGGGGAGCGCGCAACGTTCTACGCCGACGACAACGACACGGACGGGTTCTCGCTCCGCACGGGGACCTACCCGTGCGAGGGCGGTGGCACCGACCCGGGCACGGAGCCCACGCCGACCCCGACCCCGGGCACGGAGCCCACGCCGACCCCGACCCCGGGCGACGGCGGCACGACGCCGACCCCGACCCCGGGTGGGACGCCCACCGCGGGCCCGACCCCCGGACCCTCGGCTGCCCCGGCTGCCCCGGCTGCCCCGGTTGCTCCGGTGGCGCCGTCGGAGTCGCTGCTGACGGAGGCGAACCGTGGCGGAGTGTCGGCTCCGGCGTCGGCTCGTGCGGGGGAGACGATCACGGTGACGGTCGGCACTGCGTCGGCCGGTGACGTCGTGGACGTCTGGCTGTTCTCGACCCCGACCCTGATCAGGACCGCCGTGGTCGCATCCGACGGGACGGTGCGGGTGACGATCCCGGCGGACACGATGGCCGGTGCGCACCGGTTGGCGGTGACCGCTGCGGACGGGAGTCTGATCGGGTGGACCCCGCTCACGATCACCACGGATGGGCAGCTCGCGTTCACGGGTGCTGCGGGCCTCGGTGCCGGTGCGCTGGTGGCGTTCCTGTTGCTCGCGGCGGGCGCGGGTGTGCTGGTCGTGCGTCGCCGACGTGCGGCTGTGGCTGCGGAGTAGTCCCCAGTCCCCGCGGGCGCACTTCGTGAGCAGGAATGGTCGGGTTCGCACAGCGGACCCGACCATTCCTGCTCACCATGTGCGGTGGGCGCGACCGCGGGGCGGACGGGAGGCGCGGTGCGGGACCGCCACGGGCCTCCCGTCCGCCCTGTGGGTGCGTCAGCCGTCGGTGCGCAGCGTGTTCGAGTCGTCCTGACCCGGGATGGCGTCCTTCGTGGTCCAGCCGTACCAGCGGCCGTCGATCTCGGTGACCGCGCGGCCGTCGCCGCAGGTGACGAGGCCCTTCGTCGGGAGCTCCTCGGGCAGGAAGTCGGCGGTCATCGCGGTGCCGCCGTACGACTCGTCGAGCGGCGTGCACGCGTCCGTGTCGACGCCCTCCTTCGAGGCGAACCCGATGACGTACCCGGGTGCCGAGGCGTTGAGGCGGACGTCGATGTCCTTCGCGTCCTCGGGCACCCACTCCGGCATGAAGAACGCCATGTCGTCCGACTCGCCGGAGCGCGGCGCGTCGGAGTACGTGGCGAAGTGCTTCTGCGGGGTCTTGTTCGGCACGATGTCCTGGATCGCGCTGCAGCCAGCGGTCAGCAGCAGGGCGGACGCCGCGGCGGAGGAGGCGAGGGCGATGCGGAGGGTCCGGCGGGCGGTGGTGGGGCGCGTGTCGATGCTCATGCAGCAAGTCTCGTGACGGATCACCTGCTGAAACATCACGTGCACACCCGGAGTCGTGCGGGGGTTACCCCCACCTGTCGAGTCACCCGAACCTCGGGCCACCCGAACGTCGGGCCACCCATCGCCGATCGGCCCGCGCGGACGGCCCCGGCCCCGCAGTAGCGTCAGGGCATGCAGCAGGAGATCCTCCGGTACACCGCCTTCGCCGCCGAGCCCGGAGGCGGCAACCCCGCTGGGCTGGTCCTCGATGCGGCGGCGCTGTCCGACGACGACATGCTCGCGATCGCCCGCGAGGTCGGCTACCCCGAGACCGCGTTCGTCGTCGGCGCCACGGCGACGGGCCTGCAGGTGCGTTACTTCTCGCCGGGTGCCGAGGTGCCGTTCTGCGGGCACGCGACGGTGGTGCTCGCGGTGGCGCTCGCCGAACGCGACGGGCTCGGCCGCCGGGTGTTCACGACGGCAGCCGGCGAGGTCGCCCTCGACGCCACCACCGGTCCGGACGGCGCGGTGCAGGTCGCGATGACGAGCGTCGAGCCGGCGACGCGGGACATCGACCCGGCCCTGCTGGCACGGCTGTTCGACCTGCTCGGGCTCGAGGCCGCGGACATCGCTTCGGGCTTCCCGGTGCTCGAGTCCTTCGCCGGCAACTGGCACCCGGTGCTCGTGCTGCACGACCGGGAGCTCTTCCACCAGTTCCGCTTCGCACCCGGGCCCCTCGCCGACCTGCAGCGCGAGGCCGGGTGGGAAGGGACGGTCACGGTGCTGCACCGGACCGGGGAGCGTGAGTACGAGGCGCGGAACCTGTTCCCGGTCGGCCGCATCACCGAGGACCCGGCGACGGGCTCGGCGGCGGCCTCGACCGGGGCGTACCTGCGCGAGGTCGGTGCCGTCGAGCCGGGGGACCGCGTCACGATCCGGCAGGGTCGCCACGTCGGCCGCCCGAGCCTGCTGCTCGTTGACGTCCCCACGTCCGGCGGGATCACCGTGACGGGGAGCGCGACACCGATCGACTGAGCCGCAGCGCGCGGGATGGAATGCCGAATCGGGCGTACCTGGTCGAAACTTCCGACCAGGTACGCCCGATTCGGCAAGGTGCGCCCGAACCAGCGCGAGAAACTCCTTGACACGGATAAGTCCATACGCTGGACTAATCCTGCGCGCGGGCGATGGAGCCCGCGGACGTCACCCGTGCAAAGGAGCACCGATGAAACGCACCCGCATCATCGCCGGACTCGCAGCCGTGGCCGTCGCCGCGGTCGGCCTGGCAGGCTGCTCAGCCTCGGGGTCCGCCTCGAGCGACACGATCAAGATCGCGTACCAGAAGTTCGGCGCCTTCCAGCAGCTCGACGCCCAGATGAAGGTCGTCAAGAAGGAGTACGAGAAGGACAACCCGGGCAAGAAGGTCACGCTCGTCCCGATCCAGGCCCAGGGCAACGACTACTACACGAAGCTCGCGCTCATGAACAAGGCGCCCGCGACGGCTCCCGACGTCATGTACGAGGACACGTTCCTCGTCAAGGCCGACGCCGAGGCCGGCTACCTCCTGCCACTCGACAAGTACACGGCGAAGTGGAAGGACTGGGACCAGTTCTTCGACAACGCCAAGCAGGCCGGCCAGGGTGACGACGGCAAGATCTACGGCGTCCCGATGGGCACCGACACCCGCGCGCTCTGGTACAACAAGGACATCTTCAAGTCCGTCGGACTGCCCGTGCCGTGGGAGCCGAAGACCTGGGACGACGTGCTCGCCGCGGCGAAGACGATCAAGGACAAGAAGCCCGACCTGATCCCGTTCAACATCTACTCGGGCAAGGCGCAGGGCGAAGCGTCGACCATGCAGGGCTTCGAGATGCTCCTCTACGGGGCGGACGGCTCCGGCAACACCCTCTACAAGGACAAGAAGTGGGTCACGGGCTCGGAGCAGTTCGTCGACTCGCTGCAGTTCGTGAAGGACGTCTACCAGGGCGGCCTCGGCCCGACACCGCAGCAGGCGCTCGACACGAACGTCGGCACGACCATCGCCCAGACGTGGCTGCCGAAGGGCAAGCTCGCGATCGACCTCGACGGTTCGTGGCAGTCCGGCACGTGGCTGAAGTCCGGCACCGCGCCGTGGGCCGAGTGGAACGACGTGATGGGTCAGGCGCCGATGCCGACGCAGAACGGTCAGGACCCGGGATACAACTCGATGTCCGGTGGTTGGACCCTGGCGGTCGGCGCGAAGTCGAAGAACCCGCAGGCGGCGTTCGACTTCATCACGAGCTTCCTCGACAAGGACGGCTCGCTGAAGTACGACACCGAGAACAGCCAGATCGCCGTCCGCAAGGACGTCGCGGACGACACCGCCTACACCGACGCCAACCCGACGTTCAAGTTCTTCTCCGGACTGGTGGAGAACACGAACTTCCGCCCGGCGACGAGTGACTACTCGCAGGTGTCCAACGCGATCCAGGTCGCGATGGAAGCGGTCATGACCGGGCAGCAGACGCCGAAGCAGGCGGCTGCCGCGTACGACAAGGCCGTCACGCAGGTGGTCGGCAAGGAGAACACCGTCTCCGCTGGTTGACGGACGTCACCCACTGACGGACTGGAGGCGCGGGGCGGTCCCGCACCGCGCCTCCCGTCCGTCCTTCCCCACCTTCGGAACCCCTCCGCACCCGGAAGGCACCCATCGTGTCCAGCACCCCCCTCGCGCCGACGCTGTCGGCGCCCGGTGCGCCGAAACGCACCGATCCACCTGTGCCGCGCAAGCGGCGACCGCTGCGGAACGTCGGCCGAGCGGTTCCGCTCCTGCCCGCCCTCGTCCTGCTCGTCATCTTCCTGCTCGGCCCCGTCATCTCGTCGTTCTACGGGTCGTTCACGAACTCCGCGCTCACCGGCGCCGGCGCTGCCGACCAGCAGTTCGTCGGCTTCCAGAACTACGTCGAACTCTTCCAGGACCCGGACTTCCCGAAGTCCGTCATCCTGACCATCGTGTTCCTGCTCGCCTCGGCAGTGGTGGGCCAGAACGTGCTCGGGCTCGGCCTCGCGCTCCTGATGCGGTCCGCCAACAAGGCCGTCCGGGCGATCGTCGGCACCTTCGTCGTCGCCGCCTGGGTGCTGCCCGAGATCGTCGCCTCGTTCGCCGCGTACGCCTTCTTCAACGACGAGGGCACGCTCAACAGCTTCCTGGCGTCGATCGGCATCAGCGGTCCGAACTGGCTCTACACGTTCCCGATGTTCGCCGTGATCCTGGCGAACATCTGGCGCGGGACCGCCTTCTCGATGCTCGTCTACTCGGCCGCCGTGCAGGAGGTCCCCGAGGAGATCACCGAATCGGCGGAGGTCGACGGCGCGACCGGATGGCAGCGTCTCGTGTACATCACGCTCCCGGTGATCCGGCGGAGCATCTCGACGAACCTCATGCTGACGACGCTGCAGACGTTGTCGGTGTTCACCCTCATCTTCGTGATGACCGGTGGCGGACCGGGCACGAACTCGTCGACCCTGCCGATCCTGGCGTACCAGGAGGCGTTCAAGTTCTCGCAGCTCGGCTTCGGGACCGCGATCGCGACCATCCTGCTCGTGGTGGGGGCGGTCTTCTCGATCATCTACATCCGCGCGCTCAAGCCGGAGGTGGACTGATGGCCATCACTGCCCCGTCCCTCGACCCGACCTCGACCCGTGCGGTGACCGCTCCCGGTTCGCTGCACATGACGTCACCGCGCGGCCGCACGATGCGGTGGGTGGCGAACGTCGTGCTGCTCGTCATCGCGGTGTGCTTCGCGGTCCCGCTGCTCTGGCTCGTCCTCGCCTCGGTCGACACCCAGGCGTCGCTGTCGGTGAAGCTGCCGACGCAGTTCACGCTCGACAACTTCGCGAAGGTGCTCACGCCCGAGCTGTCGTTCATCCCGCTCGCGAACAGCCTGCTGCTCTCCGGCGGGACTGCGGTTGTCACCGTGGTCTTCGCACTGCTCGCCGCGTACCCGCTGTCCCGCTACAAGATGCGCGTCAACAAGCCGTTCCTGTACAGCATCCTGTTCGGGACCGGCCTGCCGATCACCGCGATGATGGTGCCCGTCTACGCGCTGTTCGTGTCGCTCAACCTGATCGACAACGTGTGGGGCTGCATCTTCTTCCTCGCCGCGACCAGCCTGCCGATGGCGATCTGGATGGCGAAGAACTTCATGGACTCGGTGCCGATCTCGCTCGAAGAAGCAGCGTGGACCGACGGGGCGTCGATGATGACCACCCTGACGCGGATCGTCGTCCCGCTCATGCGTCCGGGCATCGCGGTGGTGTTCATCTTCGTGTTCATCCAGGCGTGGGGGAACTTCTTCGTCCCGTTCGTCCTGCTGCTCTCGCCCGAGAAGGTGCCCGCCGCGGTGAGCATCTTCAACTTCTTCGGACAGAACGGGGCGGTCGCGTACGGACAGCTCGCCGCGTTCTCCATCGTCTACTCCGTGCCCGTCATCGCCCTCTACGTGATCGTGTCCCGAGGCCTCGGCGGCGGCAACGCCCTCGCCGGCGGCATCAAGGGCTGATCTGCTGGCCCCGGCCGGCTCACTCGAAAGGAACCACATGCACAAGGACGAACCGCTCGTCGAGGCCCGGATCGCCCGCCTCGTCCGCGACCGTGTCGACCCCGCCGTCCACCGCCGCTCGGCGCCGGTCACGATCGAGGCGTGGGAGGTGCCGGGTGAGCCGGTGCCGTTCGACTCCGCCGTCCAGCAGGCGTACGAACCGTTCACCGTGGGCAGCGCCTGGGGTGGCCGGCCGTGGGGGACCACCTGGTTCCGCATCACCGGCACCGTGCCGGCGGACTTCGGTACCGCGCCCGGGACCACCGCGGAGCTGCTCGTCGACCTCGGGTTCACGAAGCGGCACCCGGGGTTCCAGGCCGAGGGACTGGCGTACCGCACCGACGGCTCCACGATCAAGGGCGTCGAGCCGCGGAACGACACCGTGCCCGTCGAGGTCGGGCCCGGGGAGTCCTTCGAGCTGTACGTCGAGGCCGGTGCGAACCCGGACATCGGCGGCGACTCGTTCCAGGGGGCGACGCCGCTCGGGTCGCGCTCCACGGCGGGCGACGAGCCGATCTACCGCGTGCGTTCCCTCGAACTCGTCGAGCGCGACGACACCGTGTGGGAGCTGCAGCAGGACCTCTGGGTCCTGCGCGGCCTGATGGCGGAACTCCCGACGGACGGGACCCGCGGCGCGGACGTCCTGCACGCACTCGAGCTGGCCGCCGACGCCCTCGACCCCGACGACGTCGCCGGCACCGCCGCCGACGCCCGCGAGGTCCTCGCTCCGGTGCTGGCCGTCCCCGCGAGCGCTGCCGCACACCGGGCGATCGCCGTCGGCCACGCGCACATCGACTCCGCCTGGCTCTGGCCGGTGCGCGAGACGATCCGCAAGTGCGCCCGCACCTTCTCGAACGTGCTCGACCTGATGGACCGCGACCCCGACTTCACGTTCGCCTGCTCGTCCGCGCAGCAGTACGCGTGGATCCGGGACGGCTACCCGTCGATCTGGGCCCGGATCAAGCAGCGCGTCGCCGAGGGCCGCTGGATCCCCGTCGGTGGCATGTGGGTCGAGTCCGACACCAACCTGCCCGGTGGCGAAGCCCTGGCACGACAGTTCGTCGCCGGCAAGCGGTTCTTCCTCGAGGAGTTCGGCATCGACACCCCCGAGGCCTGGCTCCCCGACTCGTTCGGTTACTCCGGGGCGCTCCCGCAGATCGTCCGAGCGGCCGGCTCGAAGTGGTTCGTCACCCAGAAGCCGTCGTGGAACGAGACGAACGTCATCCCGCACACGTCCTTCCACTGGGAGGGCATCGACGGCTCCCGCATCCTGACGCACCTGCCGCCGGCCGACACCTACAACTCCGACGTCTCCGCCGCCGACCTGCACCGCGGTGAGCGGAACAACAAGGAGCGCGGCGTCGCGAACACCTCGATGCTGCTCTACGGCTTCGGCGACGGCGGCGGAGGCCCCACCCGCGAGATGGTCGCCGCAGCCCGACGCCAGCACGACCTGGACGGCTCGCCCCGCGTGCAGCTCGGCACCCCCGCCCAGGTGTTCGAGGAGCTCGAACGGGTGCTGCCGACCCCCGGCGTGTGGTCCGGCGAGATGTACCTCGAGTTCCACCGCGGCACCTACACGTCGCAGATCCGCACGAAGCAGGGCAACCGCCGCTCCGAGCACCTGCTGCGCGAGGCCGAGCTCTGGGCATCGACCGCAGCCGTGCGCCTCGGGCTCGACTACCCCTACGAGGAACTCGAGCGCGCCTGGCACACCGTCCTGCTGCAGCAGTTCCACGACATCCTGCCCGGGTCCTCGATCGCCTGGGTCTACGAGAACGCCGAGGAGAACTACGCGCAGATCGCCGAGGTCCTCGAGGGGCTGATCGGCAACGCGACGACCGCGCTCGCGAACGGGGGCGCTGCGGCGCTCGCCGGGGTCGGTGCGTCGTCGTCGACGGCTGCGGGCGGCAGCGGCGGCGGCGGCTTGGTCGATGCGCCGTCCGGCTCCGACGCCGTCGGTGGCAGCGGCTCGTCCGGCAACGTCGTGCGCTTCAACGCCTCGCCGGTCGCGGCAGGAGACGCAACCGCCCTGGGCGGTTCGCTCGGCTCGGCGCCGCGACCCGTGCCTCCCGTCCGCTCCGGCGACCACTTCGTCTTCGACACGGGCGTCGTCACGGCGACCATCGACGCAGCCGGCCACGTCGTGTCGCTCGTCGACCGCGCCAGCGGCCGCGACGCGATCGCACCGGGCGCGGCCGCAGCCGAGTACACCGTGTTCCGCGACACCCCGAACCAGTGGGAGGCATGGGACATCGACCGCGCGTACCAGCGCAACGGCACCGTGCTGACGGCCTCCTCGGTCGCGATCCACGGCTCCTCGCTCGTGGTGGAACGGTCGTTCGGGTCGTCGACGCTCACGACCCGGTACTCGGCGGTCGCCGGGCTCGCAGAGCTGGTGATCGAGACCGAGGTCGACTGGCACGAGCACCAGAAGCTGCTGAAGCTCGCGTTCCCGGTGGACGTCCGTGCGTCGTCCGCCTCGAGCGAGATCCAGTTCGGCCACATCGACCGGCCAACCCACCAGAACACCTCGTGGGACCACGCCCGCTTCGAGACCTCGGCGCACCGCTGGGTGCACGTCGCCGAGCCCGGGTTCGGCGTCGCGGTGGCGAACGACTCCACCTACGGGCACGACATCACACGCTCGACGCGGCCGGACGGCGGGACCACGACGCTCGTGCGCGAGTCGCTGCTGCGCGGGCCGACGTTCCCGGACCCGAACGCCGACCAGGGGCACCACGTGTTCCGGACCGTGCTGCGGGTGGGGGCGTCGGTGCTCGACGCCGCCGACTCCGGGTACCGGCTCAACCTGCCGGTCCGCACGGTGGAGGGGACGACCACGGTCGACCCGCTCGTCTCGGTGTCGTCGCCGCAGGTGTTCGTCGAGGCCGTGAAGCTCGCCGAGGACCGCTCCGGTGACGTGATCGTGCGCCTGTACGAGGCCTCGGGCGGTCGGGCGACCGACGTCGGGGTGTCGTTCGGGTTCGACGTCGCGTCCGTGACCGCCGTCGACCTGCTCGAACGCCCCGTCGACGCATCGTCGTGGCGGGCCGGGGAGCCCGTCGTGCTGACCCTCCGTCCGTTCGAGATCGTGACGGTGCGGGTGCGTCGGGCCTGAGGCAGCGGGCCCCTCGGTCCCCCTCGGGGGGAGAGACCGCGGCGCCGGACGGGACACGGGTGCGTTCCGTCCGGCGCCGTGTCGTGTGCGGGTGGGTGGGTGGCCTGGTGGTTGGGTGGGTGGGTGGCCGGCCTGGTCGTTTCGGGCGTAGGTGGTCGTTTCGGGCGTACCTGGTCGGAAGTTCCGACCAGGTACGCCCGATTCCGCTTGGGATCGCGTCCGCGCTGGGAAGGAACGTTCTCCCTCCACAGGCGGGCAGGCCTGGAGGCCCGTCCACAGACCTCGACATCGGCCGCCTGGGCGCGTGGCCGGTCGGGCATCGTCTCCTCCATGAACGAACCGCTGCCCATCCTCCGGGCCTCGCCCACGCGTGAGGCCGGCCTCGACGCCACCACCCTGCGCCGCCGGACCCGGCTCCACGGTCCGGGCAGACTCGTCCGGGCAGGGCCGAACGCGTTCGTGGACGGGGCGGCGTGGGATGCGGCCGGGCCACGGCAGCGGTACGTGACCCGTGTGCACGCGCGGCTCGGTCGGCTCGGCACCCGCGCGACGGCGTCGCACGAGTCCGCGGCCGCGGTGCACGGGCTGCCGGCGCTCGGCGGGTGGAGCGTCCCGGTACACGCCACCGTGCCGGAGTCGATGTACCGGGGCAGGACCGCCGAGCTGGTCCTGCACACGCGACCGGTGTCCGGCGCCGAACGGGTACGGGTCGGCGACCTCGCGGTGACCGCGGTCCCACGGACGGTGATCGACATCGCGATGGCCGGCGACCTGCGGACCGGGGTCGTCGTGGCAGACGCCGCGCTGCGCAGCGGGATCGCCGCGGACGACCTGTGGCGAGCGGTGCACCCGAGTGCTCGCGGGCGTGCCCGGGCCGCACAGGTGCTCGACCTGGCCGACGGGCGTTCGGGTTCCCCGGCGGAGTCACTCGCGCGCGTGGTCTTCCGCGAGCTCGGGCTGCCCGCTCCCGTGCTGCAGCAGGAGTTCGTCGTCGACGGTCGCCGGTCCGCCGTCGACTTCTGGTTCCCGGCCGAAGGCGTCGTCGTCGAGATCGACGGGCGCGCGAAGTACACGCAGGAGCGCTACCTCGGCGGCCGCAGCCAGACCGAGGTGTTCCTGGACGAGAAACGTCGTCATGCCAGGCTGCTCACGGTGCCGGGTGTCCGGACGATCATCCGGCTCGAGTGGCGTGACCTGTTCGACCTCGATGCGTTGGCACTGCGACTCCGCGCCGCCGGGCTGCCGTGCGCGATCCGCCCGGTCCGGAGCGCTCGGTCCACCGCGGTCGGTGGGCGTCGGTGAGCCGGCTCAGCGCGGCCTGGTTAGCGTGGCGGCATGGCAGTGCAGGAGATCTGGCTCGTCCGCCACGGTGAATCGCTCGCGAACGTCGCCGCCGCCCGGGCCGAGGCCGCGGGCGACGACGTCATCGACGTCGAGTACCGCGACGCCGACGTCCCGCTCAGCCCGCTCGGTGAGGCCCAGTCGCGGTCGCTCGGACAGGAACTCGCCGACCGCGGCATCGACGACGTGCCCGTGGCGCTGTGGGTCTCCCCGTACCTGCGCGCGCAGCAGACCATCGAGATCGCGCTCGGGGCCGGCGGGCTGGCCGAGCCGGAGAGGCGGGTGGACGAGCGGCTCCGCGACCGCGAACTCGGAGTCCTCGACCTGCTCACCCTGCAGGGTGTCCGGAACCGACACCCCGACGAGGAACGTCGCCGGCAGTGGCTCGGCAAGTACTACCACCGGCCTGCGGGCGGCGAGTCCTGGGCCGACGTGATGCTCCGGCTCCGGTCGGCTCTGAGCGACGTCGAACGGATCGAGGGCACCGAGCGGCTCGTCATCGCGGCGCACGATGCCGTCGTGATGCTGGTCGTGGCGGTGTGCCTGGACCTCGACGAGCCGACGCTCATGGAGTTCGCCCGGACGCACGCGGTCGCGAATGCCTCCCTCACCCGGCTCCGCCGCGACCGTGCGGGTGCACCGTGGGTGCTCGAGGAGTTCTCCTCCGTCGGGCACCTCGACGACGACGAAGTCACCGCGCACACCGGACGGAAGGACGACGAGCATGCCCGCTGAACCCATCACCCCGAACTTCCTCCGTGACTGGCCACTCCCCGAGGCCGGTGCCGGCAAGTACGGGCGCGGGCAGGTGCTCGTCGTCGGCGGCGCCGCGCGGACACCGGGAGCCGCGATGCTCTCGGCGCTCGCCGCACTGCGGGTGGGAGCGGGGCGACTCACCCTCGCAGTGGGACGGAGCATCGCGAACGAGGTCGCCGTCGCCGTGCCCGAGTCCGGTGTCGAGCCGCTCGACGAGGACGCGGACGGTCACGTCGCCGTCGGCGCGATCGAGGGGATCGCGGACTCGGCCGCGAGCGCGGACGCGGTGTTGGTCGGCCCGGGACTCGACGATCCCGACGGCACCCGTGACCTCGTGGCCGGACTCGCCGGCGTCGTCGGACCGCAGACCACGATCGTGCTCGATGCCTTCGCCCTCGGGGTGGCGGCCGACGTCCGGGAGCTGCTGGAACCGCTCCGTGGTCGGCTGGTGATGACGCCCAACTCCGGCGAAGCCGAACGGCTCCTCGGTCGGGAGGGCAGCGACGACGACGTGGCCGACGCGATGGCGATCGCGCAACGGTTCGGGGCGGTCGTTGCCCTCGGTGACGCCATCGCGACTCCTCGGGGGCGTTCCTGGATCAAGGGCACGGGCTCCGGTGGGCTCGGGACCAGCGGGAGCGGCGACGTCCTGTCGGGTGCCGTCACGGGTCTGCTGGCTCGTGGTGCGGAACCGGCGCAGGCGGTGGCGTGGGCGTCCTACGTGCACGCTGCCGCGGGGGACCGTCTCGCGGTGCAGGTCGGGCCGCTCGGCTACCTGGCGAGCGAACTCGTGACCGAGATCCCGCGCGTGCTCGTCGAGCTCGGCGCCTGACCGCGCCGGTTCGTTCCCAGAACGCGCGCGATACCTCACGCTTTCGGGCGTACCTGCCAAGAACTTCCGACCAGGTACGCCCGATTCGACCAGGTACGCCCCGCCCCGCCAGCCCATCCGCCAGCCCAGCCGCCAGCCTCGCCCGCCCCACCTCAGCCCTGCAGCGCCTCCACGGCCTTCGCGATGCGCCGCGCTCGGGTCTCCGGCGCCTTCGCCTGCGACACCGGGTCGGCGAGCGCTCGCTGTCGCGAGTTCGACAGGGTGTCGAACTCCGCACGCACGCCGGCGTCCTGCAGCGCCGCCGCCAGGTCGTCGGGCAGGTCGATCGTCCGGGGCTGCGTGTCGACGACGAGCGTGACCTCGACGGTGTCGCCGGCAGCGATCCCGGCGGACTCGCGGTGTGCTGCGGACAGCGGCACCAGGAACTGCTCGTCCATGACCCCGACGGTGGACCGGTAGGTGTAGCCACCGTTGATCGTGACGACCACGGGCGGGCGCTTCCCCGAGCCGAGCGCATCGATCACGGACGACGGGACCGGGAGCCCGGTGGCCGTCTTCCTCGCCAGCAGGACCGTCGTCGTGAACTGCATCCGTGCCTCCAGGCCGATGTGGGCGCGACCGTGCACCCGTGGTGGGAAATCAGCAGAACCGTACAGGCGTACCCGCTGTTCCGCCACCGTTCACCGCGGCAGCACGGGACGGAAACCGGCCGCCTCCACGATCGTCCCGGGCCGACAACCCCGGCTCCACCCGAAGGACCCGCAGCACCCACCCGAAAGGCACCTCCCGTGCAGCACAAGCGCACCATCGCCGGCATCGCCCTCGCCGCCGCAGCGATCGTCACCCTCGCCGGATGCTCGGCCACGAGCTCGGCCAGCACGACGAAGGACGACACGAACTGGAAGACCGCCACGAGCGCCGAGGCCTCCGGTGGCATGGACGCCCTCGTGAAGGCCGCGAAGGCCGAGGGGCAGCTCAACGTCATCGCGCTGCCGCCGTCGTGGGCCAACTACGGCAAGATCATCGACGGCTTCACGAAGAAGTACGACATCACGGTCAACTCCGCGAACCCGAACGGCTCGAGCGCTGACGAGGTCGCCGCGGTGAAGTCGCAGAAGGGCCAGTCCACCGCGCCCGACGTGCTCGACCTCGGCAACGCCGTGCTGCAGGAGAACCTCGGCCTGCTCACCGACTACAAGGTCGCGAACTGGGGCGACATCCCCACCGACCTGAAGGACGAGGACGGTGCCTGGACCCGCGACTACACCGGCCTGATGTCGATCGGGTACGACTCGTCGAAGATCTCCGATGCCCCGAAGGACCTGAACGACCTGCTCGGCTCCGAGTACAAGGGCAAGGTCTCGATCGCGGGCGACCCGACGCAGGCGAACCAGGCCGCGTCGGCGGTGTACCTGGCTGCGCTCGAGAACGGCGGCTCGGCCGACGACATCACGAAGGGCGTCGACTACTTCGGTGACCTCAAGAAGGCCGGGAACTTCCAGAACGTGCTGCCGACGCAGGCCACGGTCGCCTCGGGTGAGACGCCCGTCGTCATCCAGTGGTCGTACAACAACCTCGCGTGGGGCCCCGCAGCGGGTGCGAGTGGCAACCAGAACTGGAAGACCGTCGTGCCCGAGGGACAGGCGCTCGGCTCCTACTACTCGCAGGCGATCAACAAGGACGCCCCGCACCCCGCCGCAGCCCGTCTGTGGCAGGAGTACATCGCCAGCCCCGAGGCGCAGAACCTGTACCTGCAGGCCGGTGCGTTCCCCGCGACCCTCGCCGCCATGGAGCAGTCCGGCAAGGTCGACCAGGACGCCCTCGACGCAGCCGGTGGCGCGCCGAAGGACTACGTCGAGCTGACCGACGCGCAGGTGGCGGACGCCGCGAAGGTGCTGTCGGCCAAGTGGTCCGCCACGATGGGTTCCTGACCAGCATGACCACCGCATCGGCGGGCGCGCCCGCGCCAGCGGCGAGCGCACCGGCGACGAGCGCGACGAACCCCGTGCTCCCGACGTCCGCACGAGCGTCCGCCGATGCCGTCCGACGCGGCGCCGGACCCCGCGTCCGGCGCCGCGTCGGCCTGGCCTGGCTCGGCCTCACCCCGTTCGCCGCGTACGTCCTGCTCTTCCTCGCCGTCCCCGCGGTGATCGCGGTCGGCAGCGGGTTCTTCACCGACGACGGCGCGTTCACCCTCACGAACCTCGCCGCGTTCGCCGATCCGTCGGTCCTGCGGGCCTTCGGCGGCTCGTTCGGCCTGTCGGCCGTGTCCGCGGTGATCGGCGCCGTCATCGGAGCGCTCGTCTGCTGGGCGCTGTCGGCACTGCGGCCCGATGGGCTCGTCCGGTCGATGATCGACTCGGCCGCGAGCGTCCTCGCCCAGTTCGGCGGCGTCATGCTCGCCTTCGCCTTCATCGCCACGATCGGCGCGCAGGGCCTCGTCACCACGTGGCTCGTGGCCGCCTTCCACGTCGACCTCAACGCGGACGGCGCCTTCCTGTACACGGTCCCCGGACTCGTGATCCCCTACGTCTACTTCCAGGTTCCGCTGATGGTCCTCACGTTCATGCCCGCACTGGAGGGCGTCAAGACCCAGTGGGGTGAAGCCGCCGCCACCCTCGGCGCCTCGCGCGCCACGTACTGGCGCCGGATCGCCCTGCCCCTGCTCGCGCCGGCGTTCTGGGGTTCGTTGCTCCTGCTCTTCGCGAACGGGTTCTCGTCCTTCGCGACCGCCGCCGCGCTCATCTCGCAGGGCGGCATCGTGCCGCTCACGATCCGCACGCAGCTCACCAGCGAGACGCTCATCGGCCTGCAGAACGTCGCCGGGGTGCTCGCGTTCGGGATGGTCGTGGTGATGGCGGTCGTGATGGGTGCGTACGCACTGCTGCAGCGCCGGGCAGCCAGGTGGCAGCGATGAGCGGGGCGGCCCCGGTGCGTCCGGTGAGGCCGGGAGGCGCGGCTCGCGTCGGCCGCTTCGGTGCGGCCCCGTCGCGGGTCACCGCCACGGCCGTGCTCACGGTCGTCGGGATCGTCTTCGCGGTCCCGCTGGCCGCGCTGGTGCAGTTCACCTTCCGGCAGGGGACCGACGGCGGCCTGACGCTCGCGCACTGGACAGCCGTCACCGACCCGGTCAACGCGTTCACCTACCAGCCGGTGTTCGACGGGCTCCGGGCGTCGCTGCTCATCGCGGTGATCACCGTGGGTATCGTGCTGTTCGTCCTGCTGCCCGCCCAGATCATCACGGCGCTGCGCTACCCGAGGCTCCGCCGCGTCCTCGAGTTCGTCTGCATCGTGCCGATCACCGTCCCCGTCGTGGTGCTCGTCGTCGGCTTCATCCCCGTCTACCAGGTGGTCTCGCGGGTCTTCGGGTCCGACGCCTGGACGCTGGCCTTCGCGATCGGCATCATCACGCTGCCGTTCGCGTTCCGCCCGATCGCCGCCGCCATCACCGCGACGGACATGACGGTGCTGTCCGAGGCCGCCCGGTCGCTCGGGGCGTCGTGGTGGACGGTCACGTGGCGGGTGCTCCTGCCGAACCTCCGCCGGGGCATCACCGCCGCGTGCTTCCTCACCATCACGGTGGTCCTCGGGGAGTACACGCTCGCGGCGTTCCTGTCCCGCACCACCTTCCAGACCGCGCTCGTCCTCGTGCAGCAGACCGACCCGTACGTCGCCGCGATCTTCTCGGTCGCCGCGCTCGTGTTCGGGTTCGTCCTGCTCGTCCTGATCGGCCGCATCGGTTCGGGCCGTCGTGTCCGCCGTGTCCGCGCCGTCCGCAGCACCCCCGTCAAGGAGTCCGCATGACCGTCACCGCACCGGCAACCCCGGCGTCCCTCGCCACCACCGGCGCCGTCGTCGAGCTCGAGGCCGTCGAGAAGCACTACGGCACGCACCGCGCCCTGGCCGGGTTGTCGCTCCGCGTCGAACCGGGGGAGTTCGTGTCCCTGCTCGGACCGTCCGGGTGCGGCAAGACGACGGCGCTCCGAGCACTCGCAGGCCTCGAGGCCATCGACTCCGGCGCCATCCGCATCGACGGCCACGACGTCGCCGCCACGCCGGTGAACAAGCGCGACATCGGCATGGTGTTCCAGCAGTACTCACTGTTCCCGCACATGACGGTGCGGCAGAACGTGGCGTTCGGCCTCGAGATGCGCCGCGTCCCCGCCGCCGAGCGCAGGAGCCGCGTGGTCGAGGCGCTCAACATGGTGCACCTGGGTGCGTTCGCCGAGCGCTACCCGCACCAGCTGTCCGGCGGCCAGCAGCAGCGCGTCGCCCTCGCACGGGCCCTGGTCACGCGGCCCCGGGTCCTCCTGCTCGACGAGCCGCTGTCCGCCCTCGACGCGAAGGTCCGGGTCTCGCTGCGCGACGAGATCCGCCGGATCCAGAGCGACCTCGGCATCACCACCGTGTTCGTCACCCACGACCAAGAGGAAGCGCTCGCCGTGTCCGACCGCATCGCCGTGATGAACGCCGGTGACATCGAGCAGGTCGGCACGCCCGAGGAGCTCTACCGCTCCCCGTCGTCGGCGTTCACGGCGGACTTCGTCGGCCAGTCGAACCGGCTGCAGGGCGACCTGCGCGGCGGCGACGTGTTCGTGTACGGGTTCCGCGTGCCGGCACTCGATGCCTCGGTCCCGGACGGGCCGGTGCGCGCCTACGTCCGACCGGAGGACGTCGCCTTCGCCCCGGAGGGGATCACCGGCACCGTCGTCTCGTCGAGCTTCCTCGGGTCGATCCGCCGCACCACCGTCCGCCTCGACGACGACACCGTCGTGACCGTGCAGCACGAGGTCGGCGACCGTCGCGCCGCGGGCGAGCCCGTCGCCGTTCGGCTGCTCGGCGCACCCGTGGCGGTCGCCCCGCTCGCGTAGTCGCGAAAGTGACAGTCCTCGCCGGGCCAGGCGCGTCCCCTCCGCGAAGGCGACAGTTCCCCGCGGAACGTCGGCGGCACACTGTCGCTTTCGCGGGGTGGGCGCGACCACGGGCGGACGGGAGGCGCGGGGCGGGGCCGCCCCGCGCCTCCCGTCCGGTGGGGTCAGCGCTGGAAGCGCGCCTCGCGCTCGTCGGACAGGGCGGCCGCGACGCGGGCCCGCATGTTCGCGGGCATGTCGGGCAGGTCGTCGAGCCGTGCCCAGAACGCCTCGGTGTTCTCGCCGTCCGCAGGGTTCGGGGTGCCCGAGACGTACCGGCAGACGAACACGAGGTCGAGGTACTGCGCCCGGTCGCCGTTCGGGTAGGTCATCTCCGGCAGCACCTGCACCCACGCCAGCCGTTCGGCGACGGCGACGACGTCGGCCTCCTCGAGGACCTCGCGCTCGGCGGCGACGGCCGGTTCCTCACCCGGGTCGACGATGCCGGTCACCGGGGTGAAGGCGCCGTTGTCGGCACGACGGACCACGAGCAGTTCCTGGTCGTCACCGGAACCACGCGTGACCACGGCGGTGACGCCCGTCAGCCACAGCGGATCGGTGCCGATCCTCGAGCGGAGGGACAGGACGAAGTCGGGGGTGGGCATGCGCCCACGCTACCGATCCCGCCCTGTCGGAGACTGGTCATGACCAGTAGCATGGGACCGTGGAGATCATCATCCTGCCCACGCCGGCTGAGGTCGGTCGCGTCGCCGCGGCCAAGATCGCGTCCGTCGTCGCCAAGAAGCCGTCCGCCGTCATCGGTCTCGCCACCGGATCCAGCCCGCAGGGCATCTACACCGACCTGCAGCGTCGGGTCGGTGCCGGCGAGATCTCGTTCGCCGAGGCTCGCGGGTTCGCCCTCGACGAGTACGTCGGCATCCCGCTCGAGCACCCGGAGTCGTACGCCAGTGTCATCGCGCGCGACGTCGTGGCACCGCTCGGGTTCGACCCCTCGCGGGTGCGGGTGCCCGACGGTCGTGCCGACGACCTGGAGTTCGCGGCGAAGGAGTACGACGCAGCGATCCGAGCTGCCGGCGGGATCGACGTGCAGATCCTCGGCATCGGCGCGAACGGGCACATCGGGTTCAACGAGCCGACGTCGTCCTTCGCCTCGCGCACCCGGATCAAGACCCTGGCACCCTCCACCCGTGACGCCAACGCGCGGTTCTTCGACTCGCCCGAGCAGGTCCCGACGCACTGCATGACGCAGGGACTCGGCACCATCCTCGAGGCCCAGCAGCTCGTCCTCGTCGCGCAGGGCTCCGCCAAGGCCGACGCCATCGCCGCCGCGGTCGAGGGGCCGCTCAGCTCGTTCGTCCCCGGTTCGGCCCTGCAGCTGCACGAGCACGCGACGGTCGTCGTCGACGAGGAAGCCGCGGCCGGCCTGCAGCTCGCCGACTACTACCGCTACACGTACGCGAACAAGCCGGCGTGGCAGGTGTTCGAGTAGAACCGACGATCAGCCGTCTGCGCGCTGCCGGAACGCGGTGTGCAGGCGGCTGAGACCGTCGTCCAGGGTCTCGGCCGAGCACCCGAAGTTCAGCCGCGCGAACCCCTGACCCTGGCGTCCGAACGCCGGGCCCGAGGCCAGCGCGACCTTCGCCTCGTCGACCAGCAGTGCTGCGGGGTCGTCGCCCCACGGCAGGGCGCGCAGGTCCAGCCACGCCAGGTAGGACGCCTGCGGCTGCCGGTACTCGGCACCGGGCAGGACGTCACCGATCCGCTCGGCCAGGGTGCGACGGTTGGCGGCGAGCTCGGTGAGCAGTGACGCGAGCCACGGCTCTCCCTCGCTGAACGCGGCGACGCTCGCGGTGTAGCCGAGGATGCCGGTGCGCTCGACGACCTCGGTCGGCAGGGCGTCGAACCAGGCACGGGCCCGCTCCGAGGCGCCGACGATGAGCGCGCACTTCGTCCCCGCGAGGTTCCAGGCCTTGCTCGCACTCGTCAACGAGACGCCGAGCGCGGCTGCCTCGGGACAGGACTCCAGGAACGGCGTGAAGACCGCGTCGGCGTGCACGAGCGGCGCGTGGATCTCGTCCGAGACGACGACGGCGTCCCACTCGGCGGCGAGCTTCGCGAGTGCGACGAGCGACGCGCGGTCGTGCACCAGCCCGAGGGGGTTGTGCGGGTTGCAGAGCAGCACCGTGCGGGCCCCGTCGGCGAACGCCTGCGCGAGGCCGTCCAGGTCCATCCGCCAGCCGGCCGTGGTGTCGAACGGGTCGGCGGGGCCGTCGGGTGCGAGCAGCGGGACCTCGGTCACGGTGCCGCCGGCCTCGGACACGTACTCCCAGAACGGCGGGTACACGGGCGGCATGATGACGACCTGGTCGCCGGGCTCGATGATCCGGCGCAGCATCTCCACCGCGGCGACCGACACGTCGGTGGTGGTGCGGACGAGGTCGGGGTCGACCCGCCAGGCCCATCGGCTCTCGGCGAAGTCCGCGAACGCCTCGGGCAGCGCCCGACCGTGGCCGACGTACCCGGTGTCGCCGTTGGTGACCGCGGCGACGAGGGCCTCACGCACGGGTTCCGCGAGCATCGAGTCCATCTCGGCGACGAACATCGGCAGGACGTCCGGCGGGTACGCGGTGTACTTCTCGCTCGTACGGCTGCGGTGCGCATCGAACACGGAGACCATGACGCTCATGCGCCCATCCTGACAGTGCCCGCCGTCGCACGGCAGGATGAACCCGTGGAACACCGCTCGCGCACCGTGCTCCGGGCCGTCCGTGACGCGGTGCTGGTGGTCGTCGGCAGTGTCGCGATCGGCCTGGTCATCGTGATCGCCGGACTGGGGTGGCTCGACGACATGCCCTACCGGGGGTCCTCGACCGAAGCGGCCTACATCGCGGTCGCGGTGGCGGCGGTCGCCGTCTGCGGGTTCGGGGCGCTGGTCGGCCTCGCCGCGATCAGGGCGTCGGTCAGCTCGTCGGACGGAGCCCGGCGAGCAGGATCTCGACGTAGCGCTCCGGATCGCTGACCCGGGTACCGCCGGCGACGGCGGCCTCGCGCAGCCCGCACAGCAGTCGGCGGAGGTCGTCGGCGTCGATGTCGGTCCGGACGATCCCCTCGGTGCGTCCCCGCGCGAGCAGCGCGTCGACGGACACGACCAGGTCTCCGGCGAGGGCAGCGGTGTCCGCGCAGGAGAACCCGCCGTTCGTCAGCAGGTCGCCGAGCGCTGCGTCGTCCACCATGCTCCGGAACGCAGTGGTGACGACCCCGCGGAGCGCATCGGCCGCGTCCGGCAGGACGACGGCGTCGCGGACCTGGTCGAGCATGTCCTCGAGCGCGTCGATCGCGAGCGCTTCGAGCAGGTGCTGCTGGCTCGGGAAGTGCCGGTAGGCGGTCCCGACCCCCACTCCGGCCTCGTGCGCGACGGCGTTGAGCAGGGCCGGTTCTCCCCGGTCGACGAAGGTGCGGGCGACGTCGAGCAGCGCCGTCCGGTTGCGCTGGGCATCGGAGCGCAGCGCCTCGGGTCGAGCCATCGCGATCGTCATGTGGACACTCTATCCGGTTGTGCTAGCGTTCCGGATGAATCATCCGATTCAGTACGGCGAACGAGCAGGAGACGACGATGGACACCTTCGAGTGGGAACCGGCAGCGATGCCCGACCAGCACGGCAGGACCGTGGTGGTCACCGGCGCGACCGGTGGGCTCGGCCTCGTCGTCGCCACGACCCTCGCCTCGGCCGGCGCCCGCGTCGTCGCCGGGGTGCGCGACCTCGACAAGGCGGCTCGCGTCCTCCCCGCGGGTCTCGACCTGGAGGCGCGGCTCGTCGACACCTCCTCCGTCGCGTCCGTCACGGCGTTCGCCCGGCAGCTCGCTGCGGACGGCATCGTCGTGGATGCCCTCGTCAACAACGCCGGTGCGACACTCGGCACCTTCGGTCGCACGGACGAAGGAATCGAGCGCACCTGGGCGACGAACGTCGTCGGACCGGCCGTGCTCGCCGAGGCGATGCTCCCGCTGCTCGGCGGGCCGTCGCCCCGCGTCGTGCTCGTCGGCTCGAACCTGTCGCAGCGAACCCGCCGCGTACCCGGTCCCGGCGGGGTCGACGATCCGGGCGACTACTCGCAGTTCGCCGTGTACACCGACTCGAAGACGGCGGCGACGGCGCTCGCGGTCGACCTCGGTGAGCGGCTCCGCGCGGCCGGCTCGGACGTCCGCTCGGTCATCGCACACCCCGGCATCGCGGCGACGGGGATGAACGACCAGGCGGAGACCCTGGCGCAGCGCCTCGGCGGCATGGTCGCCCGCAGCATGGCCCGGACCGCTGCGGACGGCGCTCGCTCGACGCTCTGGTCGGCCACCGCGCCGGACGTCGCCGAGGGGGTGTTCGTCGGACCGGCACTCCGTCGAGGTGACCGGCGACTGCACGTCGTGCCCGTGAAGGGCCCGGCGGCGGACCCGGCGTTCCGCGCGCGCGTCCGGGCGTTCGTCGAGGAGCGACGTGAACAGCAGGAGAGTGCTCGGTGACGGATCGCGCGTCCCCCGTCCGAGGGGGCTAGCGTCGCCGACGTGAACCGTTCTCGCGTGCACCGTCGCCCGCTCGTCCGCCCGCTCCCGCTCGCCGCGGTGGCCACGATCGCCGCGCTGCTCGGGACGGGGGTCGTCGCCGCGCCGGCCGTCGCCTCGCCGTCAGGGCAGGCGACGCATGCGGGGAGGACTGTCTACGACCCGGCTCGGTACGTCGACCCGTTCATCGGCACCAGCGGCGACGGCAACACCTGGCCCGGTGCCACCGCCCCGTTCGGCATGCTCCAGTGGAGCCCCACCGGCACCGCAGGCGACCAGACCTCGACCCCGGTCGCGAACGGCTACTCGTACGACGTGAACCGGCTGCGCGGCTTCAGCCTGACGCACCTCAACGGCGCCGGCTGCGCACCTGGTGCCGCGGGTGACGTGCCGATCATGCCCGTCACGACCCCGGTCACGACGTCGCCGTCGGCCGACAGCACCGACGCGGTCTACGCCGCCGGCTACTCGCACGACGACGAGTCCGCGAGCCCGGGTCGCTACGGGGTCGCGCTCGACAACGGCGTCCGCACCGACCTCGCCGTCACCACCCGGGCCGGCATCGGCGAGTTCGCGTTCCCCGCCGGGAAGGCAGCGAACCTGCTCTTCCGCACCTCGAACTCGATCAACGGCAGCGAGGCCGCGACCACCCGCGTCGACCCCCGCACCCGCACGGTGAGCGGCAGCGTCCTGACCGGCGGCTTCTGCAGCCGCCGGGCGAACGGCGGCGGCGCCACCAACCCCGACCGCCGCAGCTACTACCGGCTGTTCTTCACGGCCACCTTCGACAAGGCGTTCACGAGCACCGGCACCTGGCAGGACGGCACGGTCCGACCGGGAGGCACGTCCTCCTCCGGTGGGGAGGGCTACCTGACCGGCGCCGACCGTGCCGGACGCGGCTCCGGCGCGTGGGTCGGGTTCGACGCGCGTCGCGGTGCGACGGTGCACGCGAAGATCGGCATCTCGTACGTGAGCGCGGCAGGCGCTGTCGCCAACCGCGACGGGGAGGTGACCCCGCGCTCGACCGTCGCCAGCGTGGCGGCCGGCACACGGGCCTCCTGGAACCGTGAACTGTCGCGCCTGCGCGTCGCAGGCGGCACCGCGGACCGGACCACCCAGCTGTACACGTCCGTCTACCACGCCCTCATGCAGCCGAACACGCTGAACGACCGCGACGGCCGCTACCTGGGGCCGGACCAGCGGGTACACCGGATGGATCGCGGGCACCGCGCCGTCTACGGCACGTACTCCGGGTGGGACCAGTACCGGGCGCAGATCCAACTGCTCGCACTGCTGCGGCCGGACGTCGCCGGGGACATGGCGCAGTCGATGCTGCGGTTCGCCCAGCAGAACGGCGGGGTGTGGGACCGCTGGCTCCACCTCGGGGCGCCGACGCACGTGATGACGGGTGACCCCTCGGCCGCGACGCTCGCCACCTGGTACGCGATGGGGGTCCGGAACTTCGACGTGCGAGCCGCCTACGCGTCGCTGAAGCACCAGGCGACCGTCGAGAACGCCGACGCCGAGAGCGACATCGGGTGCCCGGGCCAGTGCCTGGCGCAACGCCCCGCGCTCGACGAGTACCTGCAGCGCCAGTACGCCGCCAACGACGACTGCTCGTGCTGGGGCGGCGCTGCCGAGACGCTCGAGGACTCGATCTCCGACAGTGCGCTCGGGTACTGGGCGGGTTCCCTCGGGCTGCGCTCGGACGCCCGGATGTTCGCGGAGCGCGGGGCCTACTGGAAGAACACCTTCAACGCGGCCGTCGGCTACCAGGCCGCTCGCCAGGCGGATGGATCGTGGACGCCCGACTGGTCGCCCTCGACCGGCACCGGGTTCGCGCAGGGCACGAGTGCGCAGTACACCTGGCTCGTGCCGCAGGACGTGCAGGGGCTGTCGACGGCGTTGGGCGGCGACGACGCGGCGGTCGCGCGACTCGACGCGTTCTTCCACGACAGCACTGGTGCGTTCGCGGTGACCGGCGGCGACGCCACGAAGTTCGACCCGACGAACGAGCCCGACATCCACACGCCGTGGATGTACAACGCGCTCGGGAGGCCGTGGAAGACGCAGGAGACCGTGCGTCGGGTCGTCGACGACGCGTACTCGACGGGGCCGAGCGGGCTGCCGGGCAACGACGACCTGGGCACGATGAGCGCCTGGTACGTCTTCGCGTCGATCGGGTTGTTCCCGCAGACGCCGGGGCGGGCGGAGATGCTCATCGGCAGCCCCACGTTCAGCACGGTCGACATCCGGCGGTCGAGCGGGGAGCGGATCGTCGTCCGGTCCTCCGGCACGGCGCCGTACGTGCACGGTGCGCGGTTGGACGGGCGGACCCTCGAGAAGTCGTGGGTGCCGGCGTCCTTCGTCACCCGGGGTGGCGCGCTGTCGCTCCGGGTCGGGGACACCGCGGACACGTCGTGGGCGACCGGTGCTCGGGAACGCCCGATCGACCGCTGACCCGGGGTGAGGCTCGTCCTTCGGAGAGTACGGCGCTCGGTGATCGCTCAGAGAGCGTCGACGGAACGGCCAGCACGCTGGTCGGAGGGCTCTGGTCCTGACGTGCAGGCCCTACGATCGACCCGACAGAGAGGGACCACGATGACCGAACTCGCCGAATGGGAGACCGAGGGCGCCAAGGCCCGACCAGCGTCGCCGGACGAGCGGAACCGGGTACCAGCACCGGCCGCGCTCCGCGCCACGACCTGGATCGGCGTGCTGTTGCTCGTCGCTGCGACGTTCGTGTTCGTGGGTGCGTCGTACCTCGGCGTCCGCGAGGACGAGACCGAGGCGCACGCCCTCGCCCGACTCGTGATCGTCGTCGTCATCGGGGTCGCCGTCGCCGTGGTCGGCGCGGTCGCCCTGCTGCTCCGGCTCGTCGCAGGAGCACTCGCCCGGCGGTGACCGGGTCAGCGCAGCTCGCGCCCGCCGCCCCACACGCGCTGCACCTCGAGCGTCGGTGACAGCGCCACGAGGTCGGCCGCATAGCCCGGTGCCAGTCGCCCCAGCCGGTCGCCGAGCCCCATCGCCGCAGCCGGCACGCTCGTCAGGGCCGCGACGGCCTCGGGCAGCGTCCGTCCGGCGAGCGAGACCGCGTTCTGCAACGCCACGTCCTGCGTCAGGGTCGACCCCGCGATGGTGTCCGTCCCGGCGACGTGCGCGACGCCGTCCGTCACGGTGACGTCGAGCGACCCGAGCCGGTAGGACCCGTCCGCCGCGCCAGCAGCACCCATCGCATCGGTGATGAGCGCCACCCGGCCCGGGGCTGCACGGAGCAGGGTGTCCGCGACGACCGGGTGCACGTGCACGGCGTCGAGGATGAGCTCGAGCGTCACGCGGTCGTCGGCCACGGCGGCACCGATCGGCCCCGGTGCACGGTGGTGCAGCCCCGGCATCGCGTTGAAGGCATGGGTCAGCAGCGTCGCACCGGCGTCGAACGCGGCACGGGCCTGGTCGTACGTGCCGACGGTGTGCCCGACGGCGACGGTGACCCCGGCGGCGACGAACCGCCGGACGGCGTCGAGCGCGCCGGGGAGTTCCGGAGCGATGGTGACCTGGCGGATGACGCCCTCGCCGGCTTCGAGCAGTGCCTCGACCGCTGCCGGCGAGGGGTCGATGAGGAACGACTCGTTGTGGGCGCCCTTGTTGTGCGGGGACAGGAACGGCCCCTCCAGGTGCGCACCGAGCACGAGCGGGTCCGCGGCCATCACGGAACGGATCCGCGCGAGTGAGTCCGCGAGCGCGGGGACCGGGTTGGCGACGAGCGACAGGACCGAGCGGGTCGTGCCGTGCGCACGGTGCACGGCCAGCGACCCGGCGAAGGAGTCGTCCTCGTACGACTCGGTCGCCCCGCCGTGCCCGTGCAGGTCGATGAACCCGGGCGTCAGGACCGCATCGCCGAGGTCGACGACCTGGTCCGCCGTGGGGGCTTCGGGGCCGGAGCCGACCGCGTGCACCACGTCACCGGTGAGCAGGACCCAGCCGTTCGCCGTGGAGCCGGCCACGTCGACGACGTGGGATGCGCGCACCAGGGTGCGCTGGGCCTCCCGGCCGGTCTGGAGTCCCGTGGCGGTCATGCGGTCTCCCTGCGGAACGCGATCACGCCGCTCAGGGCGGCGATCACGATGAAGACGATGCCCACGATCGGCAGGCCGATGGAGATCCAGGTCGCGCCTGCGGCGATGACCAGGGCGACCTCGACGATCGTCTTGCCGACGATGTCGGTCTCGATCGGCGAGGCCGGCGAGCGGAAGAAGTACCAGACGACCGCCGCGAACAGCGGGGCACCGACCATGAACAGGTAGCCGGGCAGGGGGAGCTGCCACGACCAGTACCCCCAGAAGGCCAGGGAGAGCAGGCCGAACGTGCAGACCAGGATGCGGAGCACGCGCCAGGCGTCGAACGGTCGTCGCTGCTTGCCGGCGGGGGCGGGCACGGGGACCGCTTCCCAGTCGACGGGGGACTGCGGGGCGTTCGTCATGGTGCTGCCTACTTGAAGATGATGGTGCGGGCGCCGTCGAGCAGGACACGGTCCTCGGCGATCCAGCGCACTGCCTGGGTGAGGGTGCGGGACTCCTCGTCCTGGCCGATGGAGACCAGCTCGGCGGGGTCCTTCGTGTGGTCGACACGGACGACGTTCTGCTCGATGATCGGGCCCTCGTCCAGGTCGCTCGTGACGAAGTGGGCCGTCGCGCCGATGAGCTTCACACCGCGTGCGTGGGCCTGGCGGTAGGGGTTCGCGCCCTTGAAGCCGGGCAGGAACGAGTGGTGGATGTTGACCGCTCGGCCCTGGAGCGCGGCGCAGAGCTCCGGCGACAGGATCTGCATGTAGCGGGCGAGGACGACGAGTTCGATGTCGTGCTCCTCGACCGCTTCCAGCACACGGCGCTCCATGGCCGCCTTGCTGTCCGCGTCGGTGACGGGCCGGTGCTCGAACGGCACCGAGTAGAACGACGCGAGCTCGGACAGGTCCGGGTGGTTGGACAGGACGAGGGGGACCTCGATCGGCAGCTGCCCGCCGCGCTGGCGGTAGAGCAGGTCGTTGAGGCAGTGGCCGGCCTTCGACACCAGCACGAGGGTGCGCAGGGGGCGACCGACGACGTCGAGCTGGACGCGGGCGTCGTAGCGGGCGGCGACGGGGGCGAGGGCAGCCTCGAAGGTCGCGCGGTCGACGGGGGCCATGACCTGCAGGCGCATGAAGAACGTGTTCGTGTCGGCGCTCGAGAACTGCTGCGACTCGGTGATGTTGCCGTCCGCGGCGACGACCGCTCCGGAGACGGCGTGCACGATCCCGGGCTGGTCGTCGCAGACGAGCGTCAGGGTCCAGTGCGTGGGGGTCGGGTCGGTCACCGGATCAGGGTACCGGGCGCGGCGATGCAGCCGGTGCGGGCTGCCGGACGTCAGCGGCGGCGGGCGCGGAGGCGTCGGACGAAGTAGACCTCCATGCCGATCGCGAGCACCGTCACGACGATGCCCATGGTGACGGAGAAGGTGCCTCGGTTGGCGTTGACGATCGTGAAGACCGGTGCCGCGATGCAGATGAGGCCGCAGATCACCACGTTCCAGATCGCGCCTGGTCTGGTGTCGCTGCTGAACCCGCCGCCGTGCGTCATGACCCCGACGCTACCGACGCGCGGGTGCGTCGGACCGGATCCGCTCACGAAGCGGGCGTGGCGGCGGCCGTGCGGAGGCGGCGGTCGGCCAGGGTCAGGACCGTGAGGAGCACCGCGACGCCGAGGATCACCCAGGCCAGCAGGTGCAGGTCGGGCGTCGTCGGCGCCTGACCGAACACGCCACCGATGAGCGACGACGCCGCGATCGCCCCGATGTACACCGCCGTGCGGGACAGCCCGGCCGCGGTGCCGATGGACGCCGCGGGCACGAGCCGGTACAGCGCCGCCTGGTTCGACACCGACGCCAGGGCCTGCGGGACGCCGAACAGTGCCGGCGCCAGGGCGAGCAGCACGACCGGCGACCCGGTGTGCAGGAAGAGCAGGAGCGCCCCGCCGACGATCGGCACGACGGCCGCGACGATCAGCGGCCCGCGCACGGCGGTCTTCCGCGCGACGACGAACGACGCGCTCCCGGCCACGATCGCGGCGGGCAGCTGGATGTACCCGGCGACGTCGCTCGAGTACCCGGCGACGTCCTGCACCCACTGCGAGAACCCGTAGGTCATCGTGTAGGCGAGCAGGTAGGTCAGGAACAGCCGCACGTAGGTGCGGGACAGCGCGCCGTTCCGTGCGAGCATCCGGACGTCGACGAACGGCCGGACCGCCCGCAGCTCCCAGAGCACCAGGGCGACGAGCAGCACGATCGCGACCGCGAGCAGCCACCACAGCCCGGCGGACAGGTCGAGCAGGAACACGAGCAGCGCGGAGACGGTGCCCGTCATGAGCAGCATGCCGAACGGGTCGAGTGCCTGGAGGACGGGCAGGGCCTCGTCGTCACGCGGACGGAGGCGGTCGGACGGCAGCCACATCGACGCGACGACGATGCCGAACGCCGCGAGGGGCACGTTCACCAGGAAGATCGCGTGCCAGCCGAACGCCGCGATCAACGCGCCGCCGAGGGGCGGCCCGGCCGCCGCGGACACGAGCGAGGTGATCGACAGCGCTCCGAGCACGAGTGGGGGCGTCGGCTTCCCGATCCGCGCCGAGTACTGCCGCAGGGTGGTGAGTGCCGCCGGGTACGCGGACGAGGTCCCGATGCCGATGAGCACGCGGGCGAACACCGCGCCGCCGAAGCCGGTCAGGAACTCGGGTACGACCCCGGCGACGCCGACGATCACGAGCCCGGTCAGGAACACCTTCTTCGGGCCGAAGCGGTCGGCGAGCTTGCCCATCGTCGGCTGGGCGATCGCACTCGCCAGGTACAGGGCGGCGACGAGCCAGATCGCCTGTGCTGCTCCGATCCCGAGGTCGCGGGAGATCGGCGTCAGGGCGACGGACACCATCGTGGTGTTGATCGGGTTGAGCAGCGGCCCGACGAGCACCGGGATGAGGAGCTTCGGGCCGAAGCCGCTGGCGGTACTGCCCGGGGCGACGACGGGGGTGGGAGTGGTCGAGGTGGACGTGGGAGTGCTTCTTCCGGGGTCAGCGTTCGGTGAGCGGCGTGAGGATCGCGATCGCTCGGGCGACGGTGTCGCGGTCGGCGTCGGGCAGCGCGGCGAGCCGGTCGGTCAGGACGCGGGTGCGGGTCGTCCAGGCGTCCTCGCGGGCACGGGCGCCCCGGTCGGTCGCGCGGACGAGCGCCCGGCGGCCGTCGGCGGGGTCTGGACGCCGTTCGACGAGGCCGAGGTCCTCGAGCGCCTGGACGGTCGCGCCCATCGACTGCGGCCGGACGCCCTCGGCGCGGGCGAGCTCGGCGACCGTGGTCTCGCCGTACCGCAGCAGGCGTCCGAGCGCGGCCGTCTGGGACGCCGTGACGTCGTCGGCCTTGCCGGTCAGCAGCGTGCGCCGGATCCGGCCGTACAGCGTCAGCAGGTCACCGGCGAGCACGGTCGGATCGGGTGACTCCATACCGGCACGGTACTACTTCGACAGCGGAACTTGCAAGGCTCCCTTGTGAGTTCCAGGCGCGCTGCGCCGGACCGGGCTCAGCGCTCGAACACGATCCGGCGCTTCGTCACCACGAAGCCGGCCCGTTCGAACGCCCGGCGCATCGGGGTGTTCGCCGCGTCCGTCGTGCCGACCACCTTCGGCTCGCCGGCCTCGGCGTGCACGCGCAGTCCCTCGGCGAGCAGGCCGTCGACCACACCGCGGCCACGGTGCTGCGGCAGCACGCCGATGAAGCTGATCGCCGCGTCGTACGCCGTCCGCGTCGCCAGGACGAACCCGACCACCGGGCCGTCGGGATCGAGCGCGATCCGCCAGCCGTCGCGCGACCCCGGCAGCGAGCGGTAGAACTCGAGGTCGTCGGCGGCGGCGCCCCGCGGGCCGAGTTCGTCCACCGATGCCATTGTGTGGGCGTCGAGGCTCCCCACCGCGACGCGGGCGAAGAGGTCCGCGAACTCGTCGTCGTCACCGGCGCGGAACCGCAGTTCCGGTGTCTGCGACGGCATCGGCACCGGAGCCCCCGCCCGTTCCGGCGTCCACGCCACACTCACCCGCTCCGTCGACCGTCCGAGTCCCGCCGACCGAGCGGCCGCCGTGCGCCACGACACCGCGGCGACGGCGGCGGGATCGTCGTGCCACTCCACCGCGACGTCGACGATCCACTCCGGGACCACCCCGAACGCAGCGGTCCCCGCCGTGATCAGCCCGGCGGCGATCGTCACACGGTCGTCGTCCGTCACGTCGGGAGCCACCAGCAGGTCGTCGAGGGTCGACGGCGCCGCGGCGTCCGTGCCGCCCCACCAGAGTGCCCGCGCCACCGGACGGCCGTCGCGCACGGCCAGCCACGACCACTCCGGGCGGTAGTTGTCCGTGCCGGACTCGGCGCGGTACCGGTCCGGACCGATCCACGCGACCGGCTCCGACGTCGAGAACGCGAGCAGGTCCTCCCGGTCGTCCTCGGTGGCAGCGCGGAAGGCGACCGTCACCGCGGGTCGGTCATCGTCGTGATCAGGTGCTCCTGCACGTACCCGAGCCAGTCGTAGACGTCGCGCAGGCCGACGCCCGCGTCGGCCTCGACCGAACGCTCCTCGTCGTCGGCGTCGACGATCCCGAGACGGTCGGCGATCGTCAGCCGCAGGTCGGTCAGGGTGCGGAGCCAGGCCTGCTCGTCCTCGGGGGCGAGGGCGCCGTCGCGGGTGCCCGTCAGCCACTCGTGCACGGTCGTCGCGTTCGTGGTCTTCTGCGCCAGCAGGTCGGACTGCGTGTACTTCCGGAACTCGGCGCTGGCGTCGTCGTCGTCCGGGTAGGCGTCCGGGAACATCCGCTCGGTGACCGGGTCCACCGACAGATCGCCGTCGAGCACCTGGCGCAGCTGCTCGGTCAGGGACGTGAGCAGCCCGCGCTCGCCGGAGGACATGCCGAGGTGGACGCCGTCGGCGCGGCGGACGAAGGGGATCACGCTTCGGGGGCCTTGTCGACGGTCGCCTGCAGGCCGTAGCCGTGCATCGACTGGACGTGGGCCTCCATCGCCTCGCGCGGCCCCGTCGCCACGATGGCGCGCCCCTCGGTGTCCACCTGGTGCATGAGCCGCTCCGCCTGCGCGCGCCCGAAGCCGAAGTGCCGCTGGAAGACGTAGGTGACGTAGGACATCAGGTTCACCGGGTCGTCCCACACGACGGTGACCCACGGGGTGTCCGCGCGGGCACTGGTGCGTTCGTCCGGGGTGGTCCGTTCGTCCACGTCGGGCGAGGTCAGCGTCATGCATCCAGGGTGACACAGGGCGGGCGGCTCGGTACGATCGTGAGGTCGCGACTGGCGTTGGATGGGTCACCATCGGGGAGCGACACCTGACACGGTGCGCGGCCGTACGCCTGGGCTGCACCGACCGATCGTCCGTGCGCGACCTCCCGGTCGTCGCCAACCCACGTAGGAGAACCGTGTCCATCACCGATCTGCCCGCCGTCGACGGCTCCGTCGACACCGACCGCGCAGCCTTCAACGCCCCGCTCGACCAGGTCGACCCCGAGATCGCCGCCGTCCTGCAGCAGGAGCTCGGCCGTCAGCGCGACACCCTCGAGATGATCGCGTCCGAGAACTTCGTGCCGCGCGCCGTGCTCGAGTCCCAGGGCTCCGTCCTCACCAACAAGTACGCCGAGGGCTACCCCGGCAAGCGCTACTACGGCGGCTGCGAGTACGTCGACGTCGCCGAGCAGCTCGCCATCGACCGTGCCAAGGCGCTCTTCGGGGCGTCCTACGCGAACGTCCAGCCGCACTCGGGCGCCACGGCCAACGCCGCGGTCCTGCACGCGATCGCCAGCGCCGGCGACACGATCCTCGGCCTCGAGCTCGCGCACGGCGGTCACCTGACCCACGGCATGAAGCTCAACTTCTCCGGCCGCATCTACAACGCCGTGGCGTACGGCGTCGACCCCGAGACGTTCGAGGTCGACTACGACGACATCCGTGCCAAGGCCATCGAGCACCAGCCGAAGGTCCTCATCGCCGGCTGGTCCGCCTACCCGCGTCAGCTCGACTTCGCGAAGTTCCGCGAGATCGCGGACGAGGTCGGCGCGAAGCTCTGGGTCGACATGGCGCACTTCGCCGGCCTCGTCGCCGCCGGTCTGCACCCGTCCCCGGTCCCGCACGCCCACGTCGTCTCGTCGACGGTGCACAAGACCCTCGGCGGCCCCCGCTCGGGCATCATCCTGTCCAACGACGAGACGCTGTTCAAGAAGCTGAACTCCGCGGTCTTCCCGGGCCAGCAGGGCGGCCCGCTCATGCACGTGATCGCCGCCAAGGCCACCGCGTTCCTGCTCGCCGGCACCCCCGAGTTCAAGGCCCGCCAGGAGCGCACCATCCGCGGCGCCCGCTTGCTGGCGGATCGGCTCACGCAGCCGGACGCCCGCGCGGCCGGCATCGACGTCCTGACCGGTGGCACCGACGTGCACCTGGTGCTCGTCGACCTGCGCACCTCCGAGGTCGACGGCAAGCAGGCCGAAGACCTGCTGCACGAGGTCGGCATCACCGTGAACCGCAACTCCGTGCCGTTCGACCCGCGTCCGCCGATGGTCACCTCGGGTGTCCGCATCGGCACGTCGGCGCTCGCCACGCGTGGCTTCGGCGACGCCGAGTTCACCGAGGTCGCGGACATCATCGCGCTGACCCTCATGCCGAACCCGGACATCGCAGCGCTCTCGGCCCGGGTGAAGACCCTGACCGACGCGTTCCCCCTCTACGCGTGAGCGACGCCCTGACCTCCCTGCCCGTCGAACGATGGGCGGGGGAGGGCACTGCCGTCCGCATCGACGGCACCGCCCTCGCCGCCCGGACCCTCGAGGAACTGCGGGTCCGCATCGACCGGCTGCACGAGCACGGCATCCGTCCGGGGCTCGGCACGATCCTGGTCGGGTCGAACCCCGGTTCGATGTCGTACGTCGCGGGCAAGCACCGCGACTCGGCGCAGATCGGGCTCGACTCGCACCGCATCGACCTGCCGTCGTCCGCGAGCGCTGCGGACATCCGAGCAGCGATCCTGCAGATGAACGACGACCCCCGGGTCACCGCGTTCATCATGCAGCTGCCGCTGCCGGAAGGCATCGACCCGACGCCGATGCTCGAGCTGATGGACCCGTCGAAGGACGCCGACGGCCTGCACCCGACGAACCTCGGTGAGCTCGTGCTCGCCGTGCCCGGTGGTGCCGGCACGATCGACGCGCCCCTGCCCTGCACCCCGCGGGGCATCGTCGCGATGCTCGAGGCGTACGACATCCCGATCCGGGGCGCGCACGTCACGATCATCGGGCAGGGGCTGACGGTCGGCCGGCCGCTCGGTCTGCTGCTCACCCGCCTCGAGGCCACCGCCACCCTGACCCACTCCCTGACGGCCGACGTCGCCGCGGAGTGCCGTCGCGCCGACATCGTCGTCGCGGCCGCCGGGGTCGCGGGGCTCGTCAAGCCGGACTGGGTGCAGCCCGGTGCGGCCGTCATCGACGTGGGCATCACCCGCGTGGTGAACGACGAGACGGGGAAGGCCAAGCTGCACGGCGACGTCGACCCCGCCGTCGCGTCCGTCGCGGGCTTCATGTCGCCGGTGCCCGGCGGCGTCGGCCCGATGACCCGCGCGATGCTCATGAAGAACGTGGTCGAGGCCGCGGAGCGCCACCTGAAGTAGCGCGCGGGTCGCGCCGCCGGCGCGCGTCCGTTCGTGCCGCGGTCTGTGCCGCAGAAGCGACAGATTCCCGCGAACAGTTCGCGGGAATCTGTCGCTTTGGCGGGGCGGTCGCGTCCACGGGCGGCCGGGAGGCACGGCTCGCCCCCGCCCCGCGCGTACTGGGGACGGGTGCGGAGCCTGCCCCAGTGCTACGGTCACCGCATGGGGGAGAACGTCCAGACCGCGCCCGTGATGGCGGCCACCGGCAAGCAGCTTCGTCCGCGTGCGTGGGGCCTGGCGCTCATCGGGGTCGTCGCACTGGTGCTGTCACCGAACCTGGTGCTCTGGAGCACGTCGACGGGCTACGGCGGGGTCGACGCCGACGACAACTGGATCGACAACGGCGGCAAGGTCCTCGAGACCGCACCGATCACGGTGCAGGTCGAAGCGCACGTCGCGCCAGCCGCCCTCGCGGCGCTGCTGCTCGTCGTGGTCGTCGGGATCGTCCTGCCGCCGACGCTCGCGCGGTACGGGCACCGGACCCTCGGCGACATCGTGCGGTACTCGGCGTACCTGGCGGTTCCGGTGTGCATCATCGCCGGGTTCCTGGTCTACAGCGTGTGGCAGGGCCACGTCGTGACGGACCAGCTCCAGCACGAGGTGCTGCACCCCCAGGGCTTCCCGTGGGGTGGCGTCACGGTCACCACGGGTCACATGACCCGCTGACGCCCGAGTCTCGGCGAGGGACTCAGTCGCGGCGGGCGCCCTGCGCAGCGTGCACCGTGAAGACGTTCGGCTCGCGGTACCCGGCGGCGGCGAAGGCAGCGGCGACTGCGTCGGCGATCGCACCGCGCGACTCCTGGTCGACGAGCGCGATCGCAGCGCCACCGAACCCACCACCCGTCATCCGCGCACCGACGGCACCGTGCTCGACCGCGGTCGCGACGGCCAGGTCGAGTTCCGGCACGGAGATCTCGAAGTCGTCGCGCATCGACTCGTGCGACGCGACGAGCAGCGAACCGATCGCTCGCGGCCCCTGTTCGCGCAGCGTCCGGACGGTGTCGAGGACGCGCTGGTCCTCGGTCACGACGTGGCGCACGCGGCGGAAGGTCTCGTCGTCGAGCAGTTCCTGCGCACGGGGCAGGTCGTCGATGCTCACGTCGCGCAGGGCCTCGACACCGAGCACCTGCGCACCCTTCTCGCACGAGGCACGACGAGCCGCGTACCCGCCGGTGGCGTGCGCGTGCTCGACCCGGGTGTCGATGACCAGGACCTCGAGCCCGTTCGCCTCGAGCGCCAGGTCGACCACCGCGGTGTCGAGCGTGCGGCAGTCGAGGAACACGACGGCGTCCTGCTCGCCGAGCAGTGACGCGGACTGGTCCATGATGCCCGTCGGTGCGCCGACGGCGTGGTTCTCGGAGTACTGCCCCACGCGGGCGAGGGTCTTGCGGTCGAGCCCGAGCTCCCACAGGTCGTTGAAGGCGAGCGCGACGCCGCACTCGATCGCGGCGCTGGACGACAGGCCGGCCCCGACGGGGACGTCGGACTCGATGACGACGTCGAACCCGGTCTTGTCGGACAGGTCCGCGCCGGCCTGCTCGCGAAGTGCCCAGGCGATGCCGAAGACGTACGCCGACCAGCCGGTCATGTTCGACGGGTCGAGGTCGTCGAGCGACAGCTCGAGCACGGTGCCGGCGTCGAACGCGGACGAGACACGCAGCCGACGGTCCGGCCGCGGAGCGATCGACGCGGTGGTGCGGCGGTCGATCGCGAACGGCAGGACGTACCCGTCGTTGTAGTCGGTGTGCTCACCGATCAGGTTGACGCGCCCCGGGGCGGAGTACCGCACGGTCGGCTCGTACCCGTAGGCCTGCTGGAACGTCATGCTCGCTCGACTCCTTGTCGGATGAACTCGGCCGCCTTCTCGGGGACCAGGTCCCCGATCCAAGCGCCCATGGCGGCTTCACTGCCGGCCAGGAACTTCAACTTGTCCGCCGCTCGACGCGGCGAGGTGATCTGCAGCATGAGCCGCACGGTGTCCCGCCCGACGTGCACCGGTGCCTGGTGCCACGCGGCGATGTACGGGGTCGGGTCGTCGTAGAGCTTGTCGATGCCCCGCGTCAGGCGCAGGTGCATGTGGGCCAGCTCGTCCTTCTCGGCCTCGGTCAGGCCGGCGAAGTCGGGGACGTGGCGGTGCGGCAGCATGTGGATCTCGATGGGCCACCGCGCGGCGAACGGCACGAAGGCGGTGAAGTGCTCGCCCTGCAGCACGACCCGGTCCGAGGCACGCTCGTTCGCGAGGTGCTGCTCGAACATGTCCGGCCCGAAGCGCTCGATGGAGTCGAGCAGGCGCTGCGTGCGGGGCGTGATGTACGGGTACGAGTAGATCTGCCCGTGCGGGTGGTGCAGCGTGACGCCGATCGCCTCACCGCGGTTCTCGAACGGGAACACCTGCTGGATGCCGGGCATCGCGGAGAGCGCGGCGGTGCGGTCCGCCCAGGCCTCGACCACCGTGCGGGCGCGCGACTCGGAGATCGACGCGAAGGACCCCTCGGTCGCGGGGGAGAAGCACACGACCTCGCACCGGCCGACGGACCGGAGCTGCCGGTTCAGGCCGACGTCGGACAGGGACTGCAGCGAGGACGGGGCGTCATCGGACTCGAGCAGCGGACCGAACGACGGCGACCGGTTCTCGAACACGGCGACGTCGTACGTGCTCGGGATCTCGGACGGGTTCTGCGGTGTCTGCGGCGCGAGCGGGTCCTGGTCGGCCGGCGGCAGGAACGCGCGGTTCTGACGGCTCGCGGCGATGGAGACCCACTCGCCGGTCAGGACGTCCTGGCGCATCCGCGCGGTCTCCGGCCGAGGGTCGAGCGCACGCTCGTCGATGGCACGCTCAGCGGGCAGGGTGCTGTCCGCATCGTCGAAGTAGAACAGGTCGCGGCCGTCCGCGAGCTTCGTCGCGCGCTTGGTGATCACCGGAACAGCCTAGCGCCGATCCGAAGCATTGCGAAAGTCTTCGGAAGCAAGCGAAACTGGACCCGTGACCGACGACGACCTCTCCTTCCTGGCCGGATCGCTGCCAGCACCCCTCCGGCAGGACCGCATCGTCTCGATCGTCGAGGGCGCACCCGGCATGGTCCGGACCGCCGCGCTGGCCGCGTCGCTCGGCACGAGTGAGGTGACGGTCCGGCAGGACCTCGCGGTCCTCGACCAGGAGGCCCGGATCCGTCGGGTGCACGGGGGCGCGGTCCGCCTCGGGGCCGGGTCCACCGAGCGCCCCTTCGAGGAGACCGCCGTCGAGCACCAGGTGGCCAAGGCCGCCATCGGCCGTGCGGCCGCTGCGCTCGTGCGGTCCGGCGAATGCGTCGTGCTCGACGTCGGCACCACCCCGGCCGCCGTCGCCGAGGCGCTCGTCGCCCGCACGGAGCTGGTCGACGTCACCGTCGTCACGAACTCGCTGACCACTGCCCTGACCCTCGAGCGCGCCGTGCCGCGGTTCACCGTGATCGTCACCGGCGGCACGCTCCGGCCACTGCAGCACTCGCTCGTCGCGCCGTTCAACAACACGCTGCTGCCGATGATCGCCGCTGACGTCGTGTTCCTCGGTGGCACCGGCGTCGATGTCGCGCACGGTCTGACCAACGTCAACCTGCCTGAGACCGAGGCGAAGCGGATGCTCGCGGCCACCGCTCGGCGTACCGTCGTCGTCGCGGACGGGTCGAAGTTCGGCCGGGCCCACATCGGGGTCGTCCGCGCGCTCGAGGACATCGACGTCGTCGTCACCGCCGAGGCCGAAGCCGACGCGGTCGCCACGATCCGGGCGGGCGGCGTCGAGGTCGTCGTCGCGGACGGCGAGGACACACCCGGAAGGAACCACACCCCATGACCGCAGCACCCACCGGTGGGCAGTACCGCCTGCACCACGCCGGACCGGACGGCGTCGTCGAGGCCGTCGTGACCGAGGTCGCCGCCGGCATCCGAGAACTCCGCGTCGCAGGCTTCGACCTGACCGAGCCGTTCCCCGTCTCCGAGCAGCCGCCCGGCGCCAACGGCATCGTGCTCGTGCCGTGGCCGAACCGCGTCGCCGGAGGGGTCTGGGAGCTCGACGGCAAGCGGCAGCAGCTGGACATCTCGGAGCCGAAGTACGGCAACGCATCGCACGGCCTGCTCCGCTTCGCGCCGTACCGCGTGGTGTCGCAGACCGAGACCGGGATCGTGCAGGAGGCCACGATCCACCCGCAGCACGGCTGGCCGTTCACCCTCGAGACCCGCGTGCACCACGAACTCGTGGACGACGGCATCCGGGTGACGCACGAGATCACGAACCGTTCCGGCGTCCGCGCACCATTCGCGGTGGGGGCGCACCCGTACCTGCGTGCCGGAGACACCCCGGCCGACGAACTCGTCGTCACGCTCGACGCCGCCACCGCCTTCACCGTCGACGACCAGAAGGTGCCGAACGGGTCCGTGTCGGTGGAGGGCACGCCGTTCGACCTGCGCCGGGGACAGCGTGCCGGTGACGCGGACCTCGACACCGCGTACTCGGACATCACCCCGGATGCCGACGGGGTCCGCCACACGACGCTGCACGGCCCCGAGGGTGACGGGGTGCAGCTCTGGCAGGACGCCTCGTTCCCGTACGTGCAGGTGTTCACTTCGCGCGAGTACCCCCGCGGCGACGGCAAGGGCCTCGCGGTGGCGGTCGAGCCGATGACCGCTCCGGCCAACGCACTGAACTCCGGCGAGGGCCTGCGCTGGCTCGAGCCCGACGAGACCTGGACCGGCTCCTGGGGCATCCTCCGCGTCTGGTCCTGATCGCCCCACCGCAATCCGTCTCGCGAAAGCGACTCCGTCCCGCCGAAGGTCCGCGACACAGAGTCGCTTTCGCGGGGTTGTCGCCGGAGGGACCGGCGTCTCGGAGCTGCGGGTCAGCCGCGGCGCATGCGGAGCGCCTCGACCGCGAGGGACTCGCTGGCGTACCGGCCGACCTCGTGTGCCCAGGCCGGGTCGTCCCCGCGCAGGGCGATGAAGTCCTTGCGCTGCCGGCAGACGTAGCCGAGGACCGCGGTGGCCGTCGCGACCTCGATGAAGTCCTTGCGGATGTGCCGGGTCGTGACCTGAGCATTGCGGCGGAGCGTGTCGAGCAGGAGCTCGTTGCTCATCGTCGTGTTGGTCGCTGCGGCGAGCTCGACGATGCGGCGCGCGTCCCCGGTGCTGCTGGTCTGCGTGGCTTCGATGGGCTCGATCACGGTGTACCCCGTTCGTTCGTGGTGGTGCGGTGCTGCAGGACCCGGTGATCGGATCCGGGAACGACACTATCGGCGGCAGGCCAACAGTCGGCTGTGCGCAGGCTGATGTGTGCAGGGGATCTGCCATGAGCCAGCTGGGGAGGACTTGTACCCCGGTCTGGTGGTCAGGCGCAGCGCTCGTCGCGGGGTGCCGCGAGCGCGTCGAGGGACTCCGAGACCCGGTCCGCCAGGTACTGGTAGCCGGCGTCGTTGAGGTGGCCGCCGTCGATCGCCGCGTAGCCCGGGCTGTTCGCCGCGGTGAACCACTGCCCGGCGAGCGCGTCGATGTACGGCACGCCCGCTGCCGCTGCCCCAGCGGAGACGGAGGCGGCGACCCCGACGGTCGACTTCGCCCACGGCAGCGGCGCCGACGGCCCGAGCGCGACGACGATGGCGTCCGGCCAGGTCTGCTCCGCGTCGCGGAGGGTCTTCTCGACCCGGGCCTGCAGCGTCGACGAGTCGACGAGCCAGTCGTTCTGGCTGCCCTGCACGATGACGAGCTGCGGATCGACGTCCTCGGCATGCCGTTCCAGGCGAGGGCCGAACGTGTAGTGCGAGGACCCGGTCCGACCGGTGTCGACGTAGCCCGTACCCGGGTAGCCGTCGATGGTGGCGTCCCAGTGCCGGTCGGCCACGAGGTCCTGTGCCCACCCGTCGACACCGCTGGTCGAGCCGCGGCCAGAGGTGTACGAGTCACCGACGATCAGGACGTCGGAGCCGGGGGCGATTGCGTCGGCGACCTGTGCGGAGGAGACGCTCGACGACGTCGTGACGGGCTGGCAGGCACTCGAGACGGCCGGCAGGATGACGAGCAGCCCGCTCACGCCGAGAGCCATTGCTCCGAGCGCGATGCCGGGGAGGAGTCGTCGTGCCATCCGCCACATCTTAGACAACGGACGCACGGATCGGGCTGATGGTGGGCCCCGTGGGGCTCGAACCCACGACCCTCGGATTAAAAGTCCGGTGCTCTACCAACTGAGCTAGAGGCCCTCACCCGCAAGGCTAGCGGGTGAGGGCCTCTGGGAAGAACCTGGTGTCGAGGGTCAGCCGCGACGCCCGGTGAGCGTGCGCAGCAGCCACAGGACGACGGCCACGATGAGCAGCACGATGCCGACCCACAGCAGGAACTTGAGGCTCGCGGTGAAGCCACCGACGAACAGCAGGATGACCGCGATGACGGCCAGGATGATGAGCAGGGGGTTCATGGGGGAGTCCTCTCCTTCACGTACGGGAGGAGCGCCTCCCGACGAGACACCGTACCCGCGGCGCTGCCGTTGCGTTCTGGGCGAACGGAGGGCGGGCGTGTCACTGGCCGTGCCTACACTGACGCGGTGCCTCGCGATCACCACCGTCCTGTCCACTTCACCGATGCCGAGTTCGCTGCGATCCAGGGCGGCGAGGACCCGGCCGTCGTGAACCGTGTCGCGCACGAGACCGCGAACGCGCTGCTGCACCGGGTGCGGCAGGACCCGGACCCCGCGGTGGTCGAGCGGCTCGTGACCTACACGGACGTGCACGGCATCGACGCGATCGCCGAACTCTGGGCACGTGTCGGCGCCCACACGCTGCCGGGGGCCCTCTGGCGGGTGTACCTCGTCCGCACCGTGATCCGGCAGAACCCGGAGGAGATCGCCTTCCTGTTCGCGCGCGGTACGGAGCGCATCGGCACGATCGACCAGGCCGTCGCGGGTGCTGAGCAGCCGACGGGTCCTGCCGAGATCCTCACCTTGGCGGACCGCATCCTGCACGGCCTGTACACGGGCGACTTCGCGGTGGCGCTGGACCGGGGTGCGGCGTTCTGTCGGCTGACGGCGGCGGGTGCGACGGCGGTGGCGGACGACTCCGACCTGACGGCCGAGGCCCGCGCGAGCGAGTTGACGACGCGCGCGCTGCGTCTGACGGAGCTGGCGGCCGACCTGACCGAGGCGGCGGCGCTCTGGCGTCGCGACAGCCTGGACTAGCGAGCAGACCCGCCGGACCGGCACCGTGCCTCCCGGTCGGACGGCGACAGCCGCAACGAGGCAGAGACGAACCGGGCAGAGGCGAACCGGGCAGAGAAAAACCGGGCCGCAGAAGCGCCTCTCGGCGCGAGGCCGCTCGAAGCGGCGAATTTTGGAGCCCGGGGCTTGCTGCGGCCCGGCGACACCAACTCTACGACGCGTGGGCTGTGTCCGCTGCCCTGTTCACTCTCGGTGGACAGATCCGGACCCGGGCGTGCCCGGCAGACGGCCCGGACGCGGCCTCCCCACAACTTCTCGGCAACCGATCCAATCCACCACGGGCACCGCGCCGAATCATCAGCGTGACGGACTTGATGACCGTCACGAACGCGAGAGGCCCGGCGTGACCCGGACCGGTATCCGCCGGTCAATTCCCTGTGGGTCACGCTGGCCTCTCGTCTCGACCGCACGACGCGGCGGCTTCGCCCTACCCGGGTGGACCGCAGCACAGCACCACCAGCACCACGGCACACGCAGCACCCCCTGACAGAACGGCCACAACCGGCCGCCGACGCACCCGAGAGGAGGGAAACCTGCAATGCTTGCCCTCGTGGATAGCGACACCGAACGCTGGAGCTCGTCAGAGCCAGCCCAGGCATCGCCGGACGACCTCCTGGCTCGGGTTGCCTCCGGTGATCAAGCCGCCTTCGCGGACCTCTACGACGTCCTCTCCGGCCGGGTCCTCGGGCTCGTGACGCGCCTCCTCCGGGACCGCGCCCAGTCCGAAGAGGTCACCCAAGAGGTCTTCCTCGAAGTCTGGCAGCAGGCCACCCGGTTCGACCGGAAGCGCGGAACCGCCTCCAGCTGGGTCCTGACCATGGCGCACCGCCGAGCGGTGGACCGGGTCCGTGCCTCGCAGGCGTCGCACGACCGGGACACGAAGATCGGCATCCGCGACCTCGAGGCCGGTTTCGACCAGGTCTCCGAGTCGGTCGAGATCCGCATCGAACACGAACGTGTGGGTCGGGCGCTGGCCAAGCTGACCGAGTTCCAGCGGCAGGCCGTGCAGCTCGCGTACTACGGAGGCTTCTCGCACAGCGAGATGGCCGAACACCTCGGTGTCCCCATCGGCACCGTCAAGACCCGTCTCCGTGACGGGATGATCCGACTCCGAGACGAGATGGGGGTGACCTCATGACCGAACGACACGACGACCCCGCCCTGCTGACGGGTTCCTACGCACTCGACGCGCTGTCCGACGATGAGCGCATGCTCCTGGAGGACGTCCTCACGACGTCGCCCGAACTCCAGGCCGAAGCCGACTCGCTGCGCGAGACCGCGCTGCAGCTCGCCTTCGCCGCTGCGCCGATCGAGCCGCCGACGTCGCTGAAGGCGTCGCTGCTGGCACAGATCGCGACGACCCCGCAGGCCGCACCACTGGCCGACACGGCGGTCGACCAGACCCCGGTCGCCGAGACCACCTCCGTCCAGGAGGCCCGTCCCGAGCCCGCCAGGCACGTCGCCTCGATCGTCGACGGCTCCACCACCGGTGGCCGGGCGTCCTCCGAGGCTCGCCGCCGCTGGTTCCAGCGCCCGGCAGCCATGCTCACCAGTGCTGCTGCGGTCGCCGTGGTGTTCCTCGGTGTCGGCCTGGGTGTCGGTGTCGCGAACGGTCCGTCCGACGGGCCGGGGACGGGCACCACGCAGGCGTCCAGCGGACTCGACCGCATCTACGCCGCCTCGGACTTCCAGCGCAGCACCACCAAGGTCGAGGGCGGCGGCACGGCCACGGTCGTGTGGTCGAACGACCTCGGCAAGTCCGCGGTGATCCTCGACGGTGTCGAGCAGGCACCCAAGGGCAAGACGTACGAGCTCTGGTACATCGGCTCCGAGGAACAGGGCGGCACGATCAAGTCTGCCGGCCTGGTCGACGGTGTCGCCGACGGCGTGCACTCGGCCGTGCTCAAGGGCTCGATGTCCGACGGTGCGACGATCGGCATGACGGTCGAGCCGGCCGGTGGTTCCGAGCAGCCGACGACGACGCCGATCATGGCGGTCCCGACCACCTCGGCCTGACCCTCCCGGAAGATCGACCCCGAACGACACCCTCGACGTCGCACGACATCGAGGGTGTCGTTCTGCGTCGGTACGCGGTGCCTCGGCACCCAGCGCAACCACGAAGGCCCGGTGCGCGTCCGTGGCGGACGTGCACCGGGCCTCCCGGTCGTCCGTCAGCACGACGGACGGATGCCGATCAACCGAAGCGACCCGAGACGTAGTCCTCGGTGGCCTGCACGGACGGGTTCGAGAACATCGTCGCGGTGTCGTCGAACTCGATGAGCTTGCCCGGCGCACCGGTGCCCGCGATGTTGAAGAACGCGGTCTTGTCGCTGACGCGCGACGCCTGCTGCATGTTGTGGGTCACGATGACGATCGTGAACTCCTTCTTGAGCTCCTCGATCAGGTCCTCGATGGCCAGGGTGGAGATCGGGTCGAGCGCCGAGCAGGGCTCGTCCATCAGCAGCACGTCGGGCTGCACGGCGATGGCGCGGGCGATGCAGAGACGCTGCTGCTGACCGCCGGACAGGCCCATGCCGGGCTTGTCGAGGCGGTCCTTGACCTCGTTCCACAGGTTCGCGCCCTGCAGCGAGCGCTCGACGATGTCGTCGGCCTCGGACTTCGAGACGCGCTTGTTGTTGAGCTTCACGCCGGCCAGCACGTTGTCCTTGATGGACATCGTGGGGAACGGGTTCGGACGCTGGAAGACCATGCCGACCTGGCGACGGACGAGCACCGGGTCGACCCCGGGGCCGTACAGGTCGTCGCCGTCGATCTTGACCGAGCCCTCGACCCAGGCGCCGGGGATGACCTCGTGCATGCGGTTCAGGGTACGGAGGAAGGTGGACTTGCCACAGCCGGACGGGCCGATGAAGGCGGTGACGGTGCGGGGCTCGATGGTGATGTCGACACCCTCGACCGCCTTGAACTTCGAGTAGTAGACGTTGAGGCCGTCGACCTCGATGCGCTTGGACACGTTGATCCTTCTGATGGGTGGGGAAGTGGGTTCGCTAGCGCGAGAGCTTGGGGGCGAAGAGTCGGGTGACGAACCGGGCGAGCAGGTTGAGCGCCATCACGATGAGGATGAGCACCAGCGCGGCGGTCCAGGCTCGGTCGACGAACGGCTGCGGGTTGGCGCCCTGCTGCGAGTACTGCGTGTAGGCGTACACCGGCAGGGTCATCATCGGGTCCTTGAACAGGTCGTAGTTCATGCTCGCGGTGAAGCCGGCGGTGACGAGCAGCGGGGCCGTCTCGCCGATGACGCGGGCGATCGAGAGCATGACGCCGGTGGTGATGCCGGCGAGCGACGTCGGCAGGACCACCTTGAGGATCGTGAGGTACTTCGGGACGCCGAGGGCGTAGGACGCTTCGCGGAGCTCCATCGGCACGATCTTCAGCACCTCCTCGGTGGAACGCACGACGATCGGGATCATCAGCACCGACAGGGCGACGGAGCCGACCAGGCCGAAGCGGGCGCCCGGGCCGAGGAACAGCGCGAACAGCGAGTAGGCGAACAGACCGGCGACGATCGACGGGATACCCGTCATGACGTCGACGAAGAACGTGATGCCCTTCGCCAGCGCGCCGCGGCCGTACTCGACCAGGTAGATCGAGGTGAGCAGGCCGATCGGCACCGAGATGAGCGCCGCGAACAGGGTGATCTCGAGCGTGCCGATCAGTGCGTGGATCGCGCCGCCGCCCTCGGAGATCACGCCGCGCATCGAGTACGAGAAGAAGTTCGCGTCGAAGCGGGCCAGGCCGTCGGCGACGACGGTCCAGAGCAGGGACACCAGCGGCAGGACCGCGATGACGAAGGCCGTGATGACGAGCGAGGTGATCAGCCGGTTGACGGCTTGACGGCCGCCCTCGACGATGCGCGAGACGACCACGATGAGGACGTCGAACAGGACGGTGCCGAGGAACAGTGCGGCGACGACGTTGAAGTCCTTGACCGCGCCGCCGGCGTTGAGCAGGGCGAACACGGCCACCAGGGCGACCCAGCTGCCGACCAGCAGCAGCCACGGCACCGAGCGGTGCAGCTTGCCGTTGGCGTAGACGTTGCCGGCGGTGCCGGTCTGACGGAGAGCGAGGGACATCGGGTGCGACCTCTCAGCTGACCCGCGTGCGGACGATGTACCGCGCGAGCATGTTGATGACCAGGGTGATGACGAACAGGATCAGACCCGACGCGATCAGGGCGTTCAGGGCGGTCCCCGATGCCTCGGCGAACTGCAGCGCGATGTTCGCGGCGATCGTCGAGGGGTTCTGCGAGGTCAGCATCTGGAAGGTGACGTTCGTCGAGACCGACAGCACCAGGGCGATCGCCATCGTCTCGCCCAGGGCCCGACCGAGCCCGAGCATGATCGCGGACACGATGCCGGACTTGGCGAACGGCAGCACGGACAGGCGGATCATCTCCCAGCGCGTCGCACCGAGGGCCAGGGCGGCTTCCTCGTTGAGCGTGGGGGCCTGCAGGAAGATCTCGCGCATGACGGCCGTCATGATCGGGATCGCCATCACGGCGAGGACGATCGACGCGGTCAGGATGGTGCGGCCGGTGCCGGACACCTGACCGGAGAAGAGCGGGAACCACCCGAGGTACTCGTTCAGGAAGGCGTAGAACGGCTTCACGAACGGCGCCAGCACGACGATGCCCCAGAGGCCGTAGACGACCGACGGCACCGCGGCGAGCAGGTCGATGACGTAGCCGAGCACCGGGGCGAGCCGCCGCGGTGCGTAGTGCGAGATGAACAGTGCGATCCCGAGGGCGAGCGGGACCGAGATCACGAGCGCGATGAGCGCGGACCAGACGGTGCCGAACACCAGGGGGCCGACGTAGTCCCAGAAGTTCGTGGCGTTGTTCGGCAGTTCGCCGACCTTGGCGGAGAACGCCGGGATGCTCTGCCAGACCAGGAACGCGGCGACGAGCACGAGCACGAACAGGATGAGGCCGCCGGCGATGACCGAGGCGGCGGAGAACACCCGGTCACCGACGCGCACGACGGCCTTCGGCTTCTCGGGGGTGACGGTGGCCCCTGGCTGGGCCGGTGCGGTCGTCATGGGGCTCCTGTCGGAGGTACGCCGGGGGAGGCGACGGGTTCGGGGGGACGTACGTGGTGCGGAGGTGCCGGTCGGACGGGCGCTGGCTGTCGGGCCGGGCTGCTCGCGTCGCGACGGGCAAGGGCCCGGACGCCGGTCAGGTGGGTGGGACCGGCGTCCGGGCGCTTGGGGGTGTTACTTGATGGAGTCGACCGCGGCAGCGGCCTTCTCGGCCAGGTCGGACGACAGGGCGGCCGACTTGGCCTCCTTCGCCGCGGCGTCCTGCGCGTCGCCGGTGACGACGTAGCTCAGGAAGCCCTTGACCAGGTCGGCCTTGTCGGAGTCCTTGTACTCCTGGCACGCGATGGCGTAGGAGACGAGGACGAGCGGCCAGGCACCGTCAGCGGTGTCCTTGCGGTCGATGTCGATCGCGAGGTCGTTGTCCTCGCGGCCGGTGGCGACCTTCGAGTCGGCGACGACCTGCGCGGCGCCGTCGGCCGAGATCTCGGTGGCCTTGTCGCCGACCATCAGCTTCGCCTTGTCGAGGTCGCCCGCGCCGGAGTCGTCGATGTAGGTGATCGCGTTGGTGGCGCTGCCCATCGCGGAGGCGACGCCGGAGGTGCCCTTCGCGCTGTCACCGACCGAGTACGGGAAGGTCTGGCTCGGCTCTTCGGTCCAGACGTCGCCGGCGTTCGCGGAGACGTACTCCGAGAAGTTCTGCGTGGTGCCCGAGTCGTCGGAGCGGTGGACGACCGTGATGTTCGCGTCCGGCAGGTCGACGCCGTCGTTCAGGTCGGCGATCTGCGAGTCGTTCCACTTGGTGATCTTGCCCGAGAAGATGCCCGCGATGGTCTTCGCGTCGAGGGTCAGGTCGCTGACGCCGTCGACCTTGTAGGCGATCGCGATCGGGGAGATGTAGACCGGGATGTCGATGGCCTTGGTGTCGGCCTTGCACAGGTCGAAGGAGCCCGAGAGCTCCTCGTCGTTCAGTGCTGCGTCGGAGCCGGCGAAGTCCGCGGCCCCCGCGATGAAGTTCTTGCGACCGGCGCCCGAACCGTCGGGCGAGTAGTTGACGGTCACGCCCGAGGCCTGGTCCTGGAAACCGGCGGCCCAGGTGGCCTGCGCGGTCTGCTGGGCGGACGAGCCGGAGCCGGTCAGGGTGCCGGAGAGGCTCGAGTAGTCGCTGTTGCTGGAGGAGGACTCGGTGCTGCCCGCGTCCTCGTTCGCCGCGCACGAGGAGAGCACGACTGCGCCGGCGATCGCGATTGCTGCGATCGAACCGATTCGCTTGATGTTCACAGGGGTCCCTTCGGGGATGGGGTGCAGTGGGACCACTGCGGTCCCTGGGCCGGTGCCGACCCGGGAGCGACTGTAGGGACGCGAGGTGACGGGGATCACGCGCGTTGGTGAACGGAAGGTGAACGAGGGGTTGTCCCGGTCGGGGCGGCGTGCGGCGCCGCCGTGCCGGGAGCAGGATCGGGACGTCGTGCGTGCGCACGGAAGATGCAGACGCATGTTCTGCAGGGCGCTGGACGGGAGGCCCGGATCGCGTTGTCGGGCACGGCGCACGCCCGGCGCGCGGCCGGGTGCAGGGCGTGTGGTCGCTACGCCGGGATCGTGTTGCGGTGGGTCTCGACGGCGACGAGGGTCTCGCCGGCGATGTGCATCACCGAGAAGTCGCCGACCGACAGCATCGCGGCACGGCGCAGGTCGAACCGGCCGGAGTCGTCGGCGGTCGCGGTGGCGATCCGCGCGATGATGTCCGGCAGCACCGGCCCGTGCGAGCACAGCACCGCGGTCTTGCCCTTGTCGAGTCGCCGACGGACGACGCCCTTGACGTCGGCGGCGCCGCGGTCGTGGGCGTCCTGGCTGATGTCGGAGCTGCTCGAGACGCCGAGCTTCGTGGTGGCCGACAGCGGTTCGACGGTGGCGAGGCACCGTGCTGCCGTGCTGCTCACGATCTTCTTCGGACCGAACGCGGCGACCGGCGACGCCGCGGCTTTGGCCTGCGAGCGGCCGACGGGCAGGAGCGGACGGGTGGCGTCCGGGCCGTTCCAGTCGGAGCCGGGCACGGTCTTCGCGTGCCGCAGCGCGATCAGGGCGAACGTGCGGTGGTGGCCCGCGGCGGCGCGCTCGGCGAACCGGTCGAGGATCGCCACGTCGCGCTCGTACGTCAGGCGGTTGCGGGCGTCGTCGATCGTGACCCATTCGAGTGCGGCGACCTCGTGGTTCGGGGTGAAGTCGCCGGCACGGGCGTACTCCTTCGCCGAGACGCGCGCGGCCCAGTAGTGCACGACCTTGTCGCGGCCGTTCGGCAGCACGTACTCGGCGGTGCCGAGCGGGGCGCCGAGGTGCACGCGGTAGCCCGTCTCCTCGTCGATCTCGCGCACGGCGGTCGTCGGGACGGCCTCACCCGGGTCGACCTTGCCCTTGGGCAGGGAGACGTCCTTGTGGTGGTCGCGGTGGATGAGCAGCACGAGGGGCGTGCCGTCCTGTTCTCGCCAGACGACTGCGCCGGCGGCGAGGACGGGGCCCGAGGGACCGCCGCTCACCGAGTGGAGCGCTTCCGAGCCGAGATCTTCCGCATGGTCACATTCTGCACGTCTTCGAGCGGACGACCGTCATCGTCGGTCGAGTGCCGCGTCCACTCGCCGTCGGACTCGAGGTGCCACGAGCTCGCGGTGTCGGCCATCGCCAGGTCGAACATCTCGAGCACCTCGTTGATGTGGTCCGGCGCGGTCAACCGCACGAGGGCCTCGACTCGGCGGTCGAGGTTGCGGTGCATCATGTCGGCGCTGCCGATGAACACGGCCGGGTCGCCCTCGTTGTGGAACGCGAACGCGCGGGAGTGCTCGAGGTACCGGCCGACGATGCTCCGCACCCGGATGGTGTCGCTCACCCCTTCCATCCCCGGCTTGAGCGAGCAGATGCCGCGCACCCAGATGTCGACCGGCACACCGGCCTGGCTGGCCAGGTAGAGGGCGTCGATGATCTGCTCGTCGACCATCGAGTTGACCTTGATCCGGATGCCGGACGGCTTGCCGGCGCGCGCGTTGTCCGCCTCGGTCTGGATGCGCTTGAGCAGCCCCTTGCGCAGGTGCAGCGGTGCGACGAGCAGCCGCTTGAACTTCTTCTCGATCGCGTAGCCGGACAGCTCGTTGAACAGGCGTGTCAGGTCCTTGCCCACGGTGTCGTCCGCGGTGAACAGGCCCATGTCCTCGTAGATGCGCGAGGTCTTCGGGTTGTAGTTGCCCGTGCCGATGTGGCTGTAGTGCTTGAGCGTGCCGCCCTCCTGCCGGATGACGAGCACGAGCTTCGAGTGCGTCTTCAGCCCGACCAGGCCGTAGACGACGTGCACGCCGGCCTTCTCGAGCTTGCGGGCCCACGTGATGTTGTTCTGCTCGTCGAAGCGCGCCTTGATCTCGACGAGCGCCAGGACCTGCTTGCCCGCGGCGGCGGCGTCGATCAGGGCCTCGACGATGGGGCTGTCACCGGAGGTGCGGTACAGCGTCTGCTTGATGGCGAGCACGTGCGGGTCGGCCGCGGCCTGCTCGAGGAACGCCTGCACGCTCGTCGCGAAGGACTCGTACGGGTGGTGCACGAGGACGTCGTTCGCCTTGATGGCGCGGAACAGGTCGGGCTTCGTGTTTGGTTCGCCTGGCTGGAACTGCACCGGGGTCGTCGGCACGTGCTTCGGGTAGTGCAGGTCAGGCCGGTTGATCTTCGAGATCTCGAACAGGCCGCCGAGGTCGAGCGGCGACGGCAGCCGGAAGACCTCCTGTTCGGTGATGTCGAGCTCGCGCACGAGCAGGTCGAGGGTCACCGGGTCCATGTCCTCGGTGATCTCGAGGCGGATGGGCGGCCCGAACCGGCGACGCAGCAGTTCGCGCTCGAGGGCCTGGATGAGGTTCTCGGCCTCGTCCTCCTCGATCTCGACGTCCTCGTTGCGGGTGACCCGGAACACGTGGTGCTCGAGCACCTCCATCCCCGGGAACAGGTCGTCGAGGTGGTTCGCGATGAGGTCTTCGAGGGGGATGAACCGCATCCGCCCGGAGTTGTCGTCCGGCAGCTTGATGAAGCGGGAGAAGTTCTGCGGCACCTTCAGGCGCGCGAACTCCTGCCGCTGCGACTTCGGGTTGCGGACCCGGACCGCCAGGTTGAGCGAGAGCCCGGAGATGTAGGGGAACGGGTGCGCCGGGTCGACCGCCAGGGGCATGAGGACCGGGAAGATCTGCTCGTTGAAGTACTCGCGCATCCGAAGCCGGTCGGCCTCGTCCAGGTCGGACCAGTGCTCGATGTGGATGCCGGCGGCGTCGAGGTCGGGCTTGAGCGAGCCGATGAACGCCTGGGCGTGGCGGTCCTGCAGTTCGTGGGCCTTCTTCGCGATGTCGCGCAGGACGTCGCTCGGTGCACGGCCGACGTTGGTCGGGACGGCGATGCCGGTGTCGATGCGGCGCTTCAGGCCGGCGACCCGGACCATGAAGAACTCGTCGAGGTTGGACGCGAAGATCGCCAGGAAGTTCGCACGCTCGAGCAGGGGCTGCGTGCGGTCCTCGCCCAGTTCGAGCACCCGCTGGTTGAAGCGCAACCAGCTGAGCTCACGGTCGAAGTAGCGGTCCGACGGCAGCGACTCGTGCTCGATCTCGACGACCTCGTCGAAGTCGTCGAGGTCGGGTGCGACGGATTCGCCGTCGAGCTGCGGTTCGGTGTCCATGTCCACATCCTGCCACCAGGGCACCACGGCCGGAGGGGCTCCGGTGGACGCTGTGGAAACCCGCGGTGAACGGACCGTTTGTGAAGGAACGGTCACGATATACGAACGGTGACATCTGCGCCGGTTTGTGGGTATGGTGGGTCCCGTCAGAGCCTCCGGGGGGATTCCACTGCGCGGGGGTGCAGCTACGAATGAAAGAGGTTCATCATGTCGCGTGTCCTTTCGACCGAGCAGGCCAAGACCGCCATCCGTCAGGTCCAGTCGATCATCAACGGTGGGTTCACCGACCAGATCTCGCAGCTCGACGCCCAGGGCCGGATCCTGTCCGACTCGAACGTCTGGGACGGCCCGCTCGCGGCGACGTTCCGTGGGTCGACCTGGCCGGAGACCAAGGCCGCCCTCGACAAGGCGAAGACCGAGCTCGAGCAGCTCCGCACGCAGCTCGACAAGATCTCGCAGGACATCTTCACCGCGGGTGGCGGCGCGTAAGCAGCCACTCGTTCCGCCCGGACCGTCGCGCTCGCGGCGGTCCGGGCGTTCGCGGTCGGTGGGGCCGCGTGACCAGTACGACCAGTACGACTTCGGGGGATGAACCATGGCTGACCTGCACGGCAACGATCCGGTCGAGTTCGACAACGCCACGGCCGACGCACTCAGCACGGCACTGAACGGCGCGGCCGAGTCGATCGAGGGACAGGCCGGCTCACGGCAGTCCTACGTCACGACCGCGTCGCAAGAGTTCCGCGGGCACTTCTCCGAGCTCTTCGCGCAGAACGCGTCGACGGCAGCGTCCGACGGTTCGACGATCGCCGCGAACCTCCGCACCGTCGCGGGGTGGGTCGACAAGATGAAGGCCGCCGCCGAGCGGGAGAACGCTCGTCGCAAGGAAGCCCGCGACTGGGAAGCGGAGTACGGCGACCGGAACTTCTTCGAGTGGGTGCACGACAAGGTCGCCGGGGCGCCCGTGCCGCCCACCGTCCACCACGAGGACGCACCGACCTTCGGCCATGCGACCGGACCGAGCACTCCGCGCCAGACGCCGAACCCCGGCTCCGGTGGCGGGGGTGGGGGCGGGACGTCGTCCGCGAAGCCCGCCGACCTCCGCTCGTTCGCCACCGGGTCGTCGACGCTGAACCAGTCCCTCGACGGCAAGCCGGCCGGTGTGCGCGGCAAGCTCACCGACTTCGCGTCGAAGTGTTCCTGGGGGCACATCGACGCGACGAGCCTGGTGAACGCCTTCGAGCAGTGGATCACCGCCAACGGCCAGGACGTCACGTGGGCGAACACCATCGCCGACGCGTTCGCTGCTGCCGGCGGTGAAGGCGCCGTCTCCACGGTCTCGGATGCCGCGCTCGCCGCAGCTCTGGCTGCAGCCGGGGTCTCGCAGTCCCGCACGGACCTGCAGTTCGATCCGCCGTCCGCCTACGGGGCCCAGCCGACGACCGGCTACTCGATGGACCCGGTCAACACCACGACGGGCAACTTCCTCGAACCGGAGCTCGACCTCGGGTTCACCGGTGCATCTGCAGCACTGCAGGTCACCCGCATGTACAACTCCCTCGACCAGCACGTCGGGCTCTTCGGTCCGGGGTGGGCGTCGATCCTCGAGACCCGGCTGCTCATCGACGACGAAGGCGCGTCCTTCGTCGGTGCTGACGGCCGCCAGGTCCGGTTCCCGCGCGACGGCGAGGGCTGGGCGCGCGGAGTCGGCGAGAACCGCTGGCTCGCGGCCGAGGGTGACCGGCTCGTCGTCCGCGACAACCAGGGCGGGCGCATCGACTTCTCGCCGTCGGGGCAGTGGCTCGGACAGCGCGGCGGAGCCGGCACAGCGGTCCGCATCGAACGGAACAGCGACGACGTCGTCGTCCGCCTGGTGCACGAGCGAGGCCGCTCGATCGACGTCGACCACGTCGACGGCCGGGTCACGGTGCTCCGCGCATCCGACGGCCGCCGGGTCGAGTACGGGTACGACGACCGGGGCCGCCTCGTCACGGTGACCGATGCCGTCGGCGTCCGGCGCTACGGCTGGAACGACGACGACCTGATCATGACGGTCACCAGCGCGGCCGGTGTCGTCGAGGTCGACAACACCTACGACGACCAGCGCCGCGTCGTCGAGCAGGTCAGCCCGCACGGCCGCACCGTGCGCTTCGCCTACCTGCCCGGTCGTGTCACGGTGGTGTCCGACCACGACGGCTCGCGGTCGAACTCCTACATCGCCGACGCCAAGGGGCGTCTCGTCGGGGTCATCGACTCCGATGACCGCCGCCAGTCGATGAGCTACGACCGGCACGGCAACCTCGTGTCGGCGACCGAGCGCGACGGGTCCGTCACCGTGCACGCGTACGACGACCGCGGCCGGAAGACCCGCACCGTCACGCCGTCCGGCGGTGACCTGACCTACGGGTACGACGAGCAGGATCGCGTCACGACCGTCGTCACCGAGGCCGGCGCCGTCGTCTCCTACGAGTACGTGGGCGACGACCGCGACCCGTCGGTGATCACCGACCCGGTCGGCGGACGGACTGAGCTGAGCTGGCGAGACGGCGCGCTCACCCACGTCGTCGACCCGACCGGCGTGGTCCTGACCTTCGACCACGACGCGTTCGGCGAGCTCGTCGCGACCACGAACGCCGTCGGGGCCACCGCTCGGATCGAGCGCGACGCCGCCGGTCGCCCGGTCGCCGCGGTCAGCCCCTCCGGCGCACGGAGCGAGTACCGCTACGACGCAGCGGGGCTCCTCGTCGAACGGCGTGATGCCGACGGGGCCGTCTGGCGCTTCGAGTACGGTGCCGGCTCACGCATCGCAGCGGTCGTGGACCCGCTCGGAGCACGCACCACGTTCGACTACGCCCCGAACGGCGAGCTCGCGACGACCACCGACCCGCTGGGTCGGCGTGTCTCGCGGACGTTCGACGACCAGGGGAACCTGGCGGAGCTCGCATTGCCGGGCGGCGCGGTCTGGACGTTCGCGCACGACGCCTTGTCGCGCCTCCAGGCCGTCACCGACCCCGCCGGCGCGACCTGGCGTCGTGAGTACGACGTCGTCGGCGAGCTGACGGCGACCATCGACCCGACGGGCGTCCGCCAGGAGTTCTCGGACGACGTCGCGACCGGCGTCGCGACCCTGCGCGACGCCTTCGACTCGGCGACCGTCCGGTTCGACGAGTACGGCCGACCGGTCGAGTCGAGCTCCGACGAGACCGGTTCCGAACTCGTCACCTACGACGCTGCCGGCCGACCCGTCGAACTCGTCGACGGCGAAGGCGGCCTGACCCGACTCGAGCGCGACTTCGCCGGCCGTGTCGTGGCGTTGGTCGCTCCATCGGGCGCGCGCTCCACGTACGAGTACGACGCCTGCGGGCGTCCCGCCGCAGCCACCGACGCCGCGGGGGCGCGGACGACGCTCACCTACGACGCGGACTCCCGTGTCGTGGCCCGGACCCTGCCCACCGGCGAGGTAGAGGAGATCACGTACGACGCCGTCGGGCGCGTGGTCACGCAGACGACTCCGGGTTCCGGCACCGCGCGGTTCCGCTACGACCAGGCCGGGAGGCTCGTCTCCAGCCACGACGCACGCTTCGGCCGTCGTCGGTTCCGCTACGACGCAGCCGGGCAGCTGATCCAGGTCGTCAACGGTCTCGACGGGGCCACCTCGTTCGAGTACGACGAGCGCGGGCGCCTGGTGACGATCACCGACCCTGCCGGCGGGACCACTCGACGAGAGTACGACACCGCCGACCGTGTGGTCGCGGTCACCGACCCGCTCGGCCGGACGACCACCGCGGCCTACGACGCCGCCGGCCGTCAAGTCCGGCAAACGGATGCCGAGGGACGAACGACCGAGTGGACGTACGACGCGGCCGGCCGACAGCGGGCCGTGCTCGTCGACGGTGCGGTGCAGTCGGAGATCTCCCGCGACGCCGTCCACCGCACGGTCGTCGTGTCGGACCACACCCGTGGTGCCGGTCGGACGATCGAGCACGAGCTCCAGCGCGACCGCCGTGGCCTGCTCGTCCGCCGTGCCCGAGGCGACCGGTCCGTCGCGTGGGAGTACGACGCCGACGGCAACCGCATCGCTCGCGTCGATCCGAACGGGACCCGAACGACCTACCGTCGCGACGCCGTCGGCCGCGTCGTCGGGGTGGACCGTGACGGCGCCCCTGCCGGGACGTTCTCCTACGACGCCTCGGGTCGGATCGTCCAGGCGGCCACCGGCGAACTGGTGCAGTCGTGGTCGTACGAGGGTGGCGCCCTCGTCGCACACACTTCGACCACGCTCGACGGTGCCACCAGCACGCGGATCGAGCGCGATGCCGACGCGCGGATCACCGCGGTCGACGGACCGTCCGGAGTGGTGTCGTACGAGTACGACGCTGCCGGCCAGCTCGTCCGTGCCGGGGACTCGACGTGGACCTACGACGACCGTGGGCGACTCGTCGCCGAGACCGTCGGCGGTGTCGAGACGCGCCACGAGTACGACGCAGCCGGTCAGCTGGTCGCGACGATCACCGAAGCCGGCCGGATCGAGTACGTCCACGACGGTCTCGGTCGACGCATCCGACGGACCGCCGCTGACGGATCCACCACCGAGTACGCGTGGTCCGACCTGGGGTACCTCGCTGCCGTCGTCGACCGCGACGCCTCGTACGCCGAGACCGGTCGGCTCGACGTCTGGGTCGACGCGCTCGGTGAGCTCGCCGAGGTGGCCGGGGTCGCGGCGTGGTGGGACTCCGCCGCGGTCGTTCCGTCGCTCATCAGCATTGCCGACACGTCGTTGCTCGACCTGCCGGGGGGTGTCACCGCGATCGGCGATGTCGTCACGCAGCCCGCGTGGCGCAGCGCGCGCGCCACCGACGCTGCGGACCCTTGGGCGGCGCTCGCTGCCGTCACCGACGTCGGGCTGCCCGCGGGGGTGGCACTGACCGGCTCGGGCGGGGTGTCCGTCGCCGGGTTGGAGTGGCTCGGCGCACGTGTGTACGACCCTGCGGCGCGAGGCTTCCTGTCGGTCGACCCGCTCGCGCCGATCCTGGGTGCGGCGTGGTCGGGGAACCCCTACTCGTACGCCGGCAACGATCCGTTGCAGGCCGTCGACCCGCTCGGGCTGCGGCCGGCGACGGACAAGGACCTGCAGGCGTACCGGGATGCGAACCAGGGTGCGATCGCTGCTGTCGGGAGCTGGTGGGACGACAACTGGGAGTACGTGGTCGCGGGGGTTGCGATCGCTGGCGGCATCGCGCTCATGTGCACCGGAGTGGGTGGACCGGCGGGTGTCGCACTCTTGGCGGCTTCCGGTGCCCTGATGTCCGGTGGTATCTCTGTGGCGACACAGAAAGCCACGAAGGGTGAAGTGGATTGGCGAGCAGCCGGCGTCGACGCGGTGGTGGGAGCGGTGGGCGGGGCAGCTGGCGGCGGCGCGGCGCTGGGACTCGGTCGCCTTGCGCCCAACCTTGCGCGAGTAGCCGTGCCAGGAGCGGAGCGCCTGGCCGGAACCTTGCTGAGTTCAACGGGCCGGTCTGCGCTCTCGGCCGGGGCCGCGGGCTCTGCGTCCAACATGACGGATTACGCGTTCAACGGCAAGGATCGTACTGTCGGCGGGTTCATCCAGACGGGAGCCACGGGATTCGCTACCGGCGCGGCAGTCAGTGTTGGCTCGTCTCGGCTCGGGGGATGGGTGGCGGACTCCTTCAGCCCGACGGGCGGTCGGCATGTGATGCTCCCCGAGCCCAGCGGCCGACACGTCTTCGTTCCTGAGCACGCGGTTCGCGGATCGACGGCGGTGTGGAACACGATCACGTCAGAGACAATCGATCGCTCAGCCGGAGCGGGCGGCGCTGTCTTGAACGATGTCCTCACCGGGAAGGATCCGGGCGACTACTTGAAGGATGCCATCAACGGCGCCGTGTCAGGTGCCGGCGGGCCTACGGTTGGTCTCCACAGCCGCTGATGCGGAACAACGAACATCGGAGTTGCAGTTGACGAGATCGGCGCTCGAACGCACAGCGCAGAGAAGGCTCGTGCGCAGGAGGCGGATTCTTGCTTCCATCGTCCTGGCGTTCGTTGTCTTGGTTCCGCTACTCGGCTTCTTCGTCGGACCGATAACTTTGAAGGCGTACGACGCCGGACATCGGGTCGAGCCGATCTGCACGGTCAGCTCGGCGCACAGCAGCATCGATTCCTCTCGTTCGTTGAAGGGCGTTGGGTCGTCGACATCTCAGGTCGTGTTCGAGACGTCTGACTGCGGAACGCTCGTGCTGCAGTGGGGTGTCACGCGCGACAACGAGGACAACATCGCCCGAGGTGTCGTCGAGGGCGGGCGTTACAGATTCGACGTAGGAGAGGGGTCCTACAACATGCGGGGATTCCTGAATGCAATCCGCCAAGCCGTCTACGTGAAGAGCTTCGAACCCGCTTGACCTCGCATCTGCCATTGACGACCATGCGCTCGACCGAGCCGAGCCAGGAGCGATCGTGCGACGCCGTCGACGTGTAGAACGCAGCAGGGAGTATGGGCGACGGACGGCGCGGCACATAAGAAGTACCCGTGGTCGTGTTCTTCGTGACCGCGCGAGCGCGATCGTCGTTCTTATGGGTCTCGTGGTGGTCCCCGTCTCTGCATTCGGTGTCGGCCCGTGGGTATTAGGGCAGTATGACGATGAGCACCGCGTGAACGTTGTCTGTCGCGTCCGGTCCGTTGCTGCGGAAGTTCATTCGTCGAGGGGCGGTTCGCAGCCCCAAGTGAACTTCCACACCGACTGTGGGAATCTGCTTTGGGTTGGTTTGAATCGCTCGAACATGAACGATGTAGCGTCCGCAGTGAATGCGGGTGCAGAATACCGTTTCGAACTTGGCGCTGGCTCGTTCAAGCTACGGAAAATGCTCAAGGTCGTGAAAGTGGTCCCGACGATCTACCGCTACTCAGAGGTGCCCGGATAGCATCTAGACGGTTGGCGGATGAATGGCGTAGTGCTGCTCTTGCGCGCGAGGGCGGGGCGATGGTTCTTGGCGTGACCGAGCCCTCTCGCCGCGTGTACAACACGCGATAGTGAGCAGATCCAATCTGCGCCGTCATGTCTCCGATTCCACAAGCGGCGCTCGTCAGTGCCCGAAGACCCGGACGAAATCGTTCCACTGCGCCGGCGCACGCTGATCGAGCCATGCGCACAGTTCCGGGTAGGCCGCATCGATGGAGATGACGCTGATGACGCCGCGCTGCCCGTTCACCTTGATGTCCAGGCCGCCGAACCGGTTGGTGGTGGGACGGATGTGCTTGATCGCCGTCGGGTCGATGGTCCGTGCTGCGCGGAACATCGGGGTGACCACCAGCTGGGAGTCGTACGCCTCGACGCGACGGCGCTTCTGCCCGACGCCGAGGTAGACGAACAGGATCCCGAACAGCACCATGGCGACAGCAGTGATGAGCATCCCGATCGCGTCAGGGTCGTCGAGCAGCGTGAGCGTGGCGAGGAAGAAGAACCCTCCCACGACGATGAACACGATCCCGATGATCCGGAGCAAGAGGTAGTTCCACCGGCGTGCGCGGACGGTGAAGAGCACGCCGTACGCCTCGTCGCCCACGACGGTGGACGGTGGTCGCTTGCGATCGCTCCGGCGGACGAGCGCGCTGACGGCGGCCGGGATCGCGATCATCGCGATCAGCGCGATGAGGACCGGCGAGAGGTTGAGTGTCACCGATCTGCCCCCGGTCGTGCGTACGGACGTCGTCGTTCGATGGGCCCGAAGCCCTGGTCCCCCTGGATCATGCGTGCAGAGTATCAGCGCGGTTGTGGACAGCGATCGCGCGACGCTCCGGATGCGATACGTTGTATGCCAGTCGGGGCGTGTGGCCCGAACGGGGGCGGCCAGGGCGGCCGATCGACGCGGACCCGACGCCATCGAGCAACTAGCATCGATGTGCTCGACGATTCTCTTGGGGGGAAGACCGTGATCAACCAGCGTGCCGGGAACACCGGAGCACGAAGCACCACTCGCCGGCTCGTGGGGGCGGTCGCCGTCACCGGCATCGCCGCGCTGGTGCTCGCCGGGTGCACGTCCGACGACAAGCCGGTGGCTGACCCCTCACGGATCCTGCAGACGGTCGACACGCGTCTGGCCGCGGACGGCTCGATCACGTCGATCTCCGACACTGCGATCTCCGTCGCGGGCAAGGACTCCTCGTCGGCGACGACCGACCACGACCCCGCCAAGGCGGCTGGCGACCTCCCGCTCCGCATCACGACGCAGTACTCGACGTCCAAGAAGACCGGTACCGACCTCGCCGATCTCGACGGGTACTCGGGCCGGATCGCGATCGACCTGACGATCGAGAACCTCACGGTCACGTCGAAGAACCTGACCTACGACGTCGCCGGGACCTCTCGCTCGACGCCGGCGCTCGTGGGTGCGCCCTTCAGCGTCGCCGCTTCGACCGTCCTCACCGGCACCGCGGCCGACCGGATCGTCACCGATGCCGCTGACTCCGGTTCGTCCACGGACGGAGTCGTTAGCACGAACGAGGACGGGGACGCGGTCGTCCAGTGGGGCCGCCTGCTGGCACCGCCGACGTCCGGCGCGAGCAGCACGCTGCACCTCGTCGCCGACGTCAAGGACTTCACGCCGCCGACGTTCGACGTCGCCGCGCAGCCCGGGCTGTCCACGGACCTGTCCTCGACCGGCGTGGTGAACGCGGCGTTCGGGTCCGACAGTGACTCCGAACTCGCGCTCCAGCGCCGCACCATCGACCTCATCTCGCAGGTGAACGAGGTGCTCGCACGAGCGGGCGGCACGATCACCGAGGTCCGGTCCAACCTCGAGACCACGTCGAAGACCCTCGGCGTCAGCACCGCCGAGCGGCTCAAGGAGAGCAGCTCGTCCCTGGCAGGCACCATGCGGTCCCTGTCCGGCGAGCTCGGTTCCCTGGACGGCGATCTCGGCACGACCGTCAAGGCGACACAGTCCACCGTGCTGCAGCAGCTCCAGCAGACCACCACGAGTCTCGACAGCCTGCTCGGCGACACCTCGGCGACGGCGCCCGCTCCGGTCCTCGACGGGAACGGATGTGCGGCGACGCCCAAGACCTCGACCGCGGGCGGCAGCGTCTACGGCAACCTGCTCAGTGTCTCGTCGCAGCTCAAGGGCTACGCCGATGCGAGTGAGGCGTGCAAGCAGCAGGTGAGTGCGCAGCTCGCCGCTGCCGTCGGCCCGAAGGCTCCGGACGCGACGACCTGCGCCGCGACGGACGCGCGAGACTCGCTGACCTGCACGCTCTACGAGTCGTCCACCGCGATCAACGGTTCGCTGATCGGCCTGGTGAGCACCGGGCAGGCACTCGCCGCGCGGCTGCAGCCGGAGACGGTGGACGCCGCGATCGCGAGCGCTGCCGACCTCGACACGCAGCTCACCCGCATCTCCGACGCACTGGACGAGTACGAGAACGGTGGGGACGGCGGCACCGGTGACGCACTGCGCGCGTTGTCGACGAGCGCGGACCAGATCGGCACGCGAATCGACGCACTGGCGACGGCCGTGCAGACGACGCACGACCGTGCCGAGGCGGCACGTGACCTGCTCGACGGTGCAGGGTTCCCGCTGTCGATGCAGCGCCAGAACTCGGCGGTCGCGGACCAGCTCTGCGCCCTCGCGACGCTCGGACAGCTCGACCAGGCCGATGCTGATCGCCTCCGCGGCTACCTGACGGCCGAGCCCTGCGCCGGTGCGCCCGAGGGAACCGTGCTCCAGCCCGGCCTCGGGTTCACCGACCCGATGGACGAACGACTGGACGACCAGACGGCGCGCTGGCAGGACGTCGTCGACTCGACCAGTGCCGACGCGACGACCGAGGGAACCATCGGCAGCGCGGTCGCCGGCCTGCGGACCGATCTGACCGCGCTCGACGACAGCATCCGCGCTGTCCGTGACGCCGTCCGTGGTGGGAGCGACGACGTGGGTTCCACGATCGAACGCCTTCGCGCAGCGGTCTCGGACGCCGACCGGTCGCAGACGGTCATCGCCACACAGCTCGGGACCGTCCGCCAGACGCAGATCGACCTCGCGGCCGAGGTCGAGAAGACCTTCGAGGACGCCTCCGACCAGTCGTCGGAGACCTTCAAGAAGGCCATCGACGCACAGGTGCGGAAGGTCTCGACCACGGCCTCCGAGAGCAACCAAGCCGTCCGCGACGCCTTCGACAAGTCGATCTCGGGCCTGCAGTCCACCGCTGACGAGGTCACGAAGGACTCGAAGGGCACGATCGACGAGCAGAAGAGCACGCTCGAGCAGGAAGGCTCGGAGCTCTCCTCGGCGGTCGACCGGCAGACGGCGTCCAGCCTCGAGCGGATCGCGGCCAGCACGAGCGCCTCGACGCGTGACGTGCAGGGTGCTTCGACGCTGCTGACCGGCGACCTCAACCGGGTGATGCTCGACCTCGGCGACCGCAAGGTCAACGGCTCCGGCATCCTCGGCGCCATGGCCACGAGCGCGGCGAAGTCCGACTCCGCCGACTACCAGCTCGCCCTGGCGTCGCAGAACGCCGCGGGATACGCGAACGTCCGCGCCGAGGACGTCGCCGGCATCCTGCTCCAGCAGGAGCAGTTCCGTGCATCGCTCGATGCGGCGACGACGCTGCCGGCGTTCCAGCTGAAGGTCCCCGCCAGCGCGACGTCGACCACGCTGTACACCTTCCGGATCGGGGCGGACCGATGAGCGACCAGACGACCGAAGCCACGGCGACCGAGAGCGCCGACGGAACGCGTCCGCGCAGCCGCCGTCCGCTGCTCTTCGTCGGCATCGCGGTGCTCCTGGTGGCCGCGGTGGTCGCCGCCGTCCTGACGTTCCGGGCGCTCGGCAGCAGCACCCCGGCCGAAGCGGTCTCGGCGACCGTGCCGGTGAAGATCACGGTGGCGCACGTCCCGGCGAAGACGACGATCGGCGTCATCGTCACCCTCGGCGACGGCGAGGGATCCGAGTGGAACGAAGCGGCGCAGGGTGCGCTGGTGGCGGAGCGTCGGCTCGCACTCGGTGGCACCGACGTCGCGCTCGTCACGAAGAACGACGGCGGAACCGCTGCCGGGGGCAAGGCCGCGGTCGAGTCCCTCGCGAAGAGCGGGGTAGCGGGCATCGTCGTCGCCTCGTCGGGCAGCCACGTGTCCGGCGCCCTCACTGCTGCTGCGGCGAAGGGCATCCCGGTCGTCCTGCCCTACGCCCCGGCGGAGAAGGACTCCTGGTCGACGGCGCCGGCGGCAGGCTCGATCAGCACGGCGATGACCACGGCACTCGGCGACGCCGACGCGCCACTGCTGGTCGACCTGGGCGGCGGTGCTCCGGCGGGTCTGCGGGTCGCGCACGTCCTGGACGGGGACGACACCGCGGACGCTGCAGCGCTGGCCACGACCGTCGCCGAACGCACCGGCGCGACGAGCAACGAGGAAGATGCCGATGCCGATGCCGATGCCGATGCCGACGCGAAGACGGTGACGCCGGACTCCGACGCGGTCGTCGTCAGTGGCTCCGCGCAGCGCCAGGGTGCCTTCGTCGCCGCGCTCCAAGCCGAGAACGTCACGGTGCCGGTCGTCCTCACCCCGGATGCGACGAGCCCGGCGTTCGGCGCAGCGCTCGTCGAAGCCGGCGGCAGCCTGAGCGGCGCCTTCCGCACCGTGGGTGTCGCCACCGACGACGCCCGAGCGCTGGCCTCCGATGCCGGGGGCCGCGCGATGTCCGCCTTCCTCGGCGGTGTCCGGGTGCTCGCCGGTGACCAGGACGCCGAGAACCTGACCGGTGACCAGCCGTTCTCGGCGGTCGCGGGCGCAGCGGACTCGCGCAGCCACGACGCCGTCATCGCCCTGGTCCGCGCCGTCGGTTCGGCACGGAGCGTCGAGCCGGCGGACGTCACCGATGCCCTCGCCACGCTCGACCTCGACGCCGATGCGGGCATCGCCGGTCCGGCACTCGATTTCACGCGGCAGCAGGCACTCGGGACGCCCGCGACGGTGCTCGCGGCGTCGGCACAGCAGCTCGGTCTCCGTCCGGCCAGCACCGCGTCCGGCGACGGCACCGGGAGCGGAACCGACGCTGCCCGGACCGCGTCGCTCGTCTGGTTCGACGACTCCAGCACGGACTGACCCACCCACGCACCGACCCGGAAGAGGAACGCGAGCATGCGCCTGTTGATCGAGCTCGACGACCGACGTGATGCGGTCGAGGTCGACGGGTGGTCCGGCGCATCCTCGCTCGGGGACCTCGTGTCCGCGGCCATCGGCCTCACGCTCGAACCCGGCACCACCCTGGCGGTCGACGGGCACCGCACCAGCGTCGACACCCCGCTCCGGGACCTCGTGCTGCTCGAGGGATCCCGCATCGGACGAACCCCCGAGGAACGTCCGCTCAGTACCGACGGCTGGACCGTCACGCTCGCCGGCGGGCTCGAGGCCGGCCTCGTGGTGCCGGTCCCGCGCGGGCGGAAGCTCGTGGTCGGCCGGGCGCCGCAGGCCGACGTCGTGCTCCCCACCGAGAGCGCGTCGTGGGAGCACTGCACCGTCGAGCGCGAGGACGACGGTGTGCGGGTGCGTGATGCGGGATCGACGAACGGCACCGTCGTCGCCGGGGAGCGCATCGACGCCGAGGGCGTCCTGCTCACCGGGACGACGAGCGTCATCGTGGGCGGGGCCGTGCTGCTCGTCCGGCCGGCGCTCGACGAGGTCCCCGTGCCCGCGGCTGGCTCGATGGCGAATCTGACCCCGGCGGCGACGGCACCGTTCAACCGCCCACCACGCGCCGGCCGGACCTCCGACGCCGAGACGGTCGTGCCGCCCGGACGCAAGGACGTGCCGCCGGCCTCGAAGTTCAGCTGGATCACCGTCGCGGCACCCCTGGTGCTCGCCGGCGCGATGGTGCTCCTGCTCGGCGACGCGCGGTTCGCGCTGTTCGCCCTGCTCTCCCCGGTCACCGCGATCGGCATGTGGTTCGAGCAGAAGCACCGCCGCGCGAAGAACCTGAAAGAAGAGGACACCCGCTTCGCCGAGGCCGTGGAGTCCTTCCGCGGTGAGATCTCCGAAGCCGCGGCCGTCGAGGCTGCCCGCCGCCAGGAGCTCGTGCCCGATCCGGCGACCGTGGTTCGGCGAGCCGAACTGCCGACCACCCTATTGTGGCAGCGCCGCTCGGACGACGAGGACTTCCTGAGCCTGCACGCCGGCACCGGGGACGCTCCCTGGCGGCCCGAGGTCGATCAGCGTGCAGCGACCGCGAAGCTCGAGGACGAGGCGAAGGCCGCCATCGCCGACAGTCGCCTGACGGCCGCCCCGGTGGTGGCCGACCTGTCCGACGCCGGCGTCGTCGGGATCGTCGGCGATCGTCAGGGCGCCCTCGCCCTGGCGCGCAGCCTGCTCACGCAGGCCACCGTGCACTGCGGTCCCGCGGACCTGACGGTGGGCGTCTTCTGCGACGCGGGCCGCGCGGAGGACTGGGGGTGGGCCTCCTGGCTGCCGCATGCGCGTGTGGCGGGGAGCAGCACCGGCGCCCGCTGGATGTCGGCACAACGCGACCAGAGCGCGGCGATGCTCCGTGGCCTGCGGGAGTCGATCGACGAGCTGCCGACACCGAACCTGCTCGTCGTGGTCGACTCCGAGGTGCTCACCGAGGGACGGGATGCCCCTGCCCGCAACCTGCTCGGCCAGGGCCGCACGGTGCCCGGGCAGTCCCTGCGCCCGGGGGAGCGACCGCGCCGGGTGAGCGGCATCGTCATCGCGACCAACGAGCAGCAGCTCCCCGCCGCCTGCACGTCGATCATCACGGTCGGTGCCGATGCCGCGGCCACGGTCTACCGGCCGGAAGACCGGACCCGTGTCGAGGACGTCGTGCTCGCCGGCCTCAGCGTCGAGACCGCCGAGCGCAGCGCCCGCAGCGTGGCGCACTTCGACGATCCCGAACTGCTCGTGCCAGGGGCGTCCTTGCCCGCGCTCGTCCGCCTGCCGGAGCTGTTGTCGGGCGACGGGATCCGCACGGCGTGGGACACGCGCACGGGCTTCTCGACCCCGATCGGCTCGTCGGAGAGCGGTGTGCTCGAGATCGACCTGGTGCGCGACGGCCCCCACGGCCTGGTCGGCGGAACGACGGGTTCGGGCAAGAGCGAGTTCCTGCGGTCGCTCGTCGCCGGGCTCGCTGCACGCAACGACCCGACGCGTCTGAACTTCCTGCTCGTCGACTTCAAGGGCGGGGCCGCGTTCGCCGCCTGCGAGCGACTGCCGCACACCATCGGCACGATCAGCAACCTCGACGAGCAGCTCGCCGACCGAGCGATCCGTGCGCTCGAGGCCGAGCTCGAGCGACGCCAGCGGGTGTTCGCCGCGGCCGGAGCCGACATCGACAACCTCGATGCCTACCTGGCGACGAAGCCGGTCGAGCCGATGCCGCGACTGCTGCTGGTCGTCGACGAGTTCGCGATGCTCGCGAAGGACTTCCCGGACGTCCTGACGTCGCTCGTCAGCATCGCCGCCGTCGGCCGCACACTCGGCGTCCACATGATCCTGGCGACTCAGCGGCCGGCCGGTGTGGTGAGCGAGGACATCCTCGCGAACACGAACATGCGGGTCGCCCTGCGGGTGCAGAGCCGCGAGGACTCGACGAACGTCATCGGGGTCCCCGCCGCAGCCGGGATCGGTCGACAGCAGACCGGTCGCGCCTACGTCAAGCTCGGGCAGGACGACATCACCCCGGTGCAGACCGCCCTCGTCACCGGCCGAGCCCGTGACGAGCGTGCCGAGCAGCCGGTCTCGGTCCGTCCGACCGACGTGTTCGGTGTCCCCGCGCCGATGCCGGCACCGGCGCCGACCGCGTCGGACGTCACCGACCTCGACCAGCTGATCGAGGCGATCGGGCAGGCCAACACGGCAGCCGGGTACGCCCCGCCGCGTCCGATCTGGCCCGAGGCGCTCGGCGACCGCGTCGAACTGGCGGCCCTCACCGCCCCACGCCCGGGTACCGCCCCACGACCCGGCACCGTCCCCGTCGCCCTGGCCGACGACCCCGACCACCAGCGTCAGGTCACCACCGGATGGGACCTCGACGAGGGCAACCTCATGCTCATGGGCATCCCGGGCAGCGGGACGAGCACCGCGCTCGCCACGATCGCGCTGCAGCTCGCCGCAGGGTCGAGCCCCGACGAGCTCGACCTGCTGGTGCTCGACATGGGTCCGGGGGACCTCGCTCCGCTCGCGCAGTTGCCGCACACGACGGCCTACGTCGGCTCCGGTGCGGGTGCGGGGGAGCTGCAGACGCGGTTCCTGCGGCACCTCCGCGTCGAGCTCGAGCGTCGTCGTGCGGCACCCGGCGGGCGTCGTGCCGTGGTGCTCATCGACGGCCTCGCCGCCCTGCGCGACGAATACCAGGACTTCGAGGGGCAGCAGCTGCTCGACGCCCTGTACCGCGTCTACGCCGAGGGTCCCGCGCTCGGCATCTCCTTCGCGGTCTCGACGACGCGCGCGAAGGCCGTGCCGTCGGCGATGGACGAGGTCACCACGCAGAAGTGGATGTTCCGCCTCGCGGACCCCTACGACTACGCGTCCATCGGGGTCCGCCCCAAGGACGTCCCGCCGCCGGTGCCCGGCCGCTTCATCGACTCGACCATGCGGCTGCAGTCGCACGTCGCGACCCCGGACGTCCCGCTCGCCGAGGCGGTCACCCGGATCGCGGAGACCCGTCCGGGCAGCAGCCGGAAGGCGAGTGCCGTCGGTCGGCTGCCCGATGCCGTGCTCGTGGACGAGCTCGGCGCCGGAGCGGTGTTCGCGGGTGAGCCCTGGCGGATCCCGATCGGCATCGCGGAGGACGATCTGCAGCCGGCGTCGGTCGAGGTCTACGACGGCGAACACGTGCTGATCGCCGGCCCGGCCCGGTCCGGCAAGTCGAGCGTGCTCCTCGCCGTCGCCGAGCTCGCGCGGACAGCCGAGGGCGTGCGTCCGGCCGTGTGGGCGATCTGTGACCGCCGTTCCCCGCTCGCCTCCGGTTCCTTCGACCGCATCGCCGTCGGCCCTGACGAGGTCCCGGCCCTGTTGTCTGGGCTCCGGCTCGAACGCGGTCCGGTGCTGCTCTTGATCGACGACGCGGAGCGGTTCGAGGACGGCGACCAGGCCATCGCGACGCTGCTCACGACCGAGCGCCCCGGACTGTGCGTCGTGGCGGCCGGCCGGTCCGCCGACCTCCGGTCGATGTACAGCCACTGGACCCGTTCGGTCCGGAAGTCCCGGTGTGGTGTGCTGCTGCAGCCGGACGTCGACTACGACGGCGAGCTCCTCGGCGTCACGCTGCCGCGTCGCGCGCCCGTCGCGCTGACCGTCGGCCGCGGCTACGCCGCATCAGGCGGGGCCGTCCGTCTCGTGCAGACCGCGTCCGCCGGCAGCTGACGGCGACGCCGAGACCGTCGGCCGGGAGGCCCGTGGCCGTGCCCGCCACGGGCCTCCCGTCCGCCACCTGGTCGCGTGGACAGCGCGCTCAGTCGCGCGTCGTGATCCCGAAGGGCGAGCTCTCGAGGTTCGTGAAGTTCCCCACCGTCGCCCGCACCGTGCACGACGGCGCGACCGACAGGGCCGTGACGACCAGCCCGTCGGACGACACCGCCAGTGCCCCCGAGCAGCCGTCGGCGAACCGCACGCCGGACTCCCCGCCGGCCACGTCGACGAGCATCTGCGACGGGCGTCCCGTGGCGGGACTGCGGTAGAGCGGGTTGAGCTCGTCGGCACCGTTCGGCCACACCGGTACCAGGGTGACCGGCAGGGCCGTCTGACTGACCGTGCGGTCGGGCGTCCGGACCTCGATGCCCTGCAACCGCTGCACCGGGTAGGCGGTCCCGCGCACCGAGTCGTCGGTCACGGCAGCTGTGGTGGCCTCGCCGACGCCGTCGAGCCACGTCTGCAACGCCGCGCCGTCCGTGACGGAGGCGAGCGGCACCGAGGCCTCGACCGTGACGTCGCCGCCGGCGGGGACCTCGACGCCGGACAGGGCCCAGGCGCACGCGGTGTCGACACCCGTCAGTGAGGGCTGGTTGCGCTTCGCCGAGATGCCCTCGCCGGTCCAGGTGACGGCGGGGCACGAGGCACTCGAGCGGGCACCGGGGACGACCTCGAGGAACGGACCGGTCAGGGCCGACGCCTGCGCCGCGTACGTGACGCGCAGGTCCACGGTGCCCTTCGCGGGGTCGATGGTCGCGCGGCGGGTGGTGGCGAGGCCCGTGGGCAGTGGGCGGTCCTGCTGGTAGGCGTTGGCGGCCTGTGCGGTCGCGGTGCCGGCGCCCGGCGTCTTCCGCAGCGCACCGGGCAGCCAGACGACCCCGCCGACGACGAGCGCGGCCACGAGCACGACGCCGAGACCGCCGAACAGGAGCGCACGGTTCGTCAGCCACTCGGGGCGGGTGAACCGACGCGCCGGTGCGGGCTCGGCAGCGGGCGCGGCCGGCAGCGGCTGTCGTGCCATCGGCCGGATGACGGTCTGGGAACCGGCGGGGCCGAGTTCCGGCGCCGGGCCGACCACGGCTTCGTCCTCGGGGGTCCCGGTGTCGCCCCGGTCGGCGTCGTGCTCCGGGCGGACCCCGCGGACCACGGTGGCGGGCCGCTCGACCTCGTCGAACGCGTCCGGGTCGCTCGTCGCGGCCAGCGCGGGGGCTGCGGCGAGGGACCGGGCGAGCCGGCGCAGGGTCGCCGCGGCGTCCGCTGCTGCAGGACGGCTGTTCGGGTCCTTCGTCAGCAGGGCGGACACCGCTGCCCACAGGGCGTCGGGCACATCGAGCGGCGGCGGGTTCGACGTGACGTGCCGGTAGGCCACTGCGAAGTCCGTGCCCGGTCCGGCGAAGGGTGTGCGGCCGGACAGCAGCTCGTAGAGCATGACCCCGGCGCCGTAGACGTCCGCAGCGGGACCCGCTCGGCCGTGGCTGATCGACTCGGGCGCCATGTACTGCGGCGTGCCGAGGAGCCCGGTGGTGGTGCGCTCGCGCTCGGCGACGACGGACGCGATGCCGAAGTCGGTGACCCGGACGTCGCCGGTCGCACCGGGGACCCACGGGGTCTGGAGCAGCACGTTGTCGGGCTTGACGTCGCGGTGGGTCACGTCGCGCTCGTGTGCGGCCGCGAGGGCGTCGAGCGTCTCGGCGGTGATGGTCAGGGCGTCCCGTGGGGCCAGCGGACCGTTCGATGCCAGCAGATCGCGCGCGGACCCACCCGGCACCAGGTCCATGACGATCGCGAGCCGGTCGCCCTCGACGACCAGGTCGCGGACACGCACGATGGACGGGTGCTGCAGGGCGAGGAGCACCGAGCGCTCGCGGACGAAGCGTTCGACGATCTGCGGGTCGGCGGCGAGCTCGGCACGGAGCAGCTTCGCGGCGACGTGCTCGCCGGTCGCGGTGTGCTCGGCGCGCCAGACCTCGCCGGTGGCACCGGTCCCGAGCAGCTCGACCAACCGGTACGACGCACCGAGCGGCTCACCCTGACCGTACTGCGCCACTGCGTCCCCGACTTCCCGATTCCCCCGTTGGCCGACCCCTCGCCGACCACGCAATGTTACCGGCCGGTCGGAGCCTCCGCGTGCTCCGGCGCGGCGTACTGCACGTCGATCGCGTGCTGCGTGAACCCGGACCGCCGGTACAGCGCCAGCGCCGGCTCGTTGTTGCCCTCGACGTACAGTGCGGCTGCGGTCAGCCCACGGCCGCTGAGCCGAGCGGTGCCCGCGCGCATGAGCACCCCGCCGAGCCGCTGCCCCTGCAGGTCGGGCCGGACGGCGACGGCGTAGAACTCGCCGATGCCGTCCTCGACCTTGAGCCAGCACGAGCCGGCGAGCCGCCCGGAGGCGTCGCGGAGCAGCAGCAGGTCGTCGCCGGAGAACCAGGCGTCCGACTCGCGGGCGTGCAGGTCGTCGAGCGTCATCCGCCCCTGCTCGGGGTGGTGCGCGAAGGCCGCGGCGTTCAGGGTGAGCCAGTCGGCCTCGTCCTCGGTGCCGGGGCGGAACGCGGACAGGCTGTACCCGGCCGGCACGTCGACGGACGGGGCGTCGGCCTCGTCGATCGACGCTCGGAGCTGCAGCAGGGTCCGGACGGCGCGCCAGCCGAACCGATCGGCCAGTGCACGCGCTGCCGGGTGGTCCCCGTGTGCCCAGGCGAGTACGGGAGCGGCCCCGCCGCCCAGCGCGAGCGCCTGCGTGACGAGGGCGGCCCCGGTGCCGTGCCCACGGGCCTCCCGGTCGACGACGAGTTCCAGCTCGGCGTCGCGGACCACGGCGACCCCGTCGTCGGCCTCGAGGACCGTCGCGCGCCCCGCGCGGACGTCGACCAGGGTCTGGTCGGAGAACGGCGGCGCCTCGCCGGGGACGACGAACCGTGCGAGGTCCGGCACTACTGGCCCATCAGGCGCTCGGCCTCGTCGTCGTAGACGTTGAAGCGGTACCCGACGTTGCGGACCGTGCCGATGAGCGACTCGAGGTCGCCGAGCTTCGCGCGGAGCCGACGGACGTGCACGTCGACCGTTCGGGTGCCACCGAAGTAGTCGTAGCCCCAGACCTCGCTGAGCAGCTGCTCGCGGGTGAAGACGCGCGACGGGTGCGTGGCGAAGAAGCGGAGGAGCTCGAACTCCTTGAACGTCAGGTCGAGCGGCCGGCCGCGGACCTTCGCCGAGTAGCTCGCCTCGTCGATGACGACACCGGACGCCTGGATCTTCGAGCTGGACTGCCCCTTGGCCGCACGGCCCGCTGACAGCCGGATGCGGGCGTCGATCTCGGCGGGGCCGGCGCTCTCGAGCACCACGTCGTCGACGTTCCAGTCGCTGTTGACGGCGGTGAGCCCGCCCTCGGTGACCACGAGCACGATGGGTGTCGTCGACCCGGACGAGGCGAGGATCTTGCACAGGGCCTTCGCACTGACCAGGTCGGTGCGGGCGTCCACGAACATCAGGTCGCTCTGCGGCGCGTTGACCAGCTGGGCGGCCTCGGCCGGCACGTGACGGATCCTGTGGCTCAGGAGACCCAGGCTCGGCAGGACGTCGCCGGGCGCGGTCGAGGTGAGTACCAGGAGCTGTGCCACAGGACCTCCGCAGGTGGATGACGTCGTGGACACATCCTAGTGATGCTCGGGAAGTCCTCATCCGGCCGGACGGTTTGCGCGGGAACCCGCAAGCGCGCACGCAACGCACCGCACCGCACCGGACCGCAGCGCTGCGCTGCACGGCCGCGCTGCGCCTGCGCGCCGGGCGCGACCCCTGTCATGATGGAACGCGTGACCCAGCCAGTGCAGCCCACCGACCAGCGGCGTCTCACGCTGACGTCCGTCCTGCCGGTCTGGATCCTGGCCGTCGTCGGGGCGGTGCTCGTCCTCACGCTCGCCGAGCGCGACGCCTTCGCCTGGCTGCTCCTCGTGTTCGTCGCCTGCGTGATGGTGAGCTTCGTGCTCCAGCTCATCACCGCCACGAAGGACGGACTGGTCGAGCGGATCAGCATCGCGTCCTCCGGTGCCTTCGTCGTGGTGCTCGTCACCGCGGTGGTGCTCCTGGCGCGTTGAGCCGAGCCGCGTAGACTCCGGGGCATGGATTCGCTGCTTGCGCTCGAGCTGTTCTACGTGGGCCTCCTCGGCCTGGCGTCGCTCGCGATCGCGTTCATCTCGGTGGTCGTCGTCGTGAAGCTGTTCAAGGGTCAGCGTTGATCGAGCTCCCCGAGGGCCTGGCGCCCGAACTGGTCCCGTTGTCGTGGCTCGTCGGCGTCTGGGAGGGCACCGGCGTCGTGGAGTACCCCGTCGGTGACGAAGAGGCACCCCGTACCTACGAGTTCGGCCAGCGCGTGAGCTTCAGCCACGACGGCCTGCCGTACCTCAACTACTCGTCCACCACGTGGCTGCTCGACGACGACCACACCCCGCTCGCCGCCGAGATGGGCTACTGGCGGATCGACCGTCCGACGGAACCCGGTGACCGCGGCCCCGCGATGCTCCTGGGCGAGGGGCCGACCCCGTTCAGCACCGTCGAGAGCGTCGAGGCGCTGCGCAACACCACGGACGGCTTCGACGTCGAAGCCGCGATCGTGCACCCGACGGGCGTCAACGAGCTCTACGTCGGCCGGGTGCTCAAGGGTCGGATCGACCTGGCCACCGACGCCGTGATGCGCTCGCCGAACGCGAAGGACTACTCCGCCGCGACCCGCCTGTACGGCCTGGTCGAGGGCAAGCTCTTCTGGGCGTGGGACATCGCCGCGCTCGGTCGCGAACTCACCTCGCACGCCTCGGGGCAGCTCGCGAAGGTCGACTGATGTCGGCGTTCGCGGTGCGCGACGGGTTCGTCGCGTCATCTGGTGCGCTCGGCGCGCCCGCCGCACACTTCGGCAACCCCATCGGTGAGCAGCGGCTGCTCGAACGTGGCTCGGCCGTCGTCGAGCTCGGCCTCGGCGTCGTCACCGTCACCGGACCGGACCGCCTGTCGTGGCTCAACTCGATCACCTCGCAGCAGCTGACCGGCCTGCCGACCGGCGTCAGCACCGAGACCCTCGTGCTCGACCAGTCCGGCCGCGTCGAGCACGCCGCCCGCGTGGTCGACGACGGTTCGGTCGCGTGGCTCCTCACCGAGCCCCAGGACGCGGCACCGCTCGCCGCCTGGCTCGACTCGATGCGCTTCATGCTCCGGGTCGAGGTCGCGGACCGCAGTGCCGACTTCGTCACCGTCGGGTCCTTCACCGACACCGGTGCCGTCGCCGACGCGGTCGTCGAGTGGGTCGACCCGTGGGCGGCCGTCACGCCCGGTGGGTGGAGCTACGCCAGCCTGGAGGCCCACCCCGGCTCCGACTGGACCCTCCGGATCGCGGTGCTCACGCCGGGGGCCGCGGCCGGTCTGGCAGCGTCCGACCGGCCCGTCGCCGGGCTGCTGGCGTTCGAGGCACTGCGGATCGCCGCCTGGCGCCCGACGCTCTCCGATGCCGACGAGCGCACCATCCCGCACGAGCTCGACTGGCTCCGCTCCGCCGTGCACCTGACGAAGGGCTGCTACCGCGGGCAGGAGACCGTCGCGAAGGTGCACAACCTCGGGCACCCGCCGCGTCGGATCGTGCAGCTGCACCTGGACGGGTCCGACGCTGTCCTGCCGGCTCCGGGGACTCCCGTGGTGCTCGGCGACAAGGAAGTCGGACGGCTGGCCGCCTCGGCCGTCCACCACGAACTCGGGCCGATCGGTCTCGCTGTGGTCAAGCGCTCCCTCGACCCCACCGCGACCCTGACGCTCACCGCCGACGACGTCGTGGTGTCGGCGGCGCAGGAGACCATCGTCCCGCCGGAGGCCGGCGCCACGGCGAACGTGCCGCGACTGCCCCGCCTCGGAGCCGTCAAGCGCTCCTGACGGCTCCGGCCGTCACCGACGCTGATCGGCCTGGTTCACCGATTCCGACACGATCCGCCCGCGGTCGATGTGCACGACGCGGTGGCAGCCGGAGGCGACGACGGGGTCGTGGGTGACGACGACCAGGCTCCCACCGCTCCCCACGACCGCGCTGCGGAGGGCCTGCATGACGTCGAGGGACGTCGTCGGGTCGAGGGCGCCGGTCGGCTCGTCGGCGAAGACGACATCGGGGGCGGTCACCTGGGCCCTGGCGATCGCCACCCGCTGGACCTGGCCGCCGGAGAGCTGGCCGAGGCGGCGGTCCTCGAGCCCGGCGAGCCCCAGGACCCTGAGCCACTCGGCGGCCGCGTGCTCGGCCTCCCGCCGATGGCGGCCGGCGAGCAGCAGCGGCAGCGCGGCGTTCTCGACGGCGGTGAGCTCGGGGATGAGCAGGCCGTTCTGGAAGACGAACCCGAAACGGGTACGCCGCAGTTTCGTGCGGTGTTCGCTCCGCATCGTGGCGATGTCCTTCCGACCGCGGTCCGTCGCGAGCATCACCGATCCCGCGGTCGGTGTGTCGATGCCGGCGAGGCAGTGGAGCAGCGTGCTCTTGCCCGATCCCGATGCTCCGGTGATCGCGAGGGACTCGCCGGGCCGGACCGTGATGTCCACGCCGTCGAGTGCGGTGGTGTCCCCGTGGTGACGGGTGAGGCCGGTGGCGACGATGGTCGGTGTCGTGGTGGTCATGCGATGGCTCCGTTCGGTTCGGTCGTGCGGTGGCGGGACGCCGGGGGGTCACCGGGCAGGAGGCGTCCGGTGAGTGCGACACCGATCAGGGCGATGCCGATGCCGACGACGATCGAGACGCCGAGGGTGGTGAGGGACGCGCCGGAGACGGCGCCGACGCCGAGCACCAGCGGACCGACGAGCATCGAGGCCGAGGCCGAGGCGATCGCGGCCATCGTCACGAGCGGGAGCCCGACGCCGCGCAGGCGAGCACCGTCGAGCACGGCGCGTGGGGTGCCTGCACGCTGCAGGGCGAGGTGGAGGTCCTGGTGGTCGAGCACGGCGCTCACCTCGTCGACGGTGACGGTGGCAGCCGTGAGCAGCGACGAGCAGGCCAGCGTGATCATGGTCGTGACGGTTGCGTCGTGCACGAGCACGGGGTCGGACATCGGGGCGAGCAGCGCCATCCCGGCAGCGGCGACCACGGCGGTGAACGTCGTCATCGTGACCCCGCTGACGCGACGCCACGCGGCGAACGGTGACTCCATCGCGGTCCGAGCTGCGATGAGTGCTGCGGCGCTGTCGGCCCGACGATGCGCTCGCGTCGCCAGCAGTCGGATGACGACCGGCCCGATCAGGCGGAGCGTCGACATCGCGGTGACGATCCCGACGAGGATCAGGACGACGCCGATCGTCGACGGTCGGGCGCCGAACACGAGCCCGCCTGCCGTCGTCACCCCGAGGACCACCAGACCGCGCCGCAGTGCACGGGGGTCGACCCGTTCCGGACGCTCCCGACGTCGGACGCCCAGCGGTCCGACGAGCACCCGACGCAGTCCGAGCGACGCCCGCCACATCGCGAGCAGGGTGACGAGCACGACGACCGACCCGATGCCGACCGGTCCGAGGGGCGCCCCGGCCACGGAGTTCCCTGCGCCGGTGAGACCGGGTTGCGCCACGACGCCCGCGATGGCCGTGCCGACCACGGCGCCGACCGCGCTCCCGGGCACGGCGAGCACAGCTGCCTCGAGGACCGGCAAGCGCCGGACCAGTCGTGACGACCCACCGAGCAGCCGGAGCGTCGCCAGCCGGTCGTTGCGGGTGGCGGCGCTCGCCGTCACCGCGGACTCGATGAGCATGAGGACGGGCGCGGCCAGCATCGCGCTGGCGGTCCACGACATGAGGCCGTAGAGCGTGGACACCGGAGCGTCCGCGGAGGCGTACGCGACGAAGGCGTTGCCGAGGGCGGCGAGCACCGCGCCGACGACGGCGAACGCCAGCAGTGCCGCGACCCGAGTGGCCGGACGTGCCGTCCTCGGGCCGAAGAGCAGGGCGAGGAGCCGGAGTGATGTCATACGCAACAGTATTCGGTATGTCACGTACGGGTGCATCGTCCGAGCGGATGACCTCAGGCCGGCGCGACCACGTCCCACGGCACGCTGAGTTCGCCGAGCCGCCACCGCGTCGGCCCGTGCAGGACCGGCCACCCGCGGTCGCGCATGCCCCGCACCGTGGCGATCCACCGCTGCCGGGGCCCGTACGTACTGAGCGAAGCCGCCACCGCCCACGACAGGTCGAGGTCGCGCAGGAACGCGTGTACCCGTTCGCCGGGCACGTTCCGGTGGATCAGGGCCTTCGGCAGCCGTTCCGCCACGATGCTCGGCACGTCGAGCCCGGCGAGCCGGAGCGACACCGTGAAGGTCCGAGGGGCGACGTCGTCGAGCGTCACCCACGAGGCCACCCGGCCGACCTCGTTGCAGGTCCCCTCGACGAGCGCCCCGCCGGGCTGCAGGCGGTCCTGCATGATCCGCCACGACGCCACCACGGCGGACTCGTCGTACTGCCGCAGCACGTTGAACGCACGGATCACGGCCGGTCGACGCTGTCCGGGGGTCGGGGTCTCGAAGCCGCCGAGCCGGAACGTCACGCCGTCGCGGGTACCGGCGTTCGCGAACGCCACGCGTGCCGGTTCGATCTCGATGCCGGTGACCTCGACGTCCGGACGCACCAGGGCCAGACGGTCGCGCAGCTCGAGCGTCGTCGTCGGCGAGGCCCCGTACCCGACGTCGGCGACCAGCGGGTCGTCGGTCCTGCGGAGCGCGGGCAACGACGCGATCCACCGGTCGACACGGCGGAGCCGGTTGTACCCGGTCGTCCCGCGCGTCACGTTCCCGATGGGCATGCCGTCAAGGGTACGGGCCTGCTGACGCTCGGTAGACTCGGCAGCATGACCTCCACGCTCGTCCTGCTCCGTCACGGAAACAGTGACTGGAACCAGAAGAACCTGTTCACCGGTTGGGTCGACGTCCGGCTCAGCGAGCTGGGCGAGAAGGAGGCGAAGCGCGCCGGCGACCTCATCGCCGAGTCGGGCATCGTCCCCGACGTCCTGTACACCTCGCTCCTCACCCGTGCGATCCAGACGGCCGACATCGCGCTGCTCCAGGCCGACCTGGCGTGGCTGCCGGTCAAGCGCGACTGGCGCCTCAACGAGCGCCACTACGGCGACCTGCAGGGCAAGGACAAGGCCCAGACGCTGGCCGAGTACGGCGAGCAGCAGTTCATGGAGTGGCGCCGTTCGTTCGACGTCCCGCCGCCCCCCATCGCCGACGGCGCCGAGTGGTCGCAGGCCGGTGACCGTCGCTACGCCGACCTCGGCGACGAGCTGCCCCGCACCGAGTCGCTCAAGCTCGTGATCGACCGCCTGCTGCCCTACTGGGAGTCCGACATCACGAAGGACCTGGGCGAGGGCAAGACCGTGCTGGTCACCGCGCACGGCAACTCGCTCCGCGCGCTCGTGAAGCACCTCGACGACATCTCCGACGACGACATCGCCGGGCTGAACATCCCGACGGGCATCCCGCTGGTGTACGAGCTCGACGACGACTTCCGTCCGACGAAGCCGGCGTACTACCTCGACCCCGAGGCCGCTGCCGCCGGCGCTGCCGCCGTGGCCGCCCAGGGCGCCAAGAAGTAGCTCGGCACACACGAACGCCCCGTCCGGAGTCCGGGCGGGGCGTTCGTCGTGCGGCCGGTCAGACGAAGTGCGAGGCGATCTCCTGCACGAGGGCGCCGACGTCGTACGGGCTCGTCGTGTCGACCCGGATCACCGGGACGCCCGGCAACCCGACGGGTCGAGCGTCGTCCTCGTGTTCGTCCCAGAAGGCCAGCACCTCGTCGAGGTCGCCGTGCACCTCGTGCCGAACCGGCACGGTGCCCGGGTCGTACCGGTCGCGCAGCCGCTCCTCGGCGCTGGGCCGGTCCGTGTCGCACCACACCTCGACGGCGCGCGGCGACCCGGCGGACGTGAGCCCGGCCTCCAGGCGGTCCCGGTCACGCGACGGCAGCCAGACGGCGTCGAGGACGACCCCGTTCTCGACGGCCCGCGCCATGGACCACATCGTGTCCATCGCGATCCCGCCGAGCGGACGCGACGCGATCATCGGGCCGACGACGTCGGCGAGGGGCTCCTTGATCCGGTCCTTCGACAGGAACGGGCAACCGAGCACCTCGGCCAGCGCCGCGCCGATCGTGCTCTTGCCGGAACCGGGCATGCCGTTGACGATGATCGCGACCTGAGCCATGCGTCGATCCTCGCAGAACCGAGCGGGTGCCGAGCGCCGCGGAACGGAACCGAACCGGGTCAGACCGCGGCGGTCGAGGTGGACGCGCCGGTCCAGTCGCCGGTCGCCAGGTACTCGACCTTCTTCGCGATGGAGACCGCGTGGTCGGCGAAGCGCTCGTGGTAGCGCGAGGCCAGGGTGGCGTCCACGGTGTCGATCGGCCCGCCCTTCCAGGCCTCGCCGAGGACGAAGTCGAACACGCTCGCGTGCAGTTCGTCGACGGCGTCGTCCTCGTCGCGGATCTCCGCAGCCAGGGCGATGTCCTCGGTCGCGAGCAGCCGCGTGAGCTTCTGCGACATCGCGACGTCGTGCTTGCCCATCTCCTTGAACGTGCCGCGGAGACCCTTCGGCACGACCTTCTCGGGGAAGCGCTGACGGGCGAGCTGCGCGATGTGCTCGGCCATGTCACCCATGCGCTCGAGCGAGGAGCTCACGCGCAGGGCGGTGACGACGACCCGCAGGTCGCGGGCGACCGGTGCCTGGCGGGCCAGGATGTCGATGGCGATCTCGTCGAGGCTGTTGGCGGCCTCGTCGATCTTCTGGTCGTCGGCGATCACCTCCTCGGCGAGGGCGACGTCGGAGTCGCTGAAGGCCTGGGTGGCCCGGGTGATGGCGGACTCGACGAGTCCGGCGATCTCGGTCAGTCGCTCCTGGACGTCCTGGAGTTCCTGCTGGAAGACTTCGCGCATGGGGGAGTACCTCTCTCTGCGTACCGGTCGAGTGTCGTCAGCCCAGGTGAACGAACGGTGACGTGGGGCTGAACGCTTCGCGTTCCGGCCTTCCGAGGCGGGTGAACGGTACCGGAACCCCGCGTGACCATCCCTACACTGGCGACATGGACAACGCGTGGCTCGTGCCACTGTCGATGCTCCTCGGCGGGGTCTTCGGCGCGGGCGTCGTGGTGCTGATCATCACCGCCGAGCGCACGGCACGTGCTGCCGACGTGGCAGAGCGGACCCTGCCCGACGGCGTCGCAGCAGTGATCGCGACGATGCACAACCCGGCGGTCGTCATCGACCCGTCGAACACCGTCGTCGCCGCGTCGCCCCAGGCGCTGACCGTCGGGCTCGTCGTCCGGCGACGGCTCGTGCACCAGGAGCTCCTCGACCTGGTCGACCGGGTGCGCAAGAGCGGCGAGATGGGGGCGGAGGACCTCGAGCTCCCGCGCGGACGCCACGGGGAGCTCATCGGGTACCTCAGCTTCCGTGCCGCCCAGCTCGGCAACCGGTACGTGCTCATCACCGCGGACGATCTGACCGAGAGCCGGCGCATCGACGAGGTCCGCCGTGACTTCGTCGCCAACATCTCGCACGAGCTGAAGACCCCGATCGGCGCCATCGGCCTGCTGTCCGAGACGCTCGTCCTCGCGGCCGACGACCCCGCGCACGTGAAGAAGTTCGCCGCGCAGCTCATCACCGAGTCCGAACGGCTCGGCGCCCTGACGAAGGACATCATCGAGCTGTCCCGGCTGCAGTCGGTCGACGCGCTGGAGAACAGCGAGGAGACCGGTGTCGACAAGATCGTGCAGGCCGCGATCGACGCGAACGAGGTCGTCGCCCGCGCCCGCTCGATCGAGATCATCCGGGCGAAGAAGTCGAAGCTCCGGGTGATGGGCGACCCCGGCCTGCTGCAGGTCGCGGTGTCGAACCTCATCGCCAACGCGGTGAAGTACTCACCCGACGGCACCCGCGTCGGCGTCGGCGTCCGGTCCGCGAAGGGCTTCGTCGAGATCGCGATCACCGACCAGGGCGTCGGGATCCCCGAGGCCGACCTCGACCGGGTGTTCGAACGCTTCTACCGCGTCGACCCCGCCCGGTCGCGCGCCACCGGCGGCACCGGCCTCGGCCTGGCGATCGTCAAGCACGTCGTGGGCAACCACGGCGGCGACGTCCGTGTCTGGTCGCAGCCCGGCAAGGGCTCGACCTTCACCATCCGCCTGCCCGAGGCGGACACCGAACTGACCACCGCACTCGAAGAGCAACTGGAAGAGCAGCCATCGTGACCAAGATCCTCATCGTCGACGACGAGCCGGCCCTGAGCGAGCCCCTGGAGTTCCTGCTGCAGCGCGAGGGGTACGAGACCTCCGTCGCTGCCGACGGCGTGACCGCGCTGTCGAAGTTCGACTCGGAGAACCCGGACCTGGTGCTCCTCGACCTCATGCTGCCCGGGTTGTCCGGCACCGAAGTCTGCCGGCAGATCCGCACCCGGTCGAACGCCCCGATCATCATGCTGACGGCGAAGGACTCCGAGGTCGACATCGTCGTCGGGCTCGAGCTCGGCGCGGACGACTACGTGACGAAGCCGTACTCGACCCGCGAGCTGCTGGCCCGCATCCGCGCGGTCCTGCGGCGTCGCACCGAGGACGACCCGGCGGACAGCGGGATCCTGCAGGTCGGCGGCATCCGGATGGACGTCGAGCGGCACACGGTGTCGGTGGACGGCTCGGAGACGGCGATGCCCCTCAAGGAGTTCGAGCTGCTCGAGCTCCTGCTCCGCAACGCCGGGCGGGTGCTCACCCGTGGCCAGCTCATCGACCGGGTGTGGGGCTCCGACTACTTCGGCGACACGAAGACGCTCGACGTGCACATCAAGCGCATCCGCTCGAAGATCGAGCGCGTGCCGTCCACCCCGGAGATCCTGGTGACGGTGCGCGGTCTCGGGTACCGCATCGAGGCCTGAGACGGATGGACAGGAGGCCCGGTGCCGGTCCCTGGGACCGGCACCGGGCCTCCTGTCTGACGCGGTGGTGCGTGCGCGGAGCGGCTACTCGCCGTCCGTCGGCGTGGCCGACGGGGTCTCGACCGGCAGCGTGACCTGACCGGTCGGCTCGGGGGTCGAGGTCGGCGCGAGGGTGGCGTACTCCTCTTGCGAGGTGGTCAGCACCGGCACGTTGGCCGAGACGCCCTCGGCGTCGGGGTAGGAGAAGTACACCTTGACGAGCGAACCGGGCTCGGCGTCCGCGCTGTCGAAGTCGAGGGTGTCGTGCTGCGAGTCGTTCGCCAGGTCGACGTGCGAGTTCGCCGGCACCAGCACGGTCTCGGTGTCGCCACCGATCTCGACCGAGACGGTGATGCCGTCGGTGTCGGAGTTGTTCACGAGCGTGCCGATGAAGCGTGCGCCCTCGCCGTCGTCCGAGATCAGGATGGCGTTGCGGACGTCGACCTTGCCGGTCGAGACGTTCACGCCGTCGGTGATCTGCTTGATGTCGACGGTGTGCGCAGGCGACATGAACTCGCACCCGGTGGCGCCCAGCGCGATGGTTGCCGCAACGGCGACGGACACGAGTACCCGAGCTCGCAAGAGATTCCTCCGTAAGTCGATGAGGACCGGACGGTCCCGCTCCATCCTAGCGATCACCGGGAAGCCCCAGTGCTGAGGGTCCCCTTACCCGAACACCCCTTGTGGTAAACTGGAAGTCTGGGAACGGAGCCTGATACATGCAATTCGAGGTCGGCGAGACCGTCGTCTACCCCCACCACGGGGCGGCAACCATCTCTGAAGTCAAGACGCGCGTCATCAAGGGCGAGGAAAAGGTCTACCTGAAACTGCGGGTCACGCAGGGTGACCTGACGATCGAGGTACCGGCGGACAACGTCGACCTGGTCGGAGTCCGCGACGTGATCGGCAAGGAAGGACTCGACAAGGTGTTCGAGGTCCTCCGGGCACCGTTCACGGAAGAACCCACCAACTGGTCGCGCCGGTACAAGGCGAACCTCGAGAAGCTCGCTTCCGGGGACGTCATCAAGGTGTCCGAGGTCGTCCGCGACCTCTGGCGTCGCGACCAGGACCGCGGCCTGTCCGCGGGCGAGAAGCGGATGCTGGCCAAGGCGCGGCAGATCCTGATCTCCGAGCTGGCCCTGGCCGAGAAGACCGACGAGGACAAGGCATCGACCGTCCTCGACGAGGTCCTCGCGTCCTGAGCGCGTCGAACCACTGAGCGCAGCAGCACTGAACACCACGACGACCGCACGGTTCCCCGAAGGGGTGGACCGGGCGGTCGTCGTCGTTGCAGCCGGGTCCGGCACCCGACTCGGCATCGGAACCGCGAAGGCGTTCGTGCCCGTGGCCGGGCAGCTGATGCTCGCGCGCGCGCTCGAGCCGCTCTTCTCGTCGTCGTCCCCGACGCTGGTGGTCGTCGTCGCGCCGTCGGCGCTGCTCGAGGACTGCCGCCGGGTGGTCGCCACGGCCGCGGGTGCTGCGGTCGCCTACACGGCGGTCGTCCCAGGAGGCACGGATCGCCATGGTTCGGTCCAGGCCGGCCTGGCCGTGCTGCCGGACTCCGTCACCGCGGTGCTGGTGCACGACGCGGCTCGGTGCCTCACACCCGCTGCGCAGTTCGACCGGGTGTTCGACGCGGTCGCTTCGGGTGCTGGTGCGGGGTACGTCCCCGCGCTGCCCGTCACGGACACGATCAAGCGGGTCGCCGGTGACGTCGTCGTCGAGACCGTCGACCGGTCCGCACTCGTCGGCGTGCAGACGCCGCAGGGCTTCCCGCTCGATGCGCTCCGCCGGGCGTACGCGGTGTCGACGCAGTCCGAGACCGACGACGCCGGCGTGTTCCAGGCGGCCGGCGGCACGGTGCGCTCCGTGCCGGGCGACGCCGATGCCTTCAAGATCACGACGCCGTGGGACCTCGGGCGGGCGGAGTCGATCGTCCGGTCGCGGGCCTCGGTGCCGGGTGTCCCCGCTGCCTCGGCGGTCCGGCTCGGCCTCGGGGTCGACGTGCACGCGTTCGACGCGGCGTCGCCGTGCCGCGTCGGCCTGCTCGACTTCCCCGGCGAACCCGGGCTCTCCGGACACAGCGACGGCGACGCGGTGGCGCACGCGGTGTGCGACGCGCTGCTGTCCGCCGGCGGACTCGGCGACATCGGCGGGACGTTCGGCACCGCGGACCCCGCCTACGCCGGCGCGGCCGGCGACGTCTTCGTCCGTGGTGCGGTGGCGATGCTCCTCGACGCCGGCCTCGCCCCCGTCTCGGTCACGGTCCAGGTGGTCGGGAACCGACCGCGCATCGGTGCACGTCGGGTCGAGATGCAGGACGCCCTGTCCGCCGTGGTCGGAGCCCCCGTCGCGGTCTCCGGCACGACGACCGACGGCCTCGGCTTCACGGGTCGGGGCGAAGGGCTCGCCGCGATCGCAACAGCCCTCGTCCGACCGGCCTGACGTCCTAGGCTTGGGGCGTGACCGTTCGCCTCTACGACTCCCGCGCCGCAGCCGTCGTCGACCTCGTCCCCCTGGTCGACGGACAGGTCAGCGTCTACGTCTGCGGTCCGACGGTGCAGTCGTCGCCGCACATCGGACACCTGCGCTCCGCCCTGGTCTACGACATCTGGCGCCGCTGGCTGACCTACCGCGGTCTGCGCGTCACCCTCGTGCGGAACGTCACCGACATCGACGACAAGGTGCTCGACCTGGCCGCCGGCACCGACGAAGCCTGGTTCGCCCGGGCCTACCGCGTCGAGCTCGAGTTCACCGCCGCGTACAACGCCCTCGGCATCCTGCCGCCGACGTACGAGCCCCGCGCCACCGCGAGCGTGCCGCAGATGCACGACATCATCACGAAGCTCATCGACCGCGGCCACGCCTACGTCGCTGCCGACGACTCCGGTGACGTCTACTTCGACACCGGCAGCTGGCCGTCGTACGGTGCCCTGACCCGGCAGCGCCGCGAGGACATGGTCGAGGCCACCGACGCCGACCCCCGCGGCAAGCGCGACGCCCGCGACTTCGCCCTCTGGAAGGGTGCGAAGCCGGGTGAGCCGTCGACCGCGGCGTGGGACTCCCCGTGGGGCCCCGGTCGCCCGGGCTGGCACATCGAGTGCTCCGCCATGTCGCGGCGGTACCTCGGCCCGGCGTTCGACATCCACGGCGGCGGACTCGACCTGCGGTTCCCGCACCACGAGAACGAGCTCGCGCAGTCCACCGCCGCGGGGGACCCGTTCGCGTCCTACTGGCTGCACAACGGACTCGTCACGGTCGAGGGCCAGAAGATGTCGAAGTCGCTCGGCAACTCGATCTTCGCCGCCGACTTCCTCGCCGCTGCCCGCCCCGCCGTGGTGCGGTACTTCCTGGGGGCGGCGCACTACCGCTCCTCGATCGACCACCACGACGGCTCGTTGGCCGAGGCCGAAGCCGCCTACGACCGCATCGACGGGTTCCTGCAGCGGGCCGAGGTACGGCTCGAAGGGGTGCGCCTCGCCGACGCCCCCGCGGTGCCGGACGCCTTCGCCGCCGCGATGGACGACGACCTCGCGGTGCCCCAGGCGCTGGCCGTCCTGCACGAGACCGTGCGGACCGGCAACGCCGCCCTGGACGCCGACGATGCGGAAACGCTCGGGGTCGCGTACCATCAGGTGGCCGCGATGGTGGAGGTCCTCGGCATCGACCCGCGAGCCGCCCACTGGTCGGGGGGCGGCCAGGACACCTCGGCAGGCCCGCTCGCCGCTCTCGTCGAACGCCTCGTGCAGGAGCGCGCGGACGCCAGGGCAGCACGGGACTTCACCGCGGCCGACCGCGTGCGCGACGACCTCGCCGCCGCGGGCATCACGATCGAGGACACCCCGTCCGGAACACGCTGGAGCATCGCATGATCGAAGCCACCGCAGACCATTCCGGTCGGAACACGCTGGAGCATCGCCTGAACACGGCAGTGCCGAACAGGAGCTACGCATGAAGAACGTCTCGGGAAGCAAGAAGGGTCGGCCCGGCGCCGTCCGCACCGGTCGCAAGGGCAACAAGCAGGTCGGATCCGGCGGACAGGGCGCCCAGGCGCTCGAGGGTCGCAAGCCGACCCCGAAGGCCGAGGACCGCCCGTACCACCCCGCCGGCAAGCGGAAGGCCGCGAAGGACCGTTTCGAGGCGGCCAAGGGTCGTCACGGTTCCTCGAGCACCCCGCAGGGTCGCACGGGTCGCCCGCCGGCCCGGAAGACCGACGACTCCGAGCTCGTGACCGGACGCAACTCCGTGCTCGAGGCGCTCCGCACGAAGACCCCGTCGTCGACGCTCTACATCGCCTCGCGCATCGAGGTGGACGACCGAGTCAAGGAGATCCTCGCGCTCGCCAACCACCGTGGCGTCCCGATCATCGAGCTCATGCGCCCCGAGCTCGACCGCATCACCGGCCACGACAGCGTCCACCAGGGCGTCGCGCTCAAGGTGCCGGCGTACCAGTACGCCGTGTCCGAGGACATCGTCGAGCAGGCGTTCTCGCGCGACCAGGTGCCGCTGCTCGTCGCCCTCGACGGCATCACCGACCCGCGCAACCTCGGTGCGATCATCCGCTCGACCGCGGCGTTCGGCGGACACGGCGTCATCGTGCCGCAGCGTCGCTCGGTCGGCGTGACCGCGTCGGCGTGGAAGACCTCGGCCGGTGCCGCGGCCCGCACGCCCGTCGCGATGGCCCCGAACCTCACCCAGACGCTGAAGTCCCTGAAGTCGATGGGCCTGTTCGTCCTCGGTCTCGACGGCGACGGCGACGTGGAGCTCGACGGCCTCGCGCTCGCCGACCGTCCGATCGTGATCGTCGTCGGTTCCGAGGGCAAGGGCCTGTCGCGCCTGGTCACCGAGACCTGCGACGCGATCGTGTCGATCCCGATCTCGAGCGCGACCGAGTCCCTCAACGCCGGCATCGCGGCGAGCGTCACCCTGTGGGAGGTCGCCCGGCGCCGTCGCGCCGAGTAGCCGCACCGGCGTCGGCCCGGCCGCTCCGGGCCGTCGACGTCACCACCTGGAGGCCCGGTGCCGGTCCGCGAGACCGGCGCCGGGCCTCCAGTGCGTCCGTGGGGTTCAGTGCGTCCGTGGGGTTCCACGACTCGCCGCACGCGTCCTGCCGAGGTTCCACGACTCGCCGCACGCGTCGTGCCGAGGTTCCACAGACGGCCGTTTCGCGCGCCGAGGTTCCGAGATCTCGGAACCTCGGCGGAACGGGAACGGGAACGGGAACGGGAACGGGAACGGGAACGGGAACGGGAACGGGAACGGGAACGGGCGGGCGCGGGCGCGCGCGGTCAGACGGTGGCGCGCCAGTCCTCGACGTCGTCGGACTCGTCGCCCGCGGGCTCGGCGTCGTCGACCACGGGGATGGGCAGCGTCATCGACGACGTCGGCGGGTTGATGAGCAGGCGCTCGTCACGGCGGTGCCGCAGCACGTCGTTGATGTAGGCGGTCGTGGCCTCGGGCAGTGAGACCGAACGCTCTTCCTGCTGGGACATGAACCAGCGGTGCTCGAGCAGCTCGTGGAAGACCTCGGCGGGTTCGAGCCGGCCGCGCAGGTCGCGGGGGATCGAACGGACGACGGGCTCGAAGACCCGCGAGACCCACTCGTGCGCCACCATCTCCTCGTCGAGTTCGTCGCGGCCGTTGCGCGCCCGGTACGAGTCGAGGTCGTTGAGCAGACGTCGGGCCTGGTTCTCGCCGGCGTCCAGGCCGGTCAACCGCAGCAGGCGTCGCTGGTGGTGCCCGGCGTCGACGACCTTCGGCTGGATCCGCACCTGCGAACCGCCCTCGGTCGTGTGGATCGAGAGCTCCTCGATGTCGAAGCCGAGTTCGTTGAGTCGCTCGACGCGGTCGTTGATGCGCCAGCGCTCCTTGATGTCGAACTGCTCGGTGCCCGTGAGCTCGGTCCAGAGCGTCCGGTACTGCGCCACGATGCGGTTGGAGACGTCGACGGGGTCGGCGTTCTCGTCGAGACGCCCACCCGCTTCAAGGTCGAGGAGTTCGCCGGCGATGTTCACGCGCGCCACCTCGAGGTCGTTCTCGCGCTGCCCGTTCGACAGGCCGCCGGGGTAGAGCTTGCCGGTCTCGGCGTCGACCAGGTACGCGGCGAACGAGCCCGCGTCGCGACGGAACAGCGTGTTCGAGAGCGACACGTCGCCCCAGTAGAAGCCGATGATGTGCAGCCGCACGAGCAGCAGGGCCAGCGCGTCGACGAGCCGGGTGGCGGTCTCCGGGCGCAGGGTCTGCGAGTACAGCGCGCGGTACGGCAGCGAGAAGCGCAGGTGGCGCGTCACGAGCACGGGGTGCAGCTGCTCGCCGTCGGCGTCCACCCGGTTCGTGATGACCGCCACGGGGTCCACGCACGGCACGTCCATCCGCTGCAGCGTGCGGAGCATGTCGTACTCGGCACGGGCGACCTCTTCGCCGGTCTCCTTGACGGCGGCGACGTAGCCGCTCAGGTGCACGAAGCGCACGAGGTGCCGGGAGATGCCCTTCGGCAGGGCCACGATGGTCTCGTCCGGCCAGTCCGCCAGCGGCAGGTCCCACGGCAGGTCGAGCAGGCCGGGGTCGACGGTGGCTGCGGTGATGGACATCGAGTCGGGCACGGTGGATCCTTCGGTGTCGTGGGGGACAGCCGAGAGCCCGCGACCCGCCCTTGTGAGGCGGCGCGGGCTCTCGGGGAGTGCGCTTCGGTTACGCGCTGACGACGGCCTTGTCGTCCAGGCGCTCGCCCGACTCGGTGTCGAAGGCGTGCACGTGGCCCGACTTCGGCGTCACCACGATGGTGTCGCCGATCGACGGGTGCGAACGGCCGTCCACGCGGGCGACGATGTCGACGCGCGTGCCCTTGACGTCGGCGTGACCGTAGAGGTAGCCGTCGGCGCCGAGTTCCTCGACCACGTCGACCGTGACGGGCAGGCCCTCGCCCGACTGCGCCACGACGACGTCCTCGGGGCGGATGCCCACCGTGATCTGGCCGGAACGCGCGTTGGAGAGCGTGTCGCGGTCGATCGCGTGGTTGAGCGTGCCGAACTTGATGCCGCCCTCGACGACGTCGGCCGGCAGCAGGTTCATCGCCGGCGAGCCGATGAAGCCCGCGACGAAGACGTTGTTCGGCTTCTCGTACAGGTCGCGCGGCGTGCCGACCTGCTGCAGGATGCCGTCCTTGAGCACCGCGATGCGGTCACCCATGGTCAGTGCCTCGGTCTGGTCGTGCGTGACGTAGACCGTGGTGACACCAAGACGACGCTGGAGCGACGCGATCTGCGTACGGGTCTGGACGCGGAGCTTGGCGTCGAGGTTCGACAGCGGCTCGTCCATGAGGAACACCTGCGGCTGACGGACGATCGCACGGCCCATCGCGACGCGCTGACGCTGACCACCGGAGAGCGCCTTCGGCTTGCGGCCGAGGTAGTCCTCGAGGTCGAGGAGCTTGGCGGCTTCCTGCACGCGGGTGGCGCGCTCGTCCTTGCCGACGCCGGCGATCTTGAGCGCGAAGCCCATGTTCTCGGCGACGGTCATGTGCGGGTAGAGCGCGTAGTTCTGGAACACCATCGCGATGTCGCGGTCCTTCGGCGGGACGTCCGTGACGTCGCGGTCGCCGATGCGGATCTGACCGGAGTTGACCTCTTCGAGGCCGGCCAGCATGCGGAGCGAGGTGGACTTGCCGCAACCCGAGGGGCCAACGAGGACGAGGAACTCGCCGTCGGCGACGTCCAGGTCGAGGGAGTCGACCGCGGGACGGTTGCCTCCGGGGTAGAGACGGGTTGCCTTGTCATAGGTGACGGACGCCATGAGCGTTCGGTCCTTTCTTCACCGGCAGGTACGTGCCGGACGATCCGAGTGAAGCGGTCAGCCCGCGAGGGCCCCGGATGGTCGTCGTCGACCATCGAGGTTCATACAACACGAGTTCTCGCGGGTGCGCCACTGTTTTCCACCTGGCCGGTCGGTTCCCAGAGCGTGGTTGGGTGGTTCCCAGAGCGGCCCACTACAATCGCCGGGTCCGTCCGCCGAGCGGGGGTAGGTCGTGCGGACGCCGATCAGGAGGACGACGCACCGATGACCAACCGCCCCGAGGGTGACGCCCGCGCCGCGCGGAACGAGCGCCGCGAAGCCGCCCGACAGCGAGCGCAGCGCCACAGGACACAGCAGAAGCGCCGCCAGCGCGGGACCAGGCTCGGACTCCAGATCGGACTCGGTGTGGTGCTGCTCGCAGCGGCCACCATCGTCACGCTCGTCCTGGTGGACTCCGTGAAGCCCGCCGGCCCCGGGCCGTCGACCATGTCGCAGGGTGGCATCACCCTCGGCGAGGGCCTGAAGCCGGTGACCGCGTCGAGCAGCGCGACGCCGAGTGCTTCGGCGACCGCCGGTGCCGGCACGGTGCGCATCACGCTGTACGTCGACTACCTCTGCCCGACGTGCGGCGAGTTCGAGCAGGCCAACGGCGACTACATCGAGAGCCTGGTCGACTCCGGCGCCGCCACCGTCGACATCCACCCCCTCGCGATCCTGTCGAACCGGTCGCAGGGCACGAAGTACTCGCTGCGCGCCGCGAACGCCGCGGCCTGCGTCGCCGAGCACTCGCCGGACCAGTTCTACGCGGTCAACAAGGCGCTCTACGCCGAGCAGCCGGAACAGGGCACACCCGGCCTCACCGATGCGCAGCTCACCAAGGTCGTCACCGGGGTCTCCGGTCTGCAGGACCGCAGGGCCGTCACGAGCTGCATCGCCGACCAGGACTACAGCAAGTGGGTCGACGAGCAGACGACCGCGGTGTCCGGCGGGGACATCCCCGGTTCGTCGCTGAGCGAGTTCCCCGGCACGCCGCTGGTGCTCGTCAACGGGCAGCAGTACGAGCTCACGTCGCCGATCACGAACGACGACTTCCGCACCTTCGTGGTCACCGCGGCCGGTGCCACCGAGGCAACGCCCACCCCGACCCCCACGCCGAGCGCGACGCCCTCGCGCACGCGGAGCGCGACGCCGTCGCCCACACCGACCAAGCGCTGACGCACTGACGGACAGACAGACGGGAGGCCCGGTACCAGCTGGCACCGGGCCTCCCGTTCCGTCCGTGGCCGGGTCCACTGCCTACAGGGACGAACCGGCGACGCTGAACGTGTCGCAGCTCGTCGCGCCCTGCTGGTATCCGCGGACGAACCAGCGCTGACGCTGCTCGCTCGAACCGTGCGTGAACGAGTCCGGGTCGACCCGGCCGCTCGAGCGCTCCTGGATGCTGTCGTCGCCCACGGCACTCGCGGCGGACAGCGCATCGGCGATCTCGGCCCGGCTGATCGGTTCGAAGAAGGTCTCGCCGTCCGCGTCCTCGGTGTTCGCCGCGTCGCCGACCCAGGCGCCGGCGTAGCAGTCCGCCTGCAGCTCGACGCGGACACTGCCGGACGACGCCCCGGTGCCCGAGCGGTCCGTGCTGGCGAACGCGCCCTGCAGCTGCTGGATGTGGTGGCCCCACTCGTGCGCGACGACGTACATCTGCGCGAGCGGCCCGCCCGACGACCCGTACGTCGACTGCAGGTCGTCGTAGAAGGCGGTGTCGAGGTAGATCGCGCGGTCCGGCGGGCAGTAGAAGGGTCCGGTGGCGGCCGACGCCTGGCCGCACGACGTGTCGGTCGAGCCGTCGAAGAGGAAGAAGTCCGGTGCCGTGTACGAGATGCCGAGCGCCCGGGCCTCGGCGGTCCAGTAGCCGTCGAGGGACTCGGCAGCCCCCTCCATCCGGCACTCGACCTGCAGGTTGGCGTCGCGGCCGGTGCGGCACTCCGGCGCGGCGTCGACCGTCTCGCCCTGCTGCTGGATCTGTGTCGTGCCGTCGCCTCCGACGAACCCGCTCAGGTCGAAGCCCGTGAACTGGGCGATCAGGAACACGACGATGGCCGTGACGCCGACCGCGCCTCCGCCGACCGCGGCGGTCCGGCCCCGGCGCTTCACTCGGCCGCCGGAGAGTCGCGAGTCGTCGTTGAACGTCATGCCCCCGAATGTACGGGCCGCGGGACTCGCACGCCGCACGCATGCCCCGCGCGTACCGTCGAGGACGTCGGCGACCCCGACACGTGTCGTACAACCGGAAGGAACCGCAACCATGGCCACTCCCATCAGCACCGTGATGAGCCCCGCCCGCTACGTGCAGGGCAAGGACGCGATCACCCGCGTCGGCGAGTTCGTCGCCCCCATCGGCAAGCGCCCCCTGATCGTCGCCGACGACGTGGTGTGGGGCATCGTCGAGGCCGCGGTGACGGAGAGCTTCCGGACCGCGGACCTGCGGATCGAACGCGTCGGGTTCGGCCGGTTCGCCACCCCGGAGGCGGTCGACGCCCTCGTCGAGGAGATCCGCTCGACGGACGCCGACGTCATCGTCGGACTCGGCGGCGGATCCGCGATCGACGCAGCCAAGGCCTCCGGGCACCTCGCCGGCATCCGCTGGGCCAGTGTGCCGACCGCGGCGTCGACCGATGCCCCGACGTCGGCGCTCGCGGTGATCTACTCCGAGGCGGGCGAGTTCATCGAGTACCGGTTCTTCCCCCACAACCCCGACCTCGTGCTCATCGACACGAAGCTCGTCGCGAACGCCCCCGTCCAGTTCCTGATCGCCGGCATCGGCGACGCCCTGGCCACCTGGGTCGAGGCCCGCGCCGCCAAGCGTGCGAACGCCGACACCATGGCCGGCGGCCTGCAGACCGAGACCGGCGTCGCGCTCGCCGAGCTGTCCTGGAAGCTGCTGCACGAGAACGCCTTGCAGGCCATCGAGGCAGTGAAAGCCAAGGTCGTCACGCCCGCGCTCGAGAAGGTCGTCGAGGCGAACACCCTGCTGTCGGGCCTCGGGTTCGAGTCCGGTGGGCTCGCGGCGGCGCACGCCATCCACAACGGACTGACCGCGGCCCCGCAGGCGCACGGCCTGGCGCACGGCCAGAAGGTCAACATCGGCACGATCGCGCAGCTCGTGCTCGAGGGCGCGCCCGCCGAGGAGATCGAGGACTTCGTCGTCTTCACCACGAAGGTCGGTCTGCCGAACACCCTCACCGAGATCGGTCTGACCGTCGACGACACGACGGAACTCCGCGCCGTGGCCGAGGCCGCGACGGTGGAGGGCGAGACCATCCACAACATGCCGTTCCCGGTCACGCCGGAGCTCGTGGTCGACGCCCTCATCGCCATCGAGGGCATCGCGCGCAGCATCCGCGCCGAGCACGGCCTGCCGGAGCCGGTGCTCTACCAGCACCACTGATCTGATCGGGATCAGGTGCGGACCAGCGGCTCCACCGTCGCCAGGTCCGCGCCGATCCCGACGTCCACGAGCTCGATCCGTCCCGCGAGGGTGGCGGCCGGCCCCATCAGCAACCCGGCCTTCACCCCGCCGAACGTGACGGTGACGTCGGCGTGCAGCACGTGGTCGTCCGCGATCCCGCCGGTGTCGACGTCGATGCCGCTCGGCACGTCGACGGCGACGACGAACGGTGCGCGCTGGTCGCGGGCGAGCTCTCGGACGGCGTCGACGACCTCGCGGGCGGGGGAGCGGAGCGCCGCAGGCCCCCGCACGCCGATCCCGAGGATCGCGTCCAGCACCAGGTCGGCCTCGAGCGCCGCGTCGGTCGCGACCGCGGCCAGGCGGTCGCCGTCGTGTGCCGGCACACCGCCGGCGGGTGGACCGGACGGACCGTCCAGGAGGCGCGCTCCGCCGTCCAGCGCCGATGCCAGGCCCGCCTCGTGCACCCGTGAGCCGACGCGCAGGATCGCCACGTGCCTCCCGGCCGCCGCCAGCCGCGCACCCGCGAACAGGGCGTCACCACCGTTGTCGCCACTGCCCACCAGCAGCAGGACGGACCCTGGTCCGTCGCCCGGCCGAACGGCCGGGTCGTCGAGCAGGTCGCCGACGATGCGTGCCAGCCCGTCGGCCGCCCGCTGCATCAGCGGCTCGCCCACGTCGAGGTGCGGCCGCTCCGCCGCTCGGATCTGGTCACCGCCGTAGCCGTCCATGGCGACCACAGTGCCCCGCTACCCTGGAGGGGACATGTCACTCGTCCCCGAAGCGCCCCGTCCCCGCATCGTGATGTCGCCCGACGGCCTCCGGCTCGCGACCTACGACTTCGGCGATCCCGACGCCCCCGCCGTCGTCGCGGTGCACGGGTTCGCCTCCGGGGCGGTGCTGAACTGGCACGCCTCCGGCTGGACCCGCGACCTCGTCCGCGCCGGCTACCGCGTGCTGGCGTTCGACCAGCGTGGGCACGGTGCGAGCGCGAAGCCGCGCGACCCCGGCGCGTACTCGATGGACCTGCTCGTCGCGGACGTCACCACCGTCATCGACACGTACCTGCTCGACGAGGTCGCGTTCCTCGGGTACTCGCTCGGCGCACGCGTCGGCTGGCACACCGCCGAACGGTTGCCGGACCGCATCACCCGCGCGGTGTTCGGCGGCATCCCCGACGCCGACCCGATGCGCCGCGTGCGGGTCGACCAGGCGAAGGCGTACCTGGCGGACGGCACGCCGATCGAGGACCGTGTGACGAACGGCTACCTGACCATGGCCGGGAACGTCGAGGGGAACGACCTCGCAGCGCTCGTGGCGATGGTCGAGGGGATGCGGAACAGCATCGAGCCCACGCCCGAAAACGCCCCCGCGCAGCCGATCCTGATGGCGGCCGGCAGCGAGGACGGCATCCGCGACAGCGCCGTGCGGTTGGCGCAGGCGGCCCCGGACGCGTCGTTCTTCGAGATCCCCGGGCGCAACCACTTCAACGCGCCGACGTCGCGGGCGTTCCGCGAGGCTGCGCTGGCGTTCCTGCGTTCCTGACCGGCGCGCGTTGTCCGCGTCGCGCTGACGGGTACTGCCAGGTCCTCGCTGACGAAGGCCGTCGCGCGTACCGTCCCGGCCATGGACTACAGACTCCTCGGCAACAGCGGGACATCGGTGTCGACGCTGACCCTCGGCACCATGACGTTCGGCAGTGAAGCCGACGAACCCACCTCCCACACCATCATCGACACGTTCGTCGCGGCCGGCGGCACCCTGATCGACACGGCCGACGTCTACTCGGGCAACGAGTCCGAGCGGATCATCGGCCGCTGGCTCGCGGCACACCCCACCGAGGCGCAGCAGGTCGTCCTCGCCACCAAGGGCCGCTTCCCGCAGGGGGACGGCCCGAACGACGTCGGCCTGTCGCGCCGGCACCTCCGGGTCGCCCTCGACGCCTCGCTCGAGCGCCTCGGGGTCGACCACATCGACCTGTACCAGATGCACGCGTGGGACGCCCTGACGCCGATCGAGGAGACCCTGCGCTTCCTCGACGACGCCGTCTCCGCGGGCAAGATCGGGTCCTACGGGTTCTCGAACTACCTCGGCTACCAGATCACGAAGGCCGTCTACGAGGCGAAGGCGCACGGCTGGGCACCGCCGGTCACCCTGCAGCCGCAGTACAACCTGCTCGTCCGCGACATCGAGCACGAGATCGTCCCCGCCAGCCTCGACGCCGGGATCGGCCTGCTGCCCTGGTCGCCCCTGGCCGGCGGCTGGCTGTCCGGCAAGTACCAGCGCGACGAAGCACCCACCGGCTCCACCCGACTCGGCGAGAACCCGTCGCGCGGCATGGAGGCGTGGGAAGCACGGAACGGCGACGAGCGCACCTGGGCAGTCCTCGACGCGGTGTCCGCGGTCGCCGACGCGCACGGCGCATCGCGGTCGCAGGTCGCCCTCGCCTGGCTGCTCGCCCGGCCGGCGGTGACGAGCGTGATCCTCGGCGCCCGGACGGTGTCGCAGCTCGAGGACAACCTCGGTGCGGCCGACCTCGTGCTGACCGACGCGGAGCTCACGCAGCTCACCGATGCCAGCGCACCACGCATCGACGACTACCCGTACGGCACCGCCGGCGTCGCTCAGCGGGAACGCAAGATCACCGGCGGACGCTGAAGATCCGTGCACGTTCGTGCGGATTCGCGCGGAAGTGGGGTCCGGGTGTGGACGCACGGTTCGGTGAGGTGTCATCCTCGTCGCACGACCGGCTGGTTACCGCGTCGAGCGCCCGGAACACTCCCTGATCCGTGTTCCACACGCGCCGATGCCCCGGGTGAGTGATCACCCGGGGCATCGCTCCGCCGGACGGCGGTCGTGGGGCCGGCAGCGGGACTTGAACCCGCAACCCCCGTATTACAAGTACGGTGCGCTACCAATTGCGCCATGCCGGCTGACGCCGCTCATCCTACCGGTGAGGGCGTCGGACGCTCACTCGCCGGACTTCTCCGAGAAGTTCAGCGAGATCGAGTTCATGCAGTACCGGTCACCGGTGGGGGTGCCGAAACCGTCGGGGAACACGTGGCCCAGGTGCGAGCCGCAGTTCGCGCAACGGACCTCGGTGCGCACCATGCCGAGCGACTTGTCGTCGATCAGCTGCACGGCGTCGGGGTTCACCGACTCGTAGAACGACGGCCAGCCGCAGCCGGAGTCGAACTTCGTGCCGCTCTTGAACAGCTCTGCGTTGCAGGCCGCACAGGTGTAGACGCCGGCGCGCTCCTCGTCGAGGAGTTCACCGGTCCACGGCCGCTCGGTCCCCGCCTGACGCAGGACGGCGTACTGGTCCGGGGAGAGCTCCTCGCGCCACTGGGCGTCAGACTTGTCGACGTTGTATGCCATTGGTTCCTCCTGCTTCCGGTCGGGTTCTTCCGGGCACTCCCGACCACTTCAGTAAACTCGCGACGATGTCCGAGCATTCCGTGCGCCACGCCCGCTGGACCCGTCTGACGACGGACGAACTGTACGGCATCGTGGTGCTCCGGAACCGCGTCTTCGCACTCGAACAACGGGTGACCGCCGAGGACTTCGACGGCCGTGACCGCGAGCCCGAGACCGAGCACTGGTGGTTCGGCACCGACACCGATGCGGTTGGGTACCTGCGCCTCATCCGTCCGGCGGCGGACGAGGTCCACCCGGCGGATGCGTCGCCGCCGGAGTGGGTGATCGGCCGGGTCGCCACCCACCCGGAGCACCGCGGACAGGGCGTGGCCGGACGGCTCGTCGCCGCCGTGCTCGACCGACACGGGCACGACCCGTTCGTCCTGCACGCCCAGGAGTACGTCGCGGCCCTGTACGAGCGGTACGGCTTCGTCCGGTTCGGGGAGCCGTACGACGAAGCCGGCATCCGCCACGTCGGCATGCACCGCCCCGGGCGCTGATGGACACACGAGCCCGGTACGCCGCCTACGCCGACCGCATCGAGGCGGTCTCGCCGACGTACGCCGCGTGGGCACGGTCGCTCGACCCCGCGCTCGTCGCGCTCCTCGCCGAGGTCCCCGAGCAGCAGCGGCAGCCGGAGCTGTTCTTCGCCGTCGCGCGGCGGCTGGGCGCGGACCCGTCGGACCCCGGTGCGCTGCGCGCGATCGGACGGGAGGCCCGCCCCGCCCTGGTCACGGCCCTCGCCTCCGCCACGGTGCAGGCCAACGACCCGCGACGGCTCGGTCCCGTCGTCCCGCTGTTCGCGGCGCTCGCCGAGCGGACACCGCGGCCGCTCGGGTTGGTCGACGCGGGGGGCGCCGCCGGGCTGTGCTCGATCCCGGACCGGGTCACCCTCGACCACCGGGTGTCGGAGTCCCGGGTGCCGGCGGAACGCGCCCCGGTGCTGTCGTCGCGCCCCGACTCCTCGGGGCGCGATGACCACGGCGGGGTGCGCACCGAGCTCGTCCGGATGCACACGGCGCCGGAGGACCCGTCGATCCGACTGGTCGTCGACGTCACCGGCGACGTGCCCGCGCCGGCGAGCAGGCCGATCCGGGTCGGTGCACGGGTCGCGCTCGACCCGAACCCGATCGACCTCGCCGCACCGGGCGCGTTCGACCGGTTGGTCGAGGCCGTCCCGCCCGAGGCGACGGACCGGACCGCCCTGATGCGGCAGGCTGCGCGCGCGACGCTCGCCGCGCCTCCCGTCCGGCTCGTCGGCACGCTGCCAGGTGACCTCGACCGTGCACTGGACGCCCTGCCGGCCGACGTGGAGCCCGTCGTCCTGACCACCGGGACCCTGGTCTACGTGCCGGGCGCCGAGCGCCAGCGGTTCGTGGACCGCGTCCGCGAACGCGGTGTGCACTGGATCGCGCTCGAACGCACCGGGATCCTGCGAGGTGTCGCGGCGACGGTGCCCGACGACGTCGACCCCGCGGATCCGGACGCCTTCGCCACGGCGTCGATCGACGGCACCGCGGTCGCCGTCTCGGACCCGTTCGGCACGCGGGTGCGCTGGTTCCGCGACCCGAACCTGTGACCGGTGTTCGCGACAGTCCAGCGCCGTGCCAGGGTCCGGATGCTCTCCGCCCCTACGATGTGCGAGACCCGTTCCCCGACACGTGATCGGAACCGCCGTGACCAGCCCCACCGACGAGCACCGCGCTGACGAGCTCACCGAGCTCGCCAGGCACGTGCTGTCGTTCGAGCACGACCGGGCACGGCACGACCGCACGAAGGAAGCGGAGATCCGGGTCGAGTTCGAGATGTCGCCGGCGCGCTACTACCAGGTGCTGAACCGCGTGATCGACTCGCCCGCGGCACTCGCGTACGACCCGCAGCTCGTCACCAGGCTGCAGCGGCTCCGGCACGCGCGCACCAGCGCCCGGGCGACGCGCAGCTTCGTCGCGCCCGGCGGCGCTCCCGAAGGACGTGAAGAGGAACGATGAGCACCAGATTCCCCCGTGACCGGTTCGACGACGTCGCCGACGGCCCCCGGGTCGGCGCACACCGCGGTGCCCAGCGCCGCGGCCGTGGCTGGATCGCGTTCGCCTGGGCGGCACTCGCCACCGGCGTGCTCGTCGGCATCGGCGTGCTCGTCCTCGCACTCCTGAACGGCAGCTACTCGTTCAGCGGGTCGGACTCGCCCTCGGCGTCGACGAGCTCGTCGGCCACGTCGAAGCCGTCCGCGTCCGCCACCTCGAAGCCCTCGGCCTCCTCGTCGGCCGGTGCGGATGCCGGTTCCGGAGCGGCCGCGGCCACGCCGGCGCAGCAGGGCACGACCACCGTCGTCGTCCTGAACGGCACGACCACCTCCGGCCTCGCCGCCCGCGCCAGCGCCACGCTGACCGGTGCCGGCTGGCAGGTCGCCTCGACCGGGGACGCCGGCACGACCGGGTCGACGTCGACGATCGTGTACTACCAGCAGGCCGCGCAGGCAGCGGTCGCGCAGGGCATCGCGAAGCAGCTCGGGGTCACCGCCGTGCAGCAGTCGGCAGCGTTCCCGAACGCCGATGTGAGCGTCGTGCTCGGGGCCGACTACACCGGCTGATCCGCATTCCGCGGGCCCGTTCCGTCCGCATTTGTGACGGTCGTGTTTCGGGCACGTTGATTTCTGTCGGAATCGACGTGAAACAACGTCACACCTCTTGCCTGATCGGCGTGCTTCCAGCAGAGTCCCTTGCAGACGACGAACACGTCGTTCGCACAGCAGTACCAGGGAGCAAGAGATCATGGCCAACGGAACCGTGAAGTGGTTCAACGCTGAAAAGGGCTTCGGCTTCATCACCGTCGATGGAGGAGGCCAGGACGTGTTCGTGCACTACTCGGCCATCGACATGTCGGGTTACAAGGTCCTCGAGGAGGGCCAGGCAGTGGTGTTCGACGTCGGCACCGGGTCGAAGGGCCCGCAGGCGGAGGCAGTCCGACCGGCCTGACCACACGACACGCATCGTGAACGCGCCGTCCCGTCAGGGGCGGCGCGTTCGTCGTGCGTGGCCCGCGCCGCTCGGCGTGCGTGGCGGGCGGCCCGCGGCGGTGGTCGGGGTGCGCTGTTGGCGCAACGTGTGCTGGGAAGACGTGACGAGCCTCCAGATCGTGTTGCACTCGCACCGGGCGAGTGCCAGAATCGGCGTTGGCACTCGCTCACGTTGAGTGCCAGCACGACCCCACGACGTCCGGGAGGGACGAGAACTCACATGGCTAAGATCATTGCTTTCGACGAGGAGGCCCGCCGTGGCCTCGAGCGCGGCCTGAACCAGCTGGCCGACGCCGTGAAGGTGACGCTCGGCCCGCGCGGCCGCAACGTCGTCCTCGAGAAGAAGTGGGGCGCCCCCACGATCACGAACGACGGTGTCTCCATCGCCAAGGAGATCGAGCTCGACGACCCGTACGAGAAGATCGGTGCGGAGCTCGTCAAGGAGGTCGCCAAGAAGACCGACGACGTCGCCGGTGACGGTACGACCACCGCGACCGTCCTCGCCCAGGCACTCGTCCGCGAGGGCCTCCGCAACGTCGCCGCCGGCGCCGACCCCGTGTCGCTCAAGCGCGGCATCGAGAAGGCCGTCTCCGCCGTCTCCGACCAGCTCCTCGCCAACGCGAAGGACATCGAGACCAAGGACCAGATCGCCGCCACCGCGTCGATCTCGGCTGCAGACCCGACCATCGGCGCGCTCATCGCCGAGGCCATCGACAAGGTCGGCAAGGAAGGTGTCGTCACCGTCGAGGAGTCGAACACCTTCGGCACCGAGCTCGAGCTGACCGAGGGCATGCGCTTCGACAAGGGCTACCTGTCGCAGTACTTCGTCACCGACCCCGAGCGTCAGGAAGCCGTCTTCGAGGACGCCTACATCCTGATCGTCAACTCGAAGATCTCGAACATCAAGGACCTCCTGCCGGTCGTCGACAAGGTGATCCAGGCGGGCAAGCAGCTCCTGATCATCGCCGAGGACGTCGACGGCGAGGCCCTGGCCACGCTCGTCGTGAACAAGATCCGCGGCATCTTCAAGTCCGTCGCCGTCAAGGCCCCGGGCTTCGGTGACCGTCGCAAGGCCATGCTGCAGGACATCGCGATCCTGACCGGTGGCCAGGTCATCTCGGAAGAGGTCGGCCTCAAGCTCGAGAACGCGACGCTCGACCTGCTCGGTCGTGCCCGCAAGGTCGTCATCACCAAGGACGAGACCACGATCGTCGAGGGTGCCGGCGACGCCGAGCAGATCGCCGGCCGTGTCCGCCAGATCCGCTCCGAGATCGAGGCGACCGACTCCGACTACGACCGCGAGAAGCTCCAGGAGCGCCTCGCGAAGCTCGCCGGTGGCGTCGCCGTCATCAAGGCGGGTGCCGCGACCGAGGTCGAGCTCAAGGAGCGCAAGCACCGCATCGAGGACGCCGTCCGCAACGCGAAGGCTGCCGTCGAAGAGGGCATCGTCGCCGGTGGTGGCGTCGCCCTCATCCAGGCCGGTGCCGTCGCACTCGAGGCCCTCGAGCTCGAGGGTGACGAGGCGACCGGTGCGAACATCGTCCGCGTGGCCATCGACGCGCCGCTCAAGCAGATCGCGCTGAACGCCGGTCTCGAGCCGGGTGTCGTCGCCGCCAAGGTGCGCGAGCTCGAGTCGGGCTGGGGCCTCAACGCTGCGACCGGCGAGTACGTCGACCTCATCGCCGCGGGCATCATCGACCCGGCCAAGGTCACGCGCTCGGCGCTGCAGAACGCTGCGTCGATCGCCGGTCTGTTCCTGACGACCGAGGTCGTCGTCGCCGACAAGCCCGAGCGTGCCGCGGCCGCTCCGGCCGGCGACCCGACGGGTGGCATGGACTTCTAGGTCCGCTGTTCCGGAAGGGCCCCGCACGCTGCGCGTGCGGGGCCCTTCCGCGTGCGGGGGCGGGGCGCGTGTCCGTGCGGCGCACGTCCCCTCCCGTCCCGACACGTCCCGTCCCGCCCCGCCCCGTGAGGTTCCGAAATCTCGGCATCTCGGGGCCGGGTTCGCCGTTGTTCGGAACCTCGGCGATCAACGCGCGGCATGTCGTGGAACCTCGCCGAGCCGGTCGGTTCGGACTGGAGGCCCGTCCAGCGTCGTTCTCCGTCGCTGCGTCCGACCGTGGCCGGGGCCGGCGTCTCGTGCGCATGCTCCGTCCGGGCGAGAGCTTCGTGCCGCTCCTCGTCGATGGACGGCTTCGCCGGTCGGTGTGACGCGGCTCCGGACAGGACGGGGCCCCGGCGGACTCGGTGCGCCGAGGTTCCACGACTCGCCGTGTGCTGAACGCCGAGGTTCCGAACTCGAGCGCCACGGAGCTCGACATGCCGGGATTTTGGAACCTCGGGGTGCGGGCGCGGGCGAGGGCGCGGGCGCGCGCCGCGCCACGCGCCCCGCGTCAGGCGGCGTAGTCGCGGGGGAGCAGCGGCAGCCAGACGCGGAAGGTCGCGCCGCCGCCCTCGGTGTCGAAGACCTCGACCGAGCCGTGGTGTGCCGCGACGATGCCCGACACGATGGCGAGCCCGAGGCCCGAGCCGCCGGTGTCCCGCGCGCGCGAGGTGTCGGCACGCCAGAACCGCTGGAAGATCTTGTCGCGCAGCTGCGCCGGGATCCCCTCGCCGTGGTCGATGACGTCGATGTGGGCCATGCCGCGGTCGTCGTCCACGCCGACGCCGATCTCGATCGGGTCGTCGTGCTCGGTGAACCGCATGGCGTTGCCCATCAGGTTCGTCACGATCTGGCGGATCTTGTTCTCCTCCGCCAGGACGATCGGCGGGCGCTTGGGCATCACGACCGTGGGCAGCGGTGTCGTCTCGTCGGTGGGGGTGGCACCGGCCTCGATGTCCATCGCCCGGGTCCGACGAGCACGGAGGCGCGCGATCGTCTGCCGCGAGAACGCGATGGGGCCCGTGGTGTTCGCCGAGGTGGGCGAGGCCGGGGGGACCTCGCCCGTGTCGGACGACGAGCCCGACGAGAGCGACGACGAGGACGAGGGCGGCCGCACGGCCTGGGGCACGCTCTCGCCCGTCATGGCGTCCTCGACGAGCACCTGGATCTCGCGGTCCGGGTTGGACGCCATTGTGTCGAGCGCCGAGTCCCGTGCGATGGCGACGAGGTCGACCGGCCCGAGCTCGAGCGGCTTCGACTCGTCGATGCGGGCGAGCTGGAGCAGGTCCTGCACGAGCAGACCCATCCGTTTCGCCTCTTTCTCGATCCGCTCCATCGCCTGGGCGACGTCCTCTTCCTTGCGCAGGGCGCCCATCCGGTACAGCTCGGCGTACCCGCGCAGGGACACCAGCGGCGTGCGGAGTTCGTGCGAGGCGTCGCCGACGAACCGGCGCATCTGGTCGATGGTGCGCTGGCGGTCTTCGAACGCGGTGTCGATGCGCTCGAGCATGACGTTGAGGGACCGGTTGAGCCGACCGACCTCGGTGTTCGGGGTGTCCGCTTCGAGGCGCTGGTTGAAGTCACCGGCGGCGAAGCGCGCGGCGGTGTCCTCGACGTCCCGCAACGGGTCGAACGTGGCGGTGACGAGCAGCCGCGTGAGCATCGCCCCGAGCAGGATCACCGAGGCGCCGAAGCTCAGGAAGATCGCGGTGAACCGCAGGATCGTCTGGTCGGTGTCGGCGCTCGACACTGCGACGAGCACGAAGCCGGTCTCGGTGGAGCCGCTCGTCTGGTTCTGCAGCGACGCGGGGATGACCTGGGCACGCCATTCGTGGTTGTGCTGGCTGTCGTAGAGCGAGAAGCGCGAACCGTTCTGCGCTGCTGCCGAGAAGTCGAGTTCGCGGATGTCCGGACGGCTCGACGCCTTCGTCTGGCAGATCTTGTCACCGTCGGCGTCGTACGCGGCGACGTAGGCGCTCTGCGACAGCACGACCGACAGCTTGCAGTACTGCTCGCCGTCGCTGATGTTCTGGCCCTCGAGCTGCTCCGTGGTGCCCTTGACGTTGTTGTCGAGCTGCGCCATCAGGTACGTGGACAGGACGGTCATCGTGCCGAGCCCGGCGACGAGCAGGCCGAGCGCCACCAGGAGCACCGTGATCCCGGTGATCTTGGTGCGCAGGGAGATCCCGTCCCACCAGCGGCTCATTCGCGTGTGCATGCTGCCCCAACGATAGACAGCGGCCGCCCGGTGAAACCGGACGGCCGCCGTGAAGAACGGACGCTACGAGGCCTTGGACGCCTTGAGCATGTACCCGAATCCACGCTTGGTCTGGATGATGGGCTCGGCCGAGTACTGGTCGAGCTTGCGGCGCAGGTACGAGATGTAGGACTCGACGATGCCGGCGTCGCCGTTGAAGTCGTACTCCCACACGTGGTCGAGGATCTGCGCCTTCGACAGCACGCGGTTGGGGTTGAGCATGAGGTAGCGGAGCAGCTTGAACTCGGTGGGCGAGAGCTCGATCTGCGCGTCGCCGATCGTGACCTCGTGCGTGTCCTGGTCCATCGTCAGCTCGCCGGCGCGGATGATCGCGTCTTCCTCGTCGTTCATCGTGCGCCGCAGGATGGCCTTGATGCGGGCGACGATCTCGTCGAGGGAGAACGGCTTGGTGACGTAGTCGTCGCCGCCGACGGTGAGGCCGGTGATCTTGTCCTCGGTGTCGTCCTTCGCGGTGAGGAACAGGATCGGCGAGGTGTAGCCCGACGATCGGAGGCGCTTGGTGACGCCGAAGCCGTTCATGTCGGGGAGCATCACGTCGAGGATGATCAGGTCGGGTTCTTCCTCGAGCACGGCCGAGATCGCCTGGGCGCCGTTGCCGACGGCACGGACGGCGAACCCGGCGAAGCGCAACGAGGTCGTCAGGAGGTCGCGGATGTTCGGTTCGTCGTCGACGATCAGGATCTTGGGGCCATCGCTCATGGTCCTATCTTCTGACCGTTCCCTAATGGTTTCCTGAGAGCGGTGCGTACGTCAGCCCACGGGCGCCTGGACCTGGTCGGCATCCAGGATCGTGTAGGAGTACCCCTGCTCGGCGAGGAATCGCTGCCGGTTCTGCGCGAAGTCCTGGTCGACGGTGTCCCGCGCGACGAGCGTGTAGAACGACGCGGGCAGGCCGTCCTTGTTCGGACGCAGCAGTCGTCCGAGGCGCTGCGCCTCTTCCTGCCGTGATCCGAAGGAACCGGAGACCTGGATCGCGACGGTGGCGTCGGGCAGGTCGATCGAGAAGTTCGCGACCTTCGACACGACGAGCACGTCCACCTCGCCGGCTCGGAACGCGTCGTACAGCCGCTCGCGTTCGTCGACCGGGGTCGCTCCGGTGATCTCGGCCGCGTCGAGCGACGCGGCCAGTTCGTCGAGCTGGTCGATGTACTGCCCGATCACCAGGATCTGCTCGCCGCGGTGCTTCTCGATGAGTTCCCGCACGACCGGGGTCTTCGCGGGCGAGGTGGCGGCGAGCCGGTAGCGCTCGTCGTCGCTCGAGGCCGCGTACTCCAGGCGCTCCTGGTGCGGCAGGTCGATGCGCACCTCGTAGCACTCGGCAGGGGAGATGTAGCCCTGCGCCTCGATCTCCTTCCACGGAGCGTCGTAGCGCTTCGGGCCGATGAGCGAGAAGACGTCGCCCTCGCGGCCGTCCTCGCGCACGAGGGTCGCCGTGAGGCCGAGGCGACGGCGTGCCTGCAGGTCCGCGGTCAGCTTGAAGACCGGCGCCGGCAGCAGGTGGACCTCGTCGTACACGATGAGGCCCCAGTCGAGGGCGTCGAGCAGCGACAGGTGCGTGTACTCGCCCTTCCGACGGGCGGTGAGGATCTGGTACGTCGCGATCGTGACCGGCCGGATCTCCTTGACGCTGCCCGAGTACTCGCCGATGTCCTCCGGCTGCAGGGTCGTCCGCTTCAGGAGCTCGCTGCGCCACTGCCGTGCGGACACGGTGTTCGTCACGAGGATGAGCGTGGTCGCCTTGACGGTCGCCATCGCACCGGCGCCGACCAGGGTCTTGCCGGCGCCACAGGGCAGCACGACGACACCGGAGCCCTGCGCGAAGAACGTGTCGACGGCCTGCTCCTGGTACGGGCGCATGTGCCACTCGGCGGTGTCGAGGTCGATCGGGTGCGGCTGCCCGGGCGTGTAGCCCGCCAGGTCCTCGGCCGGCCAACCGAGCTTCACGAGCTCCTGCTTGATCTGCCCGCGAGCCCACGGCTGCAGCTCGACCTCGGATGGACTCCGCATGTCGCCGAGCAACGGCTTGATCCGCTTCGACCGGATGACCTCGGCCAGGACGGACGGGTCCTCGGCGGTGAGGAGCAGCACGGGAAGGCGCTCGAGTTCCTCGGTGGGGGAGTTCGCGATGACCGGTGCGTCCTCGCGCTCCTCCCGCCGGATGACGAGTCGGCCGTAGCGCGACACCGTGTCACGGATGTCGACCGTGACGCTCTGCGGGACGGGGAACTTGGCGAACCGCTCGAGGGTGGCGATCATCGCCTCGGCGTCGTGTCCGGCGGCCCGTGCGTTCCACAGGCCGAGGCGGGTGATGCGGTAGGTGTGCACGTGCTCTGGGGCGCGTTCGAGTTCGGCGAAGGCCGCGAGCTCGTGGCGTGCGTCCTCGGCGTCGGGGTGAGCGACCTCGAGGAGCACGGTGCGGTCGCTCTGCACGATCAGCGGTCCGTTCATGACCTGCCAGCCTAGCCGTCGTCACCTGCGTTCGGGTGACCGCGCCCCTCAGGCGTCGCTCTCGACCGCCACGACGAGCGACAGCGGCAACGTGCGTTCGACGTCGACGCTGGTGTCACGGCCGCGGACGCGGCCGGCCGCGACGGAGGTCGGGATGATCGAGAACGGCCGCTCGGACCCGTCCGGCATGCGGACCGTGAGCCGGATCGGCGTCCGCCCGCGCACGGCCAGGTCGATCTGCCGTCCCAGCCACTCCTGCTCCGGCTCGGCGTCACCACGCTGGGTGGTCAGGCGGAGTCGTTCCACGAGTGCGTGCGCCGCCTGTTCCGGCGAGCGTCCGGTGGGGCTGCGCCGACCGGGAGGCCCGTGGTGCGTCTCGGGGCGGGCGCCGGTCGCGAGCACGGCCGGGTAGCGCTGGTCCTCGAGCGCGGTGTGCACGACGTGCGCCGGGTAGCGGGTGGTCAGCGTGGTCAGGTCGCTGCGCTCCCACGCCATCTGCCGGAGTTCGGCGTCGACACCGATGAGGTCGAGCTGGTCCGCGGTGCCGCGCACCACGGTGCCGACCCCACCCTCGCCGCGGTCGACGACGATGCTGCCGTCGCGTCCGGCGACCTGGTCGACCAGGTAGGCGAGCGGCTGCGGGACACCCGTCGACGACAGTCGGGTGAGCAGCGCCAGGACGTCGTCGCGGGAGTGCCCGGCACGGAACGCCGCGCGCAGGGTGTCCTCGGAGATCCGGTACCGGGCGGCCAACCCGGGGGCTTCGAGCACGGCGACCGTGCGCAGGGCGGCGTCGTCGACCGGTGCGAGGGGCCCGGGAGCGATCACGGTCAGGTCGTGCTGCAGGTACACCTGGTCGACGGTGCCGGGCAGGTCCTCCGACGCGGGCCCGGCGTCACCGTCCAGGAGTGCCCGGCCAGTGCTCGTGACGATGCCGTCGACCGCGAGTCCGAGCGAACCGGCGGTACCGGCGGCGTCGAGCAGGAGGGCGTCGAGCCAACGGGAGCCCGCGGGGTACGCCCAGCGTCCGAGTGCCACGAGGTCGCGCAGGTCGTCGTCTGCGAGCGCGAGGACCTCGTGCACCGCGGTACCGAGGGTGTCCGCCCAGGCCGACACCAGCGTCGCCCAGCGGTCCGGCCAGTCGGCGACCAGCCAGGCCTGCCCGGCGTCGGTGACCGTCCAGCGGCCGGAGCCCGGGTCCGCGAAGCCCACGCGGTCGAGCAGTTCCAGTCTCCCGGGCACGACGTCCGCCTCGGTGCCGATGCGCTCGGCCAGGGCCTTGGCGAGTGGTGTGCCGATGCCGCCCTTGACGAGTTCGCGGACCGAGCCGGCGTCCACCGCACGCAGCAGTTCGGCGAGCACGGTCATGCTCGAGAACGCCTGCTCCGCGCCGGAGGTGCGTGCGCGGTCCTGACCGGCCACGTCGTCGGCGTGCGGAGCGCGGTCGGGGCGATCCGGGCCTCCTGACCGTTCCAGTGCCACGAGGTCGGGGTGGGCGGCCACGCGTGCGGCGACCGCGTCGTCGACGGCGCCGTCCTCGTCGGCCAGGCCGAGCGTGATCGCCGGGCCCAGGCTGTCGGCGTCACCGCCGTCACGGAGCGCCAGGATGGTGGCGCGGGGCAGGTGCTCGACCGCAGCGTCGACGGCGTCGTCGGTGCGGAGCGCCTCGGCCAGGTCGAAGAAGTCGGTGATCCGTTGCGGACCGGTCTCGCCGAGGGCGGCCGGGGGCAGGCTCCGCGCAGCGACGAGTCGTTCGAGGGAGTCGTCCGGCAGCGCCCGGAGTCGGGCGGCCAGGTCGGCGGTGGTCGTCATCGTCCGGTGCCAGCGTCCGGGGCGGACGTCAGCGAGCCGTCCGGTTGGCTCGTGCGCGACGCGTCCAGGTGATGCCGAGGAGCGTGAAGACCAGCACCATGCCGATCGGGAACCCGACGAGCGGGATCGCCATGATCACCGGCCACGGCATGGAGCCCTGCGCGCTCGGGACCGTCAGCCACATGACGATCATCGCCGCCATGCAGAGGAACGCAGCGATGAAGATGCCACCGACCATGAACGCCAGAGCGCGTTCGGTACGATTGAACGTCACCGGGGGTTCTGCGGAATCCTGCGGGTTCCCGGTTGATCGGGTCGGATTGGCCATCGACCCAGGATATCCGACGCACCACGGCCGTACCACGACCTCGAGGAGTCCACGCATGCCCACCGGCAAGGTCAAGTTCTACGACGACGACAAGGGCTTCGGCTTCATCACCGGAGACGACGGCGACCAGGTCTTCCTGCACGCTTCCTCGCTGCCCGACGGCGTCGTGACCGTGAAGGCGGGATCCCGGCTCGAGTACGGCGTCGTGCAGGGGAAGAAGGGGTCGCAGGCACTGTCCGTGCGGCTCCTCGACCCGCAGCCATCGTTGTCCCGGATGACCCGTCGCTCCGCAGACGACATGGCCGTGATCGTCGAGGACCTGGTGAAGGAACTCGACCGGATCAGCGGAGACCTCCGCCACGGCCGCTACCCGAAGAACGGCGATCGACTCGCCGCCATCCTGCGGCACGTCGCAGACCAGCTGGAGGCGTGACCCCATGACAGACAGCGACGCAGTACCTGTTGACTACACCGACCTGGCGCGGACCGCGCTGCTCGAGGTGACCCCGGAGTCGAGCATCGGCGCGCCCGTCGGCACCGTGGACGAGGGCGACGGCGTCGTCTCCGTCCTGTTCGCGAACCGCATGCCGGGGTACCCCGGCTGGCGCTGGACCGTCAGCGTCGCGAAGGTCGGCGACGAGGACCCCACCGTGCTCGAGGTCGAGCTGATGCCCGGCGACGGCTCGCTCGTGGCACCGGAGTGGGTGCCGTGGTCCGAGCGACTGGCCGAGTACCGGGCGGCGCAGGACCACGAGTCGGACGAGGAGTCTGACGACGATTCGGATGACGACGACGAGGACGACGACTTCGACGACGAGTCGGACGACGACTCGGACGAGGACGCCGACTACGACGACGCGGACGACGACGAAGCCGACGACGAGTCGGATGACGACGACGACTTCGACGCCGACGAGGACGACCTGGACGAGTCGGACGACGACGACATCGAGGGTGTGGACGTCGACGCGCTCGCCGAGGTCGACGATGACGCCTCCGACGGTGACGACGACACAGTCGACGAGGCTCCGCAGCCGCCCCGCCGTCGCCGCGCCCAGCGCGTGCGGCCGGTCGACCCGGACGCCGACCTCGTGGTCGACCAGCTCGACGCGGGCGAGGTCGACCCGGACTTCCACCGCTCCTGACCCGCACCGACCAGAACGACGAAGCACCACGGTCTCCCGTGGTGCTTCGTCGTTTCCCAGGTGTCCGCCGACCGGACGGCGGGGCGTGGGGTCAGCGCAGGGCGTCGACCGTGAAGTCGATCGCCTGCACGAGCTTCGCGACGTCGTCCGGGTCGATCGCGGTGAACGTCGCGACGCGCAGCTGGTTGCGGCCGAGCTTCCGGTACGGCTCGGTGTCGACGATGCCGTTCGCGCGCAGGGTCGCGGCGACGGCCTTGGCGTCGATCGAGTCGTCGAGGTCGATCGTGGCGACGACCTGCGAGCGGGCTGCGGGATCGGTGACGAACGGGGTCGCGTAGTCGACCGACTCGGCCCAGTCGTACAGCGTCGACGACGAGGTCTTCGTGCGGGTGTCCGCCCACGCCAGGCCGCCGGACTCGTTGATCCACCGGACCTGGTCGTCGAGCAGCAGCAGCGTCGAGATCGCCGGGGTGTTCAGCGTCTGGTTCAGGCGCGAGTTGTCGACGGCGTTCTTGAGCGACAGGAACTCCGGGATGTACCGGCCGCTCGCCGCGATGCGCTCGACGCGCTCGATCGCGGCGGGGGAGAACAGCGCGAGCCACAGGCCACCGTCGGAGGCGAAGTTCTTCTGCGGTGCGAAGTAGTAGACGTCGGTGGCGTCCACGTCGAACGCGGCACCACCGGCGGCGCTCGTGGCGTCGACGACCGTCAGTGCTCCGGCGTCACCGGCGGCGCGGACGACCGGGGCCATCACGCCGGTCGAGGTCTCGTTGTGGGGGTAGGCGTAGACGTCGACGCCGTCGATCGGCTCGAGCGCGGCGAGTGATCCGCCGGGGGCCTCGACGACGTGCGGCGCCTCGAGCCACGGTGCGCCGGCGGCCTTGGCGAACTTCGACCCGAACTCGCCGAAGGACAGGTTCTCCGCACGGCGTTCGATGAGGCCGAACGCGGCGGCGTCCCAGAAGGCGGTCGAACCGCCGTTGCCGAGGACGACCTCGTAGCCCTCGGGGACCTGGAACAGGTCGGCGAGCCCGGAGCGGACGCTGCCGACCAGGTCCTTCACGGGCTTCTGGCGGTGGGACGTGCCGAGGATCGTGGCCCCGCGCGTCACGAGGGACTCGAGCTGCGCGCCGCGGATCTTGGACGGTCCGCAGCCGAAGCGGCCGTCGGTGGGGAGGAGTTCGGCGGGGATGACGATGTCTGCCATGCGCCGATCCTACCGAGCGCGATCCCAGTGCTGGTGCGCCTGTACCGGCCGGACGGGGTTGCCCGCAGGGGTGCGGCTGCGGCGCTCTTCTTGCCCCGTGCAAGTGTCGGTCGGAGTTCGTCGGTCCGAACAAGTAGGGTGGTGGCCGCTGGGCCCAGACATGAGAGGCGGACCGTGACCGATCTCGTCGACACCACGGAGATGTACCTTCGCACCATCCTCGACTTGGAGGAGGAGGCGATCGTTCCGCTGCGCGCCCGCATCTCGGAGCGGCTCGGTCACTCGGGCCCGACGGTCTCGCAGACCATCGCCCGCATGGAGCGCGACGGCCTGGTCGTCGTCTCCGGCGACCGCCACCTGGAGCTCACCGACGAGGGTCGCTCACGCGCCACCCACGTCATGCGCAAGCACCGTCTGGCGGAGCGACTGCTCGCCGACGTCATCGGGCTCGACTGGGCCTTCGTCCACGACGAGGCCTGCCGGTGGGAGCACGTCATGAGCGAGCAGGTCGAGGTCCGCCTGCTCGAGATGCTCGGCAACCCGACCGAGTCGCCGTACGGCAACCCGATCCCCGGCCTGGCAGAGATCGGCGGCCCCGCAGCCGCCGGGTTCCTCGACGGCGTGCAGAACATCGTCGCCGCGACCGAGGGCACCGACGCCGTCGCGACCGGCGTGATCCGACGTCTGGGCGAGCCCGTGCAGTTCGAACCCGAACTCCTGCACCAGCTCCGCACGGCCGGCGTCATGCCCGGTCGGCTCGCGGGCGTGCAGCGCGCCGGGGCCTACGTCGCCGTTCGTGTCGAGGGCGAGGACTCGGGCATCGAGCTCCCCGTCGAGGTCGCGCAGCACGTGTACATCGAGCGGAACTGATTTCCCTGCTCTGACCAGGGCTTCTTAACCGTTTCGTTACAAACGGGCCGTTTCATCTCGACAAGGTAACGACGGCCCCGTACACTCGTCGAGTCCCCGCGCTGCGCCTGAGCCGGAGACCCGTGGCAGGACGTCTCGAACCCGTCTCCTGCCTCGATCGGAAACGATGACGAACGGATGGGGTTGCACGTCGCCGGACACCCACGGCAGCGTGATGACGAGACGCCGGAGACCACACCCTTGACGCAGACCGGTTCCGCCGCGGACGACCAGACGCCCGCGAACCCGACGAACACCGAGAACGCCACCGACGCCCCGCTCACCCGGCGGTCCGCCCGCCAGGCCGATGCGCGCCCGACCCGCAAGGTCGTCCCCGTGCGGTCCGCGCCGCTCCCCGGCGGCCGTCGTGCTGCGCAGGCTGCAGCCAGTGCCACCGCAGCGAAGGCCAGTTCGGCGTCGCGCAAGCGCAAGTTCCTCGCCCCCATCGTCCTGACGGTCGCCGCCGGCATGTTCGGCACCGTGGCGGTCGCACCGGCCTTCGCCGCGCAGCCCGCCACCGGCACCGACGCGGCGAACGCCCAGCGTCAGGTCCGCGCGACCGAGAGCCAGGAGTTCTCGGTGTCCGACGCGGTGGCCCTGGCCGGCACGAGCCGCGACGGCTACGGCGCCACCTCGACCGCGACGCTCGACGCCCGCGCAGCGGCGAAGCAGGCAGCGGCCGACCAGGCCGCGGCCTCGGAGCAGGCCGCAGCCGACGCCGAGGAGCAGGCGTCCGCGACCCAGGCCGCGCGTGCGCAGACCGCCGAGCAGTACGCCTCGTACACCGGCCCGTCCGCCGCCGACTACGTGGCCAGCTCGACCGCCGCGGACACCCCGTTCTCGCTGCCGGCCGTCGTCGCGACCGCCAAGCAGTACATCGGCACCCCGTACGTCTTCGGCGGCGCCGACCCGTCGGGCTTCGACTGCTCGGGATACGTCATGTTCGTGTACGCGCAGTACGGCATCAACCTCGCGCACTCCGTGCCGCTGCAGGACCAGGCCGGCACCACGATCCCCGAGTCCGAGGCGCAGCCCGGTGACGTCGTCATCTTCAACAACGAGGCGCACGACGGCTTCTACATGGGCAACGGCATGATCATGGACGCCCCGAAGCCCGGTGGCTCCGTGTCGATCCGTCCGATCTGGACCAGCGACTACCACATCGTCCGCTTCGGCATCTGAGGCATCTGAGGCGTCTACGGCGCCGCGGCGTCCGACCCGACCGCGGGGCATCGATCCCGTGAACATCGCCGGAACCGGCCCGTGCACCCTCGTGCCGGGCCGGTTTCTGACGTAGCCTGGCGCTGCACCGGTCCGCAAGGCCCCGAGCAGGGAGACCCCATGTCGATGTTCCGCACGACCCGAACCATGGGTCGGCGCGCGCGCATCGACATACGGTCGACCACCGCCTGCGTGCACGAGCACGCCCCTGCATGACGAGAGCACTGCCCATCCGGGTGGTGCTCTTCGTGGTTCAGGGGACGTGTGCGCGAGCGACGGTCACCTGCGAAGGACCCCGGTCCGACGCACCCGCAGCGCCTGGAAGCCGTCCAGGCACGTCGGAAGGGAACCAATGCGCACTCTCGTCCTCAACGCCGGTTACGAGCCCCTCGCGGTGATCTCGTTCCGACGAGCCCTCGTGCTGGTCATGAACCAGAAGGCCTCCGTCGTCGCCGCCGATCTCGAACACCCGGTCACCGGGTCGACGTCGAGCTACGACCGTCCGTCCGTCATCATCCTCACCCGGTACGTGCGCATCCCGCACTCGAGACTCGTGCCGGTGTCGCGGCGAGGCGTCCTGCGCCGTGACGCGAACCGGTGCGCGTACTGCGACCGGCACGCGACGACCATCGACCACGTGCAGCCGAAGTCGCGCGGCGGGCAGGACTCGTGGGAGAACCTCGTGGCCTGCTGCCTGGCCTGCAACAACGAGAAGGGTGACCGCACCCCGCAGGAGATGGGGTGGCGGCTGCGCTTCCGTCCGAAGATCCCGCACGGTTCGTCGTGGGTCGTTCGCGGCATCGAGCGTCCGCAGGCCGAGTGGGACGAGTACCTGGTGGCCGCGTAGCGGCCTGCCCTGCAGGTACCGAGCGAGCAGAAGGCGACGGGTCGCGGGTGGCGAGCCGTCGTCTTGTGCTCACTCGATGACGGACTGGAGGCCCGTGGCGGGGCCGCCACGAGCCTCCCGTCCGCCGTCCGCTCGCGACAGGTCAGCGGACGCTGTATGGTCAGCGCATGCTGACCACTGCACCGCGGCTCGACGTCATGCACCGGCTCGGCCGGGCGATGGCGGACCGGACACGGTCCCGGATCCTGCTCGAGATGCTCGAGGCGCCGGTCCACCCGGGCCGGCTCGCGACCGACCTGGGGCTCAGCCGCTCGAACGTTTCGAACCACCTCGCCTGCCTGCGCGGATGCGGGATCGTCGTCGCCGTGCCCGAGGGGCGGTCCACCCGGTACGAGATCGCCGACCCGCACCTCGGGGCCGCGATCCGCTCGCTCCTCGAGGTCGTGCTCGCCGTCGACGACGGCGAAGCGTGCACCGACGAGGACTGCGACGTCCCGCTCTGCTGCGGACCCGGCGCATGACCGGGGTGACGGCTGCGGTCGTCCCCGACCGCCGACGGGTGCTGCAGCGACGGATCCGGTGGATCGTCGCTGCGACGATCACGTACAACGTCATCGAGGCGGTCATCGCGATCGCCGCCGGTTCGGTGGCGTCCTCGACAGCCCTCATCGGCTTCGGACTCGACTCCGTCGTCGAGGTCCTGTCCGCCGCTGCGGTCGCGTGGCAGTTCGCCGGGTCGGACCCCGAAGCACGGGAACGCGTCGCGCTCAAGGCCATCGCGGTCTCCTTCTTCGGGTTGGCGCTGTACGTCACGGTCGACGCGGTGCTGACCCTGACCGGGGTGCGCGAGCCGGAGCACAGCCTCGTCGGGATCGTGCTGGCGGCGGTGAGCCTTGCCGTGATGCCGTTCCTCAGCCTGCTCGAACGTCGTACCGGCAAGGAGCTCGGTTCGGCATCGGCGATCGCGGACTCGAAGCAGACCCTGGTGTGCAGCTACCTGTCCGCCGCGGTGTTGATCGGTCTGCTCCTGAACACGCTGTTCGGGTGGTCGTGGGCTGATCCGGTCGCCGGCTTGGTCGTCGTCGTGTTCGCGGTGCGCGAGGGGCTCGAGGCCTGGCGCGGCGACGCCTGCAAGCAGCCGGTCGGCGCCCTGACCGGCGAGCGTGCGAGCGACGCCTGCGACTGCTGCTGAAGACGTCGGACGGCGCCCGCGGTCCGGGTGTCGGTCCCGCTGAGTAGCGTCGCCGCCATGGGCGAGACACCGCAGATCGACGACGCGACCATCGAGGACCTCCGCGCGCGACTGCGTGCCACGCGGTGGCCGGATGCTCCCGCCGGCGCCGGGTGGTCGCTCGGGGCGGACGTCGACGAACTCCGGGCCCTCATCGCGTACTGGGCCGACGGCTTCGACTTCGACGCGCACCGGGCACAGCTCGCCGCGCTGCCCAGCCGACGGCTGACGATCGACGGCACCGGGATCCACGTGCTGCACGCCCGAGCCGGCACGCCCGACGCGTTGCCGCTCCTGCTCGCGCACGGCTGGCCCGACTCCGGGTGGCGGTACCGCAAGGTCCTGCCGATGCTCGTCGAGGCCGGGTTCGACGTGGTCGTGCCGGACATGCCCGGGTACGGCTTCTCCGACGCGCCGCCGCAGCCGATCGACGCCCGCGCGGTCGCCGGCATGTGGGCCGAGCTGATGACGGAGCTGGGCCACGAACGCTTCGCCGTCGCCGGCGGGGACATCGGGACCCACGTCGCCCGCTACCTCGCGCTCGTGCACGCCGACCGGGTCGTCGCCGTGCACCGCATCGACGGCGGGCTCGCCTGGCCGGGCATCGACCTCGACACGTTGTCGCCGGAGGAACGCGGGTTCGTCGCCGCGACCGCCCGCTGGCGCGACGCCGAGGGCGCCTACGCGATGATGCACCGCACCAAGCCGCAGACCGTCGCGGTCGGCCTGAACGACTCACCCGCCGGGCTCGCCGCGTGGATCGTCGAGAAGTTGCGGTCGTGGAGTGACTGCGACGGCGACCTGTGGTCGGTGTACACGCAGGACGAGGTGCTCGCGCTGCTGACCGAGTACTGGGCCACCGGCACGATCGGCTCGGCGATGCGGATGTACCACGCGAACGCCGCGATCCCGGCCGACCAGCTCGCCCGCCGGGTCGAGGTACCGTCCGGGTTCTCGCTGTTCCCCGGCGACCTCGTGGAGCCGCCGCGCGCATGGCTCGAGCGGACGACGAACCTGGTGTCCTACCGGATGATGCCGCGCGGGGGACACTTCGCGCCGTTCGAGCAGCCGGCCCTGTACGTCGACGAGCTCACGACCTTCCTGGAGCCGTTCCGCCGCTAGAGTGGACGGGCCAGCCTCTGTAGCTCAATGGAAGAGCAGTTCCGTCCTAAGGAAACGGTTGGGGGTTCGAGTCCCTCCAGGGGCACCAGCAGGTCGAAGGGGTTCGCGTCCCTGCAGCGCCTTCCGGGGGCACCGAAGCCTTGCGCCGCGGATCACCCCGCGGCCGGCGGGTCCTCCGGGATCGGGTGCTCGCCCTGCCAGATCGTGTCGACCTGCTCGAACTCGCGCGGTGCGCACTGCGTGTCGAGGACGTCGACGGCTTCGGTCGGCGTCGACCAGATGTACCACGGGCCGGCGCCGGGGCCCGTGCTCGACCACAAGCCGTCGGCGTACCACGACGGCGCCACGTCGCCGATCGGGTGCCCCGCCTGCGCCATGCAGGCCGCGAGCCGGTCGAAGGCGGCGGTGTACTCGGCCAGGGTGATGGTCCCGTCGGCGATCGCAGCCTGCTGCTGGGGCGAGGGCTGCGCGATCCGTGCCGACCGTGCCCACGACGCCCACACGGCGTAGCGGGCACCGCCGCCACCGGAGACCGACACGGCGGCCGCTCCGGATCCGGTCAGCGGGGAGAGGCTCCATCGCGGCATGGAACCCGGCGTGCACGCGACGGCGTCGGCGACGGTCGTCCCGCCGACCTCGACCGTGAAGGTGCCGGGGTCGAGACACTCCCACGTGAGCGTCACCCGGTCGGCTCCCTCCGGCCGAGCGCCGAGGGAGAACGAGGCGTCGCCGTGGGTGACGGTGAACGCGGGGGAGCCGAGCATCGATGCGTGGTTGACCTCGACCGTCCCGTAGCGGGTCGTCGTCGCGAGCAGATCCTCGCGTGCGGCGTCCGCGGTGGTGCCGGGGAGCGCCGCAGCCGTGATCCCTCCGGTGAGACCGGCGCCGACGGCGAAGGCCGTCACGACCGCGGCGACCGTGCCGCGAGTGGGTCGTCGTCGCCGCGGACGCGCGGGGTGGGCCGTTGCGTCGACGTCGGCGACGAGGGCGTCGCGCATCGCCGCGAGACGAGGGGAGATGTGGTCGTTCACAGTGTGCCTCCGAGGGGTTCCGCTGACGTCGAGTACTGCTGCTGGAGTCGTGCCTTCGCCCGGTGGAGCCGGGACTTCACGGTGCCCGGTGCGACCCCGAGGGCTGCGGCCGCTTCGCGTTCGCCGAGGCCTTCGAGCACGCAGAGGGTGAGGACCCTCTGGTCTGCGATCGGGAGCCCGCGCAACGCTGCGACCGCTTCGGCGTCGGTGAACGACTCTGCGGGGTCGGGAGCGGGGTCGTCGACCGGGAACCTCCCGAGGAAGAGCCGGTGACGGCGGGTGGCGCGGGTCAGGTTGTGCGCGGTGTTCGTCGCCGTGACGAGCAGCCAGGGCAGCATGGAGTCGTCGACGAAGCGGACGCGTTCGCGCTTCCGCCAGGCCTCGAGGAACGCGATGGCCACGACGTCGTCGGCGTCGGCCGGTGTGGGGACGAGGCCGACGGCGTGCCGGCGCAGGCGTGGGGCGTGGCGGTCGAAGACGCGTCCGACCGCTCGGCCGTCGCCGGCCATGCCCAGCGCCCAGTCCGCTCGGTCCCCCGTGATCTGGTTCATGCCCTGTATTGTCCGGGCGCAGCGGATCGGTTCCCGGTTCGCGGGACGAGTTCTCCACAACCGTCGCGCTGGACGGTAGCGTGCCCCGGTCTCCCCGTACGATTGACCCCGTGTCCAAGGTCCTGAGCAGTCTCCCCGTCGGCGAACGAGTCGGCATCGCGTTCTCAGGGGGTCTCGACACCTCCTGCGCCGTTGCCTGGATGCGCGAGAAGGGGGCGATCCCCTGCACGTACACGGCTGACATCGGTCAGTACGACGAGCCGGACATCGACGCCGTCCCGAGCCGCGCCCACGAGTACGGTGCCGAGATCGCCCGCCTGGTCGACGCGAAGAGCGCCCTGGTGGAAGAAGGCCTCGTCGCCCTGCAGACCGGTGCCTTCCACATCCGTTCCGGCGGCAAGACGTACTTCAACACGACGCCCCTCGGTCGTGCGGTGACGGGCACGATGCTCGTCCGCGCGATGAAGGAGGACGGCGTCGACATCTGGGGCGACGGCTCCACCTACAAGGGCAACGACATCGAGCGGTTCTACCGCTACGGCCTGATGGCCAACCCGCGTCTGCGCGTCTACAAGCCGTGGCTCGACTCCGAGTTCGTCGAGGAGCTCGGCGGCCGCAAGGAGATGAGCGAGTGGCTCGTCGCCCGCGGCTTCCCGTACCGCGACTCCACCGAGAAGGCGTACTCGACCGACGCCAACATCTGGGGTGCCACGCACGAGGCGAAGAGCCTCGAGGAGCTCTCGAGCGGCCTGGACATCGTCGAGCCGATCATGGGCGTCGCCGCCTGGCGTGACGACGTCGAGGTCGCCACCGAGGTCGTCAGCATCCGCTTCGAGGCCGGACGCCCCGTCGCGATCAACGGCGAGGAGTACACGGACGCCGTCGCACTCGTCTACGAGGCGAACGCGATCGGCGGTCGTCACGGCCTCGGCGCGTCCGACCAGATCGAGAACCGCATCATCGAGGCGAAGAGCCGCGGCATCTACGAGGCACCGGGCATGGCCCTGCTGCACATCGCGTACGAGCGGCTGCTCAACGCGATCCACAACGAGGACACCGTCGCGTCGTACCACAACGAGGGCCGCCGACTCGGGCGACTGATGTACGAGGGCCGTTGGCTCGACCCGCAGTCGCTCATGCTCCGCGAGTCCCTGCAGCGCTGGGTCGCGTCGGCCGTCACGGGCGAGGTCACGCTGCGCCTGCGTCGCGGCGACGACTACACGATCCTCGACACCACGGGTCCGGCGCTGTCCTACCACCCTGACAAGCTCTCGATGGAGCGGGTCGGCGACGCCGCGTTCGGTCCGGACGACCGCATCGGTCAGCTGACGATGCGCAACCTCGACATCGCGGATTCCCGCTCAAGGCTCGAGCAGTACGCGGCGGCCGGTCTCATCGGTGGTGCGACGGCCGAGCTCGTCGGTGAGCTCGAGGCGGGCGAGTCCGAGGAGATCCTCGGCGGCGCCGTCATCGCCTCGGACGCCGAGGACGCGCTCGGTCGTCGGACGGACCTCGCCTCCGAGGGCGCGGCCTTCGACTCCGGCACCGACTGACCAGCGCAGAGCGACGTGACCGGTACCACACGACCGGTCGCGCGCCGTGGACGCGCGAAGAACCTCACGGGAGGGGGGGGGGGCCCCGGGCCCCCCCCCCCCCCCCCCCCGCGGGGGGGGGGGGGGGGCCGGGGGCGCCCCCCCCCCCCCCCCCGCCCCCCCCGCCCCCCCCCCGGGGGGGGGGCGGGGGGCCCCCCC